>NZ_JBEXTJ010000032.1:0-1006 GCF_040614075.1 Streptomyces sp. NPDC006174 | reverse complement strand
TGTTGGGGCGGGTGCGTGAGGCGTGCTTGGAGGCGTATGCGCATCAGGATGTGCCGTTCGAGTTGGTGGTGGAGCGGCTGAATCCGGTGCGTTCTGGTGGGCGGCATCCCTTGTTCCAGGTGGCGTTGGTGTTGCAGAACAACGAGGAGGCGCGGTTCGGGCTGCCCGGGCTTGAGGTGCGCTCGGAGTCGCTGGGCACGGGGACGGCCAAGTTCGACCTGACGGTGAACCTGTGGGAGACCTTCGACGCGGACGGCGCTCCGGCGGGGATCGATGGGTTCATCGAGTACGCGACGGACCTCTACGACCGGGAGACCGTCGAGTTGTTGGGTGGGCGGTTGGTGCGGTTGTTGGGTGGGGTGGTGGGGGATTTGGGTGTGCGGGTGGGTGTGGTGGATGTGTTGGGCGGGGTGGAGCGGGAGCGGTTGTTGGGGTGGTCGGGCGGTGGGGTTGGTGTGCCGGTTTCGGTTCCGGTTCCGGTGTCTGTGTCGTTGCCGGGGTTGTTCGGGGGGCGGGTGCGGGAGTGCCCGGATGCGGTGGCGGTGGTGTCGGGGGATGTGTCGTGGACGTATGGGGAGGTGGCGGGTCGGGCGAATCGGCTTGCTCGGTGGTTGACCGGGCGTGGGGTGGGCCCGGGGGATGTGGTGGCTGTTGCGGTGCCTGCGGGGCTGGAGCAGTTGGTGACGGTGTTGGGTGTGCTGGGTTCGGGTGCGGGGTTTGTGCCGGTGGATGTGGAGTATCCGGGGGCGCGGATCGGGTGGCTGTTGGAGGATGCGCGCCCCGGTTTGGTGCTGAGTACGCAAGCGGCTGCTGAAAGTCTGCCGGAGGGACTGCTTGCGGAAGTGGTGGCGGTCGATGATCCGGCGATGGTGGAGGCGTGTGCGTCGCTGCCCGATGACGAGGTCACTGATGCTGACCGGCGTAGGGCGTTGGAGCTGTCGGATGTGGCGTATGTGATCTACACGTCGGGTTCGACGGGGGTTCCGAAGGGTGTGGAGGTCACGCA
>NZ_JBEXTJ010000031.1:0-1040 GCF_040614075.1 Streptomyces sp. NPDC006174 | reverse complement strand
GCTGACCGGCGTAGGGCGTTGGAGCTGTCGGATGTGGCGTATGTGATCTACACGTCGGGTTCGACGGGGGTTCCGAAGGGTGTGGAGGTCACGCACGCGGGGCTGGCCGGGTTCGCCGCTGGTCTCGTGAACAAGGTTGGCGCGGGTTCGGGCAGCAGGGTGTTGCGGACGGCGTCGCTGAGCTTTGACGCCTCGGTCCTGGAGCTGGTTCTGGCGTGGGGTTCCGGTGGCGCCCTGGTGGTCCCGGAGGGTTCCGGACTCGCGGGTGAAGAACTGGAGCGGGCGTTGTCGGCGGGTGGGGTGACGCATGCGTTCTTGCCGCCGTCCGTGGTGGCGACGCTGCCGGCCGGTGCCTGGGACCGGTTGGATGGGTTGGTGGCTCTGGTGGTGGGGGCGGAGGCGTGCCCGCCGGAGTTGGTGGCGCGTTGGTCGTCCGGTGGCCGACGGGTCGTCAACGCCTACGGTCCGACGGAGATCACCGTGGCGGCCGCGATCAGTGACCCGCTGGTGGCGGGTCAGGGTGCCCCGATCGGCCGTCCGGTCCCCGGAGCCCGTCTCTTCGTGCTGGATGAGCGGCTGGGTCTCGTACCCCCGGGTGTTCCGGGGGAGTTGTATGTGTCGGGTGCGGGTCTGGCGCGTGGTTACCGAGGCCGAGCAGGCCTGACGGCGGCCCGTTTCGTGGCCAGTCCGTTCGGCGGTCCGGGTGAGCGGATGTATCGCACCGGTGATCTGGTGCGGTGGAACACCGACGGTCAGCTGGAGTATCTCGGCCGTGCCGACGATCAGGTCAAGATCCGCGGTTTCCGGATCGAACCGGGCGAGGTCCAGGCGGTGTTGGAGGCCGAGCCGGGCGTCTCGCAGGCCCTCGTCATCGCTCGTCGCCACAACGCCGACGACCTGCGCCTGGTGGCGTATGTCGTCCCGTCCGCCGAGGAGTCGGGCGGCTCGGTGAGTGATCAGGTGGATGAGTGGCGGGAGATTTATGACTCGGTGTATGGGGAGGCCGGGTCGGTGGGGGTGTTGGGTGAGGGGTTCGAGGG
>NZ_JBEXTJ010000029.1:0-3179 GCF_040614075.1 Streptomyces sp. NPDC006174 | reverse complement strand
AACACAGTGGACGCGAGCAACTGAGGACAAGCCCTCGGCCTATTAGTACCAGTCAGCTCCACCCCTTACAGGGCTTCCACATCTGGCCTATCAACCCAGTCGTCTACTGGGAGCCTTAACCCCTCAAGAGGGTGGGAATACTCATCTCGAAGCAGGCTTCCCGCTTAGATGCTTTCAGCGGTTATCCTTTCCGAACGTAGCCAACCAGCCATGCCCTTGGCAGGACAACTGGCACACCAGAGGTTCGTCCGTCCCGGTCCTCTCGTACTAGGGACAGCCCTTCTCAATATTCCTACGCGCACAGCGGATAGGGACCGAACTGTCTCACGACGTTCTAAACCCAGCTCGCGTACCGCTTTAATGGGCGAACAGCCCAACCCTTGGGACCGACTCCAGCCCCAGGATGCGACGAGCCGACATCGAGGTGCCAAACCATCCCGTCGATATGGACTCTTGGGGAAGATCAGCCTGTTATCCCCGGGGTACCTTTTATCCGTTGAGCGACAGCGCTTCCACAAGCCACTGCCGGATCACTAGTCCCGACTTTCGTCCCTGCTCGACCCGTCGGTCTCACAGTCAAGCTCCCTTGTGCACTTACACTCAACACCTGATTGCCAACCAGGCTGAGGGAACCTTTGGGCGCCTCCGTTACTCTTTAGGAGGCAACCGCCCCAGTTAAACTACCCATCAGACACTGTCCCTGATCCGGATCACGGACCCAGGTTAGACATCCAGCACGACCAGAGTGGTATTTCAACGACGACTCCACAACCACTGGCGTGGCCGCTTCACAGTCTCCCACCTATCCTACACAAGCCGAACCGAACACCAATATCAAACTATAGTAAAGGTCCCGGGGTCTTTCCGTCCTGCTGCGCGAAACGAGCATCTTTACTCGTAGTGCAATTTCACCGGGCCTATGGTTGAGACAGTCGAGAAGTCGTTACGCCATTCGTGCAGGTCGGAACTTACCCGACAAGGAATTTCGCTACCTTAGGATGGTTATAGTTACCACCGCCGTTTACTGGCGCTTAAGTTCTCAGCTTCGCACACCCGAAAGTGCACTAACCGGTCCCCTTAACGTTCCAGCACCGGGCAGGCGTCAGTCCGTATACATCGCCTTACGGCTTCGCACGGACCTGTGTTTTTAGTAAACAGTCGCTTCTCGCTGGTCTCTGCGGCCACCCCCAGCTCAAGCAGCAAGTGCTATCACCAGTGATGGCCCCCCTTCTCCCGAAGTTACGGGGGCATTTTGCCGAGTTCCTTAACCATAGTTCACCCGAACGCCTCGGTATTCTCTACCTGACCACCTGAGTCGGTTTAGGGTACGGGCCGCCATGAAACTCGCTAGAGGCTTTTCTCGACAGCATAGGATCATCCACTTCACCACAATCGGCTCGGCATCAGGTCTCAGACTTCATGCACGACGGATTTACCTACCGTGCGTCCTACACCCTTACCCCGGGACAACCACCGCCCGGGCTGGACTACCTTCCTGCGTCACCCCATCGCTTACCTACTACAAGTCTGGTTCATCGGCTCCACCACTACCCTCAACTCCGAAGAGATCGGGCCGGCTTCACGGACTTAGCATCGCCTGATTCAGTACTGGGCGTTTCAAAGCGGGTACCGGAATATCAACCGGTTGTCCATCGACTACGCCTGTCGGCCTCGCCTTAGGTCCCGACTTACCCTGGGCAGATCAGCTTGACCCAGGAACCCTTAGTCAATCGGCGCACACGTTTCTCACGTGTGTATCGCTACTCATGCCTGCATTCTCACTCGTGAACCGTCCACAACTCGCTTCCGCGGCTGCTTCACCCGGCACACGACGCTCCCCTACCCATCCCAGCCCCCGTTGGGGGTACATGCTGGAATGACACGACTTCGGCGGTACGCTTGAGCCCCGCTACATTGTCGGCGCGGAATCACTTGACCAGTGAGCTATTACGCACTCTTTCAAGGGTGGCTGCTTCTAAGCCAACCTCCTGGTTGTCTCTGCGACTCCACATCCTTTCCCACTTAGCGTACGCTTAGGGGCCTTAGTCGATGCTCTGGGCTGTTTCCCTCTCGACCATGGAGCTTATCCCCCACAGTCTCACTGCCGCGCTCTCACTTACCGGCATTCGGAGTTTGGCTAAGGTCAGTAACCCGGTAGGGCCCATCGCCTATCCAGTGCTCTACCTCCGGCAAGAAACACACGACGCTGCACCTAAATGCATTTCGGGGAGAACCAGCTATCACGGAGTTTGATTGGCCTTTCACCCCTAACCACAGGTCATCCCCCAGGTTTTCAACCCTGGTGGGTTCGGTCCTCCACGAAGTCTTACCTCCGCTTCAACCTGCCCATGGCTAGATCACTCCGCTTCGGGTCTAGAGCGTGCAACTCAAACGCCCTATTCGGACTCGCTTTCGCTACGGCTTCCCCACACGGGTTAACCTCGCTACACACCGCTAACTCGCAGGCTCATTCTTCAAAAGGCACGCAGTCACGACTGCATGTGCAAGCACACACAGCGACGCTCCCACGGCTTGTAGGCACACGGTTTCAGGTACTATTTCACTCCGCTCCCGCGGTACTTTTCACCATTCCCTCACGGTACTATCCGCTATCGGTCACCAGGGAATATTTAGGCTTAGCGGGTGGTCCCGCCAGATTCACACGGGATTTCTCGGGCCCCGTGCTACTTGGGTGGTTCTCAAACGAGCCGTTAATGTTTCAGCTACGGGGGTCTTACCCTCTACGCCGGACCTTTCGCATGTCCTTCGCCTACATCAACGGTTTCTGACTCGTCTCACAGCCGGCAGACTATGAAAGAAAACTCCCACAACCCCGCATGCGCAACCCCTGCCGGGTATCACACACATACGGTTTGGCCTCATCCAGTTTCGCTCGCCACTACTCCCGGAATCACGGTTGTTTTCTCTTCCTGAGGGTACTGAGATGTTTCACTTCCCCTCGTTCCCTCCACACTGCCTATGTGTTCAGCAGCGGGTGACAGCCCATGACGACTGCCGGGTTTCCCCATTCGGAAACCCCCGGATCAAAGCTTGGTTGACAGCTCCCCGGGGACTATCGTGGCCTCCCACGTCCTTCATCGGTTCCTGGTGCCAAGGCATCCACCGTGCGCCCTTAAAAACTTGGCCACAGATGCTCGCGTCCACTGTGCAGTTCTCAA
>NZ_JBEXTJ010000028.1:0-4944 GCF_040614075.1 Streptomyces sp. NPDC006174 | reverse complement strand
AGAGCGAAGAGCGCGGGTTGGGTGTAGCCGGTCTGGTCGAGCAGGGCTGCGGCCTCGGTGCCGGGCTCGGCGAACATCACCTCCAGCAACGGCCGCTCCAGATCCTTGTCCAGCTGCGCGCAGACCTCGTCGAGCGCCTCGGCGAAGACCGGGAACGCCGCGTACAACTCCTTGCCCATACCGGCCCGTTGAGCTCCCTGGCCGGTGAACAGGAAGGCCACCTTGCCTCGCCGAGGACCCGCCTCGCCGCTGATGGTGCCCGGCGTGGGCGTGCTCCGGGAGAGGGCGTCGAGCTGCTCGCGCGGGTGCGTGCGGGAGCCGGTGAGGAGGACGGCGCGGTGGTCGTGGGTGGTGCGGGTGGTGGCGAGGGAGTACGCGACGTCGAGCGGTGACAGCTCGGGCCGCGCCTCCACGTGCTCCAGCAGCCGCGCCGCCTGACCGGCGAGTGCTTGAGGGTTCTTGGCGGAGAGCAGCCACGGGAGGACCGGCGGCACCTGCGGCTCGGCCGGCTCCTCCGGCTCCGCCGACTCCCGTACAGGCGGCTGCTCCAGGATCACGTGCGCGTTCGTCCCGCTCACGCCGAACGCCGAGACCGCCGCCCGCCGCGGGCCCTCCTTCTCCGGCCACGGCCGGGCCTCCGTCAGCAGGGAGACCTCACCGGCGTCCCAGTCCACGAACGGGCTCGGCTCGTCCAGGTGGAGCGTCCTCGGCAGTGTGCCGTGCCGCATCGCCTGGACCATCTTGATCACGCCACCCACTCCGGCGGCCGCCACCGAATGCCCGATGTTGGACTTGAGCGAGCCGAGGTGGAGAGGACGGCCTTCGGGCCGGTTCTGGCCGTAGGTGGCGATGAGGGCCTGGGCCTCGATCGGGTCGCCGAGACGGGTGCCGGTGCCGTGTGCCTCGACGGCGTCGATGTCGCTCGGGGCCAGGCCGGCGTTGGTGAGGGCCTGGCGGATGACGCGTTCCTGCGACGGGCCGTTCGGTGCGGTGAGGCCGTTGGAGGCGCCGTCCTGGTTGACCGCGCTGCCACGGATGACCGCGAGGACGTGGTGGCCGTTGCGCTGAGCGTCCGAGAGGCGCTCGACCAGCAGCAGGCCGACCCCTTCCGACCACGCCGTACCGTCCGCCGCCGCCGAGAAGGACTTGATCCGGCCGTCGGCGGCGAGCCCGCGCTGCTGCGAGAAGTCCACGAAGCCGCCGGGATCACCGTTGACCGTGGAGCCGCCGGCGAGCGCGAGATCCGACTCGCCCGAGCGCACCGACTGCACGGCGAGGTGCAGCGCCACCAGGGACGAGGAGCACGCCGTGTCGATCGATACGGCGGGACCCTCCAGCCCCAGCGTGTACGCGATGCGCCCCGACGCCACGCTGCCGAGCTTGCCGGTCATCAGGTAGCCCTGGAGTTCGCGCGGCGCCTCCAGACCGAGGTAGCTCTCCTCCACCACTCCGACGAAGACGCCGGTCCGGCTGCCCTTGAGCGTGGCCGGGTCGATGGCCGCGTTCTCGAAGACCTCCCAGGCGCTCTCCATGAGGACCCGCTGCTGCGGGTCCATGGCGACCGCCTCACGCGGCGAGATCCCGAAGAACTCGGCGTCGAACCGGGTGGCGCCCTCCAGGAAGCCGCCTTCCTTCGTGTACGACCTGCCGGGTGTGCCGGGCTCCGGGTCGTACAGGCCCTCGGTGTCCCAGCCACGGTCGGTCGGCCACGGCGAGATCGCGTCGACCTCGTCGGCGACCAGCCGCCACAGCTCGTCCGGTGAGGAGACCCCGCCCGGATAACGGCACGCCATCCCCACGATCGCCACCGGCTCGTCAGTCGCCGCCGCCTCCAGGTCGGCGATCTGCTGACGGGCCTTCTGCAGATCGGCCGTCACCCACTTGAGGTACTCGACGAGCTTCTCTTCCTTGCTTGGGTCAGACATGCGACACCCACATCTCCTCGGAACACGTGCTGGGGACTGGCTGGGGGACTGGTGGTCAGCCGGACGTACGGCCGAGCTGGTGGTCGATGAAGTCGAAGATCTCGTCCGCGGACGTGTACGAACCGACGTCCTCCGCCTCCGGTCGCGCCGACGAGGCCGTCCCGGCGGGTACGGCCGTGCCGTTGACCCGGGACAGCAGCGACTGCAGCCGCGCGGCGAGCGCGTCACGCTCCTCGCCGTCCTCCGCCACCGAGTCGAGCGCCGACTCCAGCCGGTCGAGCTCGGCCAGCGCACCGCCGCCCGTCCCGGCCCCGGCCTCCGGCGCCGCCTTCGCGAGGATGTGCGCGGAGAGCGCCGCCGGCGTCGGGAAGTCGAAGACCAGCGTGGCGGGCAGCTTGAGGCCGACGGCCAGGCCGAGCCGGTTGCGGAGATCGACAGCGGTGAGCGAGTCGAAGCCCAGCTCCTGGAACGGCCGTTCCTCGTCGATGGCGTCCGGGTCCGGATGGCCGAGCACCACGGCGAGCGTGGCGCGGACCACCTGGGCCACGGCCTCGTACCGCTGTCCGGCGGGAAGGCCGGCGATCCGGTCCACCAGCGGTACGGCGGGCTCCGCACCGGTCCCGGCCCGGTCCTCCGACCGGACCGGCACCGTGACCAGGCCGCTCAGCAGAGCCGGCACATCGCCTCGGGCCCGCAGCGCCACCGCGTCGATCGGGAGCGCCGTCAGCACCGGCCGGCCGAGCGTCAGCGCCGCGTCGAACAGGGCCGGGCCCTGCTCGTCCGTGACCGCCCGGAACCCTTCCCGAGCGAACCTGGCCCGCTCACCTTCTCCGAGCGCCGCGCCGAGCCCGGTGTCCCGCGCCCAGAGTCCCCAGCCGATGGAGACCGCGGGCAGGCCTTCGGCGGCCCGGTGTTCGGCGAGGCCGTCGAGGAAGGCGTTGCCGGCCGCGTAGTTGGCCTGACCGGGACCACCGAGAGAGCCCGTGCTCGACGAGAAGAGGACGAAGGCGCTCAGCGGCAGATCACGGGTCAGTTCGTGCAGGTGCCAGGCGGCGTCGGCCTTGGGCTCCAGCACCGAGGCCAGCCGCTCCGGCGTCAGCGTGGCGACCATCGCGTTGTCCACGGTGCCCGCCGCATGGACGACTCCGGTGAGCGGGTGTTCCGCCGGGATCCGCCCGAGCAGACGCGCCACCTCGTCCCGGTCCGCGAGGTCGCCGCCCGCCACCGTCACCGTCGCACCCAGCGCACCGAGCTCCTCGCGGAGCAGGGCCGTCGCGGCGGACTCCGTACCGGAGCGGCCGGCGAGCAGCAGATGCCGCACACCGTGCCGGACCACCAGGTGCCGGGCGAAGACTCCGCCGAGCGACCCGGTGCCTCCGGTGATGAGGACGGTCCCGTCCGGGTTCCACGGGGCCTCGGCCGGCTCGGCCGGCTCCGTCACCTTCCGCAGCCTCGGCGCCTGCGCGCTCGCGCCCCGCACCGAGACCTCCGGCTCACCGGAGCGGACGGCCGAGGCCAGCGCCTCGTACACCTCGGCGGTGTCGCCTTCCACCTCGGCCAGGACGATCCGGCCCGGCGCCTCGGCCTGCGCCGACCGCACGAGGCCGCGCAGCGCCGAGACCACCGGACCGGACCCGCCGCGCAGCGCCACCACGAGCGGCGTCTGCGTCAGCCGCTCGTCCGCCAGCCACTCCTGGAGGACGGCCAGCACCTCACGGGTCAGCGCATGCACCGCGCCGACCGGATCGCCGCTGTCCGGCACCTGAGGGCCGAAGAGTACGGCCCCGAACTCCGCACCGGAGGCCGCCTCCGCGTCCGCCAGGACAACAGCGTCGGCCGGTGTGGCTCCGGCCCAAGGACCGAGCACGCCCCAGGCGAACGGCTCGCCGGAAGCGGTAGCCGGCACCGGAACCCGGCCCGGCTCCAGCAGAGCCGCGAACGCCGAGTCACGCGCACCGCTGAACCGGGCCTCCGGCAGCTCCACGAAGGCGACCGAGGCGACGGTGGCGACCAGCCGGCCGGCCTCGTCGGTCAGCCGCACCGCGAACGAGCCGTCACCGAGGTCCGTCAGGGCGGCCTCGGCCTCCGTCACGCCGGAGGCGTACAGCCGGACGCCGCGCCACCGCGCCGGGAAGGCGACGGTGCCGGGTGCGGCGGTGGCCGGACGCGCGGCGAGTACGGCGTCCAGCAGGGCCGGGTGGAGGCCGAAGCGGTCCGCCTCGCCGCGCAGCCACTCCGGTATCCGGACGGTGAAGGGTTCACCGGCCGCGTCCGGTACCGGAACGTCTCCGGTGGACAGGACGCCCTCGGCCACCGGCTGCCAGACGCCGTCCCGGTCGTCCGGCCGCGCGAAGACCCGTACCGTACGCCGTCCGTCCGCGGCCGGCTCGCCCACGGAGACCTGAAGATGTACGGCACCGGTCGCCGGGACGATCAGCGGTGCCGGTACGTCGAACGCGTGCAGCACACCGCAGCCCAGCTCCGTGCCCGCCCGCAGCACCGTCTCCACCAGCGCGGAGACCGGCAGGACCGGCTCGTCGACGACCACCTGCTCGGCCAGCCAGGCGTCCCGGCGCGGAACGGCCCGCCCGGAGAACACCGTGCCCTCGCCACCGGCCAGCGGCACGGTGACCCCGAGGTACGGATGGCTCGTGGACCGCAGACCCCACTCGGCGGCGTCGAACCCGGCCGGGCCCGCCTCCAGCCAGTAGCGCCGGCGCTCGAACGCGTACGTCGGCAGCGTCACACGCCGGGCTCCACGGCCCGTGAAGAACGCCTCCCAGTCGACCCGCAGCCCGGCGTCGTGCAGCTCTCCGACCGCCGCGACGAGCGTCTCCGGCTCCGGCGTCGACCGGCGCAGCAGCGACCGTACGACCGGTACGTCCTCCACGTTCTCCTGGACCAGCGCGCTGAGCGTACGGCCCGGGCCGATTTCGATGTAGGTGGTGGTGCCGTGGTGGTTGAGGGTGGTGATGGTGTCGGCGAAGCGGACGGTGCCGCGGAGTTGGTCGGCCCAGTA
>NZ_JBEXTJ010000027.1:0-5161 GCF_040614075.1 Streptomyces sp. NPDC006174 | reverse complement strand
TCGATGCCCGCGGACGCGGACGTCATCACGGCTTCGGTGCGCAGCGGATTGATCTCCGAAACGGCACCGACAAACGTGGTCTTACCCACGCCGAAGCCCCCTGCCACCACGATCTTCGCCGAGGTAGTGGAGCGGGCCGCTCCGCCGCTAGAGCTTGCGAAGTCCACTGAGCACCCTTTCGAGCAGTGTCACATCTGGCTGGCCGCCGGCGGCCTCGTCGCCGCCGGGCTGATGGATAGCGACGAGTCCGGCCTCGGCCAGGTCGGCGACGAGGATCCGGGCAACGCCGAGGGGGATCGAGAGAAGGGCCGAAACCTCGGCGACCGACTTGATCTCGATGCAGAGCCGGCAGATCCGCTGGTGCTCGGGCAACTGCCCTTGCAGCCGGGCCGGATCGGCCGTCGTGCTGACCAGCGCCTCGATGGCGAGCTGGTAACGCGGCCGGGTCCGGCCACCGGTCATGGCGTACGGACGGACCAGCGGATTGTGCGCGGCGGGCCTGTCGGGCTCGGGGGCCCACTGCTGCTGCACCGGCTGGATGCGCTGCTGCTGCTGAGGCGCGTCGTACCGCTGCTGCTGCGGCCACGGCGAACCCGGCTGCTGCTGGGGCCAGTCGGACCCCTGCGCTCCGTGCGCGCCCTGCGGCTGCTGCGGCTGCTGATATGGCTGATATGCGTTGCCCGGGGCCTGGCCGCCGGATGCGGCGGGGTAGCCGAAACGGTTGTCACCGTGCTCACCCGGAACCCTCTGCTCACCCTCGTATGGGTGTCCGCCTGTGGGTGCTGCCACGTTTCCTCCTCCGACTGCCGGTCGCCGATCCCAGTGGGGCCGCGCCACCGCACCTTATGGCGCGGTGGCGAGAAACGCACTGTCTGTCTACTAGTTAAGAAGACTTCCCTGAAGTTCGGCGCGGAGATCCGGGGTCAGGACACTGCCCGCGCGGTCGACCAGAAGTGCCATTTCGTACCCGACCAGACCGATATCGGCGTCCGGGTGGGCGAGAACGGCGAGTGAGGACCCGTCCGAGATGGACATGAGGAAGAGGAATCCCCGCTCCATCTCCACAACGGTCTGGTTCACCGCCCCGCCCTCGAAGATCCGCGAGGCGCCCGCGGTCAGCGACGTCAGACCGGAGGCGACGGCCGCCAGCTGGTCGGCGCGGTCGCGCGGGAATCCTTCGGACATGGCCAGCAGGAGTCCGTCGGCGGAGACCACCACCGTGTGCGACACCCCGGGGGTGTTGTCCACGAAGTTGGTGATCAACCAGTTGAGATTCTGCGCCGCCTGGCTCATCGGGCTCACACTAACGCTCCTGGTTGTAGGTGGTACTGGTGTCCGACCCCGCGTTGCGTCCCCGCTGGACCCCTCGCCGCAGGTTGCTCAACCTGCCGCGGACGTCCTCGGGAGCGCGGGAGACCTGTGGGCCGCCCTGCTGGGTCTGCTCCGCCGTGCCTTCGACCAGGTTGGCCTTGGGCACGCGCCGGGGGAGGCCGGAGGGGGTGATTCCGCCCGCCTTCGGCTCACGGAGCTTCTCGGCCCGCTCCCAGCGCTCGTCATTCGTCGAGCGCCAGTCCTCGGTGCCGTCCCCGTCCGTCTGCGGGGCCTGCCGCTCTTCCTGCCGCGGCTGCCGCTGCGGAGCCGGAGCGGGCCGTTCGTTGCCGCGGCCGCTCGGCTGCCAGTGCTGCGCACCGCCGCGGCGAGGCAGACCGGCATCGGTCAGTTCATGGCCGACGTTCGGGGCGGACCCCGGACGGTCGAAGCCTACGCGCTCCTGTGACGGTGCGGGAACGCTCGGAACGGATTCCGCCTCAGCCTGCCGAACCGGCTCAAAAGTGTTCTGAGAACCGCTCTGAACAGGCCAGTCGTCCTGGTGGGACTGGTCGGTCGGGGCAGCGTACCGGTCGGCGGCGTACGGGTCCTGAGGGTTCTCCGGACCGGCATATGCCGCTTCCGCGTACCCCTCCTGCGGCTGCTCCTGCGGCTGCGGGTAGCCGTTCTCGGAGCCGTAACCCTGCTGCTGCTCGTAGGAGTTGGCGTACGAGGCCTGCTGCTGAGCCTGCTGGGCCGGGTCCTGGCCGTACTGGCCCTGGCCGTAGGACTCCTGGGCGTATCCCTGCGTGCCATTGCCGTACGGGTCCTGTCCGGAGCCCTGCGCGTCGGCGTACTGGTCCTGTCCGGCGTACGGCTCCTGCGCGTACTGCTCCTGGCCGTAACCCTGCTGCTCCTGCGAGCCGTCCGGGAACGGGGAGCCGGTGCCGGTCTGGGCCTCCAGCGCCGCCCGGCGCTCCTCGCGCATCAGCGAACGGTTGACCGGGTCCAGCTGACCCGGGTCCGCCGGGACCTCGTAGCGCGAGTCGTCGAAGCCGAGCTCCGCCGCCGTACGCATCTGGCCGTGCTGCGGCGCCGGGTCGAAGGCGCTCTGCTGCTCGGGAATGATCGACGAGACGGTGAAGTCGTTCTGGCCGTGCAGGGTTTCGCCACTGCCACCGTGGGTGATCGCGTCCGGCAGCATGACCAGCGACGTCGTCCCGGCCTGCTCGCCCGAGGGGCGCAGCTGGACGCGGATGCCGTGCCGGTCGGCGAGCCGGCCGACCACGAAGAGGCCCATGCGCTGCGAGACGGCGGCGTCCACCGTCGGCGGGTTGGCCAGCTTGTGGTTGATGTCGGCGAAGTCCTCGGCGGTGAGGCCGATGCCCTTGTCGTGGATCTCGACCATGACGCGGCCGTCGGGCAGCCGGGTCGCGGTGACCTTGACCTTGGTCTGCGGCGAGGAGAACGTGGTGGCGTTCTCCAGCAGCTCGGCCAGCAGGTGCACGAGGTCGGTGACGGCCCGGCCGTGGATCTCGGCCTCCGGGACACCGGACAGCTCGATGCGCTCGTACGACTCCACCTCGGAGGAGGCGGCGCGCAGGACGTCGACCAGCGGCACCGGCTGGTCCCAGCGGCGGCCGGGCTCCTCGCCGGAGAGGACGAGCAGGTTCTCGCCGTTGCGCCGCATACGGGTCGCCAGGTGGTCCAGCTTGAAGAGGCTCTCCAGCTGGTCCGGGTCGGCCTCGTTGTTCTCCAGGTCGGTGATGAGGGTCAGCTGGCCCTCGATGAGCGACTGGTTGCGGCGCGAGAGGTTGGTGAAGATCGCGTTGACGTTGCCCCTCAGCATGGCCTGCTCGGCGGCGAGCCGGACGGCCTCGCGGTGCACCTGGTCGAAGGCGCGGGCGACCTCGCCGATCTCGTCCTGCGTGGTGATCGGGATCGGCTGCACCCGCGTGTCGACCCGGCCGGGGTCGGTGCGCGAGAGCTGGTCGACGAGGGAGGGCAGCCGCTGCTCGGCGATGGAGAAGGCGGCGGTACGCAGCTGGCGCATCGCGCGGCTCATCTGGCGGGCCATGAGCCCGGCCAGGATGAAGGCCGCCAGGAGCGCGATGACGACGATGAGCCCGTTGACGATGGCGTCGGACTTGGCGTCGGAGGAGATCTTCGCGGCCTCGTCCACCGCCTTGTCGACAAGCTCCTTCTCGACGGTCGCGTATCCCTCGAACTTGGCGGTGGCGGCCGCCATCCAGGTCTCGGGCGTGATGCCCTTCTTCGCGAGGTCCTCGGGATCCTGGCCCTGGCCGATCTCCCGGACCATGCCGTCGAAGACCGAGCCGTCGATGCTCGGCGGCGCCACGAAGTCCTGACCGGCGGCATCGGCCTGCTCACGAGCGGCCTTGAGCCGCTTGGCGCCCTCCTCGGCCTTGCCCGCCATGACCTGCTTGAGGCGGTCCACGTCGGCCTGGGTGCCACCGGCGTTGAACTCGGCGAGCGCGATCTGCTCCAGGTAGTTGTACGAGCCGAAGGCCTTGACCTGGTCGTTGTAGACGGCCGGCTTCTTGCTCGGGCGCACCAGCAGGTGCATGCCGATCGAGCGCTGAAGCGATTCTGCAGCCTTGGACAGCTCGATCGCGTAGACGGTACGGCCGTAGCTGGTGACGTTGCCGGTGCCGAGGCCGAGCTCGTTGGCGAACTGCATCAGCGAGTGCTGGACCTGCGTGTAGCCCTCTTCGGTCTTCACCGGGTCGAGCGCCTGCGAGTAGGCGGCCTTGCGGAGCTCGGGAAGCTTCGGCTCGTCGACCTTGAAGAGCTTGAGACGGCGCTCCAGGCCCGGCTTGGCCGGCATGTCCTTCACCGCGGCGTCGAACGCCGTACGCGCCTCGTCCGTGGTGGCCCGGGACTGCTCGACGATGTCGGCGTCCCGGTCGCCGGAGAGCAGCGGCTGGGCGGTGAGGTCCCGCTCGTCGAGCAGGGCCTGCCCGTAGTCCGAGGCCGCGCGGACGACGCGCGCGATCTTCTCGGCCTCCTGGGCCTCGCTCCAGGTGTCGATGGACCCCTTCACCTGGAAGCCGCCCATGATCAGGCCGATGATGACCGGGATCAGGAGGATCGCGTTCAGCCGGGTGGCCACCCGCCAGTTGCGCGGGGCGAACCGGCTGGTGCTGCCGGCGGCCGGCTCCGGCTCAGGGGCCTGTGCGGGCGACGTCACAGCGTGCGACGGCGGGGTGAAGTTACCCCGCTCGGGCTGCGGCGCGGAGCCCTCGTTGCTTCGCCTCACTCGACCAACAACCTCTCGGCGTCGGCACCTACGTTGTGCCGGATTATTCGTTCAGGGCCGTAACTACTCGGGAGTTCGACGCATTGCAGCACGGGGACAGGCCGCCTTCCAAACACTCGGAATCGATCATTCCGAGTGGCCCACGCCTCAGATAAAACGGGCATAAAGAGCGAGCCCCGTCAAAAGGCGGGGCTCATGTGAGCGCAGTGGCACCGGGTGGATGCGTCGGGTGGTGGCGTGGAGGCAATTCTCTGTCGAAACGTTATGAACACGGGGGCGGATCGTGTCAAACGACACAGGCCGCCCCCGCGTGACTACAACAACTTCCGTATGGCAAAAACGACTTACGCCTACTTGTCAGGACTACTTCAGGCGTGCCATCAGAGCGTGCTCGACCAGCGTGATCAGGCCGCTCTTGGCATCGGCACGGTGCCGGGCGTCCGTGGTGATGATGGGCGCGTCGGGCCCGATCTGGAGTGCTTCGCGGACCTCGTCGGGGGTGTAGGGCTGGTGTCCGTCGAAGCCGTTGAGGGCGATGACGAAGGGGAGGCCGCTGTTCTCGAAGTAGTCGAC
>NZ_JBEXTJ010000026.1:0-8233 GCF_040614075.1 Streptomyces sp. NPDC006174 | reverse complement strand
AGAACGCACCGGATTCAGCCGCTCCACCACCAACTCGAACGGCACATCCTGATGCGCATACGCCTCCAAGCACGCCTCACGCACCCGCCCCAACAGCACCTCGAACGACGGATCCCCCGACACATCCGTCCGTACCACCAACGTATTCACGAAGAAGCCCACGAGGTCGTCGAGTTCCTCGTCCGTGCGGCCGGCCACCGGCGAACCCACCACGACATCCGACCCCGCGCCCAGCCGGGTCAGCAGGCCCGCGAGCCCGGCGTGCAGGACCATGAACAGCGTGACGTCCGCCGTGCGTGCCAGCTCCCTCAGGCCCGCGTGCAGATCCGCCCCGATCTCCAGGGGCAGGACGTCACCTTCGTACGAGGCGGACGTCGGACGCGGCCGGTCCCCCGGCACCGTGACTTCCTCGGGCAGCTCGGCCAATCGCTGGGCCCAGTAGGCGAACTGGCGTCCCATCGGGCTCGACGGGTCATCCACATCGCCCAGCACCTCGTGCTGCCACATGGTGTAGTCCGCGTACTGCACCGACAACGCCGACCACTCCGGCGCCCGCCCGCCCGCGCGGGCCGCGTACGCCGCCACCAGGTCCCGCGCGAGCGGGCCCGCCGACCAGCCGTCCCCCGCGATGTGATGCAGAACGAGCACCAGCACGGCGTCAGGGCTCTCGGTGATGTCGAGCAGGTGGACACGGATGGGGAGGTCCCGGTCGAGGTGGAAGCCGTACCGGATGGTCTCGGTGATGCGGAGGGTCACCTCGGCCTCTGTGACGGGCTCGACGGTGAGGGGTGCGTGGGTCTCTTCCACCGGCAGAACGCGCTGATAGGGCCGGCCGGCGCTCTCGGGGAAGACCGTGCGCAGCGGCTCGTGGCGCGCGATCACGTCGTTGGCCGCCGCCTCCAGCGCCGGGATGTCGAGGTCGCCGGTGAGCCGGAGGGCGAAGGGCATGTTGTACGTGGCGGAGGGGCCTTCGAGCTTGTGCATGAACCACAGCCGCTGCTGCGCGAACGACAACGGCAGCAGCTCCGGACGCTCCCGCGCGACCAGCGCCGGACGCACCTCACCCCGGTCCAGACGACGGACCAGCTCGGCGACCGTCGGCGCCTCGAACAGCACCCGCAACGGCAGCTCCACCCCCAGCACCCGCCGCACCCGGCTCACCAACCGCGTCGCCAGCAGCGAGTGTCCGCCGAGGTCGAAGAAGCTGTCCTCCACCCCCACCGACGACACACCCAGAATGTCCCCGAACAGGCCGCACAGGATCTCCTCCTGCGGTGTCCGGGGCGCGGTGGCGGTGTGGCCGGCGGCGTATTCGGGCGTGGGGAGCGCGGCCCGGTCGACCTTCCCGTTCGGCGTCAGCGGCAGCGCGTCGAGGACGACCACGGCGGAGGGCACGAGGTACTCCGGCAGCACCGCGGCCAGTTCAGCACGCAGCGACGCGGGCGTCACCTCGGCACCGGCCGCCGGAACGACGTACCCGGCCAGGCGCGTCTCACCTCCGTGGACGAAGGGTGCCACGAGCGCCTGTGCCACGGCGGGCAGCCGCCGCAGCACCTCCTCCACCTCTCCGGGTTCCACCCGGAATCCGCGGACCTTGACCTGGTCATCCGTGCGCCCCAGGTATTCCAGCTGGCCGTCGCGGTTCCACCGCACGACGTCGCCGGTCCGGTACATCCGGCCGCCGGCCACCCCGAACGGGCACGCCACGAACCGCTCCGCCGTCAGACCCGGCCGCCCCCCATACCCCCGCGCCAACCCGGGGCCGGTCACATACAGCTCACCCGGGATGCCGGGCGGCACCGGGGACAGCAGGTCGTCCAGTACGTGGACCCGGGCGCCGACGACGGGCACGCCGATGGGGGCGGCCGCCTCGGTGAGGGGACGGCTGGTGGTGGCGTAGACAGTGGCCTCGGTCGGGCCGTAGGCGTTGGTCATCAGGCGTCCGGCGGACCAGCGCTCGGCCAGGTCGGGCGGGCATGCCTCGCCCGCGACCACGAGGGAGCGGAGGCCGGGCAGGGCGGACTCGGTGCCGGCCGGAAGGGCGGCCAGTACGGAGGGTGCCACGAAGAGGTGGGTGGCCCGATGGGTCGCCAGGGCGGCGGCTAGCTCGTCGCCCACCAGGTGCGCGGAACCGGTCTGGACGAGGGCGGCGCCCACGGTGAAGCCCGTCAGCAGCTCCATCACGGACACGTCGAAGCTGGAGGAGGTGGACTGGAGGATGCGGCTGCCCTGGGCCAGGCCGAAGCGCTCGGCCGTGGCGGTCAGGCCCGCCAGGCCGGCGTGCGTGACGTTCACGCCCTTCGGGGTCCCGGTGGAGCCCGAGGTGTAGATGACGTACGCGGTGTTGTGCGGGGACAGGGGTGCCGTCCGGTCGCGGTTCTGCGGGGCGGTGGCCGGGCGGCTGTCCCACGCGGCGGTGAGGGCCGGGTCGTCCACGGTGAAGAGCGGCGTCGTGACGTCCAGCGGACCGGTGGCCAGCACCAGCGCGGGACGGGCGTCGGCGATCAGGTGCGCGATCCGCTCGACGGGGTGTTCGGGGTCGATCGGCAGGTAAACGGCTCCGGCCTTGAGGATGCCCAGGATCACGGCGAGCTGGGTCCGGGAGCGGTCGACGGCGACCCCGACGACGCGCTCGGGACCGATCCCCCGGCCGATGAGCCAGTGGGCTATCCGGTTGGCGTGTGCGTCGAGTTCGGCGTACGAGGCCGTGCCCTCGCTGTCGATCAGTGCGGGCGCCTGCGGGGTGGCGCGGACCTGCGCCTCGAAGAGGTCCGGGAGGGTCGCCTCGACCGCGGTGCGCGGGGACACGCTCCAGGTGTCCAGGTGGTGCCGCTCGTCGGCGCCGAGGATGTCCAGAGCGCCGATGGGCAGGTGCGGGTCCTGTCCGGCGGCGGTCAGGAGGCGGGCCCAGCGGGCGGTGAAGGCGTCGACGGTGGCGGGGTCGTAGAGGTCGGTGGCGTACTCGATCATGCCGGTGAGCCCTGCGGGCCTGCCGTCCGCGTCGAAGTTCTCCACCAGGTTGAGCGTGAGGTCGAACTGTGAGCCGCCGGGTGCGGGGTTGAGGAGCTGGGTGCGGAGGCCGGGCAGCTCGAAGCGCAGGTCCGTGTTGCTCTGGAGGGCCAGCATCACCTGGATGAGGGGGTGGTGGGCGGTGGAGCGCTGCGGGTTGAGTTTCGACACCAGGTACTCGAAGGGGATGTCCTGGTGGGTGTAGGCGGCCAGACTCGTCTCCCTGACCCGTCCCAGCAGGTCGGTGAAGGCGGGGTCGCCGGAAGTGTCGGTGCGCAGGATCAGGGTGTTGACGAAGAAGCCGACCAGGTTGTCGAGGTTTTCGTCGGTGCGTCCGGCGATGGGCGAACCCACCGGGATGTCCGCGCCCGCGCCCAGCCTGGAGAGCAGGGCGGCCAGGCCCGCGTGGAGGACCATGAACAGGGTCGCGTCCGCCGAACGGGCCAGCTCGCGCAGTGCGGCATGTGTCGCGGCGTCGATGGTGAACGTGGCCTCGGCGCCGTTCTGGGAGGCCACGGCGGGGCGCGGCCGGTCGGTGGGGAGGCTGACGGCCTCGGGCAGACCGGCCAAGTGGCCTTCCCAGTAAGCCGCCTGCCGGCCGAAGAGGGTGTCCGGGTCGGTGTCGTCGCCGAGCAGTTCGTGCTGCCAGAGGCTGTAGTCGGCGTACTGCACCGGCAGCGCCGGCCACGTCGGCGGCTCCCCGGCGCGGCGGGCCGCGTAGGCGTCCTTGAGGTCGTCGGCGAGCGGGCCGAGCGACCAGCCGTCGCCCGCTATGTGATGGATCGTCAGAACCAGGACGTGATGATCCGTGCCGGTGCTGAGCAGGGTGGGGCGGACGGGGATCTCCCGGTCCAGTTCGAAGCGGTGGCGGACGGACTCCTCCACCCGTGCGTCGAGCGCGCTTTCGGGGATGTGCTGGACCGGCAGCCCGACCCGTGCGTCGGCGGCATCCAGCACCTGTTGGTGGGGCTGTCCGTCGATGTCGGAGAAGACCGTACGCAACGGCTCGTGCCGGGCCACCACGTCATTGATCGCCGCCTCCAACGCACCGACGTCCAGCTTCCCGGTCAACCGCAGAACCAACGGCATGTTGTACGTCGCCGACGCACCCTCGAACTTGTACAGGAACCACAACCGCCGCTGCGCGAACGACAACGGCAACAACCCCGGCCGCACACGCGGCTCCAACACCGGACGCGAACCCCCCACCGACAGACGCCCCGCCACACCCGCCACCGTCGGAGCATCGAACAACGCCCGCAACGGCAACTCCACACCCAGCACCCGACGAACCCGGCCCACCAACCGCGTCGCCAACAGCGAATGACCCCCCAGATCGAAGAAGTCGTCATCCACCCCCACCACCGGAACACCCAGCACATCCGCGAACAGGCCGGCGAGGACCTGCTCCTGCGGGGTGCGGGCGGCCCGCCGGGGGGAGACCTCGTACTCCGGCGCGGGCAGCGCCGCCCGGTCGAGCTTGCCGCTCGGTGTACGCGGTACGGCGTCGAGCACGACAAAGGCGCCGGGCACCATGTAGTCGGGCAGCCGGTCGCGTGCCGCGTCCCGCACCGCGGCCACCGGGATTTCGCTCTTCCCCTCGGGGACCAGGTAGGCGACCAGTCGGCTGACGCCGTCCTGGTGGTCGTGGGCGGTCACCACGGCCTGGGCCACCTCGGGGCTGCGGCGCAGTACCGCCTCGATCTCGCCGGGTTCGACGCGGAAGCCACGGATCTTCACCTGGTTGTCGGCCCGGCCCAGGTATTCGAGCTGCCCGTCGGCGTTCCAGCGGGCGAGGTCGCCCGTACGGTACATCCGCTCGCCCGGCGAGCCGAAGGGGCCGGCGGTGAACCGCTCCGCCGTCAGCCCCGGGCGCCCGACGTATCCGCGCGCGAGGCCCGCTCCGGACACGTACAGCTCACCGGGTACGCCGACGGGGACGAGGTCGAGCCGGTCGTCGAGGACCAGTGCGGCCAGCCCCGGCAGCGGTCGGCCGATCGGGACCGGGCCGCTGTGCTCCCGGCCGGTCAGCAGCGGGCTCATCGCGGCGCCCACGGTCGACTCGGTGGGGCCGTACGCGTTGATCATCCGGCGTCCTGGGGCCCACCGCGCGGCCACGTCGGGCGGGCACGCCTCGCCCGCGACCGCGAGTGTGGCCAGGCCGGTGAGTTGGTCCGAGCCGTCCATGTCCTCCAGGGTGGCCAGGACGGACGGCGGGAGGGTCGCGTTGGTGATCCGCTCGCGGTGGAGCAGTTCGGCCAGTTCCCGCCCGGCGATCCCGGTCTCCTCGGGTACCACCAGCGTCGCGGCGGCGCCGAAGGCGGTCACCATCTCCGAGACCATGGCATCGAAGCTGGACGGGGAGAACTGCAACACCCGGTCGCCGGGGCCCAGTTCGAAGGCGGCTCGCTTGGCCGCCGCCAGGCCCGCGATCCCGGCGTGCGTGATTTCGACGCCCTTGGGGCGGCCGGTCGAACCGGAGGTGTAGATCAGGTACGCGGCGTACGCCGGGTCGACCTCGATGCCGGGGCCGGTGGCGGGGCAGTCCGCGAAGTCCTGGCGTACCCACGCGTCATCGAGCACCACCGACGGTGCCGCGTCACCGAGCATGTACGCCCGCCGCTCGGCCGGGTAGTCCGGGTCCACCGGCACGTACGCCGCACCGGTCTTCATCACGCCGAGCAGCGCCGCCAGCAGACCGGGCCCGCGTCGCATCAGCAGCGCCGCCCGGCCGCCCGGGCCGAGTCCCTGGCCGCGCAGCTGCCAGGCGACGCGGTCGGACCAGGCGTCCAGTTCGGCGTAGGTCAGCTCCTCGTCGCCCCACGCGACGGCGGGCGACGCCGGGGCGCGTCGTACGGCGTCCGCGAACAGGCCGGGCAGGGTGAGCGGTTCGAGGACCGTACGGCTGCGGGTGACACCGGACACGGGACCGGCGGATGCGGCGACGGCGCCGGCGACAGCCGGCAGGTCACGCACGCCCGACCATCCGAGCAGCCTGCGACGCTCCTGCGGGACGAGCAGGTCGAGGGTGTCGAACGCGCGGTCCGGGTCGGCCGCCGCAGCGGTCAGCAGCCGGGTGAACCTCGTCCCGAACGCCTCGGCGGTGGCGGGATCGTAGAGGTCGGTGGCGTACGCGAGGAAGCCGGAGATCCCCGCCGGGTCGCCGCTCTCGTCGAAGGTCTCGCCGATGTTGAGCAGCAGGTCGAACTGGGAGCTGCCCCGCCCCGGGTTCTCCAGCCGTGCCCGCAGTCCGGGCAGGTCGAAGTCGCCCTCGGTGGTGTTCTGGAGGGTGAGCATGATCTGGACGAGAGGGTGGTGTCCGGGTGAGCGCTTCGGGTTGAGCTTCTCCACCAGGTACTCGAAGGGGACGTCCTGGTGGGCGTAGGCGGCCAGACTCGTCTCCCGCACCTGCGTCAGCAGATCGGCGAAGGCCGGGCTTCCCGAGGTGTCGGTGCGCAGGATCAGGGTGTTGACGAAGAAGCCGATCAGGTTCTCCAGGCCCTCGTCCGTCCGGCCCGCGATGGGCGAGCCCACGGCGATGTCCGACCCCGCGCCCAGCCTCGACAGCACGGCCGCCAGGCCCGTGTGCAGGACCATGAACAGCGTCGCGTCCGCCGAACGGGCCAGCTCCCGCAGAGCCGCATGCGTCGCGGCGTCGATCTCGAACGGCAGCATCTCGCTTCGGTGGGACGCCTCGGTCGGCCGTGGCCGGTCGGTGGGGAGGGAGACGACATCCGGCAGCCCGCGCAGGTGGTCGGTCCAGTAGGCGGCTTGGTGCCGCAGCAGGCTGTCCGGGTCGGTGTCCTCGCCGAGCAGTTCGTGCTGCCAGAGGCTGTAGTCGGCGTACTGCACCGGCAGCGCCGGCCACGTCGGCGGCTCCCCGGCGCGGCGGGCCGCGTAGGCGGCCACCAGGTCCTCGGCCAGGTGCGTCATCGACCAGCCGTCACTGGCGATGTGGTGCATCACCAGCATCAGGACGCTCTGGTCCGGCCGGACCGTCAGGAGACTCGCACGCAGCGGGATCTCCCGGTCCAGCTCGAACCCGTACCGGGCCAGGTCGTGCACGAGCCGCTCACGCCGCCCGGCCGACTCCGCGTCTTCGGTGGCGAGGGTGAGGTGGGCTTCGGTGGGCGTGAGAATGCGCTGATACGGTTCCCCGTCGAGATCGGGGAAGACCGTCCGCAGCGGCTCATGCCGGGCGATCACATCGTTGAGCGCTGCCTCCAGCGCCGGGATGTCGAGGTCGCCGGTGAGCCGCAGCATCAGCGGAATGTTGTAGATCGCCGAAGCGCCCTGGAACTTGTAGAGGAACCACAACCGGCGCTGCGCGAATGACAACGCCAGGCGCTCGGGACGCTCCCGCCGGGCCAGCACCGGACGCGAACCGGCGTCCGACAGGTGGCGTACGAGCCCCGAGGCGGTCGGCTGGTCGAACAGCGTCCGCAGCTCCAGATCCGCACCCATCACCGCACGTATCCGGTTGACGAGGCGGGTCGCCAGCAGGGAGTGTCCGCCCAGGTCGAAGAAGCTGTCCTCCATGCCCACGGCAGGCAGTCCGAGCACTTCCGCGAACAGACCCGACACGATCTCTTCCTGCGGAGTACGCGCCGCGCGCGAGGATCCCACCGAGTACTCCGGAGCCGGCAGGGCGGACCGGTCCACCTTCCCGCTCACCGTCAGCGGCAGCGCCTCCAACGCCACGAACGCCGCCGGCACCATGTACGACGGAAGCCGCTCCCCCAGACGACGACGCAACACCGACATCAACTCACCCGCCACCCGCGTCCGCACCGGATCACTCGCCAGAGCGGACAACGAACGGACTTCGGCGGGACGATCGGTACCGGTCACCACACCGGTCACCGCGCCGGAGCCGCCCGGTACGAACACCACGTCGAAGGCGGCGAGTTCCGACGGGCTGACGGTCACCACCGCGTCCCAGCCCTTGGCCTGCGCCCAGACGGACACCTCCTCGGGGTCCACCCCCGCTACGGCCCCTGGCCCGGCCTCCAGCAGACTGCGGACAGCCTCGATCGGCTCATTCGCGGCCACCGCACGCGCCGCGGAAACCTCCCCCAGCAACCGGGCGTTCGGCACGCCCGACACCCGTACCGGCAGTGCCTGCCCGCCCAGGGCATCCAGATCCGTGATGTCCCGGCCCCAGGTGAGGACCGGTACCCCGGCCAGGGACAGCGGCTGGACCGGGGCCTTGTGCAACACCACG
>NZ_JBEXTJ010000025.1:0-8643 GCF_040614075.1 Streptomyces sp. NPDC006174 | reverse complement strand
GGGCGGCGGCGTCGAGCTGGAGAGCAGCTCGCCCACGATCCGGTCCAGGTCCTCATCCGTGAGCACGGGCGCCGCCTCCAGCGCGGCCAGCGACTCGACCGCGCCCCACACCGGCAGCTCCCACGTCGGCTGTGACGCGGGCGTGACGGGCACTGTCACGCTGGTCAGAGCACGTGCCGTCCCGTCTCCCTGACGGGCCGCCTCCAGCTCCGACCAGGCCCCAGCGAGGTTTCCGGCGGTCCGGGCCTGGACCCGTGCGACGCGTGCCCCGGCCTCCGTCACAGCCGTGAGTCGGGTCTCCTCGGTGCCCGCCTCGGCCCGGAGTTGGGCGCGGGCCACGGCCGCCCTGTCGCGGGCGTCCTGCTGGATGTCCCGGATCGAGTTGAGCGCGTTGGGGGTGAGCGCGGTCCGCTCCCACAGCCCGTGGACGAGCCAGAGCGCCTTGGCCGCGAGCGGCAGCCAGGCGACCGCCAGCCAGGCCCCGGGCGACTCCTCGCCCAGCGCGTGGGCGACGAGCACGCCGGTTGCCACGGCGCCGAATCCCCAGCCGACCACGGTCACCGGAGTGGAGTGGTCGCCCTGTGCGGCCAGTCGGCGCTCGTACGCGAGGGTGGCCAGCCAGCCGCCGTCCAGGCCGAGCCCGACGACCAGGGCGACGCCCCACGGCATTGAGTCACCGAGCCACATCACGACGACGATCACCGTCAGGACCATGGAGACCGCCGTCATGGCGACGGCCGGGAGCACGGTCGCAAGCTGCTTCTTGTTCATGGTCACTTGCCCTTCCGGCGGAGCGCGATGGTGAGGCCGATCCCGACGGGAGCGGCGGCGGCGACGGCCTGGGCCGTCTCGGCGGCGAGCTGCACCAGGAGGAGCAGCAGCCCGGCGAGCGAGAGCAGCCCGACGCTCGCGGCGAATGCGGCGAGGCCCGTGATCAGGGCGCGGTCCACGGTGTCCTGGCTCATGCCGACGCCTCCTGGGCCGGGGCGGGGAGGAGAGCGCCGTCCGAGTCGATGACCAGCCCGTCAGAGATCAGCGCCTTGACCGCCTTGGAGACGCCCGGCGCCTTGACCCCGGTCGCGTCGGTGATCCCCTTGCGGGTGATCGGCCCGTGCTCCTGGATCGCGTTGAAGACCCGGTCCCGGTTGGTCGCCTTCGGCGCGGCCGGGACAGCCGCGGATTCCGCCGGCTCTTTCGCCGCGTCCTTCACCAGCTGGAGGCGCGGCCCGTCCGGGGCCGGGACCTCGGGCAGTGCGGCCGGACTGACCCACGGGTCCGCCTTGGGCAGGCCCTTGATCGTGCCGTCCGTGACGTGCCACAGCCGCACGGGGTCGGTACCCCGCGTCTGGAACTGGAGCAGCGCCCGGCCGGGCACACCGTCGAGCCGGGAGGGCAGCCAACCTGTCTGCTGCGCGGTCTCCCCGAAGATCGCCCGCTCCGCCTCACCCGCGTTGACCGTGAGCGACAGGAAGGCGCTCATGTTCTCCTTCACCGCCGCCGGGACGCCGACCGCCTTCGTCGGGAACTGCGTCGCCCAAATGAACTGGAAGCCGACCGACCGCGCTTCGGCCCACAGCTCCTCCAGCAGGTCCAACGCGTCCTTGTAGCGCTTGTCCTTGGACATCCGGACCAGGGCCGCGCCCTCGTCGATGACGACCAGCAGGAACCGGTTCTCCGGCCGCCCGTCCGGCGTCCACACCGACCCGGTAGCCATGCCCTGCCGCCGGTGCATCTCCCAGGTCAGCTCACGGATCGTCGCGTAGATCCGGGCCAACCGCTCCTCGCGGTCGGTCTCCTGGCCCACGGTCCGCAGGCAGTGCTGCCAGCCGATCGCCTCCTGACGCTTCGGGTCGATGACCACGCCCGTCCAGTCCGGCGACAGGACCGCCCGCATCATCAGCGGCCGCCACGACACCGACTTGCCCATGCCCGTACGACCGGCCAACAGGATGTGCGTCCCCGGCCGCAGCGGCAGGTCTACAAGTTCGCCGGTCACCTCGTCCACACCGATGCCGGTGTGCTCCGGCGTCCAGATCATCGAGACGCCGTCCGCCGCCGACCGCGTCCGGATCACGATCTGTGCCCGGTCGCCGTGCGTGCCACGGCTGATCTGCATGCGCGTCTCGGTCTTCATCCCGAGCAGCGCGCGGATGCCCTCGGTCTCGGCCCCGAACTTCGGCGCGGTCCATTTGTCGTCCAGCCGGACGCCGCAGACGATCCCGGCCGGGGTCATCTCCGGGTGCTCGGTGAGCGTGCCCGACAGGCCACGGTCGTGGGCGTGCTGGACCCAGTACGACGGGTCAAGGCGCTCCAGGAGGCGGCGCTCCTCGGCCGAGACGCCGTCCTCCACCGTGACCGAGACGCCACGGCGACCGAGCCACAGGGCGCCCGCGTTGGCGGCCACGACCGCGATGGAGAGCGAGGCGGGCCAGGTCGCCCAGTCCGCCGGAGTTGAGAGCGCCCACGACGCGACCCCGGCCGGGACCAGGTGGGCGACGTGCGCCCGGGTCGCCGTCGCGGTGAGCGTGGCCGGGTAGTCCGCCTTGGCCGTCTTCAGCGCGGCGCGGGCCGAGTGCCGCGACGCGGTCGCCGCCCGGTCCGCCGTCGCAGCAGCACGACGGGCAGTCGAGAAGGGGTTCTTGGACGACGACCGCGCGGCCGACCGCTGGCTCTTCGCGGTCGCGGCCGTCGAGCGGGCCGACGTGTGCGCCGACTGGGCCTTCATCAGGGCCTTGAGGTGCTCCGGCGTGCGGAGCTGCATCCGGCGGTCCGCCTCAGCGTCCCAGCGCGCGGCGAGCGGCGCGGCGAGCGGCGAGAGGGCATCGAGCGTGTTCGTACCGCGTAACCGGGCGGCGGCCGTCACGGTCTTGACCGGCGCGAGCTTGGCTGACGCGGTGTCACGCAGCGCCCGGAGTCGGGCAGACTTCTCCTGCATTTCGGTTCCTTCGTGGTTGGGGGTTCCGGGGTGTTCCAGGCGTCGGGTCGTTGCTGCGGCCCGGCGCCGTCTTGCGTCAGATGCGGGTCTGGCCCGCGTCGCCCTCACGGGGCGGTAGCCGGTCGGCGGCCGCGATGGACGCGTAGCCCGTCAGCAGCTCCGAGGCGGTGAGGCCGAAGAGTCCGGCCACGGGAGCCAGGTCGTTGACCCGCCACCCGCTGTTGCCCAGCAGCCGCTGGGAGAGCGAGCCGCGAGTGATCCCCAGCGCGTTCGCCACGTCGAGCTGCCGGCGGCCGGTGCGGGTCATCAGGAGCTTGATCGTCTCGTTCAGCGTGACTTCCAACGGAGTCTCCGTCCCTTCAGGCATGCGATTACGTTCCCATCTCGCTTATGGCATTGCCATCGCTGGAGCGATGATTACATAGCCAACCCTATTCGGTCAACGCCATAATCCTGGGGGCGGGTCCACGTGTCCGGTAACTCCCGGTTGCTCCCTCCAGTTGCGCCCAGTTGCCAAGTTGCCCCCGCAACCGGTCCTGACCTGCGGGTTTCCATGGCAACCCGATCCGGGGGAGGGGGGCCCTACGCGTGCGCGCGCGAGGCGGGCCCAAAATCCGGCACCGGATCAGCCGTACCCGCGCACCCGGAGACGGGCCGTCAGGACATCCGCCGCGAGGTCCGCCGGGACGTCCAGGAGGAAGTTCTCCGCCGCCCACCGCTGGACGTCCGCCGGAGCCACCCGGACCGGTCCGCCAGCCGCCCGCCGGACCGCGAGCGTGATCGCCCAGTCCGCCGCCACGACCACCCGCCGCCCCTGGTGCTCGGCGTCCCGCCGGACCGCCGCCCTCTCTCGTCTCCCCCGCCACCGGATCATGCATCGACCCTAGGCAGCCGCCTGCAGCCCTGTCCGGCGATCCGGCGGACCGAGAGCCGCACGGACCGCTGAGCGGCCGTCAGCGGGCCGCACAGGGACGCCTAGGGCCCGTAATCCTCCGTGGCCTACCCCCGGGCGGCTGCGGCGAGCGTGGGGCGGTGAAAGACGGCAGGCGGCGAGAGGGGTGGGGTCGCGGGGCGTCTCGCCGCCGTCTGCCGGGCGATCACGGGGTCGGGCGCCGTACCGCCGCCGTCACGGATGACAGGCGCGTACGCGGTCCGCCAGCACCGGAGATGGGCGGGCGGGGGGCACCTGCTGCCGCGCTTCTGGCGCGGGCCGGTGTGGTCGCGTACCGCTTCGGGTCCTGTCTCGTCGTGGCCGAGGCATCGGACGACCAAGGGGACCGGTCCGACCCGTCCCGTACGCGCGGCCCGGCCCGCCGGCCAAAGTGCGCGGCAGGCGGACCTACTCCTCCGGCGGGTCGAACAGGGTCGGCTCCGGCCGCCGAACTCCGGGCGCCGGAGGCAGCAGCGGCCGACGCCCGCTCAGCGTCCCCGGCCGCACCACCCGACCCGCACCCCGGACCCGCGTTTCTCCGTCCGGAGAATCGACAGGGGCCCGCCGCGTTTCTGCGGACGGAGAAACGGAGCCCACGGCGGCCACCGCCTCATCCCTGATCCGCTGATCCCGCCGGATCTTGTACGCCCGGTCCCGGCACAGCCGCGAGCAGTAGTCCCGACTCCGCCCGACCCCGGACTGAGCGATCCGCCCGCCGCAGCACTGGCACAGCTTGTTGCCCTCGGCGTCCCTCGGTGTCTCCCGCTTCATGCCGCCGACCGTACCGAGCCAGGCCCCGTGCAAATGCTGCGCGGCCGCCGCTGACGAAAGTGCCGGCGCTTCACCGCGGATCGAGCCCGGCCGCCGTCGCCGCGTACGTCATCGACGCCCGCCGTACGTCACCGAGATGACGTACGCCGACGAGCACCAGGAGCACGACCACCCGCCGCCGACTCGAACGGAATCGCCACACCCTTGCATCACGATCCGTTGGGCCCGATCGAGCACGAGCACCAGGAGCACGGGCACGACCAGGAGCACGCCGCCGTGACACCTCTTGCAACTCCAGCCGCACGGCCAGAACGGTCACAGCTCTTGCATTACGGCCCGCAGTACAAAGCACGGCACAGAACACACCGAGGCATTCCTGATCTGTCGGCCTCGCGCCGCGTCACAAGACATGCCGCGTCGGAGCAAGTTGTGCGCGAGTGGAACACTCCGCGCGGAAGATCAAACAGGGGGGAAGCACGAAGGGGGTTCCCCTGTCTGGGGAACCCCATCGGGGCAGTAACCAGCGACAGCGAGTTGTGGCTCACTGGGCCCAGTTCGCTGCTGCTGTCACCCGTGGATCGGGGCAGCCAGATAGTGCGAACTGGGCCCAGTTTCGCGGCCGGGGCCGTTCCGCCGGCCGAAGTGCGCGGCAGGCGGAACGCGGTTGGAATCGACCGCGCGGGCCAGTTCCAACCGCGTTCCAACGTCAGCTCGCGTCGGTCTTCCAGACCAGCCGCTTGCGGTCGCCCCGAGCCTGATTGAGGTCCGTCGCTTCCTGTTCGCGGCGCTCCGCCCGCGCGTGCTCGGACTCACCCGAGCTGGCCGAAGCGTTCTCCGCCGCCGCCTTCCACTTGGCTTCGTCGTCCTCGTGTGAGAGCTCCCAGACGCCCTTGGTGTCGATGCCTACGAGGTCGAGGAGCGCGCGCACCGCCAGCTCTGGTGACTCGTCCCGGCGGACCGCCTCGCGCGCCGCCTCGCCCACCTCCACGATCACCCGCTTACGCCCGATCTCCAGTTGAGTCCGGGCCGACAGGTGGATGCGGCGATCGAGCGCGGTCCCGGCGTCTTCGGCGTCGACGGCCTGGCGGTCGGCCGCGTTCTGGTCGTCATCGGTGTCGATGCCGTACGCGCGCTTGAGGCCCTCGGACCACGCCATGTTCTGGCCGCCCTTGGTCGTGAGTTCGTACTCGGCCCAGAGCGCGAGCAGCTGCTCGATGGAGCCCCAGCCGGGCAGTTCGTCCGCGACCTGTCCGCCGCGCAGAGCGGCGAGGCGGAACAGGATGTCCATCGCCTTCATGTTGGCGCCGCGCGCCTGCTTCACGTGGGACATGGCCAGCTCCTTGCCGACCGACCAGTCCGACGTCACGTCGGTGCCCTGCACCTTGCTGATGTACTTCCCGATCTTCGCCGCGTCCTTGACCGTGTAGACCCGCTTGAAGTCCACGCCGTCCCGGGCGGACGGGCGGAAGTCCGGGTTCGCGGCGGTGACGCCGTCGATCCACGCCGCCTTCCACTCCTTCTCGAACAGGTCGAGGTCTTCGTCGTCCGGCGTGAAGTACCGCCGCACGGTCGGGTCCCACTTCTGGCGCGGCCCCTGCTCGCCCTTCTTGAGCTTCTTGGGCTTGGGCCGCTGCTCGCCGCCCAGGAGCACGGCGACGTGCAGGTGCGGGTGCCAGCCGTTGATCTGGCCCACGGTCACCTCCAGCACGCGGATTGTGCCGACGACACCGAGCCGGTTCCGGAGGTTCCCTGGCTCGGACCGGGCCCACTTCCGGCCCTGCAGCAGGCCCTTCCACACCTGGCCGACCTGCACCCGGATCAGGTCTTCGAGGTCGTGGTTCGACCAGTGCCGGACCGTGAAGGTCACGAAGATCACCATGCCGCCGCGACGGACGTGCTCGGTGATCGCCTTGTCCGCGTCGGACGCGCGGACGCCACGGATCACCGCCTCGCACACCGGGCAGGCCCAGACGGACGCGCACCGGTTGAGGCCCTTGCGCCCGACCTGCTGGCCGTCCGGCGACACGGTCAGCGTGACGCCCGCGCTCTCGTCCCGAGCCGACCGGCGGCAACCCCGGACCGACTTGAGCTTGGAGTAGTCCCACTGGAAGTAGAGCCCGGAGTAGTTCCGGCGCTCCCGCTCCTTGCGCCGCTGCTCAGCCGCCGCAGCGGCCTCAGCGGCGAGTTCGGCAGGGGTCGCCGGGGCCGGGGCCGGGAAACTTTCTTCCCTTAGTACCAAGTGTGCAGCGCCGGAGCCCTGTTTCCGCAGCTCAGACCCCGTTTTTGGGGTGGTTTTGCCGTCACCCTTGAATGCCTGCTTTCGGCAGGTTTCAGAGCAAAAGAGCTGTCCGGGAGTCTTTCGGGTGAACTGTCGCTTACATGCCTTCCGGCGGCAGCGTCCACGCGCAGCGGCGGGCCGGACTACCGGGGTAGCGCCGTTCTCTCGTACGCTCGTCACTGAGCAAACGTCCTCACTCGGCTGTGATGAGCCGGTTCGGGGGCGGCGACCCTGGGCCTGCGAAACCCGGGGTCGCGCCATGTCTGGAGGCCCCTGCAAGGGCCTGGTGATGATCCTGGCACTGATGTGGCGGTTCATTGCCCCTGGTCCCCCGGCGCGCCTTGTGGCTGCTGGGACCTGACGGACCGAAGGGAGCCCCGCCGGATGATCCGGCGGGGCTTCCTGGTGGTCAGGACCAGTCGTCGGGCGGGCCCGGAACAGGGCCGGAGGGCGTGTTGACGATGCCTCGGCCGTCCCAGGCCGCGTCGGTCAGGTCGTCGTCGTTGCGGATCACAGGGTCACCACTCCGCCCGCGTCGCCGTCCGGCCTGGGCCGGACGCTGATCCGGAGCGTTCCGCCGGGCTGCGGCTCCATCGCGACCGCGTGCCAGGAGCCGTCCAGGCCGCCCAGGGCGTCGGCCGTGAACGCCTCGGCCGGGATGTCCATCGAGCCGCCGTGGTGCATCAGGATCGCGATCAGCATCGCGTGCGACATGTCCTCGGGTCGCTGGGGGAGTTTCATGCCTGCGCCTCCCAGCTGCCCAGTCGCCGGGAGACCTGGGCGCCGACGACGCTGACCCGGCCGGGGCCCGCGCTGGTGCTGCCGGGGGCCAGGGCCTCCGCCTCGTTGAGCAGGGCGGCGATCTGCTGTGCGATCTCGCGGCCTCGGTCCTCCTTCTCGCGGAGGGACTCGGTGCTTCCGGTGTGCATCACGGACTTCCTTTCGGTGAGGGCGGGCCGCCTTGGTGACGGCCCGCCAGGTGGTCAGAGCAGGTCTTCGGCGCACTTCCGGCAGTCGGCCGGGCACTCCTCCTCGGCCGGACCGAGGGCCCAGCGCACGGCGACCGTCGCGGCCGCCAGACCGAAGAAGACGACGGCCCAGATCTGGTCACGGACGACGAACTGGGCGACGACCTCGGCGGCCAGGAGGACCAGGGCCAGGGGCAGGAGCAGGTGGTCACGCATGTGGATCTCCTCGGATCAGACGGTTACGCCGACACCCACAGGATGACATAGCCATCTCTGCGATGGCAAGCCCATCATGCTGCCTGGTGTGCCATACGGGGCGAGCCCCCGCCCGGGTGGTCCGGGCGGGGGCGTCGATCAGGCCGCTGGTACGAGTCGGGCCGCGAGCTGGACGGCCGCCGCGAGGATCAGCCGTACCTCGGCGTCCGCCCCGGGGGGCAGTCCGCCGGCACTTCGTGCAGGCGGACTTGCGGGCGGGGGAGTGGGGACCGGCCGGGGCCGGAGAGCGACCGCCAGGGCGACGACCGCGACCAGGAGGCAGAGCACGTACGCGAGGGCGATCACGAGGTCACCGCCGTGGTGGTGAGCCGCTTCCAGGCGGCCCGGAGTCGGGTCTCCCCGGCGACGTGTCCGGCGGCTCGGAACCGGGTGGCCATCTCCCGGTACGAGGGCGGCGGCGTCGAGCTGGAGAGCAGCTCGCCCACGATCCGGTCCAGGTCCTCATCCGTGAGCACGGGCGCCGCCTCCAGCGCGGCCAGCGACT
>NZ_JBEXTJ010000024.1:0-8839 GCF_040614075.1 Streptomyces sp. NPDC006174 | reverse complement strand
TTGGTCTTCTTGGCTTCCTTGCCCTGGGGTTGTATGGTGGGCGCGGTCCTCCCCCTTTCGTGGCTGCCTTCCGCCCCTTAAACCGGGGCGGCCCGGCACTCCATGGAGTGCCGGGCCGCCCCGTTCCGTGCCTGTCCTGTGCGCTCAGCCTTTCATCCGGCGCGGTTGCGGCGCCTGGCCAGCTCGTCGGCCGGGTTGTTGCCGATGAGGGTCTCACCGGTGTCGACCCGCTCGCCATGGAGCTGGGAGAGCGCCGCGTCCACATCCCGCCAGACGACACCGACGGCGATTCCGAAGATGCCCTGTCCGCCTTGGAGGAGGCTGACGACCTCGTCCGGCGATGAGCACTCGTAGACCGTCGCGCCGTCGCTCATCAGCGTCATCCGCTCAAGGTCCTGGAACCCCCTGGCCCGCAGGTGCTGGACCGTGGTGCGGATGTTCTGCAGAGCGACCCCGGTGTCCAGGAACCGCTTGACGATCTTGAGGAGGACCACGTCCCGAAAACTGTAGAGACGCTGCGTCCCCGACCCGTAGGCCGGCCGCACGCTCGGCTCCACCAGCCCCGTGCGCGCCCAGTAGTCCAGCTGGCGGTAGGTGATCCCCGCCGCCGCGCACGCCGTCGGTCCGCGATATCCGATATCGCTCGCCGCTGCCACGCCGTCCGCCGCCACCGCGGCCGGCGCAGCCGGCTGCCTGATGGCGTGGTCGGCTGCACTGCCCTGCGGATACGGCCCACCCGCAGCCGTACCGTCGCCGCTGCTTCTCACGCCGACCTCCGTCCTTGACCTGCCCACTCGAAGGTAGGCAGTCACTGGGGGTGCGTCAACGATCGCCACACTCGGCACGCCGAGTGATAATCACCCTGAGGGTGGTTTCCCGTGTCTCGCTTCCGGGAAAGGCTTGTCGGATGCGCTGACGGCACCCTTTGCGGGACGGTCACTGACTGTTGGTACCGAAGTCCTCCGGTGAGATCTGGTCGAGGAATTCGCGGAACTTCTCCACCTCGTCCTCCTGCTCGTCAGGAATCGCGATGCCCGCGTCGTCCAGCACGCCGTCACTGCCGTAGATCGGCGTGCCGGTCCGCAGGGCGAGCGCTATGGCGTCGGACGGCCGGGCGCTCACCTCGACCCCGCTGGCGAAGACGAGCTCCGCGTAGAAGACCCCTTCGCGAAGGTCCGTGATGCGGACCTCGGTGAGCTCCTGGCCCACGGCCTCGAGCACATCCTTGAACAGGTCATGGGTCAGCGGCCTGGCCGGAGCCATGCCCTGCTGGGCGAAGGCAATGGCGGTCGCCTCCCCAGGACCGATCCAAATGGGGAGGTACCGGTCGCCTCCCACTTCACGCAGGAGAACGATCGGTTGGTTGGAGGGCATTTCCACCCGGACACCGACAACGTCGAGCTCGTTCACACAGCAACCCTAGGACGTGCTCGGCATGTTTGGGTAGTCGGGCTCCGCCGAGCTCAGTGCAGACGGCGGCGCAGAGCGCTCTGGACGAGGGCCGCGTGCAGCCGTACGGAGAGCTCGGCCAGCTCGTTCGCCGTGGCCTCGGCATGGGCCCTGGTCTGCGGATTACGGTGCAGCCGCAGCGGCGCGACCAGCTGCTCCACCAGCCCCGCCTCGCGGTCGGCGGAGGCGCGCATGGAGCGCAGATGGCGCGGCTCCAGGCCGAATCGCCCCAGATCCGCCACCAGCTTGGCCACGGTCACCATCTCGGCGTCGTAGCCGCCCTCAGGAGCCGGGACGATGAGCCCGTACGACTCCCACTCCTCCAGCTGCTCCTCGTCGACCTGGGCGGCCGCCAGGAGCTCGGCGCGCCCGATCCGCGCGGCGGTGGCCGCATCCGGACCGGACTCCCACACACCGTCGCCGAGGTCCCGCTGACCACCCGGCGAGGGCAGCGCGGGCTGCTCTCCCCGGGCCAGGGCGTCCAGGTGCTCCCGGATGACCTTGAGCGGCAGATAGTGGTCCCGCTGCATGCGGAGCACCTGCGCGAGGCGCTCCACATCGCCGGGAGCGAACTTCCGGTACCCGGAGGGAGTCCGCTGCGGCTCGATGAGCCCCTCGGCCTCCAGAAAGCGGATCTTGGAGATCGTGACTTCCGGAAACTCTTCGCGCAGTCGGGTGAGCACCGTGCCGATACTCACCCAGCGCGCGTCCGCGGTGGCGGCACCGTCACCGGCACCGCCTGTCGGTGTTCGCAGCATGGGCCTTCCTGGGGGTCCCCCCGGACGGATCCGGGGCTGGTCACACGCTCCGCGGGCTCGCATAGAAGACCAGGCGGTACTTTCCGATCTGGACTTCGTCGCCGTTGGACAGCAGGACCGAATCGATGCGCTCACGGTTGACGTAGGTGCCGTTGAGACTGCCGACGTCACCCACGGTGAAGCTACCGTCTGGACCCCTGCGGAACTCCACATGACGCCGCGACACGGTCACGTCATCGAGGAAGATGTCGCTCTGCGGGTGACGGCCGGCCGTCGTGAGATCACTGTCCAGCAGAAAGCGGCTGCCGGAGTTGGGGCCGCGGCGCACGATCAGCAGCGCCGAACCTCCGGGCAGTGCGTCGACGGCGGCCTGGGCCTCCGGGGAGAGCGAGGGCAGAGCCGTCTGGCCCGTCGCCTCGGCCTCGTACGCCTCAAGACCGGAGATCGAGATCGTGGACGTCGTCTCCGAGGCACGCTCGGGGACACCGCCCCGCAGCGGCGCGCCGCAGTTGGAGCAGAATCGACTGGCCTCCGCATTGCGGTGACCACACCTCGTACAGACCGGCATCGACGAGCCCTCCGGGGTGAACCCTCCACCCGAACGTGAGGTTGATGGTTCGCCGAAACCTATGCGGCCGGCACCGGCAGGGTCAACGGACGACACGCTGAGCCCAGTCTGAGTGGCGTCACCGGACACCTCATCGCGGAAGAGCGGACGCTCCGCCTCCTGCTCCTCGCCCTGGCCATGGCGAGGAGCACGGTGGCGGGCAGCACTGTTGCTGTCCTCGCGCGCGCTCTTCCCGAACAACTTCGCAAAAAACTTCACGGGCGATTCCCCTTGACCGACATAGACCCGCCCGTGGGGCAGGACGAACCCTGAATGAACACACCTGCCGACCCGGACATCTTCACAACGTCCGTATCCACCCGACAGTTTCCACCACGCACCACCAATCCGGTGCGCCGACCCCCCGCAACCTCGTACCCTCGTCCACCGGCCCTACGGCCCGGCGCGATCACGGGGACGACGACCGAGCGTAGTCAGGCCGCTCCGCCGGTCGCAAGGCGTCGACGACGATGTCGTCGGACCGCTCCACCACCGCCGTGGCCTGCTCCTTCTCCAGCGTCTGCACCACACCGCCGGGGATGTTGAGGGCGGGCTCCAGATCCTGCGGCTTGCCGATCACCTTGAACTCGTACGGTGCCTCGATCTTCTTGCCGTCCACCTGGATGTCACCGCCCTCCCCGGAGAAGTACGTATTGGCCACCACTCTGACGCCGTTGACCTCGATGGCCTCGGCGCCTGCCGCGCGCAGCTCCTGGACGGTGTCGAGCAGTTTGTCTGCCGCGACCGCGCCGGAGGGGTCGCTGATCGTCAGCGTGATGCCGGGCCCCTGAGCCGCCACCGTACCCGCGAGGATCCCCAGCTGACGTTCCTTCTCCAGCGTCTGCTTCCGGGCCTCCTCGGCCTGGTCCGAGCTGTTCTCCAGCTCGGTGCGCTGATCGTCCAGGCGCTGCTTCTCGTCCGCGAGGCGCTGCGTCCGGTCGTCGACCTCGTCGAGGATCCGGACCAGGTCCTCCTGACGCGCGCCGCGCAGTGTGCTGTCGTCGCTGGTGGACCGCACCTGGATGGCCAAGCCCAGACCGAGCCCGAACAGCAGGACGGCGACGATGAGTTGGGCCCGGCTCAGCCGGGGCGGCCACAGGCCCGCCAGCAGCCTCCGGCGCCCCGAGGCCTCTTCGGCGGCGGGCGGCTGCACCGGCGCGTCCGGCTTCTCGGGCTCGGGCAGAGGATGCGGCTGCGGCTCGGGCAGAGGCTGGGACCGGCTCTGGTTCTCGTCGTTGTTCATCGGCCTCAAGCCCGGAAGACGTGCCGGCGGATCGCGGCGGCGTTGGAGAAGATCCGGATACCGAGCACGACCACCACACCGGTGGAGAGCTGCGCACCGACACCCAGCTTGTCGCCCAGGAACACGATCAGCGCGGCGACGACGACGTTGGAGAGGAACGACACCACGAAGACCTTGTCGACGAAGATGCCGTCGAGCATGGCCCGCAGGCCTCCGAAGACCGCGTCGAGCGCGGCGACCACGGCGATCGGGAGATAGGGCTCGACCACCGCCGGTACCTCGGGCCGGACCAACAGTCCGACCACGACTCCCACGACGAGGCCCAGTACGGCGATCACGATGTGCCCTTCCCTGATTCTGCCGCATCACTGCCGGCGGCCTTCGGCTCTGCTGTACGGACGATCAGGCTCGGCGCGGCCGGCAGCCGCACCTTCGCCTGATCGGACAAGCTGGTGCGGATGTCGAAGCTCTCCTTGAGCGCGTTGAGGTACTGGCCGTCGGCGCTGTCCCGGAACGCGGCGGCGAGGTTCTTCCCGTCGCCGACCGCGAGCACCGTGTACGGCGGCACCAGCGGTCGGTTGTCGACCAGTATGGCGTCGCCCGCGGCGCGGATCGCCGACAGTGCCGTCAGCCTTTGCCCATTGATGGCGATGGCCTCGGCGCCGGACTCCCACAGGCCGTTGACGACCCGCTGCATGTCCCGGTCACGCACCCGGCCGGTGTCCGCGAAGCTCGACGACTCACGAGGTCCGCCGCCACCCTGATCGGTGTTCTTGGCATCGTCCACGACGAGCTTCACCCCGGGGCCCTCGACCGGCGTCGCCCCGGACAGCAGGGCCACCAGCTCCCCTTGATCGCCTCCGTGCTGCTCCAGGGCCTTGCGCTGCCGCTCGCTCACATCGCTGCGGAGCTTGTCGACGTCCGACTCCAAGGTGTCGGCCGCCCGGGTCTCGGCGTTGATACGGTCGATCAGCTCTTCGCGTTCCTTCGCGACGACCGGCGCCGACACCCGTGCCTCAGCGGCTCCGAGGGTGACCACGAGGGCGGCCACCACGAGCCCGGCGGCGAGCCAGAGCTTCGACTTGAGCGTACGGGGCAGCCCGGCGCTCCCGTCGGCCTTGCGGCGGGCCGAGGCCTCCGCGTACCCCTCGTCGAGACTGTGGTCCATCACGTTGTTCAGCAGCGACATGGAGGCGTCGGGGCGTGGGGGCGGCGAGGGTGTGCTCCGATCGGGGGGCTGCTGCGACATGCCGCACATCGTCGCACGTCACCACAGCTGCCGCCGAATGGCCCCACCGGTGCACCGGAACGCCCTGGACGGGGAGTTCCGGCGCACCGGCCTCACGAGGTCATTCGCCCGCGCTCTCCACCACGGCGGACCACTCGTCGAGCAGTGCCTGTGCCGAGGCGTCGTCCGGGCCTTCCGCCCACAGATGGGTGACGGCCTCCGCACGGTCGGGCAGCACCATGATCCACCGTCCGTCAGCCTCGACCACGCGGACGCCGTCCGTGGTGTCCACGCTGCGGTCCCCGGCCGCTTCCACGACGGTACGCATGACGAGGCCCTTGACCGCCCAGGGCGTCGCGAGGTCGCGGCGCAGGACATGGGCCCGGGGGATGCGGGCGTCGATCTGGCTCAGGGTGAGCTGGGTCCGAGCGACGAGCCCGATGAGCCGGACGAAAGCGGCCGTCCCGTCGAAGACGCTGCTGAATTCCGGAACGATGAACCCGCCGCGCCCGTCTCCTCCGAAGATGGTGGTCTCTTCGCGGCCCACCCGGGTCAGGTCGTCGGGCGAGGTGGTCGTCCACTCCACCTGGGTGCCGTGGTACGCCGCCACCTGCTCGGCGACGCGCGTGGTCGTCACCGGCAGAGCGACGCGTCCGCTGCGCCGCTCGGCGGCGACGAGGTCCAGCATGACCAGCAGGGCCCGGTCGTCCTCGATGATCCGGCCCAGCTCGTCCACGAGGGAGAGCCGCTCACCGACGGGGTCGAACCGGACACCGAAGGCTGCCCGCGCCGAGGAGACGATCTCCCCGAGCCGGACGAGGCCGGCGCGGCGGGTCTCGGCGGACTCGGTGGGCCGGGACTCGTCGAGTCCCGGGTTGATCGTCAGCGCGTCCACGCCGAGCCGCCCGAGGAGGCTCGGCAGGACGAGGCCGGCGGAGCCGTTGGAGGCGTCCACGACGACTTTGAGCCCGGAGTCGGCGATGCCCGCGATGTCGACGTTGCGGAGCAGGGAGCCGGTGTACGAGTCGAAGACACTGGACGGGAAGTGCAGGTCACCGATCTCGCCGGGGAAGGCCCTGCGGTACTCCTGGCGGGCGTAGACGCGGTCCAGCTTGCGCTGCTGCGCCTGGGAGAGGTCGGCGCCGCGCTCGTCGATGAACATGATGTCCACCGAGTCCGGCACCCCGGGCGACGTACGGATCATGATGCCGCCCGCGCTGCCTCGCGCGGTCTGCTGCCGGGCGACGGGCAGCGGTACGTTCTCCAGGTCGCGTACGTCGATGGCGCTTGCCTGGAGCGCCGAGATGACCGCCCGCTTGAGAGCGCGCGCACCTCGGGAGTGGTCACGGGCGGTGGTGACCGTCGACCCCTTCTTCAGGGTCGTGGCGTAGGCGCCGGCCAGCCGGACCGCCAGTTCGGGGGTGATCTCGACGTTCAGGATTCCGGAGACGCCCCGCGCCCCGAAGAGATGCGCCTGCCCACGGGATTCCCAGATCACCGAGGTGTTGACGAACGCACCGGCCTCGATGGTCTTGAACGGATACACCCGTACGTTGCCCTGGATGATCGACTCCTCGCCGACCAGGCATTCGTCACCGATGACGGCGCCGTCCTCGATCCGGGCGGCGCGCATGATGTCGGTGTTCTTACCGACCACGCAGCCTCGGAGGTTGCTGTGCTGTCCGATGTAGACGTTGTCGTGGACCACGGCCCTATGAAGGAAGGCACCGGTCTTGACGACCACATTGGACCCGACGACGGTGTGCTCACGGATCTCGACGTCCGCCTCGACCTTGGCGTAGTCACCGATGTACAGCGGCCCGCGGAGCACGGCGTCCGGATGGACCTCCGCACCTTCGGCCACCCATACACCGGGTGAGATCTCGAAGCCGTCGAGCTCCACGTCGACCTTGCGCTCCAGGACGTCCGCTTGGGCCTTCACATAGCTTTCGTGCGTACCGACGTCTTCCCAGTAGCCCTCGGCGATATAGCCGTAGATCGGCTTGCCTTCCTTCATCAGCTGCGGGAAGACATCACCCGACCAGTCGACGGAGGTATCGGCCTGGACGTAGTCGAAGACCTCGGGCTCCATGACATAGATGCCCGTGTTCACGGTGTCCGAGAAGACCTGGCCCCAGGTCGGCTTCTCCAGGAAGCGCTCGACCTGTCCGTCCTCGTCCACGATGGTGATGCCGAATTCCAGCGGATTGGGGACCCGGGTCAGACAGACCGTGACGAGGCCGCCCTTCTCCTTGTGGAAGGCGATGAGGTCGGTGAGGTCGAAGTCGGTGAGCGCGTCACCGGAAATGACGAGGAAGGTGTCGTCCTTCAACGCCTCCTCGGCGTTCTTCACACTCCCGGCGGTGCCGAGTGGCTTCTCCTCGTTGGCATAGGTGAGCTCCATCCCGAGCTCTTCGCCGTCCCCGAAATAGTTCTTGACGAGAGACGCGAGGAACTGAACGGTCACTACTGTTTCATTGAGCCCATGCCGCTTGAGAAGCCGCAGTACATGCTCCATGATCGGCCGATTGGCCACGGGCAGGAGCGGCTTGGGCATGCTCGAGGTCATGGGGCGCAGGCGCGTGCCTTCGCCACCAGCCATCACGACGGCCTTCATGTCGGAAACGTCCTCCTAGAAGAAGCGACGGTCAGCCGAGTTCGCCCGTCGGGCATCACGTTCAAGACATCACACCGCGGGCCGGCCACACTGCACGGCACCGCGTCAACGAGCTCAATCGGCTACTGCATCCGCCTTGACAAGCCGGCGGACCTGGACCACGTAAAGGATCCCTGCCCACCAATACAGAGTTGTACCCCATCCTGCGAACGCCCATCCGAAAATGGCGGCCACGGTAGCCAGCCAACCACTCCCGTCGCTGAGCAGCAACAAGGGGAACGCGTACATCAGGTTGAAAGTTGCAGCTTTCCCCAGGAAGTTGACCTGCGGCGGCGGATAGCCGTGGCGCCGCAGGATGGCCACCATCACGAGCAGCATCAGCTCACGGGCAAGCAGAGCAGCGGTGAGCCAGAGCGGCAGGATCTCGCGCCAGGTGAGGCCGAGAAGGGTCGAGAGGATGTAGAGACGGTCGGCAGCCGGGTCCAGGAGCCGGCCGAGACTGCTGATCTGGTTCCATCGCCTGGCGAGCTTGCCGTCGAGGTAGTCGCTGATGCCGCTGAGCATCAGCACCAGCAGCGCCCAGCCGTCGCTGTTGGGGCCGCCGAACACGGGGCGGAGAATCAGCCACAGGAAGAGCGGTACCCCGACAAGGCGAGCCATGCTGAGGATGTTGGGGATGGTGAGGACCCGGTCCGTCTGGACCCGAGTCTCCTGGACCTCCACCCGGGAGCCTCCTGTGAAGAACGTGCGAATGATGCCCCCCGACCTTACCCTCAGCCTCCGCCGGCACCTGCACAGGGGTGGACAAGCGGGCTGAGGTTGCTAGGGGCATGGAACGCAGAAAAGCCCCGCACCACAAGGGTGCGGGGCTTTCCCGGAAAAATTGTTCGGCGGCGTCCTACTCTCCCACAGGGTCCCCCCTGCAGTACCATCGGCG
>NZ_JBEXTJ010000023.1:0-21224 GCF_040614075.1 Streptomyces sp. NPDC006174 | reverse complement strand
TCCAGCGTCAGGTCATCGGCGAAATGCCGGTCACCGGTCGCGTCGGGCACGTACTTCACACAGACAACGATCCTCAAGCTCACGCCGGCTCTCCTACTGCATCGTCATTTCTGGGCTGCCTTGCTGCACGCAGCATAGGCGCCTTACAGGGCCGTTTCCGGTCGGGCCGACCGGGCTCCCGGCCGATATTACTCGCCAGTACACCCAGTCTCTTACCCCTGAGCAAGCGCTCCGCACTGTGACCTTGCCAACGGAGGAAACGTACCTGCAAGCCCCGTTCGCCCGCCCTCAGTCTCGCAGAGCCGTGAACCGTCCCTGGTGGTAGACCAGCGGCCGCCCGGCCCCCGACGGGTCGCCCGCCACGGCCTCGGCGATCACGATGCGGTGGTCGCCCGCCGGGACGCGGGCCACGACCCGGCAGACCAGCCAGGCGGAGACGCCGGACAGCAGCGGAACACCCTCGGGGCCGCTGCTCCACTCGGTGGACGGGCCGAAGCGGTCGGCGCCGCTGCGGGCGAAGGTGGCGGCCAGCTCCTGCTGGTGCTCGCCGAGTATGTGGACGCCGACATGCTCCGCCTCGGCCAGCACCGGCCAGCTGGAGGAGGACGTCCCGATGCCGAAGGAGACCAGCGGCGGCTCGGCCGCGACGGAGTTGAGCGAGGTGGCGGTGAATCCGACCGGCCGGTCGCCGGTCGCGGTGATCACCGCGACGCCGGCCGCGTGGCGGCGGAAGACGGAGCGCAGGAGCTCGGGCGATGCCGTGAGGGAGGAGGCGAGTTCGGGCGATGCCGTCATGGAGGTGTCCTTCTGCGAGGAGGGTGTACGGGGCCGTGGTTGCTCAGGCACCCGGACAGCGCGCGCTCGCGTGGCGTGCGAGGTCCACATGGACCCGGCCGTAGAGAAGGAGTTCTGGCGGCATAACGTCAGACTGACGATGCGTGGTGGGTGCAGTCAAGCGCGTTCCGCAATGTGGGAGATGCGTCACCGTCCGTCATATGGCCCGTCCCAGCGCCGCGACGACGTCCGCGGTGCGCGGCCGGCCCGACGCGCGGCGGACCACCTGGCCCGCGCGGTCGAGCACGAGGACGGTCGGCGTCCTCGTGATGTCGAGCTGCCGTACGAGCATGAGATGCGCCTCGGCGTCGATCTCGACGTACGCCACCCCTTCGACCATGGCGGCCACCTCGCCGAGCGTGCGGCGGGTGGCCCGGCACGGCTGGCAGAAGGCGGTGGAGAACTGGACGAGCGTCGCCCGTTCTCCCAGTTCCGCGCCGAGTCGGGCCGCGTCGAGCCGCTGCGCGGATGTTCCGCCGTCCACTGTCGCCTCCTGGTCCAGAGTCCTTCGCAAGGAGTCAGCACCGGCCGGGCGCGGGACATTCCCGCAGCTCGGAGGCGAGGCGCACGTGACGAGAATCTCGCCGTCCGGGCCCACCGGGACTGGTCACGGGCCCGCGCATGGGGCACCATCGCCACAATGCCGAAAACCTACGGCTGCGTAACTTCCGCCGGGAGAACCCTCCCCAGGCACTGAAGAAGGGTCTTCCCCAGATGGCAGAACTCGTCTATCGACCGGTCGTCGGCGCCGCTCGCACCATGTTCAAGGCGCTCGACCTGAAGATCGACACTCAGGGTTCGGAGCACATCCCGAAGACCGGCGGGGCGGTGCTGGTCAGCAACCACATCAGCTACCTCGACTTCATCTTCACCGGCCTCGGTGCTCTGCCGCAGAAGCGGCTCGTCCGCTTCATGGCGAAGGAGTCGGTCTTCCGGCACAAGGTCTCCGGTCCGCTGATGCGCGGGATGAAGCACATCCCGGTCGACCGGAACCAGGGTGAGCACGCGTACGCGCACGCACTGGAGTCGCTGCGCTCCGGTGAGATCATCGGCGTCTTCCCGGAAGCCACCATCTCGCAGTCGTTCACGCTGAAGAGCTTCAAGTCGGGTGCCGCGCGCCTCGCCCAGGAGGCCGGCGTTCCGCTGATCCCGATGGCGCTGTGGGGCACGCAGCGGATCTGGACGAAGGGGCGGCCGCGCAACTTCAAGCGCAGCCACATCCCGATCACGATCCGCGTCGGCGAGCCCGTGGAGGCGCCCGCCGACCAGTACGCGGGCGCGATCACGCGTCGGCTGCGGGAGCGCGTGCAGGAGCTGCTGGAGGCCGCCCAGCGGGCGTATCCGGTGCGCCCGAAGGACGCGAGTGACACGTGGTGGGTGCCGGCGCACCTCGGCGGTACGGCTCCGACGCCCGCGCAGGTCCGCGAGCTCGGCTGACCCCGACCGAACCCGTTCCGAGCCCCTCGACGCGCCCGTCGGGGGGCTCGGAGCTGTGTGGGGACTGCTGGATCAATTCCATGGCGCCGGAGCGCACGAAGCGGCCGGCCGGTGATCAATTGATCACCGGCCGGCCGCACAGTCCTGCGAGGGAACAGGCGCTACCGCGCCATCTCTTCCTTCAGCGCCTGCAGGAAGGCGTCGACGTCGTCCTCGCGGGTGTCGAAGGAGCACATCCAGCGCACGTCACCGGCCGTCTCGTCCCAGAAGTAGAAGCGGAAGCGCTTCCGGAGCCGCTCGCCGACCGCGTGCGGCAGCCGGGCGAAGACGGCGTTGGCCTGGACCGGGTGGAGGATCTCCACGCCGTCGATGGCGCGGACGCCCTCGGCGAGCCGCTGGGCCATGGCGTTGGCGTGCCGGGCGTTGCGGAGCCACAGGTCCTTGGCGAGCAGCGCCTCCAGCTGGACCGAGACGAAGCGCATCTTGGAGGCGAGCTGCATGGACAGCTTGCGCAGGTGCTTCATCGCGCGGACCGCGTCGGGGTTGAGCACGACGACGGCCTCGCCGAAGATGGCACCGTTCTTCGTGCCGCCGAAGGAGAGCACGTCGACGCCGACCGTGTTGGTGAACGTCCGCATCGGTACGTCCAGCGAGGCGGCGGCGTTGGCTATCCGGGCCCCGTCGAGGTGCACCTTCATGCCGCGCTCGTGGGCGTGGTCGCAGATGGCGCGGATCTCGTCGGGTGTGTAGACGGTGCCGAGCTCGGTGTTCTGGGTGATCGAGACGACCTGCGGCATGGCCCGGTGCTCGTCGTCCCAGCCGTACGCCTCCCGATCGATCAGCTCAGGAGTGAGCTTGCCGTCCGGCGTCGGTACGGTGAGGAGCTTGAGGCCGCCCATCCGCTCGGGCGCGCCGCCCTCGTCCACGTTGATGTGCGCGGACTCGGCGCAGATGACCGCGCCCCAGCGGTCGGTGAGCGCCTGGAGGGCCACCACGTTGGCTCCGGTGCCGTTGAAGACCGGGAAGGCCTCGGCGGTGGGGCCGAAGTGGCTGTGCATGACGCGCTGGAGCTGGCCGGTGTATTCGTCCTCGCCGTAGGCGACCTGGTGGCCGCCGTTGGCGAGGGCGAGGGCCGCGAGGATCTCCGGGTGCGCGCCGGCGTAGTTGTCGCTCGCGAACCCGCGCACCTGCGGGTCGTGGTGGCGTCGCGCGTCGGTCCTCACGTTTGCGGGGTCAGCCACAGGCGCTTTCCGTTCACTTCGGGGGCGGGCTTGTCCCAGACGCCGGCGATGGCCTCGGCCAGCTCCGTGACGTCGGTGAAACCCGCGAACTTCGCATTCGGGCGCTCGGCGCGCATGGCGTCGTTCACCAGTGCCTTGACCACCAGGATCGCAGCAGCGGCGGCCGGTCCGTCCTCGCCCCCCGCCTTGCGGAAGGCGTCCCCGAGCGCGAGGGTCCAGGCCTCGGCCGCTGCCTTGGAGGCGGAGTAGGCGGCGTTGCCCGCGGTGGGCTTGCCGGCTCCGGCGGCGCTGATCAGCAGGTAGCGGCCCTTGTCGCTGCGCTGGAGGGGCTCCTGGAAGGCGAGCGAGGTGGACTGGACGGTGCGGATCAGCAGCTTCTCCAGCGTGTCCCAGTCCGCGAGGCTGGTCTCCTGGAAGCTGGGGCTGCCGCGCCAGCCGCCGACGAGGTGGACCAGGCCGTCGATCCGCCCGAACTCGGCCTCGGTCCGCTTGGCCCAGTCCCGGGCCGCGTCGAGGTCGAACAGGTCGACGGTCTCCCCGGTGACGGTGGCGCCGCCGTGGGCGTAGCGGGCGGCGTCCACCGCTTCCGCGAGCCGCTCCGGGTTGGCGTCGCAGCCGACGACGGTCGCACCGGCCTCCGCGAGCCGCAGCAGCGTCGCGCGGCCCGCGGGCCCCGCCGCTCCGGCGACCGCGATCACAGCACCTTCGAGCACACCTGTCCCCTCGCCTTTACCTGTTCCGTTCATGGCCACCGCCTCCTCGGGAGTTGCGTTCACGCGGCTGCCTGCTCGGCGCTCGCGGCGGTGATGCCCTTGGCGGAGGCAATCACGTGCTTCAGTTTCTTGGCGAGCGCCTCATAGAACATGCTCAGGGGAAACTCGTCCGGAAGCACGTCGTCGACGAGCTTGCGAGGGGGCTGAGTGAGGTCCAGGGCGTCGGGGCCCTTGGCCCAGGTCGATCCGGGATGCGGAGCGAGGTAGGTGGAGACCAGGTCGTAGGCGGCGAACCAGTGGACCAGCTTCGGCCGGTCGATGCCGTCGCGGTAGAGCTTCTCGATCTCGGCGCAGAGCTGGTTGGTGACCTGCGGGGCACGCTCCCAGTCGATCTTCAGCGTGTTGTCGGTCCAGCGGACGACGTCGTGCTTGTGCAGGTAGGCGAAGAGCAGCTGGCCGCCGAGGCCGTCGTAGTTGCGGACGCGGTCGCCGGTGACCGGGAAGCGGAACATCCGGTCGAAGAGGACGGCGTACTGCACGTCACGGCCGTGCGCGCTGCCCTCGGCCTCCAGCTTCACGGCCTCCTTGAAGGCGGTGAGGTCGCAGCGCAGCTCCTCCAGGCCGTACATCCAGAACGGCTGGCGCTGCTTGATCATGAACGGGTCGAACGGCAGGTCACCGTGGCTGTGGGTGCGGTCGTGGACCATGTCCCACAGGACGAACGCCTGCTCGCACCGGGTCTGGTCGCCGATCATCTCGCGGATGTCCTCGGGCAGCTCCAGGCCGAGCAGCTCGACGGAGGCCTCGGTGACGCGGCGGAAGCGGGCGGCCTCGCGGTCGCAGAAGATGCCGCCCCAGCTGAAGCGCTCGGGGGCCTCGCGCACGGCGATGGTCTCCGGGAAGAGGACCGCGGAGTTGGTGTCGTAACCGGCGGTGAAGTCCTCGAAGGTGATCCCGCAGAAGAGCGGGTTGTCGTACCGCGTGGCTTCGAGGTCGGCGAGCCACTCGGGCCAGACCATCTTCAGCACGACGGCTTCGAAGTTGCGGTCCGGGTTGCCGTTCTGCGTGTACATCGGGAAGACGACCAGGTGCTGGAGGCCGTCGACCCGGTTCTGCGCGGGCTGGAAGGCGAGCAGCGAGTCCAGGAAGTCCGGCACGCGGAAGCCGTCGGCGGCCCAGCGGCGCAGGTCGGTGACGAGCGCGCGGTGGTAGGCGGCGTCGTGCGGCAGCAGCGGGGAGAGCTCCTCCACCGCGCCGATCACCCGCTCGACGACGCGCTCGACGGTCGCGGGCGACGGGGCGCCCTCGGCCTCGAAGTCGATGGAACCGTCCTGGGACTGCCAGGGGCGGATCTCCTCGACGGCATCCCTGAGCGCGGGCCACGCCGGGTGCTCCACCACCCGCGGGGCAGCAGCTATCGCGCCTTCGGTGGCATCGTGCACAAGAATTTCCGTCATAACACTTCCTCCACGGGAGAACCTCGCGTGGAGCCACCGTAGCCGCGCAGGCTCACTTCACACAAGCGAAGCCCTGAAAATTATCCTGTCGACCCCCTATGGTCACCGCTGTTCTTCCTGTCGTATACCGGGTAGGCGCACAGTTCCATCCGTCCTTGCTCCGTCCGGCCGACGGGGCCCGCACGGCGGCAGACATCCGCCGCCCCGGCCGTTACCCTCACCCGTGCCGTCATGCCGTAGGCCCCTGCGGGCAGGAGCAGTTGGCGGGCAGCCGCCGACGGAAACGAGGTCGCCTTGTCATTTCTCACCCTGGGTCATCGCGGTGTGATGGGCGTCGAGCCCGAGAACACCCTGCGCTCCTTCGTCCGCGCGGAGGAGGCGGGGATGGACGCCATCGAGCTGGACCTCCACCTCAGCAAGGACGGCGCGCTCGCCGTGATGCACGACGCGGACGTGGACCGTACGACCGACGGAACCGGGCCGATCGCCGGCAAGACCCTGGCGGAGCTGCGCGAGCTCGACGCCGGACAGGGCGAGCGGATCCCGGTCTTCGAGGAGGTGCTGGACGCCGTGAAGGCGCCGCTCCAGGCCGAGATCAAGGACGTGGCGGCGGCCCGGGCGCTGGCGGAGGTGATCCTGGCGCGGGACCTGGTGGGGCGGGTGGAGGTTTCCTCGTTCCACGACGAGGCCGTCACGGAGATCGCCCGGCTGGTGCCGGGAGTACGGACGGCTCTCATCGCCAGCCGCTGGAGCGGGGACATCGTGGAGCGGGCGAAGACGGCGGGCGCGGCGACGCTGGCGCTGAACATCCGCCGGCTCACGCTGGAGGTCGTGGAGCAGGCGCACGCGGAGAGCGTCAAGGTGCTCGGCTGGGTGGTGAACACCCAGGACCAGCTGCGCCTGGCCCGGGCACTGAACCTGGACGGCGCGACCACGGACTTCCCCGAGATCCGCCGCACAGGCCGCTTCACCGCCTGAGCGAGGCCTCTACGGAGCTTCGATGTTCTTCACCAGGAGCTCGAACGCCAGATCGTCGCGCTGCGGGACGCCGAAGCGCTCGTCGCCGTACGGGAACGGCGTGAGCTGTCCCGTACGACGGTAGCCGCGCCGCTCGTACCAGGCGATCAGCTCCTCGCGCAGCGAGATCACCGTCATGTGCATCTCGCGCACGCCCCAGCTCTCGCGGGCCGTCCGCTCGGCCTCGGCGATGATCACCTTGCCGAGGCCGCCGCCCTGGGCGCCGGGCCGGACCGCGAACATCCCGAAGTACGCCGCCTCACCGCGGTGTTCGAGCTGGCAGCAGGCGATCAGCTCACCGTCGCGCTCGACCGCCAGCAGCCGGCCCGCCGGAGCGTCGATGACCGCGCGCACACCCTCCTCGTCGGTCCGCTGTCCCTCCAGGAGGTCGGCCTCCGTGGTCCAGCCGGTGCGGCTGGAGTCACCGCGGTAGGCGGACTCGATGAGCGCCACCAGCGCCGGTGCGTCCGCCGCGGTCGCGTCGCGGAAGATCAGGCGGGCCGAGCCGGCGGGCGTGGCGGTGTCCATGGGGAACGCTCCGTTCTCTGCTGCTTCTCTGCGGCTTTTCCGCTGCTCTCCGTGTGCCGTGCACACGTGCGGGTCGAGAGTAACGCGACCCGGAGCGCCCCTCCCGGGCCCCGGCGCACCCCCTTCACGCCCCCGCGCGCCGGGTTCGGCGGCCCGGAGCCGGGCATCGACTACTGCGGTGCCTACATCGCCGTACGCCCGAGGGGGAGGTTCGCCGTGCACGGAGGGGCCCTGGCCGGCTGGCTGCTGATGGCGTTGTGCGCGGTGAGCGGCGCCTACTGCCTGCTGCGCACCCGTACCGGCACCCCGCAGGAGCGCCGGACCGCGCGCGGCGAGGCGGTGATGGGCTTCGGCATGGCGGCGATGGCGCTGCCGGCCGCGGTGCTGACCCTCCCGGAGTGGTCCTGGGCGGTGTACGGAGCGGTGTTCGGCGCCGCCGCGCTGCGGGCGCTCCGGGCGGCCCGGCGCGGCGCCCACCACCTGCACCACCTGGTCGGCTCACTGGCGATGGTCTACATGGCGGTGACGATGGCTCCGGGGGCGGTGGGCGCGAGTGGGCATGCCGGGCACGGAGCGCCGGCGGGAGGTGCCGGAGGCGTTCCGTTGCTGACCGGAGCGCTCCTCGTCTACTACGCGCTGTACGTGCTGCGCTCCGCCGGACACCTCATACCGGCCGGGACGGGCGTCGCGAGCTTCGCGGGCGGCAGCGCGGAAGGCGTCGTACGCGGCGGTGGAGGTGGTGTCATGGGCGGCGCGGCGGGCGGAGGAACCGAGCTGACGATGGCCTGCCGGCTCACGATGGGTATCGCCATGTTCGCCATGCTTCTCACGCTGTGAGACAGATCGCGAGACAGAGGGCCTCCAAACCGTGGTCTACGTCACTTGCCGGGCGCAGCCGTACCCGTGGATCGCCCGCCCCTCATAGGCTGACGGCATGCTGGTCTCCCTCGCGCTGCTGCTGCTCGGTGCACTGACCGCTCTGGTGACCCCTCGCCTGATGGCCCGGGCCCGGTGGCCGGAGCGGGAACCGGTGGTGGCGCTGTGGGTGTGGCAGTGCGTGGTGGCCGGGGTGCTCATGTCGTTCGCGCTCTCGATGACCTTCAGCGCGGCCGCCGCCTGGCAGGCGGTGCGCGGCCATGTCTTCGCGCCCGCTCCGCACGCCGTGGTCGAGGCGTACGCGCTGGCCGCGTACGGCCCGTGGTCGGCGGTGATCGCGGTGCTGCTGGCGCTGGGCGGCCTGTGGAGCGGCGCGATGCTGCTGCGCGAGATCCGGCGCGCGCGGCGGCGCCGCGAGCAACGCCGGGCGGAGCTGCTGGTCCGCTCGCCGCTGATGCCGGGCGAGGAGCCCGGCGCCGACCGTCTCGTGGTGCTGGAGGGCGAGCGCCCGGACGCCTGGTGGCTGCCCGGCGCGGCGCCTCAACTGGTCATCACCACCGCCGCTCTCGGCCGACTGAAAGGCCGTCAGCTGGATGCCGTGCTCGCCCATGAGCAGGGCCACGCGCAGGCCCGGCACGACTGGCTGCTGCACTGTTCGTCGGCGCTGGCCATCGGCTTTCCGCAGATCCCGGTGTTCGCCGCGTTCCGGGACGAGATGCACCGGCTGGTGGAGCTGGCCGCCGACGACGTGGCCTCGCGCCGCTTCGGCCGGCTCACGACCGCGCTGGCCCTGGTCGGGCTCAACGAGGACCGCGGCGTCTTCGGCCCCTGCCCGACCCCGGACGCCCAAGTCCCGCTCCGCGTCAACCGGTTGCTGGCCCCGGTCGACCGCCTGACGGCAGGCCGCCGCCTCCGCCTCACGGCTGCGGCGGCCCTGGTCCCGGTGGTGCCGCTCGTGGTGGCCTTCGTGCCGGGGCTCCGCGCTCTGGGTTAGGCGCGCCGAGGAGAACTCGCCGCTGGAGGTTGACCGAGCGGTGGGGGCGTCCGCGAGTATCGGGCCATGCACTCCCCCCACACTCCCCACCGCGCGCCCGCCCTGGTCGCCGGAAGCGTGGGCATCGCCCTGTTCGTGGCGGTGCTCGTCCTGGTCGCGGCGCAGTGGTCGCCCCTGATGGCCCTGGACCGTACGGTCGCCGACTCCCTGCACCGGCACGCGGTGGCCGAGCCGGGACTGGTCCACGCCAACCGGGTGCTGACGGACTGGTTCTGGGATCCGTGGACGATGCGTGCGCTGATCGCGGCGGCCGTGGTCGCCCTGTGGTGGCGCGGCGCGCGCCTGCTCGCCCTCTGGGTGGCGGCGGCCAGCCTGCTCGGCACCCTCCTCCAGCAGGCGCTGAAGGCCGCCGTGGGCCGCGAGCGGCCGCGCTGGCCGGACCCGGTGGACACCGCCCACTTCTCGGCCTTTCCTTCCGGGCATGCCATGACGGCAGCGGTGAGCTGCGGGCTGCTCCTGTGGCTGCTGCGACTGTACGGAGCGGGTCCGGCGCTGTGGGCCGGTGCGGTGGCCGTGGCGGTGGTCTCGGTGATCGGCGTGGCGGTGACCCGGGTGTACCTCGGTGTGCACTGGCTCACCGATGTGGTGGGCGGGGTGCTGCTGGGCGTGGCGGTGGTGGCGTTCACCGCCGCCGGCTACGCCCGGAGCGCCGCCCGTCGGGCGCCGGAGCCCGGAGTGTGACCGATATCCCGCCCCGGACCCCCGCTGTGTGAGGGATATCCCGTCCCTCAAGGGGTCGGATCATCGGATCGGGGCCGTAGCCTTGTATCCATGTCCCCGATGTCGTCGTCGTCCGTTTCCACGCGCTCCGCCACAGAGGTCAACGCGGACATCCGCAGCCTGTGGCAGCGCTCGGGCGGCTACCTGTCTCCGCAGGACGAGGCCGAGTACCAGCGCCTGCTCGTGGAGTGGGCCGCCGTCACCGGCGGCAACGCCCGTACCCCTGCCTGAACCCAGGACCCACCGTCCGGGCCGGGCCCTGAAGCCGGTATCAGGCAGACGCGCCTGACTCCGGCGATCCCCCGCGTCGCCGGATCCAGGCGCGGCATACAGCATGTCCCGGCCCGGCTCATCGGTCAATGAATATTCTCCGGCGCACCCGTACACGCATGCGCGCACGAACCCGCACGCCACGCACGACGGCGACGCGCGAAGGCCGGCGTCCGCCGGGCGGTATCTCCCGCCCGGCGGACGCCGGCCTTCCTAGCGCGGGACGAATCCCTCTCCTGCCGACGGATCAGCGGGCGAAGTAGTCCGGCTGCGTCTGCACGTTGAGCCTGTCCAGCTTGACCTCGGCCGCCGGGTCGGTGCGCTTGTCCGTCAGCTTCAGCACGTCGAAGCCCTTGGCGATGTCGCTGGAGTAGATGTGACCGTTGTAGTAGTACGCCGACCAGGGGCCGGCCGTGGTGACCTGGCTGAGCGTGACCGGGCCGCGCTCGAAGAAAGCGATCTCCTTCGGCTTGGCCGAGTCGGTGAAGTCCCAGACGGAGATGCCGCCCTGGTACCACGCCTGGACCATCAGGTCCTTGCCCTTCACCGGGATGATCGAGCCGTTGTGGGCGACGCAGACCTCGACGTCGGCCTGGTGACGGTCGATCTTGAAGTAGCTGCGGAAGACCAGCTTGCGCTGGTCGCCCTTGCCCACGATGTCGTAGATGCCGTCGGCACCCCGCTTCGGCCCGATCTGCTCGTTGCAGGTGGCCGCGCCACCGCCGCCGAGCTCATCGGTGAAGACCACCTTGTTCGCACCCTGGTTGAAGGTGGCCGAGTGCCAGAACGCGAAGTTCACGTTGTCCTGGACCCGGTCGATGATCTTCGGGCGTTCCGGGTCCTTGATGGAGAACAGGATCCCGTCACCCATGCAGGCACCGGCGGCCAGGTCCTTGGACGGCAGGACCGTGATGTCGTGGCAGCCCGACGTCTTGGTGACGCCCGGGTTCGTGGGCGCTCCCGGGTTGCCGCCGTCCGGGAAGAGCACCGGGAAGTTCACGATCTTGGCCTTCTGCGGCTTGTTGACCGGAACCTTGATGATGGAGATGCCGTCGTGCGGCGGCCGGCAGTCCGGGAACGTCTCGTTCGGCGAGTACGAGGAGACGTAGATGTAGATGTTCTTCTTGCCGTCCGGCACCAGGGTGTGGGTGTGCGAGCCGCAGGCGGTCTCGACGGCCGCGATGTACCGGGGGTGGCGCTTGTTGCTGATGTCGAAGATCTTCATGCCCTCCCAGGAGGACTTCTCCGTGGCGGGCTGGGTGGTGCTGGAGCAGGAGTCGTCGCTGCGCGAGGAGTCGGTGGACAGGAACAGCAGGTTCCCGGAGACCGAGATGTCGTTCTGCGAGCCGGGGCAGAGGACCTCGGAGACCGTCTTCGGCTTCTTCGGGTTGCTGATGTCGTAGATGACGAAGCCGTCGTAGTTGCCGACGTACGCGTACTTGCCCTGGAACGCGAGGTCCGTGTTGAGGCCCTTCAGGGCGCCCTTCGGGACGTTCGTCAGATGCTTGATGTTGGAGCTGTGGACGATCTCGTCCACGCCGGGTATCTCTCCGCCGCGGATGGCGGCGCGGGCTTCGGCCTGCTGACTTGTGGTCACGGAGCCGCGTTCGGCCGGGGCGTCACCCGGGTCGGGCGTCGCCGCCGCGGGTGCGGCCGTCAGCAGCGCGGCGAAGAGCCCGGCCGCGGCTGCCGCCACGCCCAGGCGTCTGCGCCGCACGCGGGTGGTGTGCAACGAGATCACTGCGTCCTCCCTTGTATCCGTTCGTGGTTCGAACGGTTCTCGGACCCCGGCAGTATCGTCCCTCACATGTACACATCAACAGATGGCAACAGAGACGTAATGAAGTTTTTGATCTTTGCCCCCGCGCAGGCGTGCTAGGAACGGTCTGCAACACCACCGTGTGACACAGGAGGTCGCCGTGTTGATCCACCGCCCGTCCGCCCGTCCGCGCGCAACCGTCCTCGCGGCGGCGGTGGTTGCCGCTGTCCTCGTCCTGAGCGGCTGCGACGGCGACGATACGAAACCGGCCGCGGGCAAGGACGCCGGTCCCGGTGTGGTGGCCCCCGGCCGACCGGGCGAGCCCAACCGGACGCTCACCGCCGAGGAGGCGGCGAAGGAGGTGAGCCGGGACACCGCGAACTCCGCCGACTTCCGCTACGCGCAGATGATGATCGAACACCACTCCCAGGCCCTCGTGATGACCGAACTCGCCCCGGGCCGCGCCTCGGCCACGACCGTGAAGAACCTCGCCGAGCGCATATCCGCAGGCCAGAAGCCGGAGATCGGCGCGATGGAAGGCTGGCTGAAGAAGAACGGCGGCGAAGACCGCAAACAGCACCACGACCACGCCGGGATGCCCGGTATGGCGACCGAGCCACAGCTCGAGGAGTTGCGCGCGGCGCGGGGCAAGGCCTTCGACACGCTCTTCCTGGAGTTGATGATCACCCACCACCAGGGAGCGATCACCATGGCCACGGAGGCGCTCGCCGAAGGGAACGACGTCTTCGTCGAGGAGATGGCGAGCGATGTCGTCGCCCAGCAGACCGTGGAGATCAACCGGATGCGGGCGCTGATGACGTGAGGACCGTGGCGTTCCGGTCAGGCCTGGAATGCCGTGGCGTTCCGGGCATGACCGCCGGACAGGCCGTGGTCCGGCCGTCGGTGCGATGCTGGAAGCACCCTCCGGGAAGAGGTGCGCCGTGCTTCGAGTCGCCGTCGTCGGTTCCGGCCCGAGTGGGGTCTACACCGCGCAGGCCCTGCTGAACCAGTCGCTCGTGCCCGATGTCCACGTCCATGTCCTGGACCGGCTGCCGACCCCGTACGGCCTGGTGCGGTACGGGGTCGCTCCTGACCACGAGAAGATCAAGTCGCTCCAGAACAGCCTGCGGGCCGTCCTGGAGGACGAGCGGGTCACCTTCGTCGGCCATGTGCAGATCGGCGGCGCGGACGGCGTCCCTACGGCCCGGCTGGCGGAGCTGTACCACGCGGTCGTCTACTGCGTCGGGGCCGCCGCCGACCGGCCGCTGGCGGTGCCGGGCGAGGATCTGCCGGGGAGCTTCTCCGCCACCCGGTTCGTCTCCTGGTACAGCGCGCATCCGGACATCGCGCCCGACGACTTCGCGCTCCGGGCCCGCTCGGCCGTGGTGATCGGCGTCGGCAACGTGGCGGTCGACGTGGCCCGGATCCTGGCGCGCGGCGCCGACGAACTGCGCGCCACCGATGTGCCGAGAGCCGCGCTCGGGACGCTCGCCGGCAGCCGGGTGCGCGAGGTGCTCATCGCGGGCCGGCGCGGCCCCTCCCAGGCCCGGTTCACCACCAGGGAGCTGCGGGAGCTGGGCGCGCTGCCCGGCGCCCGGATCGTCGTCGACCCGGCGGAGCTGGCCCTGGACCCGGCGTACGGGACCTCGGACGGACTGCCTCTGCCCGCGGTCGTACGGCGCAACCTGGACGTGCTGCGCGGCTGGGCGGCGGAGGGTGAGCGTGTGGCGCCGGTACGCGAAGGGACCGCCGAAGCCGATGTCGTACGCCGGATCCGGCTGCGGTTCTTCCTGCGGCCGGTCGAACTGCTGGAGCGCGGTGGACGGGTCTCCGGAGTGCGGTTCGCACGTACGGCTCCGGACGGGGCCGGAGGCGTACAGGACACCGGTGCGTACGAGGACGTCGAGGCCCAGCTCGTGCTGCGGGCCGTCGGCTACCGGGGCGTGGAGCTGCCGGGCCTGCCGTTCGACCCGGTGCGCGGGACGGTGCCGCACGCGGCGGGACGGGTCCTGCGGGACAGAGTGCCCTCGCCCGGTACGTATGTGGCGGGGTGGATCAAGCGCGGGCCCACCGGAGTGATCGGCTCGAACCGGTCCTGCGCCAAGGAGACCGTCGCCTCGCTGATCGAGGACGCGCCGCTGCTCGCCCGGCGGCCCGCCGCCGACGATCCGGTGGCCGTACTGCGGGCGTGGGGGCAGCAGCCGGTCGCGTGGGACGGCTGGCTGTCGATCGAGCGCGCGGAGGCGGCCCTGGGGCGCTCGCTGGGGCGCGGGCCGGTGAAGATTCCGGACTGGCAGGGGCTGCTGGCGGCGGCGCGGGACGAGGAGGCGTGAAACCCTCCTGCGTCATTCCCGGGGAGGAACCGCTCGGTCACTCCCGGGTCGCCACCACCAGGCGGGCGCGCGGAGAGCCGTCGGGCCGCCGGCCCAGGTCGGTCAGGGCCATCAGCCGCACGGTGAATCCGGCGTCGGTGAGGTCGTCGAGCACGTCGGAGAGCCGGAACGTGCGGTAGTACATGATGAACTTCGGCCGCCACAGAGCGTTGCGCACGCGCATCGCCGCGTCGAAGCCGAGGAACGACCAGTAGGCGCGCGACCCCACGGCCGGCGGAGCGCCGATCGGGAAGACGAACCGGCCGCCCGGCCGGAGCGACCCGTACACCTCGGCGAAGAGCCCGAAGCGGTCGGCGGGCAGGAAATGGCCGAACGCGCCGATGCTCAGGGCCAGATCGAAGGCCGGAGCGAACGGGAGGGCCAGGGCGTCGGCCCGTACCCAGTCGACCGCCGGTCCGCCGTCCATCGGCGGCAGCGCCGCACGGGCCTCGGCGAGCATGCCCGCGCTGAAGTCGACCCCGGCCACCCGCTCCCGGCACACCTGCCGCAGCACGCCCACGCCCGCGCCGGTCCCGCAGCAGACGTCGAGGCCGGTGGCGAAGGGGCCCAGCGCCTCCAGCGCGCGGGTGACGCTGTCGAGGACGCGGGCCGGGGTCCGGTACGGCGTGTGGTCGAACTTCGGGGCGAGGAGGTCGTAGCCGTGCTCGGTCGACGAGAGCGCCTGGACGGCCAGTTCGCGGAAGGTGGGGCCTTGTTTGGTGAACATCGCGGCCAGCCTAGCGAGGCGGAAGGCGGGCCGGAGGGCGAAGTCGGCGCTCCGGACCGCGTCACCACAGGTCTGGAGGGCTCAGCGGGTGCCGGACAGCCGGCGCTTGAGCGTGATCGCGGTGTTGACGTCGTAACTCTGGGTCCAGGTGCGGCCGGTGGGGGCCTTCCAGGTGATGTGGGCCGTTGAGCCGTCGGTCCGTACGCCGTCCACCGTCATGGCCCTCTCGCCGTCCCGTACGTCTCCGCGGCGCAGTTCGCCCGCCGCCACCGTGACGGGCGCCTCACCGGGCGCGTTCTCCGTCTCCTCGGCCGCCCGGACCAGCGCGGCGGCCAGCTCCCGGGCGGCGGCCGGCGTGCACGACCAGCGCAGCTCGCCCGCCGGAGGCGACAGCGTTACGGAGACACGGGGAGCGGGGCCGGCCTCGCCCGGTGTCACCACCACCGGCACGTCGTGACCGTCGGCGTCCGTGATCCCGCTGCCCATCGTCTGCTCCTCGTGCCCGGTCCGGTGGTGTGCCTCTCCAGCATCTCAGCCGCACCGAACACCGCTGACCAGCGGAATTCGGTTGTACGGGCGGTGGAGCCGCCCGTAGCTTCACCTCCTGTGAATCCTCCGCTGCGTACCGACCGCCTCCTGCTCACCCCGTACACGCCCGCCGAAGAGGAGGAGTTCGTCGCCCTGCTCCAGGACGCCTCCGTCTCCCGGTGGATGGGTGACGGGCCGTCCACGGAGGACGAGGACCGGGCGCTTTTCGGCCGGATCTTCACCAAGGTCTATGCCGAGAACCGTTTCGAGGTCTGGGCGGTAAAGGTCGACGGCGAGCTCGTCGGCCATGCCGAGATCAAGCCGACGGAGGCCTCGGGCGGGCACGAGATCATCTACGCGCTGGCCTCCTCCGCCTGGGGCCGTGGCCTCGGTACGGAGCTGGCGCTCGCTCTCGTCGGGCACGGGTTCGACACTCTCGGGCTGGCGGAGGTGCACGCGACCGTGGCCGCCGAGAACGCCGCGTCGCTGGCCGTGCTGGGCCGGATCGGCTTCGTCCACGTACGGGACATCCAGGAGGACGACGGCAGCACCACACGGCTGCTGACCTGCCCGCGCGTCTCCGCGCCCGCCGCCGCTCAGACCCGGTAGACGTCCAGCCGGCCGCACATGCCGAAACGCCCTTGTTCCACCGGCCGTCGCTCCCGCACCCGGGCCTCGGCCAGATGGCCCCGGTCACCGCGTCCCAGCGCGTCGAGCTGGGCGGCGGTCGCGGCGGCGGCCACGGCGGCACCCCGCTCCCAGCGGGCGCGCCACTCCGCGATCTGCGGCCGGACGAGCGTCGCGGCGGCCCGGTGGAACGCGGCGAGAGGCTCCGGATCGCCCGCCTCCGCCGTCTCGCACAGGCCGAGGAACCCTTCGACGGCGAGGTCTCTCCGGGTCCGGGCGGCCTGCTCCCGCTCGGCCTCCGTACCGTCCGGCGGCAGAACGGCGGCCGAGCGGTAGGCGTCCGGGTCGGCGAGGAGGGCGGGCGGCAGCGTGAGGACGGCGTCACCGGCCTCGGGCAGCCCGCTGTTCTGCATGAGGACGACGACACGCAGCCCGTCCCCGTTGACCAGCCGGTGGATGGTGCCCGGCGTGAACCAGACGAGCGCCCCGGCCGCCAGCGGCGTCTGCCGGAAGCCGGTGGCGGTGAGCGTCTGTACGGAGCCGGTACCGCCGACCACCACGTACCCCTCGGAGCAGGTGAGGTGCAGGTGCGGGGTGCCGCCGCGCAGGCCGTCGGCGGCGGGCCAGTCGTAGACGGTCAGGTGCGAGACGGCGACGGCGCCGGGCAGTCCTTCGAAGGTCGCCACGGGTGCTCCAGGGTGTCGGGGCCCATCAGAAGACCGCAAGCGCTTTCTACGGCAGCTGAACGCTAGAGCCGGCGCCGGAGGCCGGTCAAGGGAGCCGCCCCGGCACGGCCTTCCCGGACCGGCCGACGGTCGCGCCGGGCGCGTGCGCGAGCCACTGTCAGTGGTCGGGTGCAGACTGGCTCACATCCGGCACAACGACGTATCGGGAGGTCTCGACCATGACCGACGTACTCCTCACCGTGGGCACCCGCAAAGGGCTCTTCATCGGCCGCAGGCGCGAGGGGAACTGGAAGATCGAGGGGCCGCACTTCAACGCGCAGGCGATCTATTCGGTGGCCATCGACACCCGTGGTGCCACACCCCGGCTGCTGGCGGGCGGCGACAGCGCGCACTGGGGGCCGTCGGTCTTCCACTCCGACGACCTGGGCGAGAGCTGGGTCGAACCGCACCGTCCGGCGGTGAGGTTCCCCGAGTTCACCGGCGCGTCGCTGGAGCGGGTCTGGCAGTTGCAGCCGGCCGGGCCGGAGGCGCCGGACGTGGTCTATGCGGGCACCGAGCCGGCCGCGCTGTTCCGCTCCGAGGACCGGGGCGAGTCCTTCGAGCTGGTCCGGCCGCTCTGGGAGCACCCGACGCGGTCGAAGTGGGTGCCGGGCGGCGGCGGTGAGGGGCTGCACACCATCCTCACGGACCGGCGGGACCCGCGTGCGGTGACGGTCGCGGTCTCGACGGCGGGCGTGTTCCGGACGAAGGACGGCGGAGAGAGCTGGGCGCCGGCGAACAAGGGCGTCTCGGCGGTCTTCCTGCCGGATCCGGACCCGGAGTTCGGCCAGTGCGTCCACAAGGTCACCCGGGACGCGGCCGACCCGGACCGGCTCTACCTCCAGAACCACTGGGGCGTCTTCCGGAGCGACGACGGAGGCGACAGCTGGAGCGACATCGGCGCGGGCCTGCCGTCCGACTTCGGGTTCGCCGCCGTTGCGCACCCGCACCGCGGCGACACCGCGTACGTCTTCCCGATCAACGCGGACGCCGACCGGGTCCCGGCGGAGCACCGCTGCCGGGTCTACCGGACGCGCGACGCCGGGCGCACCTGGGAGCCGCTCACGGTGGGCCTGCCGGGCGGGGAGCACTACGGCACGGTGCTGCGCGACGCTCTCTGCACGGACGACGCGGACCCGGCCGGGATCTACTTCGGCAACCGCAACGGCGAGTTGTACGGGAGCGCGGACGACGGCGACAGCTGGCAGCAGCTCGCCTCGCATCTGCCGGACGTGCTCTGCGTCCGGGCGGTGGCGCTCGGCTGAGCGGCCGGGCAGGGGCGGCACCGGTTCTCGGCCGACGGCAGTTGATCGGAGTGGTCGTATCACCAGTAGAGTGCGGCCCGTGGCAGCACGACCGTTGAAAGAAATCATGGAGCCGGGGTGGGCCGATGCGCTCGAACCCGTCGCTGAACGCATCGCCGCTATGGGCGACTTCCTCCGCGCGGAGATCGCCGCAGGACGGACGTACCTGCCCTCCGGGGCCAACGTACTGCGCGCGTTCCAGCAGCCGTTCGAGGAGGTGCGGGTCCTCGTCGTCGGCCAGGATCCGTATCCGACGCCCGGGCACGCGATCGGGCTGAGCTTCGCCGTGGCGCCCGATGTCCGGCCGCTGCCGGGCAGCCTGGAGAACATCTTCCGGGAGCTGCACGCGGACCTCGGCCTGCCCCGCCCGTCCGACGGCGACCTGACGCCGTGGACGAAGCAAGGCGTGCTGCTGCTCAACAGAGCGCTGACCACCGCGCCGCGACGGCCCGCCGCGCACCGGGGCAAGGGCTGGGAAGAGGTGACCGAGCAGGCGATCAAGGCGCTGGTGGCCCGAGGCACGCCGCTGGTGTCGGTCCTTTGGGGACGCGACGCCCGCAATCTCCGCCCGCAGCTGGGCAACTTCCCCGCGATCGAGTCCTCGCACCCGTCGCCGATGTCGGCCGACCGCGGATTCTTCGGCTCGCGGCCGTTCAGCCGCGTCAACGAGCTGCTGGAACGCCAGGGAGCGCAGCCGGTCGACTGGCGCCTGCCGTGACCGGCACCCCGTCCTCAGCGGCCACTTCCGAGGCGTACGTCCTCGGGGTCGACTCCGGTGGGTCGGGGCTGCGGGTGGCGCTGGGCCGGGTGGACGTGGACGAGCCGCTGTTCACGGCCGTCTGCGCCGAGCCGGTGCGGACGGGGGCCGGAGGCATCGACGCGGCCCATCTGCTGGAGCAACTGCTGCCTGCGGTGGCGCGGTTGCTGGAGCAGGCCGGTGGCGAGGACTCGGCGGCGGTCGGGTCGCTGGCGATCGGGGCCGCCGGGATGGCCACGCTCGGCGGGCGGTTGCGGGCGGAGCTGCCCGGTGCGCTCGCGGCGGCGCTGGGCGTCCGCCGGATGGCGCTGGCCGCCGACGCGGTGACGGCGTACGCGGGCGCGGTGGGACAGCGTCCCGGGGCGGTCGTCGCGGGTGGCACCGGCATGATCGCGCTCGGTACGGACCTCACGGCGTGGCACCGGGCCGACGGCTGGGGTCATCTTCTGGGTGACAGTGGTGGCGGCGCGTGGATCGGCCGGGCGGGGCTCGAAGCGGCGATGCGCGCCCATGACGGCCGGCGCGGCGGTTCCGCTGCTCTGCTGGCCCGGCTGCACGCCGTGTTCGGTCCCGCCGAGGAGCTGCCCGGGCTGCTCTATCCGCGCTCCGACCGCCCGGCCGTGCTCGCCTCGTTCGCCCCGGAGGTGGCGGCGTGCGCCGGAGCGGACGAGGTCGCGGCGGGCATCCTGCGGGAGGCGGGCATCCGTATCGCCGAAGCGGCGGCGGCCGTCTGTCCGGCGGCCGGGCCCGAGGCCGGTGGCGGTGGCGGTGGCGGTGGCGAAGTGGCCCTGACCGGTGGGCTGTTCCGGATGGGCGAGCCGCTGACCGGGCCGGTGCGCGAGGAGTTGGCGCGGCTGGCTCCGTCGGCCCGGGTGACCACCGGGACGGGCGATCCGCTGACCGGCGCACTCCGGATCGCGCGCGCTCTGGCCCGGAACGATCTGCGGCTGCCGCACCACCCGACGATGCTGTTCGTGGAGACCGGAGGCGAGCCTTCCGGGCGCGCGTGAGCGGCGGTACGGACGGAGAGTCCGGACCCGGTTCCGTACCGGCGGACGGGTCGTCGAGCACGGCTGCGGACAGGCCGACAGAAAGGGACACTTCGCCGGTACGCCACTCATCGGACATAAGCGGATAGTTAACGCTCGACCGGACCCTCCCCGAACAGAGGGGCAGCCAAAACCAGTAGCATGCGGCGCCATGAGCACCCCCACTGGGCCCGCTTCCGGCCTGCCTGTACGAATGCCGCGACCTCGCCAGTCCGGACGGCACCGCCGCCCGGAGCCCGTGGTCGCACCTGAGGGCGCTGCCGCGCTCGTTCTCGCCGTTCCCGGTACCCCCTCCTCGGCCTCGCGCGCTCTGGCCGAAGAGGTGATCAGCATCGCCCGTTCCGAGCTGCCCGGCCTCAACGCCCGGATCGGCTATCTCGACGGCGACGCTGCCGAGTACCCGTCGCTCGCCACCGTTCTCACCCACTCCGCCGCCGAGCGCGTCCAGCGCTACGAGCAGGCCGTCGCCGTCGGCCGGGAGGTTGCCGAGCCCACCGGTCCGGCCGCCGTCGTGGTCCCGCTGCTCGCGGGCCCGGACGCCTCGCTGATCCGGCGGATACGGCAGGCAGTGATGGACAGCGGTACGCAGGTGGAGCTGACCGACGTGCTCGGTCCGCATCCGCTGCTCGCCGAGGCCCTCCACGTACGGCTGTCGGAGGCCGGACTGGCGCGTGCCGACCGGGCCAGGCTGTTCACCGTCGCCACCGCCGCCGACGGCATCGTGCTGGCCACGGTGGGTGGCGAGGAAGCCGTGCAGGCCGCCGGGATCACCGGCATGCTGCTGGCCGCGCGGCTCGCCGTACCGGTGATGGCCGCCGCGCTGGACGTGGACGGTTCGGTCGCCTCGATCGCGCAGCAGCTCCAGAACTCCGGCTCGGCGCAGCTCGCGCTGGCGCCGTACCTGGTCGGCCCGGAGGTCGACCCCGGCCTGCTGGACGCCGCCGCCAAGGAGGCGGGCTGCGCGACCGCCGAGCCGCTCGGCGCCTACCCGGCGATCGGCAAGCTCGTGCTCTCGCTGTACGCCACGGCGCTCGGCATCACGCCCGCGACCCCGCAGGGCGCGCAGGCGCACTGACGCGGGTCCACGGAGGCGGCACGGACGTACGGAAGCCGCGGCCCGGAACGGAGGATTCCTCCGTTCCGGGGGGCCGGGGGCGGAAGTGTGGGGGGGGGGGGCCCCCCGCGGGGGGCGGGGGCCCCGGGCCGAGGCCGCAGGCCCCCCGCGCGCC
>NZ_JBEXTJ010000022.1:0-25731 GCF_040614075.1 Streptomyces sp. NPDC006174 | reverse complement strand
TCGGCTCCTCGGGGGGCGGGGGGCGGCCCCCCCCGCGCCCCCCCCACCTCTCCGGGCGCCCCCGGGGGCCGGCGGGGCCGGGGGCCCCCCCCCCCGACTGCACAGCGGTGGTACGGGTGGGGCTCAGTCCTGGTCGTCGGACTTCTGCAGAGCCGCCATGGCACGCTCGGTCACCTCGGTGACCTTGCCGAGCGCGGAGATGGTCACCACCAGGCCCTGGGCCCGGTAGTAGTCGATGATCGGCTCGGTCTGCGTGTGGTAGACCTCCAGCCGCGTCCGGACCGTCTCCTCGCTGTCGTCGTCCCGCTGGTACAGCTCGCCGCCGCAGGCGTCGCAGACGCCCTCGGTCTTCGGCGGGTTGTACGTCACGTGGAAGACGTGCGCGCTGTCGTTACGGCAGATGCGGCGGCCCGCGATCCGCTTGACGACCTCTTCCTCGGGGACCTCGAGATCGAGGACCGCGTCCAGCTTCACGCCCTCGTCCTTGAGCATCACGTCAAGGGCTTCGGCCTGGCCGACGTTCCGCGGGAAGCCGTCCAGCAGGAAGCCGTTCACGGCGTCCGACTGGCCCATGCGGTCCTTGGCCATCCCGATGGTGACTTCGTCCGGCACCAGCTGGCCTGCGTCCATGTAGGCGCGGGCCTGCTTGCCAAGGTCGGTGCCCTGGCTGATGTTGGCGCGGAAGAGGTCGCCCGTGGAGATGTGCGGAATCGACAGGTTTTGGGCAAGGTACGCAGCCTGCGTTCCCTTGCCGGCACCCGGAGGCCCGACGAGGACGATTCGCATCAGCGGAGGAACCCTTCGTAATTGCGCTGCTGGAGCTGACTCTCGATCTGCTTCACGGTTTCCAGACCCACACCCACGATGATGAGGATGCTCGTCCCGCCGAACGGGAAGTTCTGGTTCGCACCGCCGAAGCCTGCCAACGCCATCGTCGGCACCAGAGCGATCAGGCCCAGGTACAGCGAGCCCGGCCAAGTGATCCTGTTGAGCACGTAGCTCAGGTACTCGGCAGTAGGTCGACCTGCCCGGATGCCCGGGATGAAGCCACCATACTTCTTCATGTTGTCGGCGACTTCGTCGGGGTTGAACGAAATGGCCACGTAGAAGAAGGCGAAGAACACGATGAGTACGAAGTACACCGCGATGTAATACGGGTGGTCACCCGTCACGAAGTGGTCCTGGATCCAGGTGGCCCAGCCGGCGGTGGATCCGGAGAACTGGACGATCAGTGACGGGATGAAGAGCAGCGAGGAGGCGAAGATGACGGGAATCACACCCGCCTGGTTCACCTTCAGCGGGATGTACGTGGACGTACCGCCGTAGGAACGGCGTCCGATCATGCGCTTCGCGTACTGCACCGGGATGCGGCGCTGGGCCTGCTCGACGAAGACGACGAGGGCGACCATGACGAAGCCGATGAGGATGACCGTGCCGAACTCGATCCAGCCGTCGGCCAGCTTGCCGCTCTCCTTGATGGCCCACAGGGCGCCGGGGAACGTGGCGGCGATCGAGATGAACATGAGGATCGACATGCCGTTGCCGATGCCCTTGTCGGTGATGAGCTCACCGAGCCACATGACCGCGGCCGTACCGGCGGTCATGGTGATCACCATGACCAGGGTCGTGAAGATCGACTTGTCGGCGACGATCTGGCTGCCCACGGAGCAGTTCTGGAACAGCGCCCCGCTCCGGGCGGTCGCGACGAGGCCGGTGCCCTGGAGGACGGCCAGCGCCACGGTCAGATAACGCGTGTACTGCGTGATCTTCGCCGTGCCGGACTGGCCCTCCTTCTTGAGGGCTTCCAGCCGGGGAATGACGACGGTCAGCAGCTGGAGAATGATGCTGGCCGTGATGTACGGCATGATGCCGAGCGCGAAGATGGTGATCTGCAACAGGGCGCCACCGCTGAACATCTGCATCAGACCGAGCAGGCCACCCGAATCGGCCTGGTCGATGCACTGCTGCACCTTCGCGTAGTCGACCCCGGGGGCCGGGACGTGGGCCCCGAGCCGGTAGATCACGATGATGCCGAGTGTGAAGAGCAGCTTCTTGCGCAGGTCGGGCGTCTTGAACGCTCGGGCGAACGCGGTGAACACGGTGCCTCCTGCGACCCCCGCGCTATGCGTCAGAGGCGACGGGTCTGGATGGGACTGGACGGGATCGGATACAAGGCAGCCCTACATCGTAAGGAGGCCACAAAAGATTAACGGCGCCACCCTACCCGGCCCGGGACTGAGCAGGAAACACGCACTGCACACCGGTGCAACGCCTGCTCCCCGCCCCGGGCCGTGAAAGACCGGCCAAGCCACACCAATTGGGACGTGAACGACCTCGGACTCCCCCACCGCCGGTGCGGTGGACACCCGTTCAACCTTTCCTGAGCCTTTACGGTTCCCGTACAGCGCCACAAACAAGAAAAAGCCTGGCCGGCCACCTCCGAAGAGGTGGCCGGCCAGGCCCAGTTCTGTCCCGCGGCTCAGACGAGCTCGGTGACCGTACCGCCGGCGGCGGTGATCTTCTCCTTGGCGGAGCCGGAGACGGCGTCAACCGAAACCTGCAGCGCCACGGAGATCTCGCCCTGTCCGAGGACCTTGACGAGGTGGTTGTTGCGCACAGCGCCCTTGGCGACCAGACCGGCCACCGTGACCTCTCCACCCTCGGGGTAGAGCGTCGCGAGCTTGTCCAGGTTCACGACCTGGTACTCCGTGCGGAACGGGTTCTTGAAGCCCTTGAGCTTCGGGAGACGCATGTGGAGGGGCATCTGGCCACCCTCGAAGCGCTCCGGAACCTGGTAACGAGCCTTCGTACCCTTGGTACCACGGCCTGCGGTCTTACCCTTGGACGCCTCACCACGACCCACACGGGTCTTGGCGGTCTTGGCGCCCGGGGCAGGCCGGAGGTTGTGGGCCTTCAGCGGGCTGTTCTCCGCCATGTCAGTCAACCTCCTCAACCGTCACGAGGTGGCGGACGGTGTTGGCCATTCCGCGGAACTCGGGGCGGTCCTCCTTGACAACCGAGTCGTTCAGGCGCTTGAGCCCGAGCGAACGCAGGGTGTCGCGGTGGTTCTGCTTGCTGCCGATGTACGACTTCGTCTGCGTGATCTTGAGGCGAGCCATTACGCACCCGCTCCCGCACGTGCACGCAGCAGAGCCGCGGGGGCGACGTCCTCGAGCGGCAGACCACGGCGAGCCGCGATCTCCTCGGGACGCTGCAGGCCCTGGAGGGCCGCCACGGTCGCATGCACGATGTTGATCGCGTTGGACGAGCCAAGCGACTTCGACAGGATGTCGTGAACGCCGGCGCACTCGAGCACGGCACGCACCGGGCCACCGGCGATGACACCGGTACCGGGGGAAGCCGGCTTGAGCAGGACGACGCCCGCAGCCTTCTCGCCCGTGATCGGGTGAGGGATGGTGCCCTGGATGCGCGGGACCTTGAAGAAGTTCTTCTTGGCCTCTTCGACACCCTTGGCGATGGCCGCGGGAACTTCCTTGGCCTTGCCGTATCCGACACCGACGGTGCCGTCACCATCGCCCACCACGACCAGCGCGGTGAAGCTGAAGCGACGACCACCCTTCACAACCTTGGCGACGCGGTTGATCGCGACGACGCGCTCGACGTACGCGGTCTTCTCGGCGGCGCTGGCGCCACCGTCACGGCCCTTCCGGTCCCGCCGCTCGCCGCCACCGGCACCGCTTCCGCGGCGCTGGGGTCCAGCCATTGGATTTACCTCTCTCTGTTACGTCCGCTGTGCGTAGGAACCGGGGCTTAGAACTTCAGCCCGGCTTCACGGGCGGCGTCAGCCAGAGCGGCAATCCGCCCGGCGTACTGGTTACCACCGCGGTCAAACACGACGGCCTCGACGCCTGCGGCCTTGGCACGCTCGGCGACCAGGGCGCCGACCTGCTGGGCCTGGGCGCTCTTGTCACCCTCGCCACCACGGATCGAGGTGTCCAGGGTCGACGCCGACGCGAGCGTGTGGCCCGCGATGTCGTCGATGACCTGGGCCACGATGTGGCGGTTGGAACGCGTCACGACCAGACGGGGACGCTCCGGCGAACCCGACATGTGCTTGCGGACGCGGATGTGGCGGCGCTTGCGAGCAGCGCGCTTGTAAGCGTCGCCCTTGGCGATCTTCACACCGTATGCCATGGCTACTTACCAGCCTTTCCGACCTTGCGGCGGATGACCTCGCCGGCGTACTTGACGCCCTTGGCCTTGTACGGGTCGGGCTTCCGCAGCTTGCGGATGTTGGCGGCCACTTCGCCGACCTTCTGCTTGTCGATGCCCTCGACGCTGAGCTTCGTGGGCGACTCGACCTTGAAGGTGATGCCTTCCGGAGCCTCGATGAGGATCGGGTGGCTGTAGCCCAGGGCGAACTCCAGGTTGGAGCCCTTCGCCTGGACGCGGTAACCGACACCGCTGATCTCGAGCGCCTTGCTGTAACCCGTGGTCACACCGGTGATCATGTTCGCCACCAGCGTGCGGGACAGGCCGTGGAGGGCCTTGTTCTGACGCTCGTCGTTCGGGCGGGAGACGTTGAGCACGCCGTCCTCACCCTTGGAGACCTCGATCGGCGCGGCAACGGTGTGCGTGAGGGAACCCTTGGGGCCCTTCACGGCGACCGTACGGCCATCGATGGTGACGTCCACACCGGCGGGAACCTGGATGGGGAGCTTGCCGATTCGCGACATGAGCTTTCCTTCCTTTCCCGACTACCAGACGTAGGCGAGGACTTCCCCACCTACGCCCTTCTTGCCTGCCTGCTGGCCGGTCAGGAGGCCGTGGGACGTGGAGATGATCGCCACGCCCAGACCGCCGAGGACCTTCGGCAGGTTGGTGGACTTTGCGTATACACGCAGACCCGGCTTCGAAATCCGCTTGATGCCGGCGATCGAGCGCTCGCGGTTCGGGCCGAACTTCAGCTCGAGGACGAGGTTCTTGCCGACCTCGGCGTCCTCGACCTTCCAGCCGGTGATGAAGCCCTCCTGCTGGAGGATCTCCGCGATGTGCGACTTGATCTTGCTGTGCGGCATCGCGACATCGTCGTGATATGCCGAGTTCGCGTTACGCAGACGCGTGAGCATGTCTGCGATGGGATCAGTCATGGTCATGAGTTGGCCTTCGGCCTCTCTCGCCGGGGTTTCCTGTATGCGCCATCCCTCTCCCCACTCAGTGGTGGGACGGGTGCGGTGCGGGGACCTACGGCGTAGTAAGTCGGTCGTGGGCGGCAGGCGCCCAACCCTTCAAGCCTACGGCATGAAAGGACGGGCTCCTGCCGACCCAGATGCTTACCGAGAGTCTCCAGAACTTCCCTTCGCCCTAGGGCGGAGGAGAGTTACCAGGAGCTCTTGGTCACGCCCGGCAGCTCGCCACGGTGAGCCATCTCACGAAGGCACACGCGGCACAGGCCGAACTTGCGGTAGACGGAGTGGGGCCGGCCGCAGCGCTGGCAGCGGGTGTACCCGCGAACGCCGAACTTCGGCTTACGGGCGGCCTTAGCGATCAGAGCCTTCTTCGCCACGGTCAGTTCTCCTTGAACGGGAAGCCGAGGTGACGAAGGAGGGCACGACCCTCGTCGTCGTTGGTCGCCGTGGTGACCACGGTGATGTCCATGCCCCGGACCCGGTCGATCTTGTCCTGGTCGATCTCGTGGAACATGACCTGCTCCGTGAGACCGAAGGTGTAGTTGCCACGGCCGTCGAACTGCTTCGGCGACAGGCCACGGAAGTCACGGATACGCGGCAGCGCGAGCGACAGCGTACGGTCCAGGAACTCCCACATCCGGTCACCACGGAGGGTGACGTGGCAGCCGATCGGCTGGCCCTCGCGCAGCTTGAACTGCGCGATGGACTTGCGGGCCTTGGTGACGGCCGGCTTCTGACCGGTGATCGTGGTGAGGTCCTTGACGGCACCGTCGATCAGCTTGGAGTCGCGGGCGGCGTCGCCCACACCCATGTTGACCACGATCTTGACCAGACCGGGAACCTGCATGACGTTCTCGTACGAGAACTCCTCACGCAGCTTGCCGGCGATTTCCTCGCGGTAGCGCGTCTTGAGACGCGGCGCAGTGGTGGCAGTCATCAGATGTCCTCACCGGTCCGCTTGGCAACGCGGATCTTGTTGCCCTCGTCGTCAAAGCGGTAGCCGACGCGGGTGACAACCTTGTTGCCGTCCTTCTCCACGACCAGCTGAACATTGCTGACGTGGATCGGGGCCTCGGTGGTGACAATGCCACCCGTCTGCGAACCGCGAGCCGTCTGACCGGCCTTGGTGTGCTTCTTGACCCGGTTGACACCCTCGACGAGGACGCGGTCCTGAGCGGGGTAGGCCACGATGACCTTGCCCTGCTTGCCCTTGTCCTTACCGGTGATGACCTGGACCAGGTCGCCCTTCTTGATCTTCATGCTTACAGCACCTCCGGCGCGAGCGAGATGATCTTCATGAACTTCTTCTCGCGCAGCTCCCGGCCCACCGGGCCGAAGATGCGGGTGCCGCGGGGGTCGCCGTCGTTCTTCAGAATGACGGCGGCGTTCTCGTCGAAGCGGATGTACGAGCCATCCTGACGACGACGCTCCTTGACGGTGCGAACGATGACGGCCTTGACGACGTCACCCTTCTTCACGTTGCCACCGGGGATCGCGTCCTTGACGGTGGCGACGATGACGTCACCGATACCCGCGTAGCGGCGACCCGAGCCACCGAGAACACGAATGGTGAGAATTTCCTTCGCACCCGTGTTGTCGGCGACGCGCAGTCGCGACTCCTGCTGGATCACGTCTATCTCCTGATCGTCTGCCGGTTCCCGGCGGGTGCCTCTCCGCTATGGGAGAGGCACCTCACCGAGCCTGGCGGAACTGACCTGAGGGGAACCCCTCAGGAATTACTTGGCCTTCTCGAGGATCTCGACGATGCGCCAGCGCTTCGAGGCGGACAGCGGACGCGTCTCCATGATGAGGACGCGGTCGCCGACGCCGGCGGAGTTCTGCTCGTCGTGGGCCTTGAGCTTGTTCGTACGGCGGATGACCTTGCCGTACAGCGCGTGCTTCACGCGGTCCTCGACAGCGACGACGACGGTCTTGTCCATCTTGTCGCTGACGACCAGACCCTCACGGGTCTTGCGGAAACCGCGGTCGGTGTTGGTCTCAGTCACAGTCTTCTCGCTCATCAGGCGCTCTCCACCGTCTCGATGCCCAGCTCGCGCTCACGCATCAGGGTGTAGATCCGGGCGATGTCCTTACGGACGGACTTGAGCCGGCCGTGGTTCTCGAGCTGGCCCGTCGCCGCCTGGAAGCGGAGGTTGAACAGCTCTTCCTTGGCTTCGCGGAGCTTGTTGAGGAGCTCCTCGTCGCCCAGCTCGCGCAGCTCGGACGCCTTGGTACCGGCCGACATCACGACTCACCTGCCTCGCGCCGAACGATCCGGCACTTCATCGGAAGCTTGTGAGCAGCGCGGGTGAGCGCCTCACGAGCAATCTTCTCGTTCGGGTAGGACAGCTCGAACATCACCCGACCGGGCTTGACGTTCGCGATCCACCACTCGGGAGAACCCTTACCGGAACCCATGCGGGTCTCGGCAGGCTTCTTCGTCAGGGGACGGTCCGGGTAGATGTTGATCCAGACCTTGCCGCCACGCTTGATGTGACGGGTCATCGCGATACGAGCGGACTCGATCTGACGGTTCGTCACGTACGCCGGGGTCAGCGCCTGGATGCCGTACTCGCCGAACGCAACCTGCGTGCCACCCTTGGACATACCGCTGCGCTTCGGGTGGTGCTGCTTGCGGTGCTTGACCCTACGGGGGATCAGCATTTCGGTCAGGCCTCCGTTCCGGTGCTCTCAGCAGCCGGAGCAGCGGCGGCGGGGGCGTCGGCCTTGGGGGCCTCGGCTGCCGGCGACTGCTGCGGCTTACGGCCGCGACCGCCACGCTCGCCACCACGGCCGCCACCACGGCCGGCCGGGCGGTCGGTGCCGCCACGAGCCGGACGGTTGCCGGCGCGGGCCGCGGCGTTCTCGGCGCGAACCTCGGCGATGTTCTTGACGTCGCCCTTGTAGATCCAGACCTTCACGCCGATGCGGCCGAAGGTCGTCTTGGCCTCGAAGAAGCCGTAGTCGACGTTCGCGCGGAGCGTGTGCAGGGGCACGCGGCCCTCGCGGTAGAACTCCGAGCGGGACATCTCGGCGCCGCCGAGGCGACCGCCGCACTGGATCTTGATGCCCTTGGCGCCGGCCTTCATCGAGGACTGCATGCTCTTACGCATGGCCCGACGGAAGGAGACGCGGGAGGAGAGCTGCTCGGCGACGGCCTGGGCCACCAGCTGAGCGTCCACCTCGGGGTTCTTGACCTCGAGGATGTTCAGCTGGACCTGCTTGCCGGTCAGCTTCTCCAGCTCGCCGCGGATGCGATCGGCCTCGGCGCCACGGCGACCGATGACGATGCCCGGACGGGCGGTGTGGATGTCGACACGGACGCGGTCGCGGGTGCGCTCGATCTCGACCTTCGAGATGCCGGCCCGCTCCATGCCCTTCGTCATCATGCGACGAATGGCGACGTCTTCCTTGACGTAGTCCTTGTACAGCTTGTCGGCGTACCAGCGGGACTTGAAGTCCGTGGTGATGCCGAGCCGGAACCCGTGCGGGTTTACCTTCTGGCCCATTACCGGGTTCCTTCCTTGCTGCTGACGACCACGGTGATGTGGCTGGTCCGCTTACGGATCCGGTAGGCACGGCCCTGAGCACGCGGACGGAACCGCTTCAGGGTCGGGCCCTCGTCCACGTACGCCTCGCTGATGACCAGCGAAGAGGCGTCGGTGTGGTCGTAGTTGTGTGCGGCGTTGGCAATGGCGCTGTCCAGCACCTTGCCAACCGGCACGCTCGCGGCCTGCGGGGCGAAACGCAGGACCGCCTGAGCCTCCGTGGCATCCATGCCACGGATGAGGTCCACCACTCGGCGGGCCTTCATGGGCGTGACGCGGATGTACCGCGCCTGGGCCCTGGCTTCCATGGTTGTCCCTTCGGTGTAAGTCATAGTCGTTTCCACCCCGCGCTAGCGGCGCTTCGACTTCCGGTCGTCCTTGACGTGGCCGCGGAAGGTGCGAGTCGGCGAGAACTCGCCGAGCTTGTGGCCGACCATCGACTCGGTGACGAACACCGGGACGTGGATCTTGCCGTTGTGCACCGCGATGGTGTGACCCAGCATGGCCGGGACGATCATCGAGCGACGGGACCAGGTCTTGATGACGTTCTTGGTGCCTGCCTCGTTCTGTACGTCCACCTTCTTGATGAGGTGGCCGTCGACGAAGGGCCCCTTCTTGAGACTGCGCGGCATCTAAACCCGCTCCTAGCGCTTCTTGTTCGTCTTGCGGCGGCGGACGATGTACTTGTTGCTCGCCTTCTTGGGAGAACGAGTACGACCCTCCTTCTGACCCCACGGCGAGACCGGGTGACGTCCACCGGAGGTCTTGCCTTCACCACCACCGTGCGGGTGGTCAACCGGGTTCATCGCGACACCGCGGACGGTCGGGCGGACGCCCTTCCAGCGCATGCGGCCGGCCTTGCCCCAGTTGATGTTCGACTGCTCGGCGTTGCCGACCTCACCGATCGTCGCGCGGCAGCGCGCGTCGACCAGGCGGATCTCACCCGACGGCATACGAAGGTGGGCCATGGTGCCCTCCTTCGCCAGCAGCTGCACGGAGGCACCCGCGGAACGGGCGAACTTCGCGCCGCCGCCGGGCCGCAGCTCGATGGCGTGGATGGTCGTACCGACCGGGATGTTGCGCAGCGCCAGGTTGTTGCCGGGCTTGATGTCGGCGGTCGGACCGTTCTCGACACGGTCACCCTGCGACAGGCCACGGGGAGCGACGATGTAACGCTTCTCGCCGTCCGCGTAGTGCAGCAGCGCGATGCGCGCGGTGCGGTTCGGGTCGTACTCGATGTGCGCGACCTTGGCCGGCACGCCGTCCTTGTCGTGACGACGGAAGTCGATCACGCGGTAGGCGCGCTTGTGGCCACCACCCTGGTGGCGAACGGTCACACGACCGGCGTTGTTACGGCCGCCCTTGCTGTGCAGAGGGCGGACCAGCGACTTCTCCGGCGTGGACCGCGTGATCTCGACAAAGTCGGCGACGCTGGAGCCACGACGGCCCGGGGTCGTCGGCTTGTACTTGCGGATACCCATTTCTCAGTCCTCGTCCGATTCCGGACGACTCGACCCCTTATTAGGAGGTCGGGCCGCCGAAGATGTCGATACGGTCGCCCTCGGCGAGGGTCACGATGGCGCGCTTCGTGTCGGCGCGCTTGCCGAAGCCGGTGCGGGTGCGCTTGCGCTTGCCCTGCCGGTTGATCGTGTTGACCCCGGTGACCTTGACCGACCAGACCGCTTCCACGGCCTGCTTGATCTGGGTCTTGTTGGAGCCGGGCGCGACGATGAACGTGTACTTGTTCTCGTCGAGCAGCGCGTAGCTCTTCTCGGAGACCACGGGCTTGACGAGAACGTCACGCGGGTCCGAGTACGTCTTGCTGGTAACGGTCGCCTCGCTCATCAGGCGTCGCTCCCTTCGGTCTCAGCGGTCTGGGGGCCAGACACGAAGGACTCGAAAGCGGCCTGGGTGAAGACCACGTCGTCAGAGACGATCACGTCGTACGTGTTGAGCTGGCCCGGCTCCAGGATGTGCACCTGGGGCAGGTTGCGCGCGGACAGCCACGCGGCCTCGTCGGCGCGGTCGACGACCAGGAGCAGGTTCTGGCGCTCCGAGATCTTGCCGAGCAGCGTCTTGGCGGCCTTCGTGGAGGCGGCACCCTCGACCACGCCGGTGACGACGTGGATACGGGAGTGACGGGCCCGGTCGGAGAGGGCACCGCGCAGGGCGGCGGCCTTCATCTTCTTCGGGGTCCGCTGCGAGTAGTCACGCGGCTGCGGGCCGTGGACGACGCCACCACCGGCGAACTGCGGGGCGCGGGTCGAACCCTGACGGGCGCGGCCGGTGCCCTTCTGGCGGTAAGGCTTCTTGCCACCACCGCGGACTTCGCCGCGGCGCTTGGTCTTGTGCGTGCCCTGACGGGCAGCCGCCAGCTGAGCGACAACGACCTGGTGGATCAGCGGAACGCTGGTCTTCGCGTCGAAGATCTCCGCGGGGAGGTCGACGGTACCGGCCTTGTCGCCTGCCGGCGAAAGGATGTCAATGGTGCTCATTACCTCAAGCCCCCTTGGCCGCGGTACGGACCAGGACGAGGCCGCCGTTCGGACCGGGGACCGCGCCCTTGATGAGGAGCAGACCCTTCTCCGCGTCAACCGCGTGGATGGTCAGGTTCTGGGTGGTGACGCGCTCGTTACCCATACGGCCCGCCATGCGCATGCCCTTGAAGACACGCCCAGGGGTGGCGCAGCCACCGATGGAACCGGGGGAACGGTGCTTGCGCTGGGTGCCGTGCCCGGCGCCGAGGCCCTTGAAGTTGTGACGCTTCATGACACCGGCGAAGCCCTTGCCCTTGCTCTTGCCCGTGACGTCGACCTTGACGCCGGACTCGAACACCTCGGCAGTGACCTCCTGGCCCAGCGTGTACTCGCTGGCGTCAGGGGTGCGGAGCTCCACCAGGTGGCGGCGCGGGGTGACGTCGGCCTTGGCGAAGTGACCCTTGAGGGGCTTGTTCACCTTGCGCGGGTCGATCTCGCCGAAGGCGATCTGGACCGCTTCGTAGCCGTCGCTGTCGTTGGTGCGAACCTGCGTCACGACGCACGGCCCGGCCTTGACGACGGTCACCGGGACGACCCGGTTGTTCTCGTCCCAGACCTGGGTCATGCCGAGCTTCTCGCCCAGGACGCCCTTGATGTTCTTGCTCATCTCGGCCCGTCCCTTCAGAGCTTGATCTCGATGTCGACGCCCGCCGGGAGGTCGAGGCGCATCAGCGAGTCAACCGTCTTCGGCGTGGGGTCGAGGATGTCGATGAGGCGCTTGTGCGTGCGCATCTCGAAGTGCTCGCGAGAGTCCTTGTACTTGTGCGGCGACTTGATGACGCAGTACACGTTCTTCTCAGTGGGCAGCGGCACCGGGCCCGCGACCGACGCACCAGTGCGGGTCACCGTCTCGACGATCTTCTTCGCCGAGGAGTCGATGACCTCGTGGTCGTAGGCCTTGAGCCGGATGCGGATCTTCTGTCCCGCCATGGCTACTAGTAGTCCTGTCTCTCGTAACGCTCTGGAACCCGGGGGTTCTCTGGACTCCTCCTCCGACCCACGCGGTCGGGCGTGTCGCATCCCCTCTACGAAAATCTCCCGAAGGAAATCCCAACCAAGGGGGCGCGGGCCCTGGGACCGCGGAACCGGGGGCGGAACACCCACCGGGTGCCTGGCCGGCGCCCTGCATTGCTTCCCGGAAGATTCCCGTACGTCCGACCCATACAGGGCCGACGAGTACTGTGGGACTCGCTTCCGGTCCTCCCGGCGGGAGGCGCGCAGCATTGACACTCAACCGAGCAACCTGGTCAGTGTGCCATACGCGGCGCGCGCCTGGCCAATCGAGCCCAGGATCCTACCCCGGCCGAGGGATCGGTCAAACGCGGGCGCGCATCCGGCGGTGCCGAGGTGTCGTGCGAGCAGCCGTACGCATCCTCACCGGGCTCCCGCGAGGCCCCGACGGCGTGCCCCTGGTGCGCGACGCCACACCCTGGCCGGGCAACCTCTCCGCCGCGCTCTCCGTCTAACCCCGCGCAGGTGCGGCTCGACCAGCCACTGACCTGCGCGAAGAGCCAGGAGTACGCAGGACAGGGCGACCGTTCGCCCGCTGCGGGGGAAGCGGGCGGACGGAGTGCGCGGCGTGGTGGATCGACCTGTCCTGTCCCGAATACGGGTGCCCCGGCGCACGCTCCTCCTCACGGCCACCGCGACCGCCGCGCTCGCCGGATGTGCCGTACCGGCTCCGAGGCGCCGGGGTCCCGTGCCGGACCCGGCGCCCGGGCTGGCCATAACGACCACGCGCCGGGCGCGGATCATGCAGTTCCTGGCCCACCCGGACGACGACCTCTACTTCATGAACCCGGACACCCGGCAGTCGCTGGACGCCGGAACTCCGCTGGTCTGCGTGTACCTGACCGCGGGCGAGGCGGACGGCGTCAACAAGATCCCCGGCGCGCGCCGCCCGGCCGCCGACCGCGCCGCGTACTCCTCCTCCCGCCACCAGGGCCTGCGCCAGGCGTACGCCGTCCTGCTCGGCCTCGACCGCTTCACGCCCTGGGAGCGGTCGGCGCTCGCGCTGCACGGCGGCCACAGCGCCGAGGTGAACGTCCTGGTGAACGGAGTGCGCCGGGTCGAGCTGGTCTTCCTCAACACCGCGATGCACACCGGCCGGGGCCGGCTGGGGCTGCCGAGCCTCTGGCAGGACCGGCGGCTCGTGCTCCGTACCGTCGTGGCGGACAACTCTCCGGTGGGCAGGGCCGGTTCGTATACGTACGACGGTCTCATCGACGTCCTCGCCGGGCTGCTGGAGCGGTACCGGCCCACCCTCGTGCACACCCTGGACCCCGATCCGGACCTCCAGTTCAGCTCGGAGTACGAGCGGCGCCGGGACAGTGAGCAGCGCGGCTACTCCGACCACGCCGACCACACCGCGACCGGCTGCTTCGCCTGGGCGGCGCTGATCCGCTGGGCGGCGCGGGCGACGGCGGCCGGGGAGCCGGTTCCCGGGTTCGCGGTCTCCTCGTTCCGCGGCTACTACGGCCGGCACTGGCCCAAGAACCTGCCGCCGAAGGTGCTGGAGCGCAAGGCCGCCCACCTCGTCCCGTACGGCGGCTCGCCCGACTGGGAGTGCGGCAATCCGCCCGGCTGCGGCGACTACAACGTCGGCGGCGACCGTCCGCTGACCAACCGGAAAGGCTGGGTCCGCTCCACCCACCACCGCTATCCGGGCCCGCGCACCGCCGTCGCCTCCGGCCCGGACGGCCGGCTCACCGCGTACGGCGTGCTGGGCCTGCGCGCGGTGCGGTGGCGCGAGGGCGCGCCCGGCAGCGGCGTCTGGGACGCGCCGGACGACCTCGGCGGCGGCCCGCTCGCGCCGGTCCTCGGCTCTGCGGCCACGGCGGACGGGCGCCACCTGCTGTTCGGGCTGCGGTTCGCGGCGCTCGGCGGGCACGGCTCGGACAACGAGCGCGAGATCGTGGTGCTGGAGCAGCACTCGCCCGGCGGCCCCTTCCGCGCCTGGGAGGGGCTCGGCAACCCGGCGACGGGCGGCGACCACGGCCGCCGCATCGGCGTACCGGTCGCGGTCGCCGCGCCGGACGGCCGCGTCCACCTCTTCGTACGGAACGCGGAGAAGGGGCTGAGCACCCGAATACGCGAGGCGGGCAGCGGTCGTTGGGGTGCGTGGCGCGATCTGGGCGGCGGCGAGGCGCAGGACGGGCTGAGCGCGGTGGTGGACGCCTCGGGGTGCGTGCATGTGTACGCGGCCGGACACCACTCCGTACACCACTGGACCCAGGACGCGCCGGGCGCGGAGGTCACCGCCCGTACGCAGCTGACCGAGGCCCCTGTCCCCTCCCACGCACCGGCAGCCGTCGCCGCGCCGGACGGGTCGGTGGCGCTGTACTACCGGGCCGCCGCCGCTGCCGAACTCACCGTGGTGGGCGGAGAGCCGGCTCCGCGCTTCGACGGATACGGTCCGGTGGCCGCCGCCTCCTTCGCCGGCGGCCCGGTCCTGCTCGGCCGTGGCGCGGATGGCGCACTCCACCTCCGTACCGCGAAAGCCACCGCCGTACGCTCACGGGGGCCGGTCGCGCTGGACGGGCCGGCGCTCCACCTCGCGGCGGACGGAACGCCTGCGGTCGTGGGGTTCGGGCCGGACGCGGTGCCGTGGATCTGGCGTCCGGGAGCAGCTGCCTGAAGCGGCTGCCGGTAAAGGGGATACGACGCATCCGTGGCGCTACCTAAGGTTCGCCGGGGCATAACGCGGCGTTATGGGAAAGCGTTAGTACCCGGCCGATGGGTTCTTCGACACTCTAGGGCCGTCAACCCCCACAAACACGCCCCTCAGCGTGCTCCCCGAAATGAGGAACCATGCGAATAGCAAGGCTAGTTCCCGCTGCCCTCGCCGCGGCGGCCACCATCCTCGCTCTTCTCTCCCCCGCCGCCACCGCCGCACCGCAGACCCCGCTCCAGGACGCCCCGCCGCCCACCACGCAGATCATCGGCGGCGGCCAGGCGTCCAACGCGCCGTGGGCCGCGCGGCTCTTCTCGCAAGGCAGAGAGACCTGTTCGGCGACGATCATCGCGCCGACCTGGATCCTCACCGCCCGGCACTGTGTCACCGGCGGCGGTCTGTCGTTCCGCATCGGCAGCCTCGACCAGCACAGCGGCGGCGTGGTGGCCAACGGCGTCCAGACGTACAACCACAGCGCGGACATCTCGCTGGTCCGCCTGGACCGCTCCGTGCAGACCACCTACTCCCGCCTCGGCAACCCCGGTTCGGTGAGCGTCGGACAGAGCGTCCAGGTCTGGGGCTGGGGCGCCACCTCGCAGTGCGGCTCGGAGGCCAACTGCCAGTCGCGCTACCTGAAGGTCGCCAACGTGACGGTGACCGGCGGCTGCGGTGACGCGTACGGCGGCTCGGCGATCTGCGCCCGCCGCGGCAACGGCATCACCGCCGGCGGCGACTCCGGCGGCCCGATGACGGCCAACGGCATCCAGGTCGGCGTGGCCTCCACCAGCGACCGGCAGACCACGACGGCTTACACGAACGTCACCGCGTACCGCTCCTGGATCCGGTCCATCGCGGGCGTCTGACCTGCCGTCACCCCTCGGGGCGGCGGGCACCTGACCGACCCGCCGCCCCCGCAAGACCGTAGGGCCCCCTTACCTCTCCGCCCTGAGGTACCGGGGCCCTACATCCATGTGGCGCCGGACCCTACAGCCAGCCGTGGTGCGTGGCGATCCGGACGGCGTCGACCAGCGTGCGGGCGTGGAGCTTGCCGACCGCCGACGAGAGCCGGTTGCGTACGGTGCCCACGCTGAGGAACAGATCGGCGGCGATCTCGCGGGAGTGCGCGCCCTCGGCGGCGAGCCGGAGGGCCTCGGCCTCCTTGTCGGTGAGCGGGCTCGGCCCCGAGCGCTCCTCCTCCCGCATCCGGGCGTCGATGGCCCGGCCGCCCGCGGCGACCCGCCGGACGGCGTCGGCGACGCCCGCCGGAGGAGTGCTCTTGAGCAGGTAGCCGACGGCCCCGGCGGCCAGCGCCCGGCGCAGATGGCCCGGTCGGTCGAGCGCGGTGAGCATCACCGTACGACAGGAAGGCAGGCGCTCCGCGAGCCCGGCGGCGACGGTGATCCCGTCGAGACCCGGCAGGTCGATGTCGAGCAGCGCCACGTCCGGCCGCAGCCGCTCCGCCTCGGCGAGCGCGGCGGAGCCGTCCGCCGCCTGGCCGGCCGCCTCGATGCCGAGTTCGGCCGACAGGAGCACCGTCAGGCCGGACCGCACCACGTCATGGTCGTCGACCACCAACACCCTGATCACGTATTCGATTATCGCCCACGGCCCGGGCGTTCACGGTTCCGGAGGTTCGTGGCCCTCGCTCAACGGCGGCGGCCGCTGCCCCCCTTGCTGGCCACCACCGGGTTCATCGACACCGACCGGAGCGCGCTCAGCATCGCGCTCGGTACGGCGATCACCGCGAGCACCGTCTTCGCGGTGGCTCACCTGGCGCTGCTCGCGGCCCGGCTGCACAGCAGCAGGGAGCACGCGGCGCACCTGGCCGAGCAGCGGGAGCGGGCGCGGATGCAGCAGGATCTGCACGACCTGGTCGGGTCGTCGCTGGCGGCGATCACGCTCCAGGGCGAGAGCGCGCTGCGCGGCGGTTCCGCGCAGGAGCGGGCCGCGCTGACCGAGATCATCGGGCTGGCCCGGCGGCTCCACGACGACGTGCGCTCCATCAGCCGGCCGGGCGGCGGCCTCTCGCTCTCCGAGGAGCTCGCGCACGCGCAGCGGGTCCTCACCGCGTCCGGCGTGGAGGTGCGGACCGTGCTGCCGCCGCGGACCGAGGCCGCTCCGGCGGTCGTGGGCTGCCTGCGCTTCGTCCTGCGTGAGGCCGTCGGCAACGTACTCCAGCACAGCCGGGCCACGCACTGCTCGATCACTCTGCGCACGGACGGGACGGCGGTCCGGCTGACGGTCCGCAACGACGGCGCCGAGCCTGCTCCATCGGCGTCACCGGCGTCCGGACGGCACGGCACGGGGCTGGCCGGGCTCCGCGGGCGTGTCCTGGCGCTGGGCGGGGAGTTCACCGCCGGGGCCGAGGACGGGACCTTCACCCTGACGGCCACCGTGGAGCGGGCGGACGCCGCCGCGACCTCGCCTCCGTACGCCTGAGCTTCCGGACACGGCGAAGGGCCCCGCTCCTCCTGCGAGGAGCGGGGCCCTTCTTGCGGCTCGGTGAGCCACCAGGTCCAAGGACCAAGCAGAGAACTACTTGATGATCTTGGTGACCTGGCCGGCGCCCACGGTCCGGCCACCCTCACGGATGGCGAACTTCAGGCCCTCTTCCATGGCGACCGGCTGGATCAGCGAGACGTCCATGAGGGTGTTGTCACCCGGCATGACCATCTCGGTGCCCTCGGGAAGGGTCACCACGCCCGTCACGTCCGTGGTACGGAAGTAGAACTGCGGGCGGTAGTTGTTGAAGAACGGGGTGTGACGGCCACCCTCGTCCTTCGACAGGATGTAGGACTGCGCCTGGAACTCGGTGTGCGGCGTGACCGAACCCGGCTTGATGATGACCTGGCCGCGCTCGACGTCCTCGCGCTTGATGCCACGGAGGAGCAGACCGACGTTCTCACCGGCCTGGCCCTCGTCGAGCAGCTTGCGGAACATCTCGATGCCGGTGACCGTGGTGGTGGTCTTCTCGGTCTTGATACCGACGATGTCGACGGTCTCGTTGACCTTCAGGACACCACGCTCGATGCGGCCGGTGACGACCGTACCGCGACCGGTGATCGTGAAGACGTCCTCGATCGGCATGAGGAACGGCTTCTCGACGTCACGCTCGGGCTGCGGGATGGACTCGTCGACGGCCTTCATCAGGTCGAGGACGGTCTGGCCCCACTCCTTGTCGCCCTCGAGCGCCTTGAGCGCCGAGACCTTGACGACCGGGAGGTCGTCGCCCGGGAACTCGTACTCGGAGAGGAGCTCACGGACCTCGAGCTCGACGAGCTCCAGGATCTCCTCGTCGTCCACCATGTCGGCCTTGTTCAGGGCGACGACGATGTACGGAACGCCGACCTGGCGGGCCAGGAGCACGTGCTCCTTGGTCTGCGGCATCGGGCCGTCGGTGGCGGCGACGACGAGGATGGCGCCGTCCATCTGCGCCGCACCCGTGATCATGTTCTTGATGTAGTCCGCGTGACCGGGGCAGTCGACGTGCGCGTAGTGACGCGACTCCGTCTGGTACTCGACGTGCGCGATGGAGATGGTGATACCGCGCTGGCGCTCTTCGGGAGCCTTGTCGATCTGGTCAAAGGCCGAGGCCTCGTTCAGGTCCGGGTACGCGTCGTGCAGCACCTTGGTAATGGCGGCCGTGAGGGTCGTCTTACCGTGGTCGATGTGACCGATGGTGCCGATGTTGACGTGGGGCTTAGTCCGCTCGAACTTTGCCTTCGCCACTGGGGTCCTCCTGAGTGGTTCTGTACGCCTTGCTTCATCGGCGCCAGGTGATCTTTGCTGGGGTGCCGGCGCCGGGGGCATACGGCACAGTGCTCGCGCGCTGTGCCGCATGCCCGCCCGGCTCCGGTGACAAGCCTAAAGCGTGAGCTCGGGAGAGTTACTCGCCCTTGGCCTTCGCGATGATCTCCTCGGCGACGTTCCGCGGAACCTCGGCGTAGGAGTCGAACTGCATCGAGTAGCTTGCGCGACCCGAGGTCTTGCTGCGGAGGTCTCCGACGTAGCCGAACATCTCCGAGAGGGGCACGAGGCCCTTCACGACGCGAGCGCCGCTGCGCTCCTCCATGGCCTGGATCTGGCCACGGCGGGAGTTGAGGTCGCCGATGACATCGCCCATGTAGTCCTCGGGCGTGGTGACCTCGACGGCCATCATCGGCTCCAGGAGCACGGGAGAGGCCTTGCGGGCACCCTCCTTGAACGCCTGCGAACCGGCGATCTTGAAGGCGAGCTCCGAGGAGTCGACCTCGTGGTAACCACCGTCGAGAAGGGTGACGCGGACGCCGACCATCTCGTAACCGGCCAGGATGCCGAACTGCATGGCTTCCTGAGCACCCGCGTCCACCGAGGGAATGTACTCACGGGGGATGCGGCCACCGGTGACCTTGTTGACGAACTCGTAGGACGCGTCGCCACCCTCGATGGGCTCGAGAGCGATCTGCACCTTCGCGAACTGACCGGTACCACCGGTCTGCTTCTTGTGCGTGTAGTCGATGCGCTCGACGGCCTTGCGGATCGTCTCGCGGTACGCGACCTGGGGCTTGCCGACGTTCGCCTCGACGCGGAACTCGCGCTTCATGCGGTCGACGAGCACCTCGAGGTGAAGCTCGCCCATACCACCGATGATGGTCTGGCCGGTCTCCTCGTCGGAGTGCACCTGGAAGGAGGGGTCCTCCTCCGAGAGGCGCTGGATGGCGACACCCAGCTTCTCCTGGTCACCCTTGGACTTGGGCTCGATGGCGACCTGGATCACCGGCGCCGGGAAGTCCATGGACTCCAGGATGACCGGGTTCTTGTCGTCGCACAGCGTCTCACCGGTGGTGGTCTGCTTCAGGCCCATGACGGCGATGATGTCGCCGGCGCCCACCGACGCGATCTCCTCACGCTTGTTCGCGTGCATGCGGTAGATCTTGCCGATGCGCTCCTTCTTGCCCTTGACGGAGTTCAGCACCGCGGTGCCGGCCTCCAGGCGACCGGAGTAGATCCGGACGAAGGTGAGCTTGCCCAGGTGCGGGTCGCTCGCGATCTTGAACGCCAGGCCGGAGAACGGCTCGTCGTCCGAAGGCTTGCGGGCGATGACCTTCTCCGGGTCCTTGACGTCGTGGCCTTCGATGGCCTCGACGTCCAGGGGCGAAGGCAGGTAGCGCACGACCGCGTCGAGCAGGGGCTGGACGCCCTTGTTCTTGAACGCGGTGCCACAGAACACCGGGGTGACGGTGACGGAGTCGGCGCTGCCCTTGGAGGCCAGGGTGATGCGGCGGATCGCCTCGTGCAGCTGCTCCTGGGTGGGCTCGTTGCCCTCCAGGTACAGCTCCATCATGGCGTCGTCGTTCTCGGCGACGGCCTCGAGGAGCTTGCCGCGCCACTCGACGGCCGACTCCTGGAGGTTCTCCGGGATGTCGACGACGTTGTACATCTCGCCCTTGGCGGCCTCTTCGGGGTACACGAAGGCCTTCATCGACACGAGGTCGACGACGCCGGTGAAGTCCGCTTCGGCGCCGATGGGGAGCTGCATGACGATCGGGGTCGCGCCGAGGCGGTCCACGATCATCTCGACGCAACGGAAGAAGTCCGCACCGGTGCGGTCGAGCTTGTTGACGAAGCAGATACGCGGCACGCCGTAGCGGTCCGCCTGACGCCAGACGGTCTCGGACTGCGGCTCGACGCCGGCGACACCGTCGAACACGGTGACGGCGCCGTCAAGGACGCGGAGCGAACGCTCCACCTCGACGGTGAAGTCGACGTGACCCGGGGTGTCGATGATGTTGATGGTGTGGTCAACATCGTTGAGCGGCCAGTGACAGGTCGTCGCGGCGGACGTGATCGTGATGCCGCGCTCCTGCTCCTGCTCCATCCAGTCCATCGTGGCAGCGCCGTCGTGGACTTCACCGATCTTGTAGCTCACGCCGGTGTAGAAGAGGATCCGCTCAGTGGTGGTCGTCTTGCCCGCGTCGATGTGGGCCATGATCCCAATGTTGCGGACCTTGGCCAGGTCAAGCGAAGTGGTGGCCATAAGGCTCAATCTTCTCTCGGTCTCGATGGGGGTAGCGACTACCAGCGGTAGTGCGCGAAGGCCTTGTTGGACTCGGCCATCTTGTGGGTGTCCTCGCGCTTCTTGACCGAAGCGCCGAGGCCGTTGGAGGCGTCGAGCAGTTCGTTCATGAGGCGCTCGGTCATGGTCTTCTCGCGACGGGCGCGGGAGTAACCGACGAGCCAGCGCAGAGCGAGGGTGGAGGCGCGACCGGGCTTGACCTCGATCGGCACCTGGTAGGTGGCGCCACCGACACGGCGGGACTTGACCTCGAGCGAGGGCTTGACGTTCTCAAGCGCGCGCTTCAGCGTGATGACCGGGTCGTTGCCGGTCTTCTCGCGGAGGCCTTCCATGGCGCCGTACACGATCCGCTCGGCGGTGGAACGCTTGCCGTCGAGCAGGATCTTGTTGATCAGCGAGGTGACAAGAGGAGAGCTGTAGACCGGGTCGATGATGACCGGGCGCTTCGGGGCGGGGCCCTTACGAGGCATTCTTACTTCTCCTTCTTGGCGCCGTAGCGGCTGCGGGCCTGCTTGCGGTTCTTGACACCCTGGGTGTCAAGGGAGCCGCGGATGATCTTGTAACGAACACCCGGCAGGTCCTTCACACGGCCACCACGCACGAGCACGATGGAGTGCTCCTGCAGGTTGTGTCCCTCACCCGGGATGTAGGCCGTGACCTCGATGCCGGAGGTCAGACGCACACGCGCGACCTTACGGAGCGCCGAGTTCGGCTTCTTCGGGGTGGTCGTGAACACACGCGTGCAGACACCACGACGCTGGGGCGAACCCTCGAGCGCGGGCGTCTTGTTCTTCTCGACCTTGTCCTGCCGGCCCTTCCGGACCAGCTGCTGGATCGTAGGCACTACTTCTCCGGTTTCTGTGTGCCGTTCGTGAAACTAACCTGGAACATCCCGACCCACGCGGTCGGGTGTGTCGAAATACTGCTGACTACCGCCCTAGGGGCAGAAGGGCGCAGATTGCGGCGGCTACAAACGGGCTCGCGCTGCGGTTGAGGACACGCACCGGAGCCCAGGCACACCCCAGGCACAAGGCTTGAGCGTACCTACCTCACGGACCTGGGTCAAAACAAATGCCGTCCACCCCGACACGCCGGGGCGGCCCCGGGCTCAGTCGGAGGCGAGCGGGGTCCGGCGGTCGGCGGTGGCAGCCGTCGGGTCGGGGAGGAACTGGCCCGCGACCCGGACGAACATCTCGCGCCGGTCCGCCGGTACGCCGAGCGCGACGGCGGCCTCTTCGAGGGTGAGCGGACGCCCGCCCGCCATCGGCGCGCCCGTCGGCGCGGACGGCAGCGGCAGGTCCTCCTCGGTGAGCCGGCCGGAGCGGATGAGCATGTCGCGCACCGGGACCTGGAGCACCTGGGCGAGGCGCCTGGTCGTCTCCAGGTCGGGCATGCTCTGGCGCTGGAGGAGGCGGGTGATGGCGGCCCGGTGGACTCCGGCCTCGTCGGCGAGACGGGATTTGCCGCCGCCGCGTGGACTGTCGATGTCGAAGCCGCGCCGACGGATCAGTTCCTCGATCCAGGTCGCGAAGCTGTCGAGTTCGCCCGTGGTCATGGGGCACTCGCCTCCCTCCGAAGCAACCATCACACTATCGCGCTTGCGCGCAAGGAATTACCCCGTCGGCCCATACCGTTTGAGCAAAATCTGCGGAGATAAAGATTGCGCAGCCCTTCAATCCTCCTTGCGTGCGAGCGCGCAACATGTCAGTGTGCGGACTCGCAACATCTCGTGCGGGGAGAAGGGATCGCCATGAACACACCGAACGCATCCACATCGAACACGCGGACACCCGACGCCACCACGGACGCCGTGGCCGCGGACGCCGTGCTCTGGATCGAGCTGCTGCTGCGCCAGTTCCCGGAGCTGCTCACCGAGCTGGCCCCCGCCTACCACTCCCCCTCCGCCCCGCGACCGACTCCGTCCGGCACCCGCTCGGCCCCGTCCGGCTCCCGCACCTCGCCGCTCCGGCTGCACATCTCCGATGCCGTACGGGACATCACGGATGGCGTGATCGAGCTGGACGAGGCCGTCCACGACCGGCTGCGGCTGGCCCGCCCGCGCCGCGAGCAGGTGGCCGGCCGGCTGCTGCGGATCGCGGGGCTGCTCGACCGGGCCGCCGCCGACGACGTACTCCTCGAACACGTCCGGGACGAGGTCCGCCGGATGTCCCGGCGCTGCACCCGGGCCCTGGGCGGCGCCGAACCGGTGGTACGGGTGAGCGGCCGCTGCCCCTGGTGCGACTCGGTCTCGCTGCGGGCCTTCCCCGCGCGCCGCGCGGTCCTCTGCGTCAACCCGGCCTGCCGCTGCGCGGACCGGGCCTGCGAGTGCCGTACGGATCCGGCGCACCGGCACGCGTGGAGCGAGGGCGCGTGGGTGCGGCTGGCGGCGGAGTCGGGCGCCGACCTCGCGGAGCTGACGGCCTCGGCGGCGGACACGGCGCGGCGGGAGCCGGACCTCACCGCCGGCACGGCGGACACCGCGCGGCGCGAGGAGAGCCGATGACGGGCCCGGCCCCGACCCTGGTGACGGGCGCCCTGGCCGCGTACGAGGCGGGCGTGACCCCGGCGACGATCCGCAAGTGGGTCCAGCTGGGCCACCTCAGCCCGGCGGGCCGGCGGGGCCGGGCGCACACGTTCCGGCTGGAGGACGTCTTCGCGGCGGAGCGGGCGGCCCGGCGGAAGGCGCCCGGAGCGCACTGAACGGAAGAGGAGATGTGAAAGAGGGGCGGCCCGAACGGGCCGCCCCTCTTTTTGCCGCCTCCCCGGCTACTTCTCCGGCGCGTTCGCGTTCGTCATACGGAGCACCTGGGCCCCGCTCTCCGTGCCACCGGAGACCAGCGCGATCGCCTCGCCCCAGCCGCTGCGGAACCCGCGCGTCTCCGCCTCGACGGCGATTCTCGCGCCGACCTTGCCCACGACGGCGGTGAGGGTGCGGGCGACCTCCGCGGTGTACGTACCCGACTCTCCCGACTCCGCGGCCACCTCGACCGCCGCAGCCATGACATCGGCCAGCCGCTCCTGGGCACTGATCACCGGCTCACTCCCGTCCACCCGCTCCCCCGCTCCCTCGCTCCACACGCCTCGTCCCGGGCGCTTCCCGCTGCGGAACCGCCGCCTTTCGAATGCCAGTTCGATAACCGCAGACTAACGCACCGGGGGCGGGGATGCGGGAGGCGAGAACAGGCCCCACCGCACGTCGGCGAGGTGCGGGTGGTGCCGGAATCGCGCGCGGTGAAATTGCGCATCCGCGCCAACAGGTTGCGTGCTCGCACGATCTCGGTCACAATAGGTGCAGCGGCGGAGCTGCGCCCACCCTCCGGGCGCGGCTCCGCCGCCCGCGTTCCGGCCCTTCGAGCGCGCCTCGACCGCTTCGCCGGACGCCTCCATGACCACCTCCGCGAACAGGAGTGATCGCCCTGCCATGACCTCACCTCCGAGCACCTTCCCCGACGTGGAAGCCATCGTCGTGGAGCTTCTCTCCGAGCGCGCCGATCTGGCGGACGCGGTCGTGGACGAGACTCCGCCACCGGGCTTCGACGGCACGCAGAAGGCGGTGATCGTCTCCCGGCGCGGTGGCGCCTGGATCGACGACCTCCACCTGGACCAGCCGCTCATCGAGCTGGAGGCCTACGGGCCGGACAAGGCCACGGCGCACCGCCTGGCCAACTCCGCCCGGGCCGAACTGCTCGCCGCGGTCGGCCGGCGGTACGGGACGAACATCGTGATCAGCGATGTCGTCGAGTCGGACGGCCCGCGCTGGCTGCCCGAGTACCTGTACCCGGCGGCCAACCGCTACCTGTGCGTCCTACGCGTCTCGCTGCGCATCGGCTGACGCGGTACGCCGGTCCCGTACGCCTCGGACCGGTCCCGTACGCCTCGGACCGGTCCCGTACGCCTCTTTGACCGCGGTCCGTACGCCTTCGAGGCCGTACGCCCACGAAGCGGTACGCCCTGGGAGCCGTACGCCCACCACCCCGTACGGACACCGGCTCGTACGCGCCCCACAGACCAGGCCCTGCCCTCCGGCGGGGCCTTTGCCGTACCCGGTACGGCACGCACCACCCGGCACCACACCCGCCCTCTTCAGGGACCAACCACCCAAGGAGCCATCCATGGCAGGCAACAACGCCTCCGAGATCCGCGTGGCCGGAACCGGTCGCATCCTCGTCGCCGAGATCGACGCGCCGCTGCCGGAGTCCTTCTCCGACAACCCGGCGGCCGACTGGGGTCCGGCCTGGACCGACCTCGGCTACACCTCCACCGAAGGCGTGACCTTCGCCAAGAAGGACAAGCTGGACCCGGTCGAGACGTGGCAGTCCATCAGCCCGGCCCGGTTCGTCTACGCGGACCGCGACCTGACGCTGAAGTTCGCGATGCTCCAGTTCAACGAGGACACGCTGCCGTTCTTCCTCGGCGGCAAGTCCACGGACATCCGCAAGGACGGCGACGCCTCGCACGTCTTCCAGTTCGACGTGCCGGACGGCCCGACCTTCGACGAGCGGGCCCTCGGCCTGGAGTTCACCGACGGCTCGGAGGTCACGTACCGCTTCGTCATCCCGCGCGGCCAGGTGACCGCCACCGACGACATCAAGCTCGCCCGGAAGGCGGCGGCGCAGCTGGGCGTCACCTTCACCGCGCTCTCCCCGGGCGACGGCCAGGCGCTGGCCACCTTCGTCATGAAGGACGCGGCCTACACGGTGCCGACGGTCCCGGCGCCGTAACACCCGCAACACCTGCCGGGGCGGGGCCGGTTCAACCCGGCCCCGCC
>NZ_JBEXTJ010000021.1:0-87701 GCF_040614075.1 Streptomyces sp. NPDC006174 | reverse complement strand
AGAGCGAAGAGCGCGGGTTGGGTGTAGCCGGTCTGGTCGAGCAGGGCTGCGGCCTCGGTGCCGGGCTCGGCGAACATCACCTCCAGCAACGGCCGTTCGAAAGCTCCGTCCCACTGCGCGCACACCGCGTCGAGCGCCTCGGCGAAGACCGGGAAGGCCGCGTACAGCTCCTTGCCCATCCCCGGATACTGCGCTCCCTGGCCTGTGAACAGGAACGCCGTCCGGCCGGACCCGTCCGACTGCGCCCGGACCGCCGGCCGCGCCCCGGCCCGTACGGACCGCAGCCCGGCGGTCAGTTCGTCGAGTCCCACGCCGGTCACGCTCACGCGGTGGTCGTGGGCGGTACGGGTGGTGGCGAGGGAGTACGCGACGTCGAGCGGTGACAGCTCGGGCCGCGCCTCCACGTGCTCCAGCAGCCGCGCCGCCTGACTCGCCACGCCCTGAGGGGACTTGGCGGAGAGCAGCCACGGCAGGGCGGTCGGTACGAGCGGCTCCTCCGGCTCGGCCAACTCCCGTACAGGCGGCTGCTCCAGGATGAGATGCGCGTTCGTCCCGCTGATCCCGAAGGACGAGACGGCCGCGCGGCGCGGGCCCTCCTTCTCCGGCCACGGCCGGGCCTCGGTGAGGAGGGAGATGTCACCGGCGTCCCAGTCGACGATCGGCGTCGGCTCGTCCAGGTGGAGCGTCCTCGGCAGTGTGCCGTGCCGCAGGGCCTGGACCATCTTGATGACGCCGCCGACGCCGGCCGCCGCTTGGGTGTGGCCGGTGTTGGACTTGAGCGAGCCGAGGTGGAGAGGACGGCCTTCGGGCCGGTTTTGGCCGTAGGTGGCGATGAGGGCCTGGGCCTCGATCGGGTCGCCGAGGCGGGTGCCGGTGCCGTGTGCCTCGACGGCGTCGATGTCGCTCGGGGCCAGGCCGGCGTTGGTGAGGGCCTGGCGGATGACGCGTTCCTGCGACGGGCCGTTCGGTGCGGTGAGGCCGTTGGAGGCGCCGTCCTGGTTGACCGCGCTGCCACGGATGACCGCGAGGATGTGGTGGCCGTTGCGCTGTGCGTCCGAGAGGCGCTCGACCAGCAGCAGGCCGACCCCTTCCGACCAGCCCGTGCCGTCCGCCGTGGCGGAGAACGAGCGGCACCGCCCGTCCGCCGAGAGGCCGCGCTGCTGCGAGAACTCCACGAACCCCTGCGGTGTCGACATCAACGTCACACCGCCCGCGAGCGCCAGATCGCACTCACCCGCCCGCAGCGCGTTCACCGCCTGGTGGATGGCGACCAGCGAGGAGGAGCACGCGGTGTCGACCGTGACCGCCGGACCCTCCAGACCGAAGGTGTACGACACCCGGCCGGAGGCGACACTGCCCGCGTTGCCGCTGAAGAGGTAGCCCTCCATGTCCTCCGGTACCTGCTGGATCCGGGAGGCGTAGTCGTGGTACATCACACCGGCGTACACACCGGTGCGGCTGCCGCGCAGCGACGACGCGTCGATCCCGGCGTTCTCGAACGTCTCCCAGGCGGCCTCCAGCAGCAGCCGCTGCTGCGGGTCGGTGGCGAGCGCCTCGCGCGGGGACATCCCGAAGAAGGCGGGGTCGAAGTGGTCACCGTCGTACAGGAATCCGCCGTGGCGGGAGTACGACCTGCCGGGTGTGCCGGGTTCCGGGTCGTACAGGCCCTCGGTGTCCCAGCCACGGTCGGTCGGCCACGGCGAGATCGCGTCGACCTCGTCGGCGACCAGCCGCCACAGTTCGTCCGGCGAGGAGACTCCGCCCGGATAGCGGCACGCCATGCCGACGATGACGACCGGGTCCTCGGCGGCGTCCGGCGCGCGGCCGGCGGTTGTCACGTTCTGCGGCTCCACGGGAGCGATGAGCGTGGAGAGGTAGGCGGCGATGGCCGACGGGGTCGGGTGGTCGAATACGAGGGTGGTGGGCAGGCGGAGGCCGGTGGACTCGCCGAGCCGGTTGCGGAGTTCGACCGCTGTCAGTGAGTCGAAGCCCAACTCCTTGAAGACACGGTCGGCTTCCACGGCCTGGAGGTCCGAGTGGCCGAGCACACCTGCCACTTGGGAGCGCACCAGATCGACCAGCACCCGGCGGCGCTCGGCCTCGGAGACCGCGCCCAGCTGCTCGGCCAGCGACGACCCGGCGGCCGAACCGGCCGTCGCGCGGCGGCGGACCGCCGGCACCAAGCCACGCATCAGCGGCAGCGGCTCGGCACCCTTGCGGCGCAGAGTCGCCAGGTCGAGGCCGGTCGCGGCCAGCAGCGGCTCGGCGGAGGCAAAGGAGGCGTCGAACAGGGCCATGCCCGCGTCCGACGTCAGCGGAAGCAGCCCGAACCGCGCCATCCGCTGAAGGTCGACGTCCTCCAGGTGGCTGGTGCTGGCACTGCTCTCCTCCCAGAGTCCCCAGGCGAGTGAGGTGGTGGGCAGTCCTTGGTGGGTGCGGTGGTGGGCGAGGGCGTCGAGGAAGGTGTTGCCGGCGGCGTAGTTGGCTTGTCCTGCGGTGCCGAGGAGTCCGGCGATGGAGGAGTAGAGGGTGAGGGTGTGGATGGGGTGGTGGTGGGTGAGTTGGTGGAGGTTCCAGGCTGCGTCGATCTTGGGACGCAGGACGGTGTGGAGGCGTTGGGGTGTGAGGCTGGTGAGGAGGCCGTCGTCGACGGTTCCGGCGGTGTGGATGATGGCGGTGAGGGGGTGCTGGGTGGGGAGTTGGTCGATGGCGTGGGTGAGTGCGTCGTGGTCGGCTGCGTCGGCGGCGGCGAAGGTGGTGGTGGTGCCTGCTGCGTGGAGGTGGTCGCGGAGTTGGGTGGCGCCGGGTGCGTTGATGCCGCGTCGGCTGAGGAGGAGGAGGTGTTTGGCTCCTTGTGCGGTGAGGTGGTGGGCGAGGAGGGTGCCGAGTGCTCCGGTGGCGCCGGTGATGAGGATGGTGCCGTGGTCCCAGCGCGGCGGCTCCGGTACGGAAGTGGCGTCCGGCTTCACCCGGGCGAACCTCGGCACCAGTACGGTGTCGGCGCGTACCGCCGCCTGACTCTCACCGGAGGCGATGACGACCGGCAGGAGCGATCCGGCGGACGGCTCGCCGTCGAGGTCGACGAGGCCGAAGCGTCCGGGGTTCTCGCTCTCGGCGGAGCGCAGGAGGCCCCAGAGAGCGGCGTGCGTGAGGTCGGTGACGTCCTCCGGTCCGGTCGCGATGGCGCCTTGCGTGACGACCACGAGACGTGACTGCGCGAACAGCTCGTCCGCCAGCCAGGCCTGGGCCAGTTCGAGGTGACGCACGGCCGCCTCACGGGCCTGTACGGGAAGGTCGTCATCCTGGAGCGGCTGCGGAACGGTCAGCACCACATCCGGGACCTCGGCACCGGCCTCCACCGCCGCCACCAACGCCGGCAGATCGGCGTACGTCCGCGCGGCGTCGACCGGCAACGCGTGCGCACCCGGCTCGCCCAGCAGCGCCCAAGTCCCGGTCTCCGCAGGAGAGTCCACGGCACCGATCGCCGACCACTCCACTCGCAGCAGGCCCTCGCGGTGCGCGTCGGCCGCCGCTCGCAGCGCCTCCTCCGAGAGCGGCCGCAGCGCCAGCTCGGCCACCGAGGCGACCGGCGCGCCCAGACCGTCGGCCACCAGGAGCGCGGCGGACTCGGGCCCGGTCGGTGTGAGCCGCACGCGCAGGACCGACGCGCCGGTGGCGTACACCGTCACGTCCGACCAGGAGAAGGGCAGCAGAGCCTGCCGGTCCTCGTCCACCACGCCCGGCAGCAGCGGGTGCAGCGCCGCGTCCAGCAACGCCGGATGCACGGTGAAGAGGCCTGCCTGCGCGTGGAGTTCGTCCGGCAGGGCCACCTCGGCGAAGAGCTCTCCCGCCTCCGTGCCCCGCCAGGCCCGCCGCAGACCCTGGAACGCGGGCCCGTACGCGTAACCCTGCTCCAGCACCCGCTCGTACGCGCCGTCCAGGTCCACCTCGACGGCACCCGACGGCGGCCAGAGCAGCAGGCCCTCCGCCGTCTCGTCCGGAGCCGGAGCCAAGCGTCCCTCGGCGTGGAGCGTCCACGCCGTGTCCTCGTCCGCGGTGTCCGGCCGCGAGTAGATCTCCAGCGTGCGGCGCTCGGCCTCATCGGCCTCGCCGACCACGATCTGCAGCTGGACGCCGTCGTGCTCGGGCAGCAACAGCGGTGCGGAGAGCGTCAGTTCCTCGACCCGCTCGCATCCCGCGTACTCGCCGGCCCGCAACGCCAGCTCGACCAGCCCGGTGCCCGGCAGCAGCGCGGTGCCGTGCACGGCGTGGTCCGCGAGCCACGGGTGGGAGTGGCGGGAGATGCGGCCGGTCAGCAGGAGGGTCGGCCGGTCCGCCACCGCGACGGCGGCGCCGAGCAGCGGGTGGCCGTCGGTCGAGCCGAGGCCCAGACCGGCGGCGTCGCTCGGCACGGAGACCGCTTCCAGCCAGTGGCGGGTGCGCTGGAAGGCGTACGTCGGCAGATCGACCCGGCCGGGCCGGCTGCCGCCGAAGACGGACCGCCAGTCGACCAGGACACCGCGGTTGTGAGCCTCGCCCACGGAGAGCAGGAACCGCTCCAGCCCACCTTCGTCGCGCCGCAGCGAGCCGAACGCCACCGCGTCCCGTCCCGCCGCCTCCGCCGTCTCCTGCACCGCGAGTGCCAGGACCGGATGCGCGCTGGACTCGATGAAGGTGCCGAACCCCTCCTCCAGGAGGGTCCGTACCGCGTGTTCCAGCTCCACCGGCTGCCGCAGATTGCGGTACCAGTACCCCGCGTCCAGCTCCGTCCCCACGACCCACTGACCGGTCACGGTCGAGAAGAACGGGATGGTCGCCTCGCGCGGGCTCACCGGAGCGAGCAGCGTGGCCAGCTCCTCCTCCAGCAGCTCCACGTAGTGGGAGTGCGAGGCGTAGTCGACCGGGATGCCGCGTGCTCGTACGCCGTCGGTCCGGCACTCCTCCAACAGGTCCTGGAGCGGCTCCGGTTCGCCGGAGACGACGACGGAGGCCGGGCCGTTGACCGCCGCGATCTGGACGCGGCCCTCCCAGCGGACGATGCGCTCGCGCACCGCGTCGGCCGGGAGCGCGACGGAGACCATGCCGCCGAGGCCCGCCAGCACGCGGCCGATGGCCTGGCTGCGCAGGGTCACCACACGGGCCGCGTCGTCGAGGCTGAGGATGCCGGCCACGTACGCGGCGGCGATCTCACCCTGCGAGTGGCCCACCACGGCGTTCGGCCGGACGCCGTGCGTCTGCCAGAGCTCCGCCAGCGAGACCATGACCGCGAACAGGACCGGCTGCACGACATCCACGCGCTCCAGCGACGGCGCGCCTTCGGCTCCGCGCAGCACCTCCTCCAGCGACCAGTCCACGTACGGCGAGAACGCCTTCGCGCACTCCGTGATGGAGGCGGCGAACGCCGGTGAGGTGTCCATCAGCCCGGCCGCCATGCCCGCCCACTGCGAGCCCTGACCCGGAAAGACGAACGCCGTCTTTGACGGTTCGGCCGCCGAGCCACGCACCGTGCCCGGCGCCGGAGCGCCTTCGGCGAGCGCCCGCAGCTGCTCGCGCGGGAGGACGTCGGGCGCGGCGAGGACGACGGCGCGGTGGTCGAGGGTCGTACGGGTGGTGGCGAGGGAGTGCGCGAGGTCGAGCGGTGCGTGCTCGGGGTGCGCCTCCAGGTGTTCCAGCAGGCGGCCTGCCTGGTCGGCCAGGGCCTGAGAGGTCTTGGCGGAGAGCAGCCACGGCAGGACGGCCGGCACGTCGGCCTCTGCCTGCTCGGCCGGTTCCTCCGCCGGCGGCTCCTCCAGGATGAGGTGCGCGTTGGTGCCGCCCATGCCGAACGCGGAGACGGCGGCCCGGCGCGGCGTGTCCTTCTCCGGCCACGGCCGCGCCTCGGTCAGGAGCGAGACACCGCCGGACTCCCAGTCGACGAACGGCGTCGGCTCATCCAGGTGCAGGGTCTTCGGCAGAGTGGCGTGGTGGATCGCCTGGACCATCTTGATGACGCCGCCGACGCCTGCGGCGGCCTGCGTGTGGCCGGTGTTGGACTTGAGCGAGCCGAGGTGGAGAGGCCGTCCTTCGGGCCGGTTCTGGCCGTACGTGGCGATGACGGCCTGGGCCTCGATCGGGTCGCCGAGGCGGGTGCCGGTGCCGTGCGCCTCCACCGCGTCGACGTCGCCCGGTGCCAGGCCCGCGTTGGCGAGCGCCTGACGGATGACGCGCTCCTGCGACGGGCCGTGCGGCGCGGTGAGGCCGTTGGACGCGCCGTCCTGGTTCACGGCCGTGCCGCGGATGACGGCGAGGACGTGGTGGCCGTTGCGCCGGGCGTCGGAGAGGCGCTCCACGAGGAGCACGCCGACCCCTTCCGACCAGGCCGTCCCGTCCGCCGCCGCCGAGAACGGCTTGCACCGGCCGTCGGGAGCCAGCCCGCGCAGCCGCGAGAACTCGACAAATCCCTGCGGCGTCGACATGACGGCCGCACCACCGGCCAGCGCCAGATCGCACTCGCCGCCGCGCAGCGCGTTGACCGCCAGGTGGATCGCGACGAGCGAGGAGGAGCACGCCGTGTCGACGGCGACCGCCGGACCCTCCAGACCGAAGGTGTACGCGATCCGGCCGGAGGCGATGCTGCCGGCGCTGCCGCTGAACAGATAGCCCTCGAAGCCGTCGCCGGGCAGATGCGGACGGGAACCGTAGTCCGAGTACATCAGCCCGGTGAAGACACCCGTCCGGCTGCCGCGCAGCTGGGCCGGGTCGATGCCCGAGCGCTCCAGCACCTCCCACGCCGTCTCCAGCAGGAGCCGCTGCTGCGGGTCGGCGGCGAGCGCCTCACGCGGCGAGAGCCCGAAGAACTCCGGGTCGAAACCGTCGGCCTCGTGCACGAATCCGCCGTGGCGGACGTACGACGTACCGACCTGCTCCGGGTCCGCGTCGAACAGGTTCTCCAGGTCCCAGCCACGGTTCTCCGGGAACGTGGAGATCGCGTCGACCTCGTCGTCGACCAGCCGCCACAGATCCTCCGGCGAGGAGACGCCGCCCGGGTAGCGGCAGGCCATGCCCACGATGGCGATCGGCTCCTGGGCCTTCTCCTCCACGTCGCGCAGCTTCCTGCGAGCGTCCCGGGCGTCGGTGATCGCCCGCTTGAGGTAGTCGCGGAGTTCCTTCTCGTCAGCCACGTGCGGTCAGCTCCCCAGTGTGTTGCGTGGAATGGCGTGCGGTGATGCCGGAGTGCCCCGGCTGCGGTGCCCGGTCAGTCGGTGTTGTCGATGAGGGCGAACAGGTCCTCGTCCGAGGCGGATTCGAGATCGTCATGGCTGAGCTCCTTCCGGCCGTTGCGGTCCGTGGCCTCGACGAGCAGCAGCAGCTGCCGCAGCCGGTCACCGATCCGGTCCTGCGCGGACCCGTCGGACGGGCCGTCGGGTGTTGCCGTGCGGAGCAGCTCCTCGATCCGGTCGAGTCCGGCGAGCACGTCGCCGGACGGTCCGGCGTCCTCCACCACGAGCTGACCGCGCAGATGGGCCGCGAGCGCCGACGGGGTCGGGTGGTCGAAGACGAGGGTGGTGGGCAGGCGCAGGCCGGTGGACTCGCCGAGCCGGTTGCGGAGTTCGACCGCGGTGAGCGAGTCGAAGCCCAGCTCCTGGAAGGCCCGGTCGGCGCCCACCGCACCCTGGTCGGCGTGGCCGAGGACCTCGGCCACCCGGGCCCGGACCAGGTCGACCAGGAGCCGCTCGCGCTCCGGCTCCGGCAGTCCGGCCAGCCGCTCGGCCAGCGACGGCCCGGCCTGCTCGCCGCCGCGTGCGGCGGTTGTGCGTACGGCCGGCCGGCGCACCAGACCGCGGAAGAGCAGCGGCGGCTCCTCGCCGCCGGAGCGCAGCGCCTCCAGGTCGAGACCGGTGACGGCCAGGACCGGCCGGCCGGTCAGCGGCGCGGCGTCGAAGAGTTCCATGCCCTCCTCCGGCGCCAGCGCCCGCAGCCCGCTGCGAGCCAGCCGCTTGAGGTCCGCCTCGGTCAACGAGCCGCCCATACCGCCGTGTTCGCCGTCCCAGAGTCCCCAGGCGAGTGAGGTGGTGGGCAGTCCTTGGTGGGTGCGGTGGTGGGCGAGGGCGTCGAGGAAGGTGTTGCCGGCGGCGTAGTTGGCTTGTCCTGCGGTGCCGAGGAGTCCGGCGATGGAGGAGTAGAGGGTGAGGGTGTGGATGGGGTGGTGGTGGGTGAGTTGGTGGAGGTTCCAGGCTGCGTCGATCTTGGGGCGCAGGACGGTGTGGAGGCGTTGGGGTGTGAGGCTGGTGAGGAGGCCGTCGTCGACGGTTCCGGCGGTGTGGATGATGGCGGTGAGGGGGTGTTGGGTGGGGAGTTGGTCGATGGCGTGGGTGAGTGCGTCGTGGTCGGCTGCGTCGGCGGCGGCGAAGGTGGTGGTGGTGCCGGCTGCGTGGAGGTGGTCGCGGAGTTCGGTGGCGCCGGGTGCGTTGATGCCGCGTCGGCTGAGGAGGAGGAGGTGTTTGGCTCCTTGGGCGGCGAGGTGGTGGGCGAGGAGGGTGCCGAGTGCTCCGGTGGCGCCGGTGATGAGGATGGTGCCGTGGTCCCAGCGCGGCGGCTCCGGTACGGAAGTGGCGTCCGGCTTCACCCGGGCGAACCTCGGCACCAGGATCTGGCCCTTGCGCAGCGCCGCCTGCGGTTCGCTCAGCGCGGCGGCGAGGAGCAGCGGAGTGTCGGCCGCGGTGTCTCCGTCGAGGTCGACGAGGCCGAAGCGTCCGGGGTTCTCGCTCTCGGCGGAGCGCAGGAGGCCCCAGAGAGCGGCGTGCGTGAGGTCGGTGACGTCCTCCGGTCCGGTCGCGATGGCGCCTTGCGTGACGACCACGAGACGTGACTGCGCGAACTGTTCGTCGGCCAGCCAGGCCTGGGCCAGTTCGAGGTGACGTACGGCCGCCTCACGGGCCTGGGCCGGCAGCTCGCCGTCCTGGAGCGGCTGCGGAACGGTGAGCACCAGGTCCGGGACATCGGCCCCGGCCTCCACCGCCGCAACCAGCGCCGCCAGATCCGGATAGCGGGTCAAGGCGTCGAATCCGGCGTCCGGAGCCTCGCCCAGCAGCACGGCGTGCTCGCCGGCCACCGCACGTACCGCACCGGCCTCCGTCCACCGCACCTCCAGCAGGCCCTCGCGGTGCGCCTCGGCCGCCGCTCGCAGCGCCTCCTCGGTCAGCGGCCGCAGCGCCAGCTCGGCGGCCGAGGCCACCGGCGCGCCCAGGCCGTCGGTGACCGTCAGCGCGACGGTCTCAGGACCGGTCGTCGAGAGCTGCACCCGCAGCTCCGTGGCGCCCGTGGCCCGTACGGTCAGACCCGACCACGCGAACGGCAGCACAGCGGGCCGGCCGGTGTCCGCGACCCCTGGCAGCAGCGGGTGCAGCGCCGCGTCCAGCAGCGCAGGATGCACGGTGAACCGTGCGGCGTCCGCCTGCTGCGGCTCCGCCAGCGCCACCTCCGCGAACAGCTCCGTCTCCGTGTGCCAGACCCGGCGCAGCCCCTGGAAAGCGGGCCCGTACGCGTATCCGTGGCCGGCGAGGCGCTCGTACACGCCCTCCAGATCGGCCTCCGTCGCACCCGCCGGCGGCCAGGCGCCCAGCTCGGGCACCTCGTCCGGCCGGTCGGACGGAGCCGCCAGCCGGCCGGTCGCGTGCAGCGTCCACGGCGTCAGGTCGTCCGTGCCCGGCCGGGAGTAGACCTCCAGCGTGCGGCGGCCGGCGTCGTCCGCCGCGCCCAGCACCGCCTGGATCCGTACACCTTCGCGGTCCGGCAGGACGAGCGGCGCGGTGAGCGTGAGGTCCTCGACCTCGTCGCAGCCGACGTGCTCGCCGGCGCGCAGCGCGAGGTCCGCGAACGCCGTTCCCGGCAGCAGCGCGACACCGTGCACGGCGTGGTCCCAGAGCCACGGATGGGTGTGGCGGGAGACCCGGCCGGTGAACAGGAACCCGTCCTGACCGGCCATCGGCACCGCCGCACCGAGCAGCGGATGCCCGGTGGCCCCCAGCCCGAGCCCCGCCGCGTCGCCGGGCGCCGAAGGAGCCTCCAGCCAGTGGCGCGAGTGCTGGAAGGCGTACGTCGGCAGCTCCACCCGTGTTGCGCCCGGGAAGAGGGCCGACCGGTCCAGTCCGCCGCCGCGCAGCTCCAGGAGGGCCAGCGCCGTGACGGTGGTGTGCTGCTCGGACCGGCCGGAGCGCAGCACCGGGGTCAGGAGAGCGGCCTCCTTCGTCAGGCAGGCCTGCGCCATGGCGGTGAGCACGCCGTCGGGGCCCACCTCCACGAAGTCGCCGACGCCCTGGTCCTCCAGGAAGCGGATGCCGTCGTGGAAGCGGACGGCCGCGCGGATGTGCCCGGCCCAGTACTCCGGCGAGCGCAGCTGCTCATCGGTGGCGAGCACTCCGGTGACGTTGGAGACGACCGGGATCTTCGGAGCGTGGAACGTGAGGCCCGAGGCGATCGCGGTGAACTCCTCCAGCACCTCGTCCATGTGCGGCGAGTGGAAGGCGTGGCTGACCGTCAGCCGCTTCGTCTTGCGGCCCTGTTCGCGCCAGTGCGCGGCGATCTCCTCCACCGCGTCCTCGTCGCCGGAGACGACGACGGAGTCCGGGCCGTTGATCCCGGCGACGGCGACCGTGTCACCGAGGCCGGTGAGCGAGGCGAGGATCTCCTCCTCGCTCGCCTGCACCGCCGCCATCACGCCTCCGGCACGCGCCGCCTGCATGAGCCGGCCGCGCGCGGCGACCAGGACACCGGCGTCCGCCAGGTCCAGGACGCCCGCGAGATGCGCCGCGGTGACCTCACCGATGGAGTGGCCGAGCAGATAGTCCGGCGTCGCGCCGTGGTGTTCCAGCAGCCGGAACAGCGCCGTCTCGACGGCGAAGAGCGCGGCCTGCGTGAAGACGGTCCGGTCCAGCAGCTCCGCTTCGGCGGAGTCCGGCTCGGCGAAGAGAACCTCCCTGAGCGGCCTGGGCAGTTCACCGTCCAGGTGAGCGCAGACCGCGTCGAGCGCCTCGGCGAACACCGGTGAACTCGCGTACAGCTCCCGGCCCATGCCCAGCCGCTGGCTGCCCTGTCCGGTGAACAGGAACGCCGTCCCGCCGCGCCGGCCGGACGCGGCCCGCACCACCGGAGGTGCCGTACGGCCGTGCGCGAGCGCTTCGAGGCCGCTCAGCAGCTCCTCGCGGTCGCCGACGACGGCGGCCGACCGCTCGTGCAGCGCACGCGTGCTCAGCAGCGAGAAGCCCACATCGGCGGTGCGCAGTCCGGGATGGCGTACGAGGTGTTCGTACAGCCGGCCGGCCTGGTCGCGCAGCGCCGCCTCGTCCCGTGCGGAGACCACCAGCGGCAGGACCGACTCCGGCCCGGCCGCCTCCTCCTCACGCGGAGCGTCCTCGGGGCCCTGCTCCAGGATCACGTGCGCGTTGGTGCCGCTGATGCCGAACGACGAGACGCCGGCCCGGCGCGGCCGCCCGTCCTCGGCGGGCCACTCCCGCTCCTCCGCGAGCAGCGCGACCGCTCCCGACTCCCAGTCCACGTGCGGCGACGGCTCGTCCAGGTGCAGCGTCCTCGGCAGCGTGCCGTGCCGCATCGCCTCGATCATCTTGATGACACCGCCGACCCCGGCGGCCGCCTGCGCGTGGCCGATGTTGGACTTCAGCGAACCCAGGTACAGCGGCCGGTCCTCGGGACGGTCCTGGCCGTACGTCGCCAGCAGCGCCTGCGCCTCGATCGGGTCGCCGAGCGTGGTGCCGGTGCCGTGCGCCTCCACCGCGTCCACCTCGGCGGCGGCGAGGCCCGCGTTGGCGAGCGCCTGGCGGATCACCTGCTCCTGGGACGGGCCGTTGGGCGCGGTGAGGCCGTTGGAGGCGCCGTCCTGGTTGACCGCCGAGCCGCGCAGCACCGCCAGGACGCGGTGGCCGTTGCGCCGGGCGTCCGAGAGCCGCTCCACCAGCAGCAGGCCGACGCCTTCGGACCAGCCGGTACCGGCCGCGTCCGCCGAGAAGGAGCGGCACCGGCCGTCCGGCGAGAGGCCGCGCTGCCGCGAGAACTCGACGAACGTGTTCGGTCCCGACATGACCGTCACGCCACCGGCCAGCGCCAGGTCGCACTCGCCTTGCCGCAGCGCGTTGGCGGCCAGGTGCAGCGCCACCAGCGACGAGGAGCAGGCGGTGTCGACGGTGATCGCCGGGCCTTCCAGGCCGTAGGTGTAGGCGAGCCGGCCGGAGACCACGCTGGAGAGGTTCCCGGCGAGCAGGAAGCCCTCGAACTCCTCCGGTGCCGACGCCAGGCGCGAGGCGTAGTCGTCGTACATCACGCCGGTGAAGACTCCGGCGTTGCTGCCGCGCACCGAGGCCGGAGTGATACCGGCGTTCTCGAACGTCTCCCACGCCGTCTCCAGCAGGAGCCGCTGCTGCGGATCGGTCGCGGTGGCCTCACGCGGCGACATGCCGAAGAAGGCCGGGTCGAACCGGTCCGCCTCGTGCAGGAAGCCGCCGTGCCGGACGTACGACGTGCCGATGACGTCCGGGTCGGCGTTGTACAGCTCCTCCAGGTTCCAGCCGCGGTTGTCCGGGAACTCGCTGATCGCGTCCGTCCCGTCCGCCACCAGCCGCCACAGCTCCTCCGGCGAACGCACTCCGCCCGGGAACCGGCACGCCATGCCGACGATCGCGATCGGCTCGTCCGCCACCGCCGCCCGCACCGCCACCGGACCGGCCGCGCGGGTGCCGGAGACCTGGTCGTCCACGTACGCGGCGAGCGCGGCGGGCGACGGGTGGTCGAAGACGGCGGTCGCGGGGATCCGCAGACCGGTGGCGGCGGAGAGCTGGTTGCGCAGCTCCACACCGGAGAGCGAGTCGAAACCGGCCTCCTTGAACGCCCGGTCCGGAGCGACGGCTTCGGGGTCCGGATGGCCGAGCACGGCGGCGACCGTGGAGCGGACCAGCGCGAGGACGGCCGTACGCCGCTCCGCCTCGCCGAGCGCCGCCGTCCGCTGCGCCCAGGACGAGGCGCCCTCGCCCGTTCCTCCGGCAGCGGCGGTACGGGGACGGGGTCTGACCAGGCCGCGCAGCAGCGCCGGCGGAGCTCCGGCGGCGGCGCGCAGCCGGGCCGTGTCGAACGTGACCGGTACGGCCAGCGCGTCCGTACCGGCGAGCGCGGCGTCGAACAGCTCCAGGCCGTGGTCCGGCGCCAGCGGCGCGATACCGGACCGGGCCCAGCGCGCGAGATCCGCCTCGCCCAGCGTGGTGCCCATGCCGCTTCCGCCGCCCCACAGGCCCCAGGCCAGCGAGAGCGCCGGCAGCTCCAGGGCGGACCGATGGGCGGCGAGCGCGTCCAAGTAGGTGTTGGCGGCGGCGTAGTTGGCCTGTCCGGCCGTGCCGGTGATGCCGGAGACGGAGGAGAACAGCACGAACGCGGCCAGGTCGTGATCCCGCGTCAGCTCGTGCAGGTTCCACGCGGCGTCCACCTTCGGCCGCAGCACCGAGGCGAGCTGCTCGTCGGTGAGGGACTCCACCGTGGCGTCGTCCAGGACACCTGCCGTGTGCACCACGGCCCCCAGCGGGTGCTCGGCCGGAATGCCGTCCAGTACGGCGGTGAGCGCCGCGCGGTCGGCCGCGTCGGCGGCCACCACGGTGACCTCGGCGCCCAGCTCCGCGAGTTCCGCGCGCAGTACGTCGACGCCCGGTGTGTCCGGGCCACGGCGGCTGGTCAGCAGCAGATGGCGCACGCCGTGCCGGGCCACCAGATGGCGGGCCAGCAGTCCGCCCAGGCCACCGGTGCCGCCGGTGACGAGCACCGTGCCGTCGGGCCCGAGGTCCGGACCGGCGGTGTCCTCGCTGCGCACCGCACGGGCCAGCCGCGGCACATGGAGCGCGCCTTCGCGGACCGCCACCTGCGGCTCGCCGCTCGCGACGGCGGCGGCCAGCAGCTCCGTGCCGGAGGCGTCGAGGTCGACGAGGACCACGCGGTCCGGGTGCTCGGACTGGAGCGACCGGGCCAGGCCCCACACCGGTGCGGCGGCCAGGCCGGTGAGCCGGTCACCGGGGCGCACGGCCACGGCGTCGTGCGTCACGAACACCAGGCGGGTCTCGGCGTACCGGGCGTCGGCCAGCCAGTCGCGGGCGATGCGCAGGGCCCGCGCCGCCGCCTCGTGCGCCGCCTCGGCCGGGCGCGCGTCACCGCTCACCGGGCCGTACCTGACGACGACCGCGTCGGCGCCCGCAGGATCCGGAAGGACGTCTCCGGCCGCCTCGGCGAGGGTCACCGTGGCTTCGGCCGGTGCGGGAACCACGGGCCAGGAGACGGTGTGGAGCGCCTCGGCACGGGCGTTCGCGGTCCGGCCGAGCCGGTCCTTGGGGACGGGCCGCAGCGAGATCCGGTCGATGGTGGCGACCGGCGCGCCGGTGGGATCGGTGAGCGTCAGCGTGTAGGCGTCGGCTCCGGCCGGGGCCAGCCGGGCCCGCAGCTCGCTCGCGCCCACGGCGTGCACGGCCGTCCCGTTCCAGGCGAACGGCAGCCGGATCTCCCGGTCGTCGTCGCCGTCCCGGGCCGCGTCCAGCACCATCGGGTGCAGCGCCGCGTCGAGCAGCGCCGGATGGACCGCGTAGCCGCTCGCCGCCTCGCGCTGGTCGTCGCTCAGCCGCAGCTCCGCGTAGAGCTCCTCGCCTCGCCGCCACAGGCTCCGCAAGCCCTGGAAGGCCGGGCCGTACGCGTAACCGAGGCCGGCGAGGCGCTCGTACACGTCGGTGAGCGGTTCGGCGACGGCACCGGTGGGCGGCCAGGGGCCCGGGGCCTCGGGAGCGGGTGCGGGGGAGGGGGCGGTCAAGGTGCCGGAGGCGTGGCGGGTCCACGGGGCCGGGGCGTCGTCGTCCGTCACGGGCTGTGCGTGCACCGCGAAGGAGCGGCTGCCGTCGGCTTCGGGTGCGCCGATGGTGACCTGGAGGCGGGTGCTGCGGCGCTCGGCCAGCACCAGCGGCGCCTCCAGCGTGAGCTCCTCCACCCGGCCGGTTCCGGCCTGCTCGCCCGCTGCCACGGCCAGTTCGAGGAAGGCGGTGGCGGGCACCAGGACGGCGTCACCGATGCCGTGGTCGGCCAGCCACGGCTGCCGGGCCAGCGAGAGCACGCTGGTGAGGATCGTGCCGTCCCGGTCGGCCAGCTCCACCGAGGCGGCGAGCAGCGGGTGTTCGGAGGCGGTGAGACCGAGGCCGCCCGCGTCGGTCCGCTCCTCGGGAACGAACCAGTAGTGCTCGTGCTGGAAGGCGTACGTGGGCAGGTCGGCGCGGGCGGCGCCGGTGAAGAACGTGTCCAGGTCCAGTCCGGCGCCGAGCGCGTGGGCCCGGGCGAGGCCGGTGGCGAGGATGGCGGTCTCGGGTCGGCCCGCGCGCAGCAGCGGGACGGCGGTGGCGTGGTCCGTGGTGAACGAGGCCTGTGCCATCGCCGTGAGGACGGCGTCGGGGCCGACCTCGACGAACCGGGTGACGCCGTCGGCCTCCAGCGTGCGGACCGCGTCCAGGAACCGCACGGTGGAGCGGATCTGCCGCACCCAGTAGTCCGGCGAGGCCAGCTCCTCGGCGGTGGCGAGCTCGCCGGTCAGCGTCGACACCAGCGGGATCACCGGCGCGTGGAACTCCAGCGCGGCGGCGACCGCGCGGAACTCCTCCAGGACCTCGTCCATGTGCGGCGAGTGGAAGGCGTGGCTGACGCGCAGCCGCCGTGTCCGGCGTCCCTGCTCCCGCCAGTGGGCCGCGACCTGCTCGGCGGCCTCCTCGTCACCGGAGACCACGACCGCGTCCGGGCCGTTCACCGCGGCGACGGCGAGCGCGCCGTCGTGGCCGGCCAGACTCCGTACCACCTCGGCCTCGTCGGCCTCCACGGCGATCATCGCGCCGCCGGCACGGGCCGCCTGCATGAGCCGGCCGCGCGCGGCGACCAGGGCCGCCGCGTCGGACAGCGACAGCACTCCGGCCACCTGGGCCGCGGCCAGCTCGCCGATCGAGTGGCCGGCCAGCCGGTCGGGCACCAGGCCGTGGTGTTCCAGCAGCCGGAACAGCGCCACCTCGACGGCGAAGAGCGCGGGCTGCGTGTAGGTCGTACGGTGCAGCGACGCGGCGTCGTCGGACCCGTCGGCGGCGAACATCACCTCCAGCAGCGGCCGTTCCAGATGGCCGTCCAGCGCCGCCGCCACCTCGTCCAGCGCCTGCGCGAAGACCGGGTGTGCGGCGTACAACTCCTGGCCCATGCCCGGGTACTGGGCGCCCTGGCCGGTGAAGAGGAAGGCCGTACGGCCGGTCCGGCCCGCCTCGCCGACCACCAGGTGCGGCGACTGCTCACCGCGCGCCAGCGCCTGGAGGCCCGCCAGGAAGTCGGCGGTCTCCGTGCCGGTGACCACCGCCCGCCGGTCGAACGCGGTACGGGCGGCCAGCGAGCGGCCGACGTCGGCGACCGGCAGCGACGGCCGCGCGGCGATGTGCTCGTGCAGCCGGGCCGCCTGCGCCCGCAGCGACGCCTCGTCGCGCGCCGAGACGACCCACGGCACCGGCGTGGCCGGAGCGGGCGTGACGGCCGGCGCCGGGACGTCGGCCTCGGCCGCCTCCTCCAGCACCACGTGCGCGTTGGTGCCGCTGATCCCGAACGACGAGACGGCGGCCCGGCGCGGCCGCCCGGTGCGCGGCCACTGCCGCTCCTCGGTGAGCAGCTCCACGGCGCCGGAGGACCAGTCGACGTGCGGCGTCGGCTCGTCGGCGTGCAGCGTCCTCGGCAGCGTGCCGTGCCGCATCGCCTGGACCATCTTCACGATGCCGCCGACACCGGCGGCGGCCTGGGTGTGGCCGATGTTGGACTTCAGTGAGCCGAGGTACAGCGGGTCGCTCTCGCGGTCCTGGCCGTACGTGGCGAGCAGCGCCTCGGCCTCGATCGGGTCGCCGAGCCGGGTGCCGGTGCCGTGGGCCTCCACCGCGTCGACGGCTCCGGCGGACAGGCCCGCGTCGGCGAGCGCCTCACGGATCACCCGCTGCTGGGCGAGGCCGCTCGGCGCGGTGAGGCCGTTGGAGGCGCCGTCCTGGTTGATCGCGGTGCCCCGCACGACCGCGAGGACCTGGTGGCCGTTGCGGCGCGCGTCCGAGAGCCGCTCCACCAGCAGCAGGCCCACACCTTCGGCCCAGGACGTGCCGTCCGCCGAAGCGGAGAACGACTTGCTCCGCCCGTCCGGCGCGAGGCCCTGCTGCTTGGAGAACTCCACGAACATGCCGGGAGTGGCCATCACCGTGACACCGCCCGCCAGAGCGAGACCGGTCTCCCCGGAGCGGAGCGACCGTACGGCCATGTGCAGGGCGACCAGGGACGACGAGCAGGCCGTGTCGACGGTGACGGCGGGGCCGATGAGGCCCAGTTGGTAGGCGATGCGGCCCGACATGACGCTCGCGGTGGAGCCGGTCAGGACATGGCCGTGGACGCCTGCCGGAGCGTCATGCATACGCGGGCCGTACTCCAGCGCCGTACCGCCGATGAACACGCCGGTGCGGCTGCCCTGGAGCGCGGCCGGGTCGATGCCCGCACCTTCCACGGCCTCCCACGCGGTCTCCAGCAGCAGCCGCTGCTGCGGGTCCATGGCCAGCGCCTCGCGCGGCGCGATGCCGAAGAAGCCGGCGTCGAAACCGCCCGCGCCGTGCAGGAAGCCGCCCGCGTCCACCGCGCTGCGGCCCGGCTCACGGAGCTCGGGATCGAAGAGGTCCTCGGCCCAGCCGCGGTCCTCCGGGAAGCCGGAGATCGCGTCGCCGCCTTCGGACAGCAGCTTCCACAGCGCCTCCGGCGAGGTGGCACCGCCCGGATAGCGGCACGCCATGCCCACGATGGCGATCGGCTCACCGGCGTCCACCGGCGTCCGGCGGCCGTCGTCGGTGTCGTTGGTGCCGGTCAGCTCGGCCAGCAGATGTCCGGCCAGCGCGGCCGGGGTCGGGTGGGCGAAGAGGAGGCCGCTGGGCAGGCTCAGCCCGGTGGCGGCGGCGAGCGCGTTACGCAGCTCCACCGTCATCAGCGAGTCGAAGCCGAGGTCCTTGAAGGGCGCCCGGAGATCGACCGTGCCGTCCGGCCCGTACTCCAGGACCGCCGCCGTGTGCGCGGTGACCAGCTCGGTCACCTCGCGCAGCCGCTCGGCGGCCGGAAGCGCAGCCAGCCGCTCACCGAGCCCGCCCGCCGGGACCGCGACCGGCGCGGCGGAGGCCGGTGCCGGAGCCGGGCGCGCGGCCGCAGCACCGGTCGCGGTGCGCAGCCAGTACGTCTCGCGCTGGAAGGCGTACGTCGGCAGGTCGGTGCGCACTCCACCGGAACCCGCGTACGCCGCCGTCCAGTCGACCTCCGCACCGCGCGCGAACACCGAGGCGAGCGCGGCCAGCAGCGCCTGCGGTTCCGGCCGGCCCGCGCGCAGCGCCGGGACCGCCTCGACCGCCGCCGGGTCCAGCACCGATTCGGCGGCCATGGCGGCGCAGACGCCGTCCGGGCCCAGCTCCAGGAAGGTGGTGACCTCGGCGGCCTCCAGCGTCCGGACCGCCTCCATGAACCGCACCGGACGGCGCACCTGGTCCACCCAGTAGCCGGGCGAGCACCACGCCTCGCCGTCGGCTGCCTCGCCGGTCACGGTGGAGACCACCGGGATGCTCGGCGCGGTGAAGGCGAGGTCCTCCACCACGCGGCGGAAGTCGTCCAGCATCGGGTCCATGAGCGGCGAGTGGAAGGCGTGCGAGACCGTCAGCCGCTTGGTGCGCAGACCGCGCTCGGCCGCCTCGGCGGCCACGGCCAGCACCGCGTCCTCGGCGCCCGAGACGACGGCCGCCCGAGGCCCGTTCACCGCGGCGAGCCCGGCCCGGTCGCTGTGCGGCGCGAGCAACTCCAGCAGCTCCTCCTCCGACGCCTCGACGGCCACCATCGCGCCGCCTTCCGGCAGCGCCTGCATCAGCCGGCCCCGGGCCACGACCAGCTTGGCCGCGTCCGCCGCCGACAGCACTCCGGCCACATGGGCCGCGGCCACCTCGCCGACGGAGTGGCCGGCCACGAAGTCCGCGCGCACACCCCAGGACTCCACCAGCCGGTACAGCGCCACCTCCAGCGCGAAGAGAGCGGGCTGCGTCCAGCCGGTGCGGTCCAGGCCCTCGCCGGTGCGGATCACCTCGCTCAACGGCCGCTCCAGCAGCGGGTCCAGATGGCCGCAGAGCTCGTCGAAGGCACGCGCGAAGACCGGGAACGCCTCGTACAACTCCTGTCCCATACCGGCCCGTTGTGAGCCCTGGCCGGTGAAGAGCACGCCGAGCCCGCCCGGCCGCGCCGAACCGGTCACGAGCCCGCTCGCGGGCCGTCCGGCGGCGAGCGCCTCCAGTCCGGCCCGCACCTCGTCGTCCGCGCCGAGCAGCACGGCCCGGTGCGGGAACAGAGTGCGCGTCGACAGCAGCGACCAGCCGACCTCCGCCGCCGTACGCTCCTCCTCCGCCAGGAACGCGTGCAGCCGGCCGGCCTGCGCGCGCAGCGCCTGCGGGTCGCGACCGGAGAGCACCCACGGCAGCACGCCGGCCGCGGCCGCCTCGCCCGCCGGCGCGGCACCGTGCTCACGCCCGTCGGCTCCTTCGGGAGCCTCGGCCAGGACGACATGGCAGTTGGTACCGCCCATACCGAACGAGCTGATGCCGGCGACCAGTCGGCGGTCCTCGTGCGGCCACGGCGTCAGCTCGCGCTGGACGGAGAGGCCCAGCTCGTCCAGCGGGATGCGCGGGTTGGGCGTCTCGAAGTTGAGGCTGGCGGGCAGCTTCCGGTGGCGCAGGCTGAGCAGCACCTTGAGCATGCCGACGACACCGGCCGCGCCTTCCAGATGGCCCACGTTGGTCTTGGCCGAACCGACGAGCAGCGGATCACCGGCGGCGCGCCCGGAGCCGAGCGCCGCACCGAGCGCCGCCGCCTCCACGGGGTCGCCGACCGGCGTGCCGGTGCCGTGCAGCTCCACGTACTGCAGCTCCGCCGGATCGAGCGACGCCTTCTGCCAGGCGGCCCGCAGCACCCGCTCCTGCGCCTCGGCGCTCGGCACGGTCAGACCGGCGGTGGAGCCGTCGTTGTTCACGGCGGTGCCACGGATCACGCCGTGGACGCGGTCGCCGTCGGCGAGAGCGGCGGCCAGCGGCTTCAGGACGAGGACACCGCCGCCCTCACCCGGGACGAAGCCGTTGGCCCGCGCGTCGAAGGTGTAGCTCAGACCGTCGGGCGAGAGGCCGCCGAAGCGCTCCTCGGTGACCGCGTTCTCGGCGAGGACGTTCAGGTTCACACCGGCCGCCACCGCGGTCGCGGACTCGCCCGACCGCAGGCTCTCGCAGGCCAGATGGACGGCGACGAGCGAGGAGGACTGCGCGGAGTCCACGGTGAGGCTCGGGCCGTGCAGACCGAGGTGGTACGAGACCCGGTTGGCGATGACGCCACGGTTCACGCCCGCCATCGTGTGCTGCGTGATCGCCTCCGTACCCTGCTGGTAGACCAGGCTGGTGTAGTCGTCGCGCAACGCTCCGACGAACACCGCCGTACGGCTGCCGCGCAGCGTCGCCGGCACGATCCCGGCGTCCTCCAGCGCCTCCCAGGTGAGCTCCAGCACGAGCCGCTGCTGCGGGTCCATGACGGCGGCCTCGCGCGGCGAGATGCCGAAGAACGAGGCGTCGAAGTCGCCGACACCGTCGATGAACCCGCCGCGCCGCGCCGGACCGTCGCCGTCCGGGTCCGTGCCCGTCTCCCAGCGGCCGGGCGGCACCTCCGTGACACCGCTGCGGCCGTCCCGGAGCAGCTCCCAGAACTCCGCGGGCGTGGCGGCCTCCGGCAGCCGGCACGCCATCCCGACGACCGCCACCGCCCCGTCGTGCTCCTTGTACGCGTGCGCCGACACCGACCGGTGCTCACTCGCCATCTGACTCGTCCGTCCTTTCGTCGCCGCCGGACCTGCGGCGGTGTCCAAGACGTGTTGCGCTTTTTCAACACGCGCTGAAAACAGGTAATGGGTGACCGTTCGTCAACGTAGCAACGCGCCGAATACGGCTGATCAGCGAGCGGTAACACGGCGATAACCGGGCTCTGATGAGGGCTTGTGGGCGGCCTGTTACCTTCCGGTGGGGAGGGCGCGGCTACGTTGGGTCCGGATTCGCACGGCTACCTGCCGATGCGTCCGGAAAGCCACAAGCAATCTGGTTCCACAGGAGGTTCGCGCCATGTCAGGGAAATCCGATGTCATCGTGCACGCCGGCGGTGTGGAAGAGCACCTCGCGTTCTACGTCCAAACCTTCAACACCGGTGATGCCGAAGCCATCAACCGGCTCTACTCCGAGGAAGCGGTCTCCGTCTGGGAGCCCGGAAAGCCGCTGACGGGGAAGGAGCGCAAGGATAATCTCGCGGAATTCCTCAAGCTGAGGCCCGCGTTGACCGCGAAGATCCGGGAGTCGCACGTCACCGGTGACACCGCCCTGCTCAGCGTCGACTGGAAGATGGAGGTCGACGGCGAGAACGGAAATCGCGAGTCGTTCGGCGGCCTCGCGACCGACATTCTGAGCCGCGATTCCAGAGGCGAATGGCGCTACGCGATCGACGCGCCCTACGGCGATCCGCGGAACGAAATACCTGGCTGATTTCGTGGAGAAAGCCACCGATACGCCGTCCGACCGGCCCGCATCCGGGCCCCGAAGCGGCGGGACCATGACCAGGCCGTGGTGGCAGCGCCCCTGGATCGTCCCGCTCGCAACGGTGTGCGTGGTCTTCCTCGTACTCTCGTTGCCGCGGTATCTCACGTTCGACCCCGCACGATCCCGTGTAGCGCAGCCGGGGGACTTCGCGCTTCACTACCCCTTGTTGGTGACGCACATCCTGTTCGGAGCGGTGGCCACGGTCACCTGCTGTCTCCAGGTCTGGCCCTGGCTCCGGGCGGCGCACCCCGCGGTGCACCGCGTCAGCGGACGGCTGTACGTGTTCGCCGGGGTCATCCCGTCCGGACTGCTCGGCATCGTCGTCGGCGCCACCAGTCCCAACGGTCTGACCATGCAGCTGAGCAGCGTCACGCTCTCGGTGCTGTGGCTGATCTTCACGGTCGCGGGATGGAGCACGGCGCGGCAGCGCCGGTGGGGGGACCACCGGCGCTGGATGATCCGCAGCTTCGCCGCCACCATGGCGATCCCGCTGAACCGCGTCTACGCCGTGGTGCTGGAGGCCACCGTCCTGCCGGCGCCGGAGACCGACGACCCGCTCGTCCAGGAGATCTGGCTCCACACCCTGATCGGCAACGCCGACTGGCCCGGCTGGGTCACCACCCTGCTGATCGCCGAGTGGTGGCTGACCGAGAAGGGCGTGCGGGCCAAGCACCGGGCACGAGCGGCCCGGCGCAAGGCCTCGGCCACCGGCACATCCCCGCGTACCGACCCCACCGGTACACCCGCCCAGAAGAGAGGCACTGCCATGAGCACCGAAATCGACCTCAACGCGCTGGAACTCACCGCGGACCCCGACCAGCAGAACGAGGTCTTCCTCATCGCCTTCAACTCCTACGACGGAGCGGTCTTCGACCGGCTGTACCGGGACGACGCGATCTCGAACCTGTCGGGCGAGCCGCTGACCGGTGCGGCCCGCAAGGCGAAGATCACGGAGATGCTCGCGCTGAAGCCGTCGCTCAAGGCGACCCTCCGCGAGTCCTACACGGCCGGTGACGTCCAGCTGATCGTCGTGGACTACGAGATGGAGGTGCCGGGCCCGGACGGCGTCCGCCAGGAGCTGCGCGGCACCTGCACCGACGTGCTGCGGCGCGGCGCGGACGGCAAGTGGCTCATGGCGATCGACCGCCCGATCCCGCAGGAGCTGTCGGCCGCCGGCTGACCGGCCCGTACCTGCTCCTGTTCCACCAACGGCCCCTGGCCGAGCGGAGAGTGACCGCTCGACGGGGGCCGTTCCGTGTGTGCGGACGGGCTTCCGGGGGAGTGTGCGGAGGCCCGTCCTCGGGTGTGCGCCGTACGGGGGAGGGCCGCGTGTACGACGTACGGGAGAGGCCCCGGCCTGTGCGCCGTACGGGAGGCGGCCCCGGCACACGCGCGAAGGCCCGGCCGAGTGGATCGGCCGGGCCTTCGCGTCGTCGCGGTGGTGCGGTGGATCAGCGGCTGTCGCCCGCGGCCGCGGGCTCGTTCGCCAGGGCGGTACCGGTGGCCGCGTTCGGCCCGTCGGTCTCGTCCGGGCCGGCGGCCTCCTCCTCGGTGTCCCCGCCCGCCGGCACGTGGCGCAGCAGCACGATCGCCGCGACGGCCAGCCCGGCCACGATGACGGCCGCGATGCCGGATGCGAGGTTCAGGCCGTTGGTGAACGCCTCACGCGCCGCGTCCAGCAGTTCGGCGCCCGCCGGGCCGCCCAGCTCGCCGGCCACCGCGTCGGCACCGGCGAGCGTGTCACGCGCCGTGTCCGCCGCCGATGCGGGCACGTCCGAGGAGAGCGCGGCGCCGATGTCCTCCCGGTACACGGCGGTGACGACACTGCCGAGACCGGCGATACCGAGTGCGATACCGAACTCCATGCCGGTCTCCGACATGGCCGCGGCCGAACCGGCCCGCTCCGGCGGCGCCGAGCCGACGACCAGGTCCGTACCGAGCACCATCATCGGGCTGATGCCGGTGTAGATGAGGACGAAGCCGATCACCAGCAGCGGCAGCCCGCCGGTGGAGTCCGCCAGGCTGATCAGGATGTATCCGAGCACCGACAGGAACAGCGAGCCGCCGACGACGTATCCGGGACGGATGCGCTGGGCGACGGCGGGCGTCAGCGAGGAGGCGATGATCAGCGCGCCGGCCGCCGGCAGCAGCCACAGGCCCGCCTTCATCGGCGTGAGGCCCTCCACCAGCTGGAGGTACTGCGTGATGAAGAGGTAGAGCCCGCCCATCAGACCGAGGCCGAGGGTCAGCACCAGCAGGGCGGTGCTGAAGGCGCGGTTGGAGAAGAGGCTCAGGTCCAGCAGCGGGTCGGCCAGCTTGCGCTGACGCAGGACGAAGGCCACACCGAAGAGCAGACCGACCAGGAGCGTGCCGATCGCCACGACGCCAGGACCGTGCTCGGCCAGCCGCTTGATGCCGTAGATCACCGGCAGCACGGTGACCAGGGAGAGCACGACGCTCGCCAGGTCGAGGCGGCCGGCGTCCGGGTCCTTGTACTCCGGCAGCAGGATCGGCGTGACGATCAGGAGCACCACCATCACCGGGACGGCGAGCAGGAAGACCGAGCCCCACCAGAACCACTCCAGCAGCGCACCACCGAGGACCGGGCCCACGGCGATACCGACGGAGAAGCAGGTGACCCAGACGCTGATGGCGACACCGCGCTGCCGCGCGTCCTGGAACATGTTGCTGATCAGGGCCAGCGTCGAGGGCATCAGCGTGGCGCCGGTGATACCGAGCAGCGCGCGCGCCGCGATCAGCATCTCCGGGCTGGTGGACTTCGCCGCGATGACCGAGGCGATGCCGAAGCCGAGCGCACCGATCATGAGGAGCTTGCGGCGGCCGATGCGGTCACCGAGCGTGCCCATGGTCACCAGGAAGCCGGCGATCATGAAGCCGTAGATGTCCACGCTCCACAGCAGCTGCGTGCTGCTGGGCTTGAGGTCCGCGCTGATCGACGGCACCGCGAGGTTCAGCACGGTGGCGTCGAGCGCCAGCAGGATCGTGGGAAGGGTGAGCACGAAGAGCCCGAGCCACTCCCGTGGCCCGGCCCTCAGCTCCGCGGAGGCCTGGGATTCTGTGGTCATGGGGGAACCCTCCAAGGTTCGTTTCGATCGTCCGCGCCCTGGCTGGTCCGGGGCAGGGGAGTAAGGGAGAGCAGGGGCCGTGGAGGCCCGCGGGCTCAGGATTCGTACGGGTGTACGTCCCGGGCGTGGTGGAGCAGCCGCGCCCACCAGATGAGCTGGTCGAGCGTCGCCTTGACCGAGGCCGCGAAGCTCGTGGACGTCTTCGGCCACTCGCCGTCGGCGTCGAACTCGTCCCAGTAGTTCGGGATGCTGATGCCGTCGCGGATGGTCACGGCGTGCACCTCGGTGAAGGCGCTGCGCAGCTGCTCGGCCGCGTGGAGACCGCCCGAGGGCCCGCCGTAGGACAGGAACGCCACCGGCTTGGCCTTCCACTCGTCGAGGTACCAGTCGATGGCCGTCTTGAGCGGTGCGGGGAAACTCCGGTTGTACTCCGGGGTCACCACCACGAAGGCGTCCGCCGCCGCGAGCCGTGGAGCCAGCGCGGCCACCGGCCGGGGCAGCTCCTCGCACTCGTCGCCGAGCGTGTCCGGCAGCCGGGCCTCGGCCAGGTCGATCAGATCGACGTCGAGTTCCCGGCGCCGCCGAGCCTGTCCGGTGAACCACCGGGCGACGGTCGGACCGAAGCGGCCCCGGCGCGTGCTGCCGATGATGATCGCCAACCGCAGACGGCTGTTGTCGGACATCGGACGCTCCTGCGCTGGGCCGGCCTGCCGCCGGCGGTGGTGGACAGGTCCCAGCGTGCGGCGGAGCACTCACGACCGGCTCACCACCCGCTCACGACCGGCTCCCCACACCCTGCGGCGCTGCGTTACGGTGGCGCCCATGCGATTCGGGGTGCTGGGGCCACTGGCCGTGTGGAAGGCGGACGGCAGCCTGCTCACCGTGCCCGGGGTCAAGACCAGGACGCTCCTCGCCGCTCTCCTCTCCCACGAGGGCCACCCGGTCTCGGCCGACCGGCTCGTCGACGAGGTGTGGGGCGAGCGCGAGCTGCCCGGCAACCCCGGCGCCGCTCTGCAGACCAAGGTCTGGCAGCTGCGGAAGGTGTTCGGCGACGCGGAGGCGGGCGGCCGCGAGCTGCTGACCCTGCGCGACGACGGCTATCTGCTGGGTACGGAGGCCGGCAGCGTCGACATGGGCCGGTTCCAGGCCCTGGTGGTCCGGGCCAGGGCCGCCGACACGCCACGCGCCCGTGCGGCCCTGCTGACCGAGGCGCTCGGCCTGTGGCGCGGCGCGCCGTTCTCCGGCTTCGAGGACGCCGACTTCGCCCGTCCGGTCATCACCCGCCTGGAGGAGGCCCGCCTCTCCGCCGCCGAGGAGCTGGCGGAGGCCCGGATCGACCTCGGCGAGCACTTCGAGGTGGCGGGCGAGCTGACCGAACTCGTCGTACGCCATCCGCTGCGGGAGCGGCTCCGCGCCCTCCACATGCGCGCGCTGTACGCCGCCGGGCGGGCCGGTGAGGCGCTCGCCGGCTACCAGGAGCTGCGGACCCGGCTCGCCGGCGAACTCGGCCTGGACCCCGGCCCCGAACTCGCCGCCCTCCACCAGGCGATGCTGGAACAGGACACCCAGCTCACCACCCAAGCCGCCCCGGTCCCGCCGCGCCGCCCGGCCACCAACCTGCCCGCGCCGCTCACCGAACTGGTGGGCCGCGGCGACGCGGTGGCCGAGGTCAAGGGCCTGCTCACCACCGCCCGCCATGTGACGCTGACCGGCTCCGGAGGCGTCGGCAAGACCCGCCTCGCGCTGGAGACCGCCGCCCAGCTCGCCGACGGCTTCCCGGACGGCGCCTGGCTGGTCGAGCTGGCCGCGCTCGGCCGTACCGGCAGCGCGAACGCGGTGGACCCGGTGGCGGAGGCCGTCATGACCGTGCTCGGCATCCGCGAGGACGCGGCGACCGCCACTCCCGGCGCCCCCGGACCCTCCTCACCCGCCGGAAGCCTCGCCGAGGCCCTCGCCAACAAGAGCCTCCTGCTGCTCCTGGACAACTGCGAGCACATCGTCGACGCCGTCGCCGAGCTGGCGGCCCTGTTGCTCAAGCGCGCGCCGGGCCTGCGCATCCTGGCCACCAGCCAGGAACCGTTCGGCGCGCTCGGCGAGGTGGTCTGGGCCGTGCCTCCGCTGGACGTGCCCGAGGCGGCTCTGGAGGCCGGTTTCGAGGACGCGGCACGCTCCAGCGCCGTCGAACTCTTCGTCGCCCGCGCGGCCGCCGCCTCGCCCGGCTTCGCGCTCGACGCGGCCAACGCCCGGGACGTGGCGGTGATCTGCCGCCGGCTCGACGGCATCCCGCTCGCTCTCGAACTGGCCGCCACCCGCGTCCGCGCTCTCGGCGTACGGGGCCTGGTCACCCGGCTCGACGACCGCTTCCGCCTCCTCGCCACCGGCTACCGCGGCGCACCGCCGCGCCAGCAGACCCTGCGCGCGATGATCGACTGGAGCTGGGACCTGCTCGGCGCGCCCGAGCGGGCCGTCCTGCGCCGCCTCGCCGTGCACGCCGAGGGATGCACGCTGGAGGCGGCGGAGACCGTCTGCGCCGGACCGGGCGTGGACGCGGACGACGTCCTGGACCTGCTGGCCCGGCTGGTGGACCGCTCGCTGGTCGTGATGGCCGACACCGGCGACGAGCCGCGCTACCGGCTCCTGGAATCCGTCGCGCAGTACGGTCTGGCCCGGCTGGACGAGGCCGGCGAGAGCGACGAGGTGCACCGCCGCCACCGCTGGTACTACACCGAGCTGGCCGAGCGCACCGCTCTGACCATCCACGGGCCCGACCAGCGGCGCCGGCTGCGCGCGCTGGACGCCGAGACCGCCAACATCCGCCGGGTCCTGGAGGACGCGGCCCGGCACGGCGGAGCCGAGGAGGCGCTGCGCCTGGTCAACGCGCTGACCTGGTACTGGTTCCTGCGTGGCCGGCTCCGCGAGGCGGGCCGGTCCCTGGAGGCGGCGCTCGCCGTGGCCGGGCCCGGCGACACCGGGTCCGGCCAGGACACGGCGGCGTCGCTGCGGGCCCAGGCGCGGGCGTGGCGGGCCGGGTTCGCCGTCCTCGTCGGCGAAGGCACCGAGCGGATGCACTACCGGCGGGTCGCCGAGGAGCTCTCGCGTGACATCACCGACCGGCGTGAACGGGCCAGGGCCCAGTGGTTCTTCGGCTTCGCGCTCTTCGGCGTCGGCGACCAGGCCACCAGCGAGGAGCTCATCGAGGAGGCACTGGAAGGGTTCCAGGCGCTCGGCGAGACCTGGGGCACCGCCGCGGCACTGAGCGTACGGGCCAACCAGGCCCATGTCCGCGGCGATCTGGACCGGTTGGCGCGCGACGGCCACCGCAGCGCCGAACTCTTCACCGAACTGGCCGACGGCTGGGGCCAGTTGCAGACCGTCGAGCCGCTCGCCTCACTGGCCGAGATGGCCGGCGACTACGAGCGCGCGGCCGAACTCCACCAGGAGGGGCTGCGGATGGCCGAGGACCTCGGGCTCTGGCCGGAGGCCGCCGACCGGCTCACCGGTCTCGGCAGCACCGCCATGCTCACCGGCGACCACGAGAAGGCGCGCGAGTACCACCAGCGGGCGATGCGGCTGGCGGCCGAACACAGCTTCAAACCGGGCGAGATCCACGCCGAGATCGGCCTCGGCCTCGGCGCCCGCCGGGAGGGCCGGTTCGACACCGCTGAGGTCCATATGCTCCACGCGCTGGAGTGGCAGTCCACCATGGCCTTCGAGCCCGGCCGCGCGTTGGTCCTGGCCGAACTCGGCTTCATCGCCGAACAGCGCGGCGACGCGGAGAGCGCCCTGCGCCTCCACCTGGACGGCTGGACCTCCGCCCGTAACACCGGCGACGCCCGCGCCATGGCGCTCGCACTCGAAGGACTGGCCGGGGCCCACGCACCGGCCGGACGGCCGGCGTACGCGGCGCTGCTGCTCGGCGCGGCCGAAGCGGCCCGCGCGTCGGTCGGCATGCCGCTGCCGAAGGCCGAGCGCGGTGACGTCGACCGCATCGCGGCGGCCGTACGGCTCCACCTCGACGAGGACGCCTACCAGGCCGCGTACCGCCGCGGCCGCGCGCTCACTCCCGAGCAGGCCCTCGCCGCGGATCACGGCTGAGCCTCGTCCTCGTCCCGCAGACCGTTCAGTGACCGGCTGATGAGAGGCCGTCCCTAGGGTGTGTCCGGCGGATCGGGACACGCTCCGGCCTCGCAGAGGCTTCCGGGACGTCCCATCGGCAGGCACCGGCCCCGCCGCACCGGCGGTGTCCGCCCGCGACCGGAGCCGCCACCACCACGGGCAGCGTGCGCGGCCCGTCACCGGCGCCGTTCTCGGCCGCCGGCTGGTCCACCGAACCGACATCGAACGAAATCTGGGGACGAAATGACTGAAGTCGCCGCGCCCGTGCTCGCCGACGCCAATGTGCGACAGATGCTCTCTCCGTTCGGACTCGACATCGAGTACACGCGGGCCGAGGGCAACGCTCTCCACTACACCGACGCCGAGGGCCGTGAGCGCCGGGTCGTGGACTACGCCTGCGGCTTCGGCTCCCTCATGCTCGGCCACAACAACCCCGAGATCGCCCAGCGGGCCAAGGAGATCCTGGACTCGCAGATCCCGGTCCACACGCAGCTGGCCCGGCACTCGCACACCAACGACCTCGCGACCGCGCTCAACAAGATCATCCAGCGTGAGCTGAACACGGACGAGCCGTACTTCGCGCTCTTCGGCAACTCCGGTGCCGAGGCCGTCGAGATCGCCATCAAGCACGCGGAGTACGACCGCCTGGAGCGCGCCAAGGAGCTCCTCGCCGGTGTGGCGGCCAACATCGACACCGCTCGTGGCGCCGTGGCCTCCGGCGCCGCGCAGGTGTCGGCCGACGCCTACGGGCAGGCCGGCGTCGCGGCGGGCACCGGCTTCGACGAGCTGGTCGCGGAGATCGAGCGGCGCAACGAGGCGGCCGCCGCTACGCAGCCGCTCTTCCTCACCATCGAGGGCTCCTTCCACGGCAAGCTGGCGAGCAGCATCCAGCTCACGCACAACGAGATGTTCCGTACGCCGTTCAAGTCACTCTCCGCGCAGGCCCGGTTCGTCCCGGCCGACCAGCCCGACGCGCTCGCCAAGATCGTCAGCGACGAGCGGGTCCCGGTGCTCGACCTCGTCACCGACGACGGCGCGGTCACCGTCGTCGAGCGCGACTTCCCGGTCTTCGGCGCCTTCTTCCTGGAGCCGATCCGCGGCGAGGCCGGCATCCGGCCGCTCAGCGCGGAGTTCGCCCGTACGATCCAGCAGGTCTCCGCCGAACTCGGCTGCCCGGTCGTCTCCGACGAGATCCAGAGCGGCAGCGGCCGCTCCGGCGCCTTCTTCGCCGCCTCGCACATCGGCCTGCGCGGCGACTACATCATCCTGGCCAAGAGCCTGGCCGGCGGCATCTCCAAGACCGGTGTGGTACTGGTCCGCGAGGGCCGCTACCAGCACGGCTTCGAGACCATCCACAGCTCCACCTTCGGCAAGGACAGCATCTCCTCGCTCATCGCCCTCAAGGTGGTCGAGCTGCTGGAGGCCGACGGCGGACAGGCCTACCGCGCGGCCGAGGAGCGCGGCAACAAGCTGCGCTCGGCGCTCGAAGCGGTCCGCGACGACTTCCCGGACGTCGTCAAGGAGGTGCGCGGCGCCGGCCTGATGCTCGGCCTGGAGTTCCACGACCAGTCGGAGGCCACCTCCGAGGTCATCCGCGAGCAGACCCAGCACGGCATGATCGGGTTCGCCGTCGCCGGATACCTCCTGCGCAACCACGGCATCCGTACGTTCACCACGGCGAGCGCCCTGCACACCTTCCGGTTCGAGCCGTCCATCTACATCAGCGACGAGGACATCGCCCAGCTGGAGACGGCTCTGCGCGCCGTGGCCGGCGTCCTGCGGCGCCAGGACGAGGAGGGCTTCGGCGGCGCCTGATCCGCCGGGGCGGAGAAACCACCACCCCAGCCGAGCGACAGGGGCACGGCCGACCGGCGACGGACGGCCGTGCCCCTGCTCCGTCGTGCGCCGCTTCGGGCGCGCACCCGCACCGCAACCGAACCGCCGGGGCGTCAACGTCCCGCGAACATCAGGGAGTCGACATGAACACCGCAGCCCCCGAAGCCGGACTCGCCGAACCGCACCTCGCCGAAATCCTGGCCGCCGTCGGCCTCGACGTCGAGTACGTCAGGGCCGAGGGCAACACGATCCACCGGCTCGACGAGGAGGGCCGCGAGATCCCCGTCCTCGACTTCGTCGGCGGCTTCGGATCGCTGATCCTGGGCCACAACCACCCGGAGATCGTGGCCCGCGCCCAGGAGCTGCTCAGCGCCCAGCTCCCCATCCACGCCCAGTTCTCCCGGGCCCCGCACGCCAACCGGCTGGCCGCCGCGCTCAACACCGTACTGCGCCGCGAACTCGGCGAGGACGAGCAGTACTTCGCGATCTTCGCCAACAGCGGCGCCGAAGCGGTCGAGGCGGCGGTCAAACACGCCGAGCTGGACCGCACGCTCAAGGTGGCGGCGCTGACCGAGGAGATCGACGAGCACCTCGCGTACGCACGGTCCCAGGTACGCGACGGGCTCGCGGTGCCTGCGGACACGGCGCACGCGCGGTTCGGCACCGGCGCCTCCGGCGACCCGGTCCGGGACGCGGAGGAACTCATCGCGCACGTCGGCCGGTTCAACGCGCTGCGGCTCTCCGAGGCCCCGCTCTTCCTCGCTCCCGAAGGCGCCTTCCACGGCAAGCTCGTCGGCAGCGTGCAGCTCACGCACAACGAGGGCTTCCGCGTCCCGTTCAAGGCGCTCGCGGCGCAGGCCCGCTTCCTCCCGCTCGACCAGCCCGACGCCATCCGCAAGACCTTCGAGGCCGAGCGGCGGGTCCTGCTCGACCTGGCCGTCGGGGACGGCCGGATCACCGTGGTCGAGCGCGAGTACCCGGTCTTCTGCGCCTTCGTCCTGGAACCGATCCAGGGCGAGGGCGGGATCAACGTCCTCACGCGCGAGTTCGCCGAGGCGGTCAGGGAGGCCTGCGACGCCTTCGACTGCCCGGTGATCGTCGACGAGATCCAGAGCGGCATGGGCCGCTCCGGCGCCTTCCTGGCCAGCTCGCTCATCGGCCTGCGCGGCGACTACTACACGCTGGCCAAGAGCCTGGGCGGCGGCGTCGCCAAGACCTCCGTGGCGCTGATCCGCGCCTCCCGCTACCGCAAGGAGTTCGAGCTGGTCCACAGCTCGACCTTCGCCAAGGACGCCTTCTCCAGCCAGATCGCGCTCAGGACGCTGGAGCTGCTGGAGGCCGACGGCGGCCGGCTCTACCGCACCGTGGCGGAGCGCGGCCAGGCCCTGCGCACCAGGATCGACGCGGTGCGGGCCGACTTCCCCGACGTGCTCAAGGAGGTACGCGGCGCCGGGCTGATGCTGGGCGTGGAGTTCCAGGACCGGTCGGACTCCGCCACCGGGAACATCCAGGAGCTGGCCCGCTCCGGCTTCCTCGGCTACGCCGTCGCCGGCTACCTGCTGCGCGCCCACTCCGTGCGCCTCTTCCCGACCGGCAGCGCGGTCAACACGCTCCGCCTGGAGCCGTCCGTCCAGCTGACGGACGAGGAGATCGCGCAGCTGGAGACGGGGCTGCGGGACGTCTGCTCCGTCCTGCGCGACGGCGACGAGGCGCGCTTCTTCGGCGGCTGAGACCCGGCAGGCTCCTCCCGTACGGCGGCCCGATCCCGAGGCGGTCCGGAACGATCTGTTCCGGGCCGCCTTGTCCCAGCTTTGTGAGCGGTTGGACCACGGCGACGCAGCATGGTGGTCGAACCTGGCAGACAGGACACGCGGCTTCACCGCCGCGTCCTCGCCGCCGGGCCGCCGGAAGCGTTCGGATGGGGGAGACATGGAATTTCGGGTACTGGGACCACTGGAAGTTCTCCGCGACGGGGAGCCGGTGGAGCTGAGAGGCACCAAACAGCGCGGCACCCTGGGTTTCCTGCTCCTCCAGGCGAACCGCGTCGTCCCCACCAGCCGCCTGCTCAACGCGCTCTGGCCGGACGAGAACGCGCCGACGACCGCGCGGAAGATCCTCCAGAACGCCGTGTACGGGCTCCGCGGAGTCCTCGCACCCTCACCGCAGGACGCCGCCGCCGACGCGATGCTGCTGACCCGCCCGCCCGGCTACATGATGCGCGTGGCGCCCGACGAGGTCGACCTGCACCGGTTCAACCAGTGGGTCGGCCAGGGCCGTGAGAAGCGCGACCAGGGCGCTCCGGCCGAGGCGGCGGTCCTGCTGCGCGACGCCCTGGACCTCTGGCGCGGCTCCGCGCTGGCGGACCTGGTCGAGGCCGGTATCGACTGGCCGGAGCTGGACTCGCTCCGCAAGACCCGGCTGGACGTGACGGAGGACTACTTCGACGCCCAGCTCCTGTGCGGCCGGCACCACGCCGTGCTCGCGGAGCTGGAGTCCATGGTGGCGGCCGAGCCGCTGCGCGAGCGGTCGTGCGGCCAGCTGATGATGGCGCTGTACCGCTGCGGCCGCCAGGCGGACGCGCTGAGCGCCTTCAGCCGCGTACGGTCGCTGCTGATCGAGAACCTCGGGCTGGAACCGGGCCAGCAGCTCCAGCAGCTGCAGCGCGCGATCCTCACCCAGGACCCGTTGCTGTCCCTGGACGCGAGCCCCTTGGCCGCGCCTTCGGCCCGCCCGCAGCCGGTACGGATACGGGCGGCGGAGCCGCGTACGTCGGACGCCGCCTCCGCCGGAACGGAGGTGGCGGTGCAGGCCGCGGAGGCCACCCGGCGGAACGAGGAGACGGCGCCGGGCATCCAGCGCCGCCTGGTGAGCGTCCTGTCCGTCCGCACCCGCCTCACCGCACCGTTGGACGGCTGCGTCGACACGCTCCTGGACGCGGCCGCCACCGTGGTCAGGGAGCAGATCGAACGGTACGGAGGCACGGTGACCGCCTCCATGGGCTCGCTCACCCAGGCCCTGTTCGGGCTGGACGGTCCGGACGAGGGCGGTGCCGGACAGGCCGTGGCGGCGGCGCTCGCGATCCGCGACGTACTGGACGTGCCGTGCGGGTCCGAGCCGGACCGGCCGCCGCTGTCGGTGCAGGCCGCGGCGACGACGGGCGAGGTGCTGCTCCGATACTCGGGCCGGAACGACGCGCCCACGGCCGTCGGCGCGGTGCTGGACGAGTCGCAGTCGCTGCTGGCCGGTCTGGCCGACGGCCATGTCCTGGTCGCCGATGAGGTGCGGCGCGCCACCGAGAGCGCCGTCGTCTACCGGCGGGCCGAGGGCCGGCCGACCGTCTGGCTCGCGGTCGGCCGCCGGACGAGCGGCCAGGAGGCGGGCGCCGAGGATCCCGGCACGGCGTACGAACTGGACCTCCTCTGCGGGCTGGTCAAGCGCAGCCAGGACCGGGAGATCCCGCACCTGGTCACGGTGCTCGGCGAGTCCGGCTCCGGAAAGAGCCGCCTGCTACGGGAGTTCGGGGCCCGGCTGGCCGCCCGGCCCGGCCCGGCCACCGTACTGACAGGCCGTACACCGACCGCTCCCACCGACCACCCGCTGAAAGCGCAGGCGCAGGTCCTTATGGCCTACTGCGGCATCCGGCCCGGCGACGGACCCGACTCCGCCCGGTCCGCCCTCACCGCGCGGGTCCGCCACCTCTTCCGCTCCGAACGCAGCGGCTCGCGGGTCCTGGCCGGCCTCACGCCCTTGCTGGACGTCCGGCCCGGTGCGGCGCCCACCGACGTATCCGCTCCACGGATCCTGGCCGCCTGGCGCGACTTCTTCCAGGCGGCGGCACAGCACCTGCCGGTCGTGCTGTGCATCGACGACCTGCACCGCGCGGGCTCGGACGTGCTGGACGTCGTGGAGGAGCTGGCCGAGTCCGGCGCCTCGGCCCCGCTGTTCGTGGTCGCCTCCGCCGGCCCCGAACTGCTGCTGCGCCGTCCCGCCTGGGCCGGCGGCCGGAGCCACGCGACCACCGTGACGCTGGGCCGGACCGAGGAGACCACGACCAGCAGGCAGCTGGTGGAGTTCCTCCGGGCGGCCGCCCGCGAACGGACCGCGAGCGTCGGCGGGCCCTCGGCGCCCTGAGGGGCGACGGGGAGGCCGCCCGCACGTGGTCCGGGCGTCCGAGCCGTACGCGGGACCTGTACGTCCGGCCGGGGCGCCGGAGACCGAGCGTTCGGCCCGTACCTCCTCGTACGTCCGTCCCGGGCGACGAGCCCATGCACAGCCGAGCAGGAGGTGGACAGATGGGGTACGAGACGGAGCCACCGGCCGCGACGGCCCGGGAACCACGTGGTGCCGGTCGCCGGGCCTACCCCGTCGGGTCCCGCCTGCCTCCGCTCCTGCCGGGCGTGCCGGCGCCGGCCTCGCCGGGACGGGCACGGGCGGCCCGCGGGCCCACCGGGTCCGGGTCGCCCGTGGAGGCCGGTGCGCGGCACAGGCGGCTGGTCGCCGACGGCGTCCGCGAACTGGCGGTCGCCTTCGATCCGCCGACCCGGCGCGGGTACGACTCGGACGCGCCGGACGCGCGCGGGCAGGTGGGCGGCGGCGGTGTCGCGGTCGACTCGCTGGACGACATGCGGATCCTCTTCGGCGGAGTGCCGCTGGACCGCGTGTCGACGTACCTGGCGGCCGGCGCACCGGCCGCCGTCCTCGTGCTGCTCCTCCAACTGGCGGCGGAGGAACAGGGCGTGGCCGGAGAGCGCCTGTGCGGCGCGATGGACAACGACATCCTGGGGGAGTACCTGGGCGGCGGCTCCATCTTCCCGCCCGGCCCCTCGCTCCGGCTCGTCGCCGACACCTTGGCGTACTGCGGATCTGCCCTTCCCCGGTGGACGGCCATCTCGGTCTCCGGAGAGTTGGCGGCGGCTGCGGGCACCTCCACGGCCGGCGAGGTCGCGTTCATGGTGGCGAACGGCGCCGCGTACGTACGCGCCGCCGTGGCGGCGGGCACTCCGGCGGACGTGGCCGCGTCCCGGCTCTCCTTCTCCTTCGCGGCCCGCTCCACGCTGGTCGAGGAGGCCGCCGCGGTACGGGCCGCCCGCCGGATCTGGGCCGGGACGGCGACGGAGCTGCCGGGTTCACGCGCCACCGGCGCGCCACCGCTCCGGCTGACGCGTCGGCGCGGCGCGGAGCTACGGCCCGCCTGGGCCGATGCGTGCGGCGGTCCGGACATCGTCGACTCGATGGCCCACGACATCGAGTCGGCCGCCCGCGCGCTGCTCCACGAGATCGCGGAAGCCGGAGGAGCGGTGGCCGCGATCGAGGACGGCTTCTGGAGCAGGGGGGCCGTTCGGCCTCGCGGCGCGACCCGGCCGAGCCCGGGCCGCTCCGTCGATCCCGCCGTCGCGGACCGGCAGACCGAGCGCCTCGCCAAGCTGCGCGCCTGGCGCGACGGGCGGCGCGTGACGACGGGCCTGGACCGGCTGCGGACCCGGGCCGCCGGGCACGGCAACGTCCTCCACCCGATGAAGGAAGCCCTGGCCGCGGGCGCCACCGTCGGCGAGGTCTGCGACGCGCTGCGCGAGGTCTGGGGCCGTCATCCACACGCCGGCGGCTGAGCGTCCTCCCTGCGGCGCTGGGCGTGGGGTTACCCGTAAGTGAGTGGTCAGGGATTTCTCCGCTCTATGTTCTGAGCACCAATCTCCTGAAGGGTTCGGCATGATTTCTGTATCCAGTGACAAGATTGCCAACCGAATCTCGATGGCACCTTCCTCCTTGCGGGAATCGATGGCGCGTTTCGCCACCGGCGTCATCGTGCTGACCGTCGGCGGCGACGATATCCACGGAATGACCGCCAACGCTTTCACCTCCGTATCGCTCGAACCACCGACCGTGCTCTGCTGTATCGCCCGCAGTGCGGTGATGCACCAGGCGCTGACCTCGCAGAAGCGGTTCGCCATATCCGTACTCGGTGCGGACCAGGAGGATCTGGCCCGCTATTTCGCCGACAAGCGGCGTCCTCTCGGACCGGAGCAGTTCCAGCAGCTCGCCTGGGAACCGGGTGCGGTCAGTGAGGCGCCTCTGCTGCACGGTGCGCTGGCCTGGCTGGAATGCGAACTGACCGAGATCCATGAATCCGGTGACCACTCGATATTCCTCGGAGAGGTGGTCAACGCGAGCAGGAGCCCCGAAGGACCCGGACTGCTCTTCTTCGACGGGGCGTTCCAGGGGACCGGGTCCGCCGACGGCTCATGAACGGCCCGGAGGCCGCCATGGGCCAGTGGTTCATGGAAGCCCTCAACGAGGGTCTCAACCGGTCGGTGGTGCACACCCGCCGCCGTACCGCACCGGACGGAGACGTTCCGCGCGACCCGTTCGCCGCCGCGGTGATGCGACGCTTCGAGACCTCTCTGCCGACGGTGCTCGGCGCGCCGGATCGTACGGACGCCGCTCTGCTGGCCGTCCTCCACCGCCGCGCCCGCCACATCCTCGCCAGAGCCCTCGCTCCTGCCGGACCGGCGGACCCGCGCGGTTCGGCGCCGCCGCATCCGCCGCTGCCCGCCCGCCTGGAGGCGCTGGTCCCGGCCGTGCTCCTGGAGTGCGCCGCGCTGCTGCTCATGGAGCCGGCGTGGTCCGAGCGGCCGGACCGGAAACCGGCCGACGTGCTGCGGGCGATGGGAGAGGCGGTACGCGAACCCTTGATTCCGGATACCGCCGGAAAAACGCACGTGACCTGGATCACAGGAATGTCCGGGTGAGTTTCTGTCAGAATCCGGTCCATGACCAGTGACCTCCTTCTCGGAAAAGTCGTCCTCATCACGGGTGCGAGCAGCGGAATCGGTGCGGCGGCCGCGCGTGTCTTCTCCCGGGAAGGCGCCACCGTCGTGCTCGCGGCACGGAGAAAAGACCATCTGTCGGCGCTGACCGACGAATTGCGGGGCAAAGGATCGGAGGCGTCGTACGTCGTCACCGACATCACTGATGCGGAACAGGTCGCGGCGGCGGTGGATTTCGTCCTGAGTGAATACGGACGTCTCGATTCCGCTTTCAACAATGCGGGAAGAGGCGGCGACCGCACTCCTCTCCATCTCATGCAGGACGATGTGTACGACTCCGTCATGGACATCAATGTCCGTGGCGTGTGGAACTGTCTGCGCCACGAGATAGCGGCCATGCTGCCGAACGGCGGCGGCAGCATCGTCAACAACAGCAGTGTCGCCGGGCTGGTGGCCATTCCCGCCGCGGCGCCGTACATCGCCTCCAAGCACGCGGTCGTCGGCTTCACCCGCGCCGCGGCCGACGAGTACGCCAAGCAGGGCATCCGGGTCAACGCCATCGCTCCCGGGACCACGCGCAGCGAGATCACCGCGGACTGGTTCGAGCGCAACCCCGGCCTGGAGGATCACGTCAACTCCCTGACGCCGCAGGCCAGGACGGCGGATCCGGAGGAGATCGCGCAGGCGGCGGCCTGGCTGCTGAGCGACCGCTGTCCCTTCCTCACCGGTGCCGTGGTCCCGGTGGACGGCGGATTCGTCAACCAGTGATCCGCGCGCTGCCGGGTCCGGAGCGGCGGGCGGAACCCGTCACTCCGGACCCGGTCGGCGTTCTGATGCCCGGTCAGCCCACCCGGCCGGTGAACGTGGCGCGGAAGGCCTCCCGGTCGTCCTGCACACCGGTGACGACGAGCGAGACCTCGCCGTCCGGCCGGACGGCAGGAGTGCCGGCCACGACCCAGCTGGGCCGGTCGAACTCGACGTACTGCTGGTAGGTGACCGCGACCCCGGTGGGCTCGAACGTCCCCGGGACCACCGTGGCGTGTGCGGCCTGTTGCGCGGCCTCCAGCAAGGTGAGGCCGGGGACATGGTCGACCGGGTGGTCGAACAGCAGCAGGTTCTCCGCGTCGTTCCGGACCTGCCAGCGACCCGGTTCGTCCGTGGCCGAGAGCATCACGTCGCCGGCGGAAGGCCGTCCGACGACGGCCGGTTCCACCGGCGGCGGCACCGGCCACCGGCCCCAGTCGACGGTGAGGTGGTCACCGCGCAGGCGCCGGTAGGCGGCCGGTGACACCCAGCCGAAGACGGAGTCCGCGCGCACCACGGTCTCGCCCTGATGCGAGATGCGGAAGTCCAGGGCCAGGTTCTTGCCGGCGGGCTTGCGGCCCGCGCCTTCGGTCAGCGTGACCTCGACGTCCATCCGCGCGCACGTGCCGTGCGGCAGCCGGAAACCGGGCCGGACGGTGAAGTTGAGATGATGGAGCAGGGTCTGATGGGTGAGCGGTACGTTCCGCTCCGCGTGCCCGACCAGCAGTCCGGTCTGTCTGATGGTCTGTGTCAGCAGCCGTGGATCGTAGGGCCACTTCTCGTGGGCCGCGGGCCAGTGGGTGGTGAGGCCGACGCGGTGCTCGGAGACCCGGTCCCAGTCGGTGACGAGGATCGACGGGCTGTGGTGCAGATGGGTGTAGGCGCGGAGCTGGTCCATCCGGTCCAGGGCAGGCCGATGACGTTCACATCGCTTGTGCAAGGTTCCCCCAGGTCCATGCGCGGAGCTCGTGAGTTGGGCTTGTAAAGTACCGGCCCTCCGGTCGGTTTCAACCCCGAGTAAATGTGACTTAAAGCACTGGTCAAGATTTCCTATGGAGGCACGCATGGCGAAGCAGGAGCGCGCGATACGCACCCGGAGATCCGTCCTGGTGGCGGCCTCCGAGCTGTTCAACGAGGTGGGGTACGAGGCGGCGACCATCGGCGCGCTGCTGGAGCGGGTCGACCTCACGCGTGGCGGCCTCTACTTCCACTTCGCGACGAAGGAGCAGCTGGCCCGCGCGGTCCTGGACGAGGCAGTGACGCTGGAAGGACTGCAGCCGCAGACCTTCAAGCTGCAGGAATGGGTGGACATCGCTCTCCTCCTGGCCCACCGGGTACCCCGTGAACCGTTGCTGCAGGCCTCGGTGCGGCTCTCGGTCGACCCTCTGTCGCGCGGTCTGTTCGGCACCCGGTGGCCGGACTGGGTGACGGTGGGCCAGGAGCTGCTCGACGCGGCCAAGGCGAAGGGGGAGTTGCTGCCGCATGTCGACACCGCCGAGACATCGCGCCTGCTCGTGGGCGCGTGGACCGGCGTCCTGCTGATCACCGAGGTGATGCCCGACTGCACCCTGCCGGAGGAGATCTCCAGCCTGTACGAGCTCATCCTGCCGAGCATCGCCACGAGCGGGGTGCTCGCCCGTCTGGACACGTCGCCGTACCGGGCCGAACGCCTTCTGGCGGCGATGGACTCTTCCACCGTCCAGGGCGTGGGAGCCGAATGACGTACGGAAACCGGACCGGCTGACGGTTTCCTATCGGCCAACGGCTGGTCCCGGGTGGTCACCGTGTCCGCGCGGACGGGTGACCGCGCATTTGGGGGTGGACTCGATCTGCACTTTGCCTAAGATGCCTAGCGTCCGGTTTTTGGGGCGATCTTTGCCTCGTTCTCCGTGTCCGGCCCGGCGGGTTCGTGGACCTGTCCCTCCGTCAGGAGGGTTTCCGGCAGGCCGACGAGGCGGATCGGAGGCGGGAGAGAGGTCGTTCAAAACCGGACAACAGGTCTCTTCCCTGGCGGGGGCGGGACCGACAGGAGACCGAAGTGCGGCCGTGGCTGCGGTCGCCGTCCACATTTGGGGGGATGACATGGGCGGGAAAGCTTCTCATTCGGGCGTCGCGAGCACTCTGACGCCTCCGACATCCGATCGGTTCTGCGGCGAGTTCTCCTCGCTGCTGTTCGCGTCCCTGCGCCGCAAGGAGCAGCGCTACAAGGCGGAGCAGTACGTCTGCGGCCTTCTCATGCGGCCGGGACGCAAGACGCTGCGCAATGTGGCCGCGCAGTTCGGCGGCGAGGCGGCACAGCAGAGGGTCCACCATTTCATCGCCTCCTCCCCGTGGGAGTGGATGCCGGTGCGCCGGGTCCTGGCGCGGTGTGTGCACGAGGCGTTCTCGCCGCTCGCCTGGGTGATCCGGCCGACGATGATCCCGAAGGCGGGCAACAGCACGATCGGTGTCGACGAGCATTACGTTCCGCGGCTCGGCCAGGCCGTCAACGGCCAGCAGGCGGCCGGGGTCTGGCTCGCCTCCGACCGCTCGGCCCTGCCCGTCGGCTGGCGTCTGCTCCTCTCCGACCGCTGGATGGAGGCCCGTTCGCGGCGGCAGGCCGGTATCCCGGAGGGTGCGGCCGCCGGCGACCTGGACGCCTGCGTCCGCGGAGCGGTGGACGACGTGGTGGAGACCCGGGAGGTGCCCCGTATCCCGGTCGTCGTCGACGCCGAACTGGCCGACTCCGTCGGGCTGGCCCGCCATCTCGCAGCGCTCGGGCTGCCCTTCCTCGTACGGGTCGATCCGATGGAGCAACTGCGCCTGGACCCCGGCAGGCTGCCGCTGTACGGCGGGCGCGAGCGCACCGCCGGCGAGCTGGTGAAGACCCTGACCCACCTCCGGCGGGCGGTGAACCTCGGCGACGGCCCCACGCTCGCCGCGGCCATACCCGTCGTCGGCCGGCACCGGCCCGCGATGCCAGGCGGCGCCGGACTGTTCCTGGTGGGCGAGTGGGCCGGCGACGGCCGCGCCGGCGGCAGGCTCTGGCTGACCGGGTCGCCGCCCTCCGCGCTGCCGCAGGTGCTGGCGCTCACCCGCCTCCCGGCCGTGGTGAAGCGGGACTTCGACGCGATCTCGGAGAGCGTCGGGATGACCGACTTCGCCGGCCGGTCGTACCAAGGATGGCACCGGCACGTCACTCTGGCGTCGGTCGCCCACTGCATCGCCGCCTGGCCGATGCGCACCTCAGGCGCCGACTGACCTCGCACGAACCTACTTACCGTCCGGTAACTTGACATTCTCGGAGCCTGGCCGCCCCGCGCACCGCCATTTCTTTCTACCTTCGATACGCCACACCAACCCCCCTCGATGCGCGCCGGGAACCGGCCAGGAAACAGGAGTGTGCGTAGTGCAGTTCAGTCTCATCGGACCCTTCGGCATAGTCACCGACGAGGGCGAGACCTTCGCTCCCAACGCACCCAAGCTCTGTCAGCTACTGGCGGTCCTCGCACTGAGACCCCGGGAGCCGGTGGCGATGGGCACTCTGGTGAAGGAGCTCTGGGGCCAGGAGGCCCCGGCTGGGGCGGCCAGGACGCTGCAGACGCACATCTACCACGCGCGCCGGATGCTCGGCGGCCTCGGGATCGTCCCGACGGAACGGCAGTTGCTGGTCACCCAGGCCCCCGGCTACCGCCTCGACGTCGCGGACGAGGAGGTGGACGTCTGCCGCTTCGAACGCCTGGTCCAGCAGGCCCAGGCGCGCCTCGACAGCGGTGACCCGCAGCGGGCCGCGGAGGGGCTGAAGGAGGCCCTGGCCCTATGGCGCGGCCCCGCGCTCAGCAACGTACCGGTCGGAGAAGTCCTGCTCGGCCAGGTGGCGCGGATCGACGAACTGCGCATCCGGGCACTGGAGTTGCGCGCCGAGACCGAGCTCCGGCTCGGCAGGCACCGGGAGTTCCTCCCGGAGCTGCGGTCACTCGTCAGCAACCACCCGCTCCACGAGTGGCTCCACGGACAGCTCATCACCGCGCTCCACCGCTCCGGCCGCCGGGCCGAGGCGCTGGAGGCCTACCAGAACCTCTACCGCATCCTCAAACGCGAACTGGGCCTCGTGCCATCGCCGGAACTGCAGCGGCTCCAGTCGCAGATCCTCGGCCAGTCCGGCCCCGATGCGCCCGTGCCGCTGCGGTGGCGCGCCGACCGCCACCCGGGCGCCGTCATCGGGCCCGTGCACACCACCGCGATCGCCGGCTGACCGGCCCTCGCCACCGTCGCCCACCAGCCACGCAACGGCAGTGGGCGGCCCGTTACCGCACGATGCGCAGCCGGTTCGGGACACCCCGTTAGCGTGCTCCCATACCCCCTCCGGTGACGCGAAAGCGTCCACCAGGACCCCTCCAGGGCGCCGGGCCGACGCCGTGCCGCCGGCCTTCCGCGACGCCCCGGCAGCGACCCGCGCCCCCGCGCGGCACCCCGTCGCGACCTCACAACCCGGACCAGAACAAGGAGACGTGGTGACCACCGCAGCCTTCGACGCCAACACCGTCGTGAACGCCGTCCAGGACATCCTTCCCAAGCTCCGCGAGAACGGCCGACAGGCCGAGGAACAGCGCTGGATCCCGCAGGAGAACATCGACCTGCTGGAGAAGAGCGGAGTGTTCCGCATCGCCACCCCGAGCCGGTTCGGCGGGCTCGACCTGCCGGTCGCCGAGCAGACGAAGATCCTGGCCGAGATCGCCCGCGGCTGCCCCTCCACCGGCTGGGTCGCCTCGGTCTGGGTCTCCAGCACCTGGCTGGCCACGCTCTTCTCCGACCGCGCCCAGGAGGAGATCTTCGCCGACCCGTCCGTACGCGTCTCCGGCGGCTTCACCCCCACCGGCTCGCTCACGCCCACCGAGGACGGCTACGTCCTCAACGGCTCCTGGCGCTTCAACACCGGCTGCCGCGGCGCCGACTGGAACATCGCCGCCACCGTCCTGGAAGGCCCCGACGGTACGCACACCGAGGTCATCGCGATCGTGCCGATGTCCGAGTTCACCATCGCCGACGACTGGCACACCTCCTCCGCCTCCGGCACCGGCAGCTCGACCAGCACCGCCAAGGACGTCTTCGTCCCCGCGCACCGCGTCGTCGACTTCGGCGAGGCGATCTGGAACGTCACCCCGGACCGCTCCAACACCGGTGCCAACGGCCGTAATTACGGGCTCTTCGCCTTCATCATGGCCGAGACCGTGGCGACCTTCCTCGGCACCGCCCAGGGCGCGCTGGAGCTCTTCCTCGACCGCATCCCGGGCCGGGCCATCGCCTACACCTCCTGGGAGAACCAGGCGCACCACCCGCTGACCCAGATCAACGTGGCCGAGGCGGCCAACAAGATCGCCGCCGCGAAGGGCCTGGAGGCCGGCTGGCTGAAGGTCCTCCAGGACCGCGCCGACGCCGGTGAGCAGCCGACGCTGGAGGAGAAGGCCGCCATCCGCGGCCAGGGCGCCTACGCCGTACAGCTCGCCAAGGAAGCCGTCGAGATCCTCTACCGGACCAGCGGCGCCTCGGTCATCCAGCGCAGCGTCCCGCTCCAGCGCTTCTTCCGCGACGTCGAGGGCTTCTCGCTCCACGGTTTCCTGCTGCTCAGCACCAACCTCGAACTGCACGGGCGGGTCCTGCTCGGCCTCGACCCCGAGACGCCTCTCCTGTAGGGGGTGTCTGGCCGATCAGGCCGGGCTCGCGGGCTTGGCACCGCACCTCGCGGCGTTGTCGTCGGTCACCAACGCTCCGCGTTGACTCCCTCCTCCGCCTTGCGATGCACGGCACCAAGCCCCGCTCCCTGATCCGGCCTGATCGGCCAGACACCCCCTAGCACCGCCTCCGCCCGGCCCCGGCCGGGCGGCCGCTCCCCGAACCGAAGCATCGACCACGCCCAGCCCTGCCGCACGGCTGAGCCGGAGGACTTCCGAGTATGAGCACCGACACCACCTCGCCCGCCACCACGCCCGTCTCCGTGATCGGCCTCGGCATGATGGGCACCGCCCTGGCCGAAGCCTTCCTCGGCCAGGGCCACCCGACCACCGTGTGGAACCGGTCCTCCCAGAAGGCCGAACAGCTCGTCAGCCGGGGCGCGACGGGCGCCGACACCGTCGGCGCGGCCCTGACGGCCGGCCCTCTCGTGGTCGTCTGCCTCTCCACCGACGAGGCGGTGCACCAGGTCCTGGACCCCGAGGTCGAGAACCTCAAGGACCGGGTGCTCGTCAACCTGACGTCCAGCACGCCCGAGGAGGCCCGCGCCACGGCCGCCTGGGCGGAGCGGCACGGCATCACGTACCTCGACGGCGCGATCATGGCGACCCCGCCGCTCGTCGGACAGCCTCAGGCGCTGATCTTCTACGGGGGCTCCGCCCCGGCCTTCGAGGACCACCAGGAGACGCTGCGGGTCCTGGGCGGCGCCGCCACCTACCTCGGCGACGACACCGGCCTGCCGTCCCTCTACGACGTGGCCCTGCTCGGCATCCTCTGGTCCACCGTCGCCGGCAACATCCAGGCCCTGGCCCTCCTCGGCACCGAAGGCGTCACGGCCGAGGCCTTCCTGCCGTACGCCACCGCCTGGCTCAACCACGTGGCCGTGCCGTACCTGCCGCGCCTCGCCGAAGAGGTGGACCGCCAGGACTACGCCACCGACGTCTCGACGCTCAACGTCAACAAGGAAGCCATCGCCCACCTGGTGAGCGCCTCCCGCTCCCAGGGCGTCAGCGCCGACCTGGTGCTGCCCTTCCAGGCCCTCATCGAACGCCGGGTGGCGCGCGGTCACGGCTCCGACAGCCTCTCCAGCCTCATCGAGGAACTGCGCAACCCGTCCGCCTGACCCCCGCACCCGCACCGAGCCAAGACCACGAAGGAGAGACCGTGAGCCCCGAGAACCTCCCCGGCGACCCCGAGATACCCGCGGCCGCAGCCCCCGGCACCGGACGACGCAACGTACTGAGAGCCGCAGGCCTCACCGCCCTGCTCGGCGCCACCGGCGCCACCGGCATCTCCCAGGCCACCGCCGCCGAACGCCGGAAGAAGAAGGCGTCGGGCGACCACGACGTCATCGTCATCGGCGCCGGTTTCGCCGGGGTCACCGCGGCCCGTGAGCTGCGCCGCAACGGGCTGCGGCCTCTCATCCTGGAAGCGCAGAACCGTATCGGCGGCCGCACCTACACCGCCGATTTCGCCGGCGAGCAGGTCGAGCTGGGCGGCGCCTGGTTCGAGGAGGGCCACCCGCACGCGTGGAAGGAGCTGCTCCACTACAACCAGCAGCTCACCTCCGACCAGGCGCCCGACGTGGCCTTCTTCCCGGCCGAGGGCGGCTACCGCGCCTACAGCCCCGCCGAAGGGTTCGGCCGGCTCGCCGAGCTGGTCACGCCGGTCTTCGACGGCTCCCGCGAGTACTTCCCGCGTCCGCTCGACCCGTTCGCCCGCGAGGACCTGGTGCGTCCGCTCGACCGGCTGACCCTGATCCAGCGGATCAACGAGCTGAACCTGTCGCCGGTGGACCACTCCTGGGTCACCGGCAACCTCGGCGGCCTCTCCGGCGGCTCGGCCCGTGGCTCGTTCACGCAGATGGCCCAGTGGTGGTCGCTGTCCGACTGGGACTTCGCCAAGTTCTCCAGCGCCACCTCCTCCCGCCTCGTCCACGGCACGGCCGCCTTCATCCAGGCCATGCTCGCCGACGCCGAGGCGGACCTGCGCCTCAACTCGCCCGTCACCAGGGTCGAGGACCGGGGCGGCCACGTCTGCGTCACCACCGGCAACGGCACGACCTACCGCGCCCGCGCGGTCGTGGTCGCCGTCCCCGTCAACGTATGGAACCACATCACCTTCGCACCCGGCCTGCCCAAGGCCTACCGCACCCTCGCCGAGCAGACCGTCGCCGTTCCCGCCGCCAAGAAGATCTGGCTCCACATCCGCAGCGCCGAGGGCCTCTTCTACGCCGCCGGTGCGGAGGACGCGCCCGGCCTCGGTGACGTCATCCCGGTCCAGCGCCTCGGCGACGGCCACCTCGCCTTCGCGTTCAGCCGGGACCCTCACCTCGGCATCTCCAACCGGCGGCAGATCCAGGAGTCGCTGCGCCGCTGGGCGCCGGACGCCGAGGTCCTCGCCGTCCGCGGCCACGACTGGGGCAACGACCCCTACGCGCGCGGCGGCTGGACCTACAAGCGTCCCGGCCAGCTGACCGGCGCACTGCGCACCGTCCAGCGTCCGGTCGGCCGCCTCGCCTTCGCCGGCAGCGACATCGCCACCGGCTGGAGCGGCTGGGTCGACGGCGCGATCGAGTCCGGGCTGCGCGCCGCGGGCCAGGTCCTCGACCGGTGAACCCTCAGCCGCGCGACCGTGCCGGAGAGCCGATGACCGAGCAACCCACGCCGCTGCGGATCGACCCCAGCGGCAGCGACCTCCACGCCGAGAGCGACCGTCTGCGCGCCACCGGACCCGTCGCCCGCGCCGAACTCCCCGGCGACGTGGCCGTCTGGATGGTGACGGACTCCGCCGTCGCCAAGAGCCTGCTGACCGACGACCGGGTCTCCAAGGACGCCTACCGGCACTGGCCCGCCTGGGAGAACGGCGAAGGCGAACTCGCCCGTACGTGGCCGCTGGCCTCCTGGGTCTCCGAACGCAGCATGATCAACACCTACGGCGGGGACCACCGGCGGCTGCGCAAGCTGATCGCCAAGGCGTTCACCGCCCGCCGCACCGCCGCCCTGGAACCGGCGGTCCGCACCCTCGTCCAGGAGCTGCTGGACGAGGTCGCCGCCACCGAGCCCGGCCGGCCGCTCGACATCCGGGCCGCCTTCGCCTACCCGCTGGCGATCCGGGTGATCTGCGAACTCCTGGGCATCCCGGACGCCATGCGCGAGGACCTCTTCCGGGTCGTCGCCGACATGTTCCGCACCTCCGCCACGCTGGAGGAGGTGCAGGCCAACGGCGAAGAGATGGTCGGCCTGATGACCGCGCTCACCGACCACAAACGACGCACCCCCGGCGACGACCTGGTCAGCGCGCTCATCACCGCCCGCGACGACGAGGAGAACTCCGGTCTGGACGAGACCGAACTCGTCGACATGATCCTGCTGATGATCGGCGCGGGCCACGAGACCACCGTCAACCTCCTGGACCACGCCATCCACTCGCTGCTCACCCATCCCGAGCAGCTGGCGCTCCTGCGGAGCGGCGAGGCGACCTGGGACGACGCGATTGACGAGGCGCTGCGCCACCAGGCGCCGATCGCCAACCTGCCGATGCGGTTCGCCGTCGAGGACATCGAGGTGGGCGGTGTGACCATCGCACGAGGTGACGCGCTGATCGTCTCCTACAGCGGAGTCGGCCGGGACCCGGCCGTGCACGGCGCCGACGCCCACGCCTTCGACCTCACCCGCACCACCCGCAACGACCACATCGCCTTCGGACACGGTGTGCACCGCTGCGTCGGCGCGCCGCTGGCCCGCCTGGAGGCGTCGGTCGCGCTGCCCGAACTCTTCGCCCGCTTCCCGGACATCGGCCTCGCCGTCACCTCGGACCGGCTCCAGCCGCTGGAGTCGTTCGTCTCCAACGGCCACCGGACGCTCCCGGTCCACCTGAAGCAGGCCTGACCATGGATGACGAACTCTTCGACTACGTGATCGTGGGCGCCGGATCGGCCGGCTCCGTGCTGGCCGCCCGGCTCACCGAGGACCCGGACGTGCGGGTCGCGCTGATCGAGGCCGGCGGACCCGACTCCGACCCGGCCGTCCGCATCCCCAGCGCCTCGCTCGCGCTGCTCGGTACGGAGCTGGACTGGGGCTACCGCACGGTGCCCCAGCCCGGCCTCGGCGACCGCACCGTCGACTGGCCGCGCGGCAAGGTCCTGGGCGGCTCGTCGTCGGTCAACTTCCAGATGTGGATACCGGGTTCGGCGGAGGACTACGACGCGTGGGGGAGCGCCGCCGGCCCTACCTGGTCCTGGCGCGCCGTCCGCCCGTACCTGCGCCGAGCCGAACGCTGGGCGGGCCCCGAAGCGGAGGGAACCACCTACGGCGACGACGGCCCTCTCTGGATCTCGCCGCCCCGCGACCCCGACCCCACCACCCCGCACTTCCTGCGTGCCTGCGCCGAACTCGGCCTCGGCCCGCTCCCCGGCGGACTGGGCGGACCCCACCTCCACGGCAGCGCGCTCACCCCGCTCAACCAGCGCGACGGCGTCCGGTGGAGCTCCGCCGACGGCTACCTCCGCCCGGCCCTCGAACGCCCCAACCTCACGGTGTTCACCGGCGAGCAGGCCCGGCGCATCGTCCTGGAGGACGGCCGCGCGCGCGGAGTGGAGCTGGCCACCCGCCGGCTCTCGGCCCGTCGTGAGGTCATCCTCAGCGCGGGCGCCATCGGCTCGCCGCATCTGCTGATGCTCTCCGGCATCGGCGACGAGCGGGACCTCGCGGCGGCGGGCGTCGAGCCGCGCGTCCATCTTCCCGGAGTGGGCCGTAACCTCCACGACCACGCCACGGTCGACGTCATCCGCCACGCGGTCACGCCCGTACGCCTGGCGCAGTCGGACACCCCGGAGGCGGCGAAGCGGTACGAGGAGGACCGGCTCGGCCCGCTGACGTCCAACATCGCGGAGGCGGTCGGCTTCTTCCGCAGCGACGCCGGTGACGGTGATGGCGGCACCCACGGCAGCGACGGCCGCAACGGCACCGGCGGACCTCCCGACCTGGAGGTCATCTGGGCCCCCATCGCCTTCCAGGGAGAGTCCCTGGCGGACGGTCTGACCATCGGCGTGGTCCTCCTGCAACCCGAGAGCCGGGGCGCGGTGACCCTCCAGGGCCCGGACCCGGAGACCCCGCCCCTGATCGACCCGGGCTACCTCTCCGCCGAGGCCGACCTCCACCGCCTCGCGGCCGGAATCCGCTTCGCCGAACGTCTCTTCGCCACGGACACCCTGCGGTCCCTGGTCGGCGAGGCCATGGCCCCGTGGACCGACGGCCTGGGCGAGGAGGCGTTGCACCAGCACATCCGGGACCACACGGGCACGCTCTTCCACCCGGTCGGCACCTGCCGGATGGGCCTCGCGGACGACCCGGACGCGGTGGTCGACCCGGAGCTACGGGTCCGTCAGGTCCCGGGCCTGCGGGTGGTGGACGCGTCCGTGATGCCGCGCATCACCGGCGGCCACACCCACGCCCCGGCGGTCATGCTGGCCGAACGGGCGGCGGACCTGATCCGCGGCGTGCCGCACTGACGCACTGTGGTCGGACCATACGTCGACGTACGGTCCGACCACAGTTCGTCACCCTCGAACCTGCGGGATCACGGCCCTCCCCCGCGCCGTGATCCCGCAGCCCTCCACCCTCACCCGCCAAGGGGCGGGTCAGGGTCGGTGCGGAGCCATCCGCGTACGCTCAGCTCCTCGTCCGGTCTCCGCCGCCGCGCAGGACCGCTTGGGCCGCCGAGAGGCGCTCGGGCTCGTCGCGGCCGGTGGCCCCGCCGCCCGCGACATCGTCGGCCCAGGAGAGCAAGCGGTGCAGCTGTGGGTCGGTCGATGCCGTGGCGACGCCGGGCTCCCCGACGACGACCTCGCCACCCGTCCCGTCCACGCCGATCAGGGTGCCCTCGGGCAGGGTCCGCCCGCCCGCCCGGACGCAACCGTCGACGGCGTCCACGGTGAGGCTCGCCGCGCCCACGACGGCGGGTTTCCCCATCGACCGCGCCACGACGGCCGCATGGCTGGTCGGGCCGCCGCGAGCGGTAACGACCCCGGCGGCGGCGGCCAGGCCGTGCATGTCCAGCGGAGAGGTCTCGGGGCGCACCAGGACGACCGGCCCTGCGGCGGCCATCCGCGCCGCGCTGTCGGCGGTGGTCGCCACCCGGCCGACGGCGACACCGGGGGAGGCGCCGAGCCCTCGGGTGAAGAGGTCACCGGGTTCGATCCCCGTGATGCGCGGCGTACGGGCCTGCGGGAGATGCTGCGGTGCCACACGCAGCAGCGCCTCCTCGCGGGTGATCGTTCCCGCCTCGGCGAGGTCGACCGCGACCCGGACCGCGGCGCGCCCGACGAACCTTCCGGGGCGCACCTGGAGAATCCACAGTTCGCCCGCCTCGAAGGTGAACTCGACGTAGCACGCGTCGCGGTAGTGCTCCTCGAGCCGGGCCAGGGCGGACAGCAGGCCCGCCCACACCTCGGGTTCCCGGACGGCGAGTTCACCCAGGGGCTCGGTCAACGACGTACCCGAGACGACGTCTTCGCCCTGGCGGCCGAACAGGGCCTCACCGAAGGGGACATGCTCGCCGGTGTTGGGGTCACGGCTGAACGCGACGCCCGTTCCGCTGCGCCCGTCGCGGTTGCCGAACACCATCGCCTGTACGGTCACGGCGGTGCCCAGGTCGTGCGGGATGCCGTGCAGTTCGCGGTAGGTCTTCGCGCGCGGTGTGTTCCAGGACGAGAACACGGCGGCGACGGCCAGCTCCACCTGCCGGGTGGCGTCCTCGGGCACGGTGTCGCCGCCGCGCTCCGCGATGAGCCGCTCGACCTTCCCGATGGCCTCGGCGAGCCGGCTCGGGTCGGTGTCCTGTCCGGCGAGCGCCCGGTCGACGGCCGCCAGGCTCTCCGGGCCCACACCGGCGACCCCGGCGGCGAAGCTGGTCAGGAACCTCAGCCGGGAGTCGAGGGCGAACCGCAGGTCGCCCGTCTCGTCGGCCAGCGCGGTGGTCGCCCCGGTGGTGAGTCCGAGGTTGAGCACGGTGCTCATCATGCCGGGCATCGACACGCTGCCCCCGGAGCGGACCGACACCGCGAGCGGCCGCTGCGGACCGCCGAGCCGGCGGTCCGTGGCCGCCTCCAATCCGGCGACGGCGTCGGCCAGTTGGGCGTCGAGACCGGTCGGCAGCTCCCCGGTACGGAGGAAGGCGCGGCACGCCTGCGTGGTGATGACGAAACCCGGCGGCACGGGCAGCCCCAGACGGTGGAGCACGACGAGGCCGTGTGCCTTTCCGCCGAGGACCTCCGCCGTCTCCTCGACCTCGGCCGAGAGCGGATGGATCCAGGTCATCGCGTAGTCATCTCTGCGTCGCCTTCGCTGGTGCGGCTGCGGGGCCCGGAGCCCGCGCGGGGTGGCGGAACTGCGGGGTCAGTGGCGGGTGAGGCCCAGGGTGGCCAGCAGGTCCTCGTGCAGCTGGAACCAGACGGTGTGGTACGAGGCGGTGCTGTCCGTCACGTACTCCAGGGAGCCGGCCCTCGCCCGGGCGAGGGCGTCGGCGAGCCGGACGGGGTAGCGCTGGAAGCGGAGCAGAACACCGGACAGCTCGGCGCACAGGGGCTCGGCGCGCTGGTGGAACTCCGTGAACCGATCGAGGACCCGGGCGTCGTACGCGGAGTCACTGTGGTCGTTCATCGTCATGGTGCCGTCCGCGGTACGGGTCTGCCACGCCGTGCAGAGGTCGAGCAGCTCGGGGTTGAGCACCAGGAACTGATCGAACACCGCCGTCACCCGCTCCCGGGCTCCGGCCGCCGTCAGCTCCTCGGCGATCCGCTCGGCGTCCGCGGCCCGGCCCTCCTCCGAAAGGCCCCAGCCGCCGAAGTCGCCGGAGGCATGGGTGACGAGTCCGGCCACGGCGAGGTCGATCAGTTCCGATTCGACGTCGGACTCAGGGAGTCCGGACGCCTTGGCCACTCCGGCCAGGCCGGAGAAGCCGATGCAGCGCAGGGTGTGGAGCACCAGCAGATCGGTGCTGGTCGCGTAGGACGAAACGGGCTGGGTCATGGTGCGGCCCCATCAGGTGTGGTGTCGGAGACAGCTGCGGTCGTGAGATCGAAGGTGGCCGCTCCATGAGCGGCACCGGGTCCTTGGGCTCGGGTGACGATCGCGCCGTGCCGCACCCGTACCGCGTACTCGGTGGTGTCGTCGGCGTCCGGCACGCCGACGGCGGACGCCAGCAGACCGCGCTCGTCGAGGATCAGGCGGAGGCGCGGCCAGACACCGGGCTCGAACACGCGCCGCAGGCACCGGGCGAAGTCACCGGCCCTCAGCTGGACGAGGCGACCGGTCTCGGCCGGGTCGGCCGTCGTGACGACCACGGTGACGAGGTCGCCGGCGCGTGCGGCGCGGACGGCTTCCTCGGCGGCCTTCAGACGGTTGGTGCCGAGGAGCGTGATCACCCCGTCATCGGTGAAGGCCACCGGACGGTGCGTGATGAGGTCCAGCATCTCCCGTGGCGGGGACCAGGGGTCGTGGCAGGCGCGGGCCGGCGGGACGTAGGGCAGATGCGGCGGGTTCCAGGTGTCGTCGAGGGCGAGGCCACCCAGATGCGCGCAGGCCTGGACGATGTCGAAGGGATCGCCGAAGCCGAGTGCCGGATCCGCCGAGGGACCCGCACCGTCCAGCAGCCTCATGACCAGCTGGGCCCGCCGGACCTGCCGCCCGGACGGTACACCGCCGGGTGCCTGCGCCTCGAGCGCGAGTGCGAGCAGCAGCGCCTCCAGGTGGGTCACCTGTCCGAACGCGTTGCGGATCGGTTCGTCGTCGAGCAGCGCGGCCGATGAGCGCAGACGCATCCGGCCGGGCGAGGGGGTGTCGCCGGCCAGCGGCATGCGTTCGAGCCAGGTCCGGGCGAACGCGCCCAATGTGTCGGCGACGGATGATGCGGGCGGCTGAGCCGCGCCGGTCGCCTCGCGCTCGGCAGCGGCCTTGCGCCCAGCTGCGGCCGTGTGCTCTGCCACGCCGCTGCTCTCGGCCCTGGCACTGCGCTCGACCATGTCGATCAGCACCGCCAGATAGAGAGCGCGTTTGCTCGGAAAGTTCGAGTACACCGCGCCACGGGTCAGTTCGGCCCGCTCAGCGATCTCGTCCACCTTCACCGCCGCGTATCCGCGCTCGGTGAACTCCGCCTGAGCTGCGGCGAGTACAGCCGCGCGGGTGCGCTCCTGCTGCTGAGCCCGGGTCAACCGCACCATCCGCGACTCCTCTCCGTCCGGTCGTCCGCTGTTCGGAACTGAAATATACACGGAGCATCCCGATGATGGGAACATCCGAGTTGGTGGCAAAGGCGGCTTGAGGATGGCGTCGTGACGGCATCACCGAACGCTGAAGCCCTTGGCGTCCCTTGGCGCGAGGCCGCCGGAAGGCCCGCCGGACGTGCCGTCAGACGTACCGAGCAGGGTCGGCCCATGGAGCGGCGGCCCTGCTTTCTCCGTGTTCTCCCGAAAGTCCTCCATTCCGCAGGCGCCGACCGTCGCGCAATGCACCAAGGAAATCCTTGCCCGAATCCCCGGACGCTGAGATTCTCGGGCGATGGTCGCACCTTATGAGTTTCTCAGCCGTGACGAGATCGAAAATGTTGCCCACTGCGCTGCTCTCGGAACATATGAGCCGCGCACACGCCACTTTTTCGGGCTTTCTTTCATGGCGGTGGCGCCAGCAATTTCGCTGATGGTGTGCGGTATAGCCTTCCGGCTGACCCGCCGGCGTTTGCTGCGCCGGCTCCGACGGGCCCACGGGGGCGCCTCGTTCGACTGGCCGGGCCTGCTCGCCGAGGTGCGCCGCCGTGATCGGAACACCTCCTTCCGCACGTGGTGACCGTGCGTTTTGTCCCCTGGGGCCGCTCCGGCAGCGGTCCGGTCCAACGACCATCATCGCCGCGTCGCCCGTGCGGCGCCAGGCTTCAGCGCTGTCGGCGTACGAGGAAATGACCAGTCCGCAGCAATGCTGACGAATGCGCTGTACAGGTTCTTCATCTTGACAGACATCGATCAAAAGCGATGAAATTTTCTCAGTGTCACGGTGCTCCGTGCTCGAAGAGGCGAGCAAGGAATCCGCCGGACGAGGATTATCTGCCACGGGGGGCGATGTTTCTGTGCGACGGCTGTGCGGCCTGTTCCCGTTTACCCGCCACCACACCGGCCGTCGTCCCCTTTTCTATTCCGATCTGTCCGCGGCGACATGGCGCCGAAAAGCCATGGAGAAATCCTTTCGGCGCGCCCCCGCGGCGCGCGTGCCGCTTTCGCCGGTCAGGCGCGGCGAGCCGCCGAGCCACACCGGAAGCACCCGCCCGCAGCGGCCCTTCCGGCTGCTCCATTCCTCCGACGCACGATCGCCCTCCCGCCCTCAACCCGCACCCGAGGTGATTGATCAATGATCGGTAGATTGAAAGCACCCGCCGCGCGTACGCCGGAGGGCTCCGGCTTCGACGCGCCGGGAGGGGACACCGGGACGGAAGCCGCCTCGGCCACGGGAGGATCGGCCGCCGGAGGCGCTCGGTTAGCGGCCGCCGAATGCGTGTCCGTCGCGGCCCTGGCGGCCTTCGACGGCCCGCGATCCGGCAAGGAGGACGAGGAGCACGTCGAGCTGCTGGCGACGCTCCAGGCGCGCCTCCCGCCCATCCTGGTGCATCGTCCCACGATGCGCGTCATCGACGGTGCGCACCGGCTGCGCGCGGCGGTCGTGCGCGGCGACGACCGGATCATGGTCCGCTATTTCGACGGTTCGGAGGCGGACGCCTTCGTGCTGGCGGTCCGGCTGAACAGCGAACACGGACTGCCTCTGTCGCTCTTTGACCGGAAGGCCGCGGCGGCCCGGATCATCGCGTCGCACACCCAGTGGTCCGACCGCCGGATCGCCGAGGTCGTGGGGCTGGCCGCCAACACGGTGGGGGCGATACGCCAGCGTTCGACTGCGCAAAATGAGCAGCCGAACGCCAGCATCGGCCGGGACGGACGGATGCGCCCCCGCAACGGAGCCGAGGGACGGCTGCGCGCCGGGGAGCTGATGAGGGCGAACCCGGCCGCCTCGCTGCGGGAGATCGCCAGGCTCGCCGGGATCTCGGCGGCCACGGCCAGCGACGTCCGCGCCCGGCTCAACCGTGGTGAGCCCCTGGTGACGCCGCAGCAGCAACAGGCCGGCGGCCGCGAAAGCCCGTCGAGACCGGCGCCCCCGCGCTCCTTCGGGCCGGGCCGCCCGGACAGCGACGTCCTTCTGGTGAGCCTGAGCAAAGACCCCTCACTGCGGCTCACCATGGCGGGCAAGGTCCTGCTGCGCGCGCTGCGGGTCTGCGCGGTCGACGCCGACGGATGGTCCCGGATCGTGGACGCGGTGCCGCCCCACCGCCAGGAGGTCGTGGCGCGACTCGCCCGGGAGTGCGCCAACACGTGGCAGCTCCTGGCGGACCGGCTGGCGGAACGTACGGCCGAAGGATCGACGGAGGCCGGTTGAAACGGAGTTCGGGGGCCGCACGCCGGGACCGGACGCCCGGCCCGCGTCCCGGCCCGTCGGCGGGCGCGTCAGGGAGCGTCGAGGAACGAGCGGACATCCTGGACGAACTCCGGGGCGGCCAGGATGTTGTGGCCCCGCCGCGCATACCGCACCAGCCGGGCGCCGGGTATGCCGGCGGCGGTCCGGTCGAACATCTCCGGCGGCCACAAGTGGTCCCGGCCACCGCACAGCACCAGGGTGGGCGCCGTCACCTCGGCCAGCCGGTCCCGGACGTCGAAGGAGTCCTCCGCCAGCAGCATCGCCGTCATGTCCGAAGGATCCGGGGGCGGTGGATTCAGCCGCCCGGCGAGCCACAGGGGCGCCACCAGCAGCCGTTGCAGCACGGGGTTGCGGGTGATGCCGGGAGCGGCCCGGTGCATGCCGGAGCGGCCGCGTCCGGCTGCCGCGACCATGTCCCGGTGGAAGTGCCTGCCGACCGGCCCCAGGGCGTACGCCGTACTGGCCAGGACCAGCCGGTCCACCACCTCGGGGTGATCGACGGCCAGTTGGAGGGCGATCGAGCCACCGGTCGCGTGTCCCAGTACGGGGACGGGGCCCGCGAACCGGGTACGCAGCGCCTCGGCGTGCTCGGCGGCCACATCGCCCATCGTCATGCCGGCCGCCATGCCCGGGCGGCGGTTGGTCCAGAAGACCTCGTACCCCCCGGCGACGAACGGAGCCACCAGCCGGGCCGCTCTGCCGCGCTGCGGCCCGGGCGGCGGCACCGTGTGCGTCATCGTGAATCCCGACAGGTAAACCAGCGGCTTTCCGGAGCCGAAGGCCAGGTAGGGCAGCCCGGTGCTGAATGTTCCCTGCTTGAGCGAGAAATCCATGGAAACCCTCTCGTCCTTGTTCCGGCGTTCCCGATCGTCCGTGGTCACATCTCAGGTGTGCGGCTACGCTGACGTTCGGACCGGGGCCACCGAATATCGCACGAATGAAGCGAGTTGGTCATCGGATCGATTGTCCGGCCGGTTTTCGAGAAGGGGCGAGGTGTCGGGGTTGTCCGCCGTGCTGCATCTGCATCAGCTGGGTCCGTTACCGCAATTCATGGCGGGCACTCCGACCGATCCGGTAAAACGCATACGGACGCCGCCCGGTGACGCGATGTGGTTGGTGAGCGACTACGCCCTGGGCCGCCTGGTGCTGTCCGACCGGCGGTTCAGCAGGGCCGCCGCGGTGGCCCCCGGTGCGCCGCGGCTGAACTCGGCGGCACCGTCCCCGACCTCGATGATGAGTCTGGACGGCACCGACCACGCCCGCTTGCGCAGGATCGTCGTCGCGGCCTTCACCACGGGGAAGGTGTCCGCGATGGCCCCGCTGGTGCGGCGGACCGCGACGGACCTGCTGGAGGGCATGAGCCGCGGCGGCGGCTCAGCCGACCTGGTGGCCTCGTTCGCCGAACCCCTCCCGGTGGCCGTGCTGGGCGCCCTGCTCGGGGTGCCCGTCGAGGACCGGGAAGTCTTCGACTCCTCCGTCGAGGTGCTGTTCGACATCACCGCCAGCAGCGATCTGGAGAAGAGCAGGCAACAGCTCCTGCTGGTCGACTACATGTCCACTCTCATCGACCGCAAGCGGCTGCGGGACGATGACGACCTGCTGACCGACCTCATCCGGGCCCACGACGGCGACGCCCTGTCCAAGGCCGAACTGGTCAGTCTCGGCCTGGCACTGCTCACCGCCGGCTACGAGACGACGGTGGGACAGATCGGCCTCGCCGCCCTGGCGGTACTCCAAGGCGGAGTCCCCCGGGAATGGGTCAAGGACGAGAACCGGGTCGACGCCCTGGTCGAAGAATTGCTGCGCGCCACCCCGTCGACGGCCATCAGTTTCCCGCGAGTGGCCCTTGAGGATATCGAGATCGGCGGTATCGGTATTCGTGCGGGAGAGGCGGTCGTCGTCTCCCTGCTGCATGGAAACCGCGACGGCAGCGCATTCACAGGACCTGAATTCCTGCGGGACGACCGGTCGGCCGCCCACCTCACCTTCGGGCACGGAATCCACCGCTGTCTCGGAGCACCGCTGGCCAGGCTCCAGGTGCGCTCGGCGCTGCTCCAGCTGTTCGCGTTCTTCCCGGAACTGCGGCTGGCGGAGGACGAGTCCCCGGCGCGCGCCGCCGTGGTGTGGAAGGACGGGCTGATCACGCGGGGGCTCAGCTCGCTGCGCGTGACCTGGTGAGTCGGCGGCCGGGCCACCCACGCCCGATCCGGAGGGCCGACGGGGCCGGTGGGCGGCTCGTGAGGGGCTGACGGCTCCGGAAGACCCGGGGAAACCAAGGCAGGCAGTACCGGAGTGACCAGAAGGGGCGGGGAACGACAGTGGCAGCACATGGGGTGGACGGCATCGCGGGAGCGGGAGCGACGGGGGGCGAGGTGATCGCGATCGTCGGCCTGGCGTGCCGCTTCCCGCAGGCCCCCTCGCCGGGCGACTACTGGCGTCTGCTGCGGGAGGGCCGCTCCGCCATCACCCGCTCGCCCGCGACCGGCAGGCACGAGGGCGTACACCTCGACCGGGACCGGTTCGACGCCGGCTTCTTCGGTATATCCCCGCGCGAGGCGAACGCCATGGACCCGCAGCAGCGGCTGACGCTGGAAGTGAGCTGGGAGGCCCTGGAGTCCGCCGGACTGCTCCCCGCCGACCTGCACGGCAGCGACACCGGGGTCTTCCTCGGAGTCTCGTCCGGTGACTACGACGGTGTCATCCGGCGCGACGGCGCGGCGCCCCTCACCCACCACGCCATGACGGGGATCCACCGCAGCATCATCGCCAACCGGGTGTCGTACGCCCTCGATCTGCACGGTCCGAGCATCACCGTCGACACAGGACAGGCGTCCTCCCTGGTGGCCGTACATCTGGCCTGCACCAGCCTGCGCGCCGGAGAGTCGTCCCTGGCCCTCGTCGGCGGTGTCCAGCTGAACAGCACCGAGGCGGGCGCCGAGGTGGCCGCCGCCTTCGGCGGGCTGTCCCCGGACGGTCGCAGCCGTGCCTTCGACGCCGGGGCCAACGGCTTCGTCCGGGGCGAGGGGGCCGGCCTCGTGGTGCTCAAACCGCTGGCCCGGGCGCTCGCCGACGGCGACCGCGTCCACGCGGTGATCAGAGGCAGCGCCGTCAACCACGGTGGTAAGGGCGAGGGACTGACCGTGCCCGGCGCGGCAGCGCAGTCCGACGTCCTGCGGGCGGCCCACCGCCAGGCCGGGGTCGCGCCCGAGGACGTGCAGTACGTCGAACTCCACGGCACCGGGACGAAGGTGGGCGACCCGATCGAGGCCGAGGCCCTCGGCGCGGTGTTCGGTGCGGACCGGCGAGACCGCGATCCGCTCCGGGTGGGCTCGGTCAAGACCAACATCGGCCACCTGGAGGCGGCAGCCGGTATCGCCGGACTCATCAAGGCCACCCTCGCACTGACCCACGGCATCATCCCGGCGAGCCTCAACTTCGAGACCCCCAACCCCGAGATCGACCTCGACGGGCTCGGCCTGCGGGTGCAGACACGGACCGAGGAGTGGCCGGCGGCGGAGGGCGCGAGCCGTACGGCGGGCGTCTCCTCGTTCAGCATGGGAGGCACCAACTGCCACCTCGTGGTGACGGCCGCGCCCCGGTCCGCGTCCGGCGCAACAGCCCTCCTGGGCCCGTCGGCCGACGACGCCGGCGCGCACCGACCGGCCTCCGCCCCGGTGCCGTGGGTGCTGTCGGGACGCGGCGCGCAGGCCCTGCGGGACCAGGCACGGCGGCTGCGGAACCACGTGGAGGCGAACCCGTCCGACACGATCGCCGACATCGGCTACTCGCTCGCCACCACCCGAACGGCCTTCACCCACCGGGCGGTTGTGCTCGCGACGGACCGGGCGGACTTCGTCGCGGCCCTCGACGCATTGGCCCTCGGCCCGGACCTGACCACGGACCCGGGCATGGGCGAGGGAACGGACGAGGGCTCGGACGCGGTCGTGTTCGTCACGGACGATCTCGTACCGGAGGCGCAGCCCCTGACGCTCGTCTTCCCCGGCACGGTCGACGCGTGCCTCGACGCCGGGCGCGAACTCATCGCCGTATCGGAGGAGTTCGAGGCGGAACTGGCCGAGTGCGACCGGATGTTCGCACCGTGCGGCCTGGGATCCGCCGCCGATCACCTGCGCTCCACCGCGACCGGTGAGCCGGCACCGGGGGCCGCGGAGGCGTGCGCCTTCGCCGTCATGGTGGCGCTCGCCGCGGTCTGGCGGGCGTACGGGGTCACGCCGGACGCGGTGAGCGCCGGGCCCGGGCCCGGCGCGGTCGCCGCCGCCGTCGTCCGGGGCCTGCTGACGCCCCAGGAGGGCGCTCGCCTGGTGAGTACGGACGGTGTGCCGCCGGGGGACGAGGAGCTCACCGGACCTCCTGCCGCCGACACCGTGTGGCTGGACGCGACGGGCCGGCTCGGTGTCCGCACGCCGGACACCGGGGCGTGGCCCATCCCGCAGCCGACGGCGTCGGGGCGGAGCTTCGCGGCGGCTGTCGGACAGCTGTACGTGCGGGGCGTACCGGTCGACTGGAGCCCCGCCTTCGCCGGCGCACGGCCCCGGACCGTCGACCTGCCCACGTACGCCTTCCAGCGCGAGTCCTACTGGTGGCCGGCGGCAGCCGCCGAACCGGAGCCCGCACCGCCCGGCCGCTCCCGCGCCTCCGCCGAGCAGACCGTCTTCTCCGTCGTCCGTGAAGTGCTGGGCGGTGAATTCGACGGGCGGGTCGCCCTGCGGGACCTGGGTTTCGATTCCCTGATGATGGGCGCACTGCGGGACAGGCTGGGCGAAGTGACGGGCCTGGACCTGCCGTCGACGGCGGTGTTCGATCACCCGACGCCGGAGGCCCTGAGCGAACTGCTGACCGCTTTGCAGAAGGATTCTTCGGAGAACTCCCAGAACGATTCAACGGATCGTTCGGAGGTTTCTTCGGTCGCTCCGGATGCCGATTCCGCGAGCATTCCCGCCGCGCACTCCCGGAAATCTCCCGGGGATGATCCTGTGGTGATTGTGGGGATGGCTTGTCGTTTTCCGGGTGGGGTGGTTTCGCCTGAGGGTTTGTGGGATGTGGTGGTGTCTGGTGGGGATGTGGTGTCGGGTTTTCCGGTGGATCGGGGGTGGGGTGCTGGGGTGTTGTCGGGTGAGGTGTGTGGGGTGCGTGAGGGGGGTTTTGTTGAGGGTGTGGGGTTGTTCGATGCGGGGTTTTTTGGTGTGTCGCCTCGGGAGGCGGCGGGGATGGATCCGGCGCAGCGGTTGTTGTTGGAGGTGTCGTGGGAGGTTTTGGAGCGGGCGGGGGTGGCGCCTGGTTCGTTGCGGGGTCGTGGTGGGGTGGGGGTTTTTGTTGGGGGGATGGGTTATGAGTATGGGCCGCGTTTGTGGGAGGGGGGTGGGGGGTCGGATGGTTATTTGTTGACGGGTTCTGCTGGGGGGATGTTGTCGGGTCGGTTGGCGTATGTGTTGGGGGTGGAGGGTCCGGTTTTGACGGTGGATACGGCGTGTTCGTCGTCGTTGGTGGCGTTGCATTTGGCGGTGGGTTCGTTGCGGTCGGGTGAGTGTGATGTGGCGTTGGTGGGTGGGGCGACGGTGATGGGGACTCCGGGGGCTTTTGTGGAGTTTTCTCGGCAGGGTGGGTTGTCGGGGGATGGGCGGTGTCGTTCGTTTTCTTCGGATGCTTCGGGGACGGGGTGGTCGGAGGGTGTGGGGATGTTGTTGGTGGAGCGTTTGTCGGTGGCGCGGCGGTTGGGTCATCGGGTGTTGGCGGTGGTGGCGGGGAGTGGGGTGAATTCGGATGGGGCGTCGAATGGGTTGACGGCGCCGAGTGGTGTGGCGCAGCAGCGGGTGGTGCGGTTGGCGTTGGCTGATGCGGGGGTGTCGGCGGGGGAGGTTGATGTGGTGGAGGGGCATGGGACGGGGACGGTGTTGGGGGATCCGGTTGAGGTGGGTGCGTTGGTGGAGGTGTTCGGTCGTTCTCGGCCGGTGGGGCGGCCGTTGTGGTTGGGGTCGTTGAAGTCGAATATCGGGCATGCGCAGGCGGCTGCGGGTGTGGGTGGGGTGATCAAGATGGTGGAGGCGTTGCGGCATGGGGTGTTGCCGCGGTCGTTGCATGTGGTGGAGCCGGTGGGTGGGGTGGAGTGGGAGGGGGTGCGGTTGTTGACGCGGGAGGTGCCGTGGGTGCCGGTGGATGGTGGGCGGCGGCGGGCGGGTGTGTCGTCGTTCGGGATCTCCGGGACCAACGCCCACGTGATTCTGGAGGAACCCCCCGCACCCGACGCCGAGGAATCTTCCGCGTTGAACGGTGAGGCGTCGGACGAACTCGCCGGAGTGGAAGGGGTGTTGCCGTTGGTGCTGTCCGCGAAGACGGTGACAGCGCTGCGCGCTCAAGCCCGCCGGCTCCACGACTTCCTTTCGGACGATCCCGGCTCGACCGTCGGCGGCACCGGACGCGAGGCCCCCCTGGACCCGGCCGCCGTCGCCTACACCGCCGCCCGCGTCCAGTCCGGGTTCGACCACCGGGCCGCCGTGCTGCCGGGCGAGGGCGGCGACTACCGGGCGGGGCTCCAGGCCCTGGCGACCGGGCGGACGGACGACCTGCTGTCCACCGGGACCGCGAGCGCGCGGAGCCGGACCGTCTTCGTCTTCGGTGCCGGCTCGGGCGAGGCCACGGCCGACGGGCGCCCCGAAGTCATCTCCGCAGCGCGTGAGTTGATGGACGCCTCACCCGTGTTCGCCGACCAGGTGCGTACCTGCGCCGCCGCACTCGCCCCCCACCTCGGACGGAACGTCGGCGAGATGTCACCTGCCGACCCGCCGGAGGCCGTTGCCTTCGTGCTGGGGATCGGGCTGGCCCGGCTCTGGGAGCGGTACGGCGTACGACCGGACGCGGCGCTGGGCCGAGGCGTGGGCGAGATCGCAGCTGCCCACGTCACCGGAGCGCTGGGCCTCAAGGAGGCGGCGCGGCTGTGTGCGGCCTTCGTGCGCGGTGGCTCCGTGGAGGAGCTGCGTGCCGCCCTCTCCGCGACTGCCCCGCGCCGGACGACGGCCGACCTCTGCTCGTCGCGGACCGGGCTGCCGCTCGACGCCGGGCGCGAGGTGACCTCCGAGAGCTGGCTCCGCGGCCTGCGGGAGACCACCGGTCTCGACACCGCGCTGCGGCACCTCACGGAGAACGGGCACCGGACCATCGTCGCCATGCCGTCCGCCGACCGGTTCGTCGGAGGACTCCGCGACCGGGACGCCGACCGTGCGCTCGTGCTGGACGCCCTGCGCCCCGGCTCCAGCGGCGCGGCCGGCCTCCTGGACGCACTGGTCGCCGCCTACACCCGGGGGCTGCCGGTCGACTGGAAGGCCGTCCTCCCCCGGCGGCCGCTGGTCGTGCTGCCGACCTACCCGTTCGAGAGGCGCCGGTACTGGCTGAACGCCGAAGCGCCCCGCCCGGCGCACAGCGGCGCACATCCGCTTCTCGACACCGCCGTCTCCCTCGCGGACCGCGACGCCCAGGCGTTCTCCGGTGCCCTGTCCACCTTCACCCACCCCTGGCTGGCCGATCACACGATCGCCGGGGAGGCCGTGGTGCCGGGAGCGGCGCTCGTCGAACTGGCCGCGCACATCGCCGCGCTCGACGGCGCCGCGACGGTCACGGAGTTGACCCAGGAAGCGCCGGTCAGGCTCGGTGCGGACGGCAGAACGGTCGAGGTCCAGTTCCTGGTCGGCGCGATCGGTGCGGCGGGTGAGAGGCCGTTCACCCTGTACGCGCGTACCGGCGGCGCCGAGGAGACCACACGGGACACCCGAGCGGACCGGAGCGCCCCCGACTGGACCCGTCATGCGACCGGCGTGCTCGCACCGCGCGCGCCTCGGACACCCGCCGATTTCGACCTGGCCGCATGGCCGCCCCCGGGCGCGGAGCCCGTCGCCGTCGACGGCCTCTACGAACGGCTGGCCGAGGCCGGGTACGGGTACGGCCCCGCCTTCCGCGGCGTGCGGGCCGCCTGGCGGCTGGGTGCGGACACCTTTCTCGACGTACGGCTGCCCGCCGGAACCGACACATCGGGGTACGGCCTGCACCCGGCGCTGCTGGACGCCGCGCTGCACGCGACCGTGTGGCAGGCCGCGACCGACGGCCGTGTGCGGCTGCCCTTCTCGTGGAGCGGCGTCCGGTTGTACGGGACCGGCGCGACGGAGCTGCGCGTGCGGGTCTCGCCCGCAGGCCCGGATGCGGTGGCCTTGCGGATCGCGGACCAGTACGGCACGCCGATGGCCGCCGTGGACTCGCTGACGCTGCGGGCGCCTTCGGCCGACCCCGCGTACGACGGACTCTTCCAGGTGGCGTGGCGTCCCCTGGCCGACGGCCCCACCGCCCAGGCGGCCCCGGACGCCGACACCTGCTGGGTGCTCGGGCCCACCTCCGCGCCGGGACTCACCACCGTCGCGGATGTCTCGGCGGCGGGGGCGCGCGTCGACGCCGGGGCTCGGCCGCCGGCCGTCGTACTCGTGCCCTGCCTGCCGGTGCCGGAGGACGGCGCGGCACGGATACCCGAGGATGTCCGGCGCGTCGCCCGGGAAACCCTGGGGCTGGTGCAGAGCTGGCTGGCGGACCAGCGGTTCGCCGACACCCGGCTGGTGTTCGTGACGCGGGGGGCGGTGCACACCGCCACCGGATCCGACGAGGCCCCGGTGGATCTGGTGCACGCACCGCTGTGGGGACTCCTCCGCACCGCGCAGTCGGAGGAGCCGGGCCGCTTCGTCCTCCTCGACCTGGACCAGGACCTGGACGCGACCGGCCTCGGGCGGGCTGTCCTGGCTGCGCTGGCGACCGGTGGCAAACCCGAACTTGCCGTGCGCCAGGGTGCGTTGCTCGTACCGCGACTGAGCCGGGTGACGGAACCCGGCACCACCGGCCCTGCCCCGGACCCGGCCCCGCAGGGGACCGTTCTGGTGACCGGCGGCACCGGCGCACTCGGTGCCCGCGTCGCTCGGCACCTGGTGGCCCGGTACGGCGTACGGCGTCTCCTTCTGACCAGCCGCAGGGGCCCCCAGGCTCCAGGAGCACACCAACTGGCGGCCGATCTGGAGGAGATGGGTGCCGACGTACGGATCGTCGCCTGCGACTGCGGTGACCGGGAGGCACTCGCCGGGGTGCTCGCGTCCATCCCCGCCGCACACCCGTTGACCGGCATCGTCCACGCCGCCGGCATCGTCGAGGACGCGACCGTCCGGTCGCTGACCGTCGCGCAACTCCTTGCCGTATTCGGGCCGAAGGCCGAAGCCGCGTGGAATCTGCATGAGTTGACCCGTTCGGCCCCGCTCGCCTTCTTCGACCTCTTCTCCTCCGCCTCCGGCACGCTGGGTGCCGCCGGACAGGGGAACTACAGCCTGGCCAACACGTTCCTCGACGCCCTCGCCCAGCATCGCTCGGCCCTGGGGCTCCCGGCCCGTTCGCTGGCATGGGGCCTGTGGGACCTGCCGGACGGGATGGCGGGACGGCTGACGGCGCCCGACGTCGAGCGGCTCGCGCGCCGCACGGGTCTGCGGCCGATCGGCGCCGCCCGCGGCCTGCGCATGTACGACGCCGCCCGCACCCTGGACCTGCCGACCGTGGTGGCCGCAGTCCTCGACCCGTCCTTCGCGCCGTCCACCACCTCCACCGACGCCGCCTCCACCGACGCCACCGCCGCCGACTCCGGCGATGCCACAGCTACGTCCACAGCGACAGCCACGGCCACGGCCGTCGCCGGGCCGGCGGGGACCGTGTGGTCGGAGCGGATAGCCGGTCTTCCGGAGGGGGAGAGGACAGCGGAGAGCCGACGACTGGTCATATCGATCGCCGGCGATGTCATGGGCGGGAGCGGTGTCGACGCCGGTCTGGCATTCCGGGACATGGGTTTCGATTCGCTGCTGGCGGTGGAATTGCGCAACCGGCTGTGCGAGGTGACGGGACTGCGGTTGCCGCCCACGATTGTTTTCGATCACCCGACGCCGCTTGCGTTGGGTGATTTCCTCGGCTCACTGCTCGTGGATCCCCCTTCCGGCGTCTCTCCGTCCGCACCGTCTCCGGTGAAACTCCCCGCGCCCTCGCGATCGAAGAATTCCGATTCCGGGGATGATCCTGTGGTGATTGTGGGGATGGCTTGTCGTTTTCCGGGTGGGGTGGTTTCGCCTGAGGGTTTGTGGGATGTGGTGGTGTCTGGTGGGGATGTGGTGTCGGGTTTTCCGGTGGATCGGGGGTGGGGTGCTGGGGTGTTGTCGGGTGAGGTGTGTGGGGTGCGTGAGGGGGGTTTTGTTGAGGGTGTGGGGTTGTTCGATGCGGGGTTTTTTGGTGTGTCGCCTCGGGAGGCGGCGGGGATGGATCCGGCGCAGCGGTTGTTGTTGGAGGTGTCGTGGGAGGTTTTGGAGCGGGCGGGGGTGGCGCCTGGTTCGTTGCGGGGTCGTGGTGGGGTGGGGGTTTTTGTTGGGGGGATGGGTTATGAGTATGGGCCGCGTTTGTGGGAGGGGGGTGGGGGGTCGGATGGTTATTTGTTGACGGGTTCTGCTGGGGGGATGTTGTCGGGTCGGTTGGCGTATGTGTTGGGGGTGGAGGGTCCGGTTTTGACGGTGGATACGGCGTGTTCGTCGTCGTTGGTGGCGTTGCATTTGGCGGTGGGTTCGTTGCGGTCGGGTGAGTGTGATGTGGCGTTGGTGGGTGGGGCGACGGTGATGGGGACTCCGGGGGCTTTTGTGGAGTTTTCTCGGCAGGGTGGGTTGTCGGGGGATGGGCGGTGTCGTTCGTTTTCTTCGGATGCTTCGGGGACGGGGTGGTCGGAGGGTGTGGGGATGTTGTTGGTGGAGCGTTTGTCGGTGGCGCGGCGGTTGGGTCATCGGGTGTTGGCGGTGGTGGCGGGGAGTGGGGTGAATTCGGATGGGGCGTCGAATGGGTTGACGGCGCCGAGTGGTGTGGCGCAGCAGCGGGTGGTGCGGTTGGCGTTGGCTGATGCGGGGGTGTCGGCGGGGGAGGTTGATGTGGTGGAGGGGCATGGGACGGGGACGGTGTTGGGGGATCCGGTTGAGGTGGGTGCGTTGGTGGAGGTGTTCGGTCGTTCTCGGCCGGTGGGGCGGCCGTTGTGGTTGGGGTCGTTGAAGTCGAATATCGGGCATGCGCAGGCGGCTGCGGGTGTGGGTGGGGTGATCAAGATGGTGGAGGCGTTGCGGCATGGGGTGTTGCCGCGGTCGTTGCATGTGGTGGAGCCGGTGGGTGGGGTGGAGTGGGAGGGGGTGCGGTTGTTGACGCGGGAGGTGCCGTGGGTGCCGGTGGATGGTGGGCGGCGGCGGGCGGGTGTGTCGTCGTTCGGGATCTCCGGGACCAACGCCCACGTGATTCTGGAGGAACCCCCCGCACCCGACGCCGAGGAGCCTGCTGAAGTCGCAAGCGCGAAAGAGGTGTTGCCCCTGGTGCTGTCCGCGAAGACGGCGACGGCCTTGCGCGCCCAAGCCCGCCGGCTCCACGAACTGGTCAGCGCACCGACCGGCTCCCCCGATCCGGCCGCCGTCGCCTACACCGCCGCCCGCGTCCAGTCCGGGTTCGGCCACCGCGCCGCCGTCGTCGCCGAGGACGAGGCGGGACTGCGCGCCGGACTCGCCGCCCTGGCCGAGGGCCGCACCATGACCGGCGTCTCCCGGGGCGTGGTGAGCCCGGCGGAGGAACGCCGGGTCTTCATGTTCGCCGGGCAGGGTACGCAACGGCTCGGCATGGGCCAGCAGTTGTACGAGCGGTTCCCGGTGTACGCCGAAGCCTTCGACGAGGCGTGTGCCGCGTTCGCTCCCCACCTGGACCGGCCCCTGGCCTCCGTCGTCTTCGCGCACCCGGCGGTCGCCGAGGCAGCGGCACTGCACCGGACCGGCTTCACCCAGCCCGCGCTCTTCGCCACCGAGTTCGCGCTCTTCCAGCTCGTGCGGTCCTGGGGAGTCCGGCCGGACATCGTGCTGGGGCACTCCGTCGGCGAACTGGTCGCCGCCCATGTCGCCGGTGTCCTCTCGCTGCCGGACGCAGCCCAACTGGTGTCCGCCCGGGGTCGGTTGATGCAGTCCCTGCCGGCCGGCGGCACCATGGTCGCCGTACGGGCGGGTCTGGCGGATGTCGAACCGCTGCTCGCGGGTCTGGCGGACGAGGTGGGTGTCGCCGCGGTCAACGGTCCCCGGTCGGTGGTCGTCTCCGGCGCGAGCCAGGCGGTCTCCTCCGTGGTCGCGCGGCTGCGCGCCGCCGGTCACCGCACCACCGCGCTCACCGTCAGCCACGCCTTCCACTCGCCGTTGATGGCGCCGGTCCTGGACGAGTTCAGGGAGATCGCGCAGGGGCTGACGTACCGGCGACCGGTGCTGCCGGTCATCTCGAACGTGACGGGGCGGCCTGCGGAGGCGGCGGAGCTGATGTCCCCGGACTACTGGGCGGAGCACATACGGCGCCCGGTCAGGTTCGCGGACGGCATCGCCGCGGCCCGCGCCGAAGGGGGCCGGCACTTCGTGGAGATCGGCCCCGACAGCACCCTGTCGTCCATGGCGTCGGCCGTGCTCACCGCTCCCACCGAGGACCGGCACCCGGACGAGGCGCCGGGCCGTCCCGTGGTCGTCCCACTCCTGCGCGGCGGCCGCGACGAGGCGCGGGCCGTGGCCGACGGGCTCGCAGCCGGCTTCACCGCCGGGCTCGACGTGGACTGGCCCGCCGCGGCAGCCGCCTGGGGCGGCGAACTGACCACGCTGCCGACCTACCCCTTCGAACGCCGCCGGTACTGGCTCAACCCGACCGAACCCGCAGACGGGCACCCGGCCGCGGCAACGGGACCGGTCGGTCCGCGCGCGGGAGGCCACCCCGTACTGAGCGGACCGCTGGATCTGCCCGGCTCCGGCGAGCTGGTGTGGTCCGGCCACCTCGACCCGGCCCGGCTTCCCTGGCTGACGGAACACGTCGTGGCCGGACGCGGCCTGGTGCCGGGTGCCGTGCTCGCCGAACTGGCCTGCCAGGTGGCGCGGGACGCGGGCTGCGACCGGGTGGAGGAGCTGGTCCTGGAGAGCCCGCTCGCCCTGTCCGACGGGGCGGCGGTCGAACTCCGTTTGGTGGCGGGCGCCGCGGACGCTTCGGGCCGTCGCCTCCTGGCCGTCCACGCGCGGACACCCGGCGCCGTCGACAGCGAGTGGAGGACCACGGCCACCGGCATACTGGCCACCGCTCCGTCCGGCGCCACCGCCCCGGTGCCGCCGGCCCTGTGGCCGCCGGCCGACGCGGAGCCGCTCCCGCAGCACGGCGAGGCGGAGTACGCCGCCCTCGCTGCCCGCGGGCTCTCCTACGGCCCCGCGTTCCGTGGGCTCCGCACCCTGTGGCGTACGGCCGACGGCATCTGCGCCGAGCTCGAACCGCCCGCCGCCATCGCCTCGCAGACCTCGCTCTTCGGCCTGCACCCCGCCCTGCTCGACGCGGCCCTGCACCCCGTCGAACTCCACGGCCTCGCCGGCAAGGCGGGCGCGCGCGCCCTCCGCATCCCCTTCACCTGGCGCGGCATGACCCATCACGCGGCTGCGAACACCAAGCGGCTGCGGGTGCGGCTGACGCCGGTGGGGGAGGACGAGGTCGCGGTGGAGCTGTCCGACACCGACGGCAACCCGGTCCTGACGGTCGAGGGCCTGAGCCTGCGCGCCCCCTCACCGGCGGACGACAGCCGACTGCGGCAGCTGACATGGACGGCGACCGACCAGCTCCCCGACGACGAGCGGCCCGAACGCTCCGATGACGAGCGGCCCGAACGCGGGGTGACGCCCGAGCGGTTCGTGCTGATCGGTCCGGGCGGCCCCACGACGCATCCGGCGTCCGACGCCCTGCGCACCCTGGACGCCGAGCACTGCTTCGACGTCGCGCAGCTGGTCCGGCAGGGTGCGGTCCCCGACGCGGTGGTGGTCCCCTGCCCCGCAGGCGCGATGGGCGAGGTCGGCGAGGTGGTCGCCGGTGTCCTGGCCGTCGTCCAGGAGGTGCTCGCCGAACCGGCGCTCGCGGGGTGCGGGATCGTCGTGGTGACCCGCCACGCGGTCGGCACCGGCGAGGACGATCCGGCCCGGGACGCGGCGGCGGCCGCCGTCTGGGGGCTGGCCCGGTGCGCGCAGCAGGAGGAGCCGGGGCGGGTGCAGCTGGTGGACCTCGACACGAGCCCGGAGTCGGCCCGGTCGCTGGGGCGCGCCATCGCGTCCCGCCTCTCCCAGGTCGCTCTGCGGCAGGGGGTGTGGCTCACCCCGGAGCCGACCCCTCTCACCGGCCGGCTGCTCGACGTACCGGCCGGAGAGGGAGCCTGGCGGCTGGACTTCGTCGGCCGGGGAACCCCCGGCGACCTGGCTCTGGTGGACTGGCCGGAAGCCGACGCGCCCCTCCGCGCGGGCCAGGTGCGGGTGGCGCTGCACACCGCCGGCGTCAACTTCCGTGATGTGCTCCTCACCTTGGGTGTCGTCGAGCCCCGGGCCGGGGTGCCCGAGGGTGAGGGGCAGCAGAGCGTGGAGGGCGCGGGCGTGGTCGTGGAGACCGGTCCCGGCGTCGGCGGGCTGCGGCCGGGAGACCGTGTGATGGGCCTGTTCGACGGGATCGGACCGGTCTCGGTGACCGACGAGCGGCTGCTCGCCCCGGTCCCGGCCCACTGGTCCCTCGCCCAGGCCGCCGCCGTACCGGTGGCCTATCTCACCGCCTACTACGGGCTGGTCGAGCTGGGGCGGCTGCGAGCGGGGGAGCGGGTCCTCGTGCACACGGCGACCGGTGCGGTCGGCTTCGCCGCCCGGCAACTCGCCCGGCACGTGGGTGCCGAGGTCTTCGCCACCGCGAGTCCGGCGAAGTGGCCGGTGCTGCGGGCCGCGGGATTCGACACCGACCACCTCGCCTCGTCCCGGGACGACGCGTTCGAGAGCGCCTTCCGCGCCGCGTCCCGGGGCGCGGGCATGGACGTGGTGCTGAACTCGCTGGCCGGCCCGCTCACCGACGCGTCCCTGCGGACCCTCGCCCCGGGCGGACGGTTCCTGGAGATGGGGAAGACGGACCCGCGCGACCCCGGCGAGGTGGCCGCCGCGCACGACGGCGCCGCGTACACCGCCTTCGACATCCGGCAGGCCGGGCCCGACGGCATCCGGCGGATGCTCGCGGAGCTGCTGCGGCTCTTCGAGGACGGGACGCTGACCCCGCCGCCGGTCACCCTGCGCCACCTCCGCGACGCTCCGGCCGCCTACCGGTATGTGGCGGAAGCGCGCCACGTGGGCAAAGTGGTCCTCACCGTGCGGGACTTCGAGACCGACCGCGCGGTGCTGGTCAGCGGTGGTCTGGGCACGCTGGGCGGGCTCACCGCCCGGCACCTCGTGACGCGGCACGGGGTACGCGACCTGGTGCTGACCGGCCGACGCGGCCCCGCGACCCCCGGCAGCGCCGAACTGGCCGCCGAACTGCGCGGACTGGGAGCGCGCGTCACCGTCGCGGCGTGTGACGCGGGAGACCGGGAGGCGCTCGCGGCACTCCTGGCCGAGCTGGCCGAGGGGGGCATCCGGATCGGTTCGGTGGTGCACGCCGCGGGCACCACCCAGGACGCGGCGATCGGCTCGCTGACCCGGGACGCCGTGACGGAGGTGGTCCGGGGCAAGGCGGTGGCCGCGCTGAACCTGCACGAACTGACCGCAGACCTCGGCCTGTCGTCCTTCGTCCTGTTCTCCTCGGTCGCCGGGGTGAACGGCTCGGCGGGCCAGGGCAACTACGCCGCCGCCAACGCCTTCCTGGACGCCTTGGCCGAGCACCGCCGGGCCCGGTCGCTCCCCGGCCTGTCGATCGCCTGGGGGCTGTGGGAGCCGGCGAGCGGCATCACCGGGCGGCTGCGTGCCCAGGACCACGAACGGCTCGCCCGCCAGGGCATCCTCGCCCTGTCGGCGGAACGCGGCCTGGCCCTCTTCGACGAGGCGCTCGCCACCGGCGTACCGGCCGTCGTCGCGGCCCGCCTCGACCCGCCTCGGCCGCCTGCCCGCGCGAACGGCGCCCCGGCGGCGGCCGATACCGGCAGCGGTACGGACTCCGCCCCGTCGGCCACCCCCGAGCGGCGCGGGTCACTGCTCGAACTGGTGCGGGCCGAAGCCGCCTCCGTACTCGGACACGACTCGCCGGAGGCCGTCGCGCCCGACGCGCTCTTCCCGCAACTCGGATTCGACTCGCTCGGGGCGATCGAACTGCGTAACCGCATTGTCGCGGCGACCGGAATTCCGCTGCTGGCCACGCTCATCTTCGACTTCCCGACCCCGAGCGCGCTGGCAGGCCATCTGCGGAAGGAGCGCCCCGACTGGCCGGAGGAATCGGAGAACGGCGGGAAAGCGGCCGGGGCGAGCCTCGGGAAATCCAGGAACGCACACGCCGGCCGCCGAATCGACGACGGGTCGGAGGCCGGCCGTGACCACTGAAGCGGGCCGCTGGACGATGTCCTTCAATCCGGGCCGGGACAAACGATTCCGTCTGGTCTGCTTCCCGCACGCAGGCGGTTCGGCCGGCGCCGTCTTCCCGCTGGTGCGCGCCGCGCCGCCCGGTCTGGAGGTGGTGGGCGTCCAGTACCCCGGACGCCAGTGGCGTCGTACGGAGCCGGCCGCCACCGGCATCCACGGGCTGGCACGCGGCGCGGCCGACGCCCTGCTGGCCGAGCGGGAGCTGCCGACCGCCGTTCTCGGGCACAGCATGGGCGCGCTGGTCGCGTTCGAGACCGTACGGCTGCTGGAGGACGAGCGGCCGGGGGCCGTCGGCCACCTCTTCGCGTCGGGCAGCCGGGCTCCGTCCTGCCCGGCGTTCGAAGTCCGGCCGGAGCGGTGGAGCGACGAACGGATCATCGCCGATCTGCGCGCGCTGGGCGGGACCGGGGACCAGCTCATCGCCGACGAGGAGCGGCTGCGGTCCGCCCTGCCCGCGCTGCGCGACGACTACCGGGCACTGGCCGGCTACCGCTCTCCTCCCGAAGCCCGCGTCAGGGCGCCGCTCACCGTGCTCGTCGGCCGCGACGACCCCAGGGCCGGGCCGGAGCACACCGCCGGCTGGCAGCGGCACACCGACGCGGCATTCGATTTCCGGGTCTTTCCCGGCGGTCACTTCTTCCTGAACGAGAACGCTGCCGAACTGCTGGAACTCGTCCGGCGAAGCCTTGTTGTGCCGCAACGCCCGTGAGACGCTTTTCGCCGTCACCGAAAACGTCACCTTTCCTGACGTGAGAATGCAGGGAAAAGAATCGGAGAAGCGATGTCGAATCCGTTCGAGGATGAAAACGCGTCGTACGTCGTATTGATCAACGACGAACTGCAGTATTCGCTGTGGCCGGTGATCATCGACATTCCCGAAGGCTGGCGCGCGGTGTTCGGCGAGGCGGGGCGGAGCGCCTGCCTTGAGTACATCGACCAGCACTGGACGGACATGCGGCCCAAGAGCCTGGTGGACGCGATGAGCGCGGCGGCCGGCGACACGGTCCGCCGAGCCGGGTGATGGGCCCGGCCCGCGCGGAACGTGCGGCCGTGCCCCGCCCGCGGGTCCGGCCGGATCTGGACGGCCTGCCGCTGTTCCGGGGGCGGGCCGCCGAGGCCGGGATGATCGGCCTGGACCGCAACGAGTCGCCGTTCCCGCCGCCCGCCGCCGTCGCGGCCGCGATATCCGCCGCCGGAGAGCTGAACCGCTACCCCGACAACGCGTCCGCCGACCTCACGGCCCGGCTCGCCGAGCGGTACGGAGTGCCTTCGGCCGGCCTCACGCTCGGCGCCGGGTCGGTGGACCTGTGCGTGCGGCTGATCCAGATCACCTGCGGGCCGGGAGACGAAGTGGTCATCCCCTGGCGCTCCTTCGAGGTCTATCCCGCCATCGCCCGCACGGCGGGTGCCGTGGTGCGCCGGGTCCCGGTGACCGCCGGGCACGCCCTCGACCTGCCGGCCATGGCCGCGGCGATCACCGACCGCACCCGGCTGGTCTTCGTGTGCTCGCCGAACAACCCGACCGGGGCGGCGGTGACCCGCACCGACGTGGAGCGGTTCCTCGCCGAGATCCCGCCGGACGTCCTGATCGTCCTGGACGAGGCGTACGCGGAGTTCACCACCGGGGACGCCGACCCGCTCGACGGATTCGGTCTGGTGCGTGAGCTGCTGGGGCGGGGCCGGACCAACGTGGTCGCGCTGCGCACCTTCTCCAAGGCGTACGGACTGGCCGGGCTGCGGGTCGGCTACTGCCTCTCGGCCACCCCGGTGGCGGAACTGCTGGGCCGGGTCGCCGTCCCGTACGCGGTCGCCACCCTGGCGCAGCGCGCCGCGCTCGCGGCACTGGAGTGCGAGCAGGAGGTACGCGAGCGCTGCGGGTACCTCGTGGGGGAGCGGGAGCGGATGCGGGCCGCGCTGCTCGACGGCGGCTGGAACGTGCCGGTCAGCAGCGCCAACTTCCTCTGGCTGCCGCTCGGTCCGGCCGCGGAACCCTTCGCGGCGCACTGCCGGGGGCGGCGGATCCTGGTCAAGGCGTTCCCCGGCGAGGGGGTGCGGGTGACGGTCGGCGCGGACGCCGAGAACGATGCCTTCCTGGCCGCGGCACGGCAGTTCGCCCCGGCCGGTACGGCGCGGACCGCCCGGCGGGCCCCGTCCGGCTGAGGAGGAGACGGCCGACACGCCACCCCTGACTTCAACCATTGGTTGACAACCAGCAGTTGATGTCGTCACTATCCTCCCATGACCGATCATGCGGAGGGTCCCGACGCCCTGAGCCGCCCCGAGGACCCCGACCACGCCCGCGCGCGCCGGGAGCATGTGGCGCTGCGTCACGTGGCCGAGCGGGCGGCCGGCACCGACAAGCCGGATCCGGCGGGTCGTCCGACGGCCCAGGAGGCCGTCCACCTCATCGCCTCCTGGGCCGGGCGGTCCGGCGGTACGCCCGAGATAGACCGGGCCGACGTCATGGCGGCCCTCACGCTGCTCCCGCGAGCCCGCGCCGACCTGGACGTACTGGAGGCGAGCCTGCTGTTCGTCGCCCGGGACCTCGGGCTGACGTGGCAGGACATCGCCTACGGTCTCGGACTCCGGTCCCCCCAGGCGGCACAGAAGCGGGCCGGACGCGGCGTCCACGGCCCGGGCACGACCCCACCGGCCGGCCCCACGGTCCCAGCCGCAAGCGAACTCAAGGGTGAATGTGAACACTGAACTCGCGGTGGAGACCACCGGCGTGGTCAAGTCCTTCGGGGCGACCAAAGCCGTCGACGGCCTTGACCTGTCCGTCCCGGCCGGCGCCGTCTACGGGGTCCTCGGACCCAACGGCGCGGGCAAGACCACGACCCTGCGCATCCTGGCGACGCTCCTCGCCCCCGACTCCGGCAGCGCGCGGGTCTTCGGCCACGACGTGGTCCGCGAGGCGAACCGGGTGCGGGAGCGGATCAGCCTGACCGGCCAGTTCGCCAGCGTGGACAACGACCTCACGGGCGTGGAGAACCTGGTGCTCCTCGCCCGGCTGCACGGCTACCGCCGGGCGGCCGCCCGGGAACGGGCCCGCGACCTGCTGGAGGCGTTCGACCTGGTCGAGGCGGCGGAGCGGCCGGCCCGGGGATACAGCGGAGGGATGCGCCGCCGGCTCGACGTGGCCGCCGGGCTCATCGTGCGGCCCCAGCTGATGTTCCTGGACGAGCCGACCACGGGACTCGACCCGCGCAGCCGCAACGAGGTCTGGGACATCATCCGGGCCACCGTCCGGCGGGGTACGACCGTCCTGCTGACCACCCAGTACCTGGAAGAGGCCGACCAGCTGGCGCAGCGCGTCGCGGTCATCGACCACGGAAAGCTCGTCGCCGAGGGCACCCCCGACGAGTTGAAGCGATCGGTGGGACGCGGCTCCCTCCGTGTCGAGCTGCGCGACCCGCACGACCTGCCGGAGGCGAACCGCATCCTGACCGGCGCCCTGGGAGCGTCCGCCGAGAGCACCGGCCGGGCCGAACTCACCGTACGCGGAACCGATCCGCGGAGTGTGGCGCGCGCACTGGGTGAACTCACCCAGACCATCGAGGTGGACGACTTCTCCATGGACCGCCCGAGCCTGGACGAGGTGTTCCTCGCCCTGACCGGCCGCCCCGCCGTGTCCGAGGTCCCCCCGGCCCGCCGTCCCGGCCGCAAGCCGGGCTCCCAGGACGGCGGACCCGGCCGCCGGGACGCTAAAGCGAGCCGCTCCAGGAGCCGCCGCGCCGGCACGACCGCTCCGACGACCGAGGAGACCCGATGACTACCGCCACGCTGCCCACCGAGGCGGACGAGAGGCTGCGCCGGGTCCTCGGCGAGGACACCCGCCCCGAGCAGCGCCCCGGCGCCCTGTCGACGTCGCTGGCCCTCGGCTGGCGGGCCCTGGTGAAGATCAAGCGCTCACCGGGACAGATGTTCAACGCGACCATCACCCCGGTGATGTTCATGCTGATCTTCACCTACCTCTTCGGTGGTGCGATCTCCGGAAGCAGCCGTGAGTACCTGCAGTTCCTGCTGCCCGGAGTCCTGGTCCAAGGTGTGCTGTTCATCTCCACGCAGACCGGCGTGGCGCTCACCACCGATCTCCAGCAGGGCATCTTCGACCGCTTCAAGTCACTGCCGATCTGGCGGCCTTCACCGCTGACGGGCGCACTGATCGGCGATGTGGTCCGCTACCTGATCTCGTCGGTGGTCGTGGTCGCGGTCGGACTCGCGCTGGGGTTCCGGCCCGACGGCGGAGTGCTGGGGGTCGTCGGCGGTGTGCTCCTCGCCGTCCTCTTCGGCTTCTGCGTCTCGTGGATCTGGACGTTCCTCGGCCTGGTGCTGCGCACCCCGCAGGCCGTCTCCGCGCTCGGCATGATGCTGCTGTCGCTGCTGACCTTCGCCAGCAACATCTTCGCCGAGCCGACCACCATGCCCGGCTGGCTGAAGGCGTTTGTCGACATCAACCCCATCGGCTACGTGGTCACCGCCTCCCGCTCCCTGATGAGCGGCGACGGCGCGGCCGATGTCGGCCCCGCGCTCATCTCCTGCGCGGTGCTGCTGGTCGTGTTCGTGCCGCTCAGCCTGATGCGCTACAACAAGAGCGAATAAGTAAAAGGCAGAATTCTTTCCCGCGCGGCGGGCTGCTCCTCCAAGAGAATTCGAACATTTGCCGCCGGTGTGGACCATGGATAACATCGTCCGCACCGCACCGGAAATCGTTTGAATTCTCTTGGGGGAGTGCCGTGCTCAACAGTGAGAACGCCCGGACCGACATCCCTGAAATCGCCATGATCGACCCCGGCGTGCTGAAAGATCCGATCGCCGCCTACGGTGAGGCCAGGGAACGGTCCCCCATAGTGCGGCTGATGGCACCCGGATTCGGCTCGATATGGGCGGTCACCCGCCATGACGACGCCAAGGCCGTACTCAACGATCCGCGCCTCGCCATGACCGCCGACAGCTGGAACCAGCGCATACCGGATGACATCAAGCCGTACATGCTGACCATGTCGCACATGGACGGCGCCGACCACGGCCGGCTCCGCAAGCTCGCCGTGCGGGCCTTCACCGCTCGCCGCGTCGCCGCCCGCCGCGAGATGATCCGGCGGAGCACCGAGCGGCTGCTCGACGCGCTGCCCGGCCACGCCGAGGACGGCGCCGTCGACCTGCTGGAGCACTTCGCCCGGCCGCTGCCCACCTTCGTCGTCGGCGACGTGATGGGCATCCCCGAGGCGGACCGGCCCCTCTGGCGTGCCTACGTCGGCCGGATGAGCTCCGGCGCCACCTACGACGACGCCCTGCGCGACGCCGTCGAGGGAGCCAGGCAGGTCGTCGCGCTGCGCCGCGAGAAGCCCGGCGACGACCTCGTCTCCGACCTCCTCCAGGCGCAGGCCGAGTCCGCCGAGAGGATCACCGACACCGAGCTGATCACCATGGTGTGGCACACCGTCTTCGCAGGTCAGGACAACCTCGCGAATTTCATCGCCAACTCCGTGGTGGCCTTGCTCTCGCACCCGGAGCAACTCGCCGCCCTGCGCGCCGACCCGGGGCTGATGCCGCGTGCCGTCGAGGAGCTGATGCGCTGGCGGCCCCCGCTCCTGCTGACCGCCATCCGCTACGCCCTGGAGGACTTCGAGCTGTGCGGCGCACCGGTGCGCCGCGGGGACCCCGTGGTGGCGGTGATCGCCTCGGCCAACCGCGACCCGCGGGTCTTCGCCGACCCGGACACGCTCGACATCACCCGGCCCGCCGGCACCGCGGTCCAGTTCGGCTTCGGCCACGGCCCCCACTACTGCATCGGCGCGACGCTGGCCTCGGTGGAGGCGGAGGTGGCGCTCGGCGCCCTGCTGGACCGGTTCCCCGGGCTCGCACTGGCCGTCCCGCCCGAGGAGGTACCGAGGCTGCCCAACCCCGGCAGCTGGCACCTCACCGCCCTCCCGGTCACCCTCTGAGCCGCACACCGAAATCAACCCGTGGATTCGCAGAATCGACCGGAACGGCATTCAGCAGGTGTTCGGGTGATTCGTTGACGGCGCTCCGGGCGAACCATAGATTGACGACTGCCCGAATTCCCCGCCTCTCCGAAGGCGATTCATTGCGCCACCGCCGAGAGTTTCGGCAAGCGGGAGAGGCGCCGTGGGAATCGGGCTATGCAGGGGAGGTGAATCGATATGCGTTACCTGCACTGAAAGTAGGGACAAGACCGTGGGCCGTAGCCCGGCGTGGCCAACGTGCCGGGCTACGGCGCTGTGGACGGGGGTTGCAGAATGGCAGGGCCCGAAGGCACCGATATACCGGGCTTGATCGCACGCGCCGAGGAATTCGTACGGCTGTACTGCGCGGAGAACACCGACGAGCCCTCGCCCGCCGACCGCCTGGCGGAGATCCGCCACGAGATCCACCAGTCCGGCAGCTATGTGCACACCGCCCGGGAACTCGCCTTCGGCGCCCGGGTCGCCTGGCGCAACAGCAGCCGCTGTATCGGCCGGCTCTACTGGCCCAGCCTGGTCGTGCGGGACCTGCGCCGCGTCCGGACCGCCGAGGACATCCACCGCGAGTGCGTCGAACACCTGCGGCTCGCCTACAACGGCGGCCGGATCCGCCCCATGATCAGCGTCTTCGCCGCCGACGGCCCGGACGGCTCCGGCCCGCGCATCCACAACTCGCAGCTCATCCGGTACGCCGGCTACCGCGGACCGGGCGGCCGCATCACCGGCGACCCCGCCTCCGCTGACCTCACCGACCGGATCCGGGCGCTGGGCTGGCCCGACGGCCCGGGCACCCGCTTCGACGTGCTGCCGCTGCTCGTCCACACCCCGGCGGAACCGCCCCGTCTCTTCGCCCTCCCGCCCGACGCCGTGCGCGAGGTCCCGCTCCACCACCCCGACCACCCCTGGTTCGCCGACCTCGGCCTGCGCTGGCACGCGCTGCCGGTCATCTCCGACATGGTGCTGGAGATCGGCGGCATACGGTACGGCGCCGCCCCCTTCAACGGCTGGTACATGGGAACCGAGATCGGCGCCCGCAACCTCGTCGACCAGCACCGCTACGACCTGCTGCCCGAGATCGCCGACCGGATGGGCCTGGACCGCAGCACGGACCGGACCCTGTGGAAGGACCGCGCGCTGGTCGAGCTGAACGTGGCGGTGCTCCGGTCCTTCGAGCGGAGCGGCGTCACCATCACCGACCACCACACCGAGTCCGAGCGGTTCCTGCGCCACCTGCGCCGCGAGGAGAAGGCCGGACGCACGGTGCCCGCCGACTGGTCCTGGATCGTGCCCCCGGTCTCCGGCGGTGTGACCCCCGTCTTCCACCGCTACTACGACGACCACGAGTCGTCGCCCGCCTTCCTGCCACCCCCGGCCATCGGCCGCTGCCCGGTCACCGGACACGCTCCGGCGACCGGGGGCGAGCGGACCGGACCGGAACCACAGCCGCCCGTCAGCGTCGGCGCCAACACCGGAGACAGCCGTGACCGTATCGTCCGCCCCTGAGCACACCGACCCCCTCTTCAGCCCCCTCGACCCCGCCGTCCTCGCCGACCCCTACCCCGTCTACCGGCGCCTGCGGGAGGCCCGGCCGGTCTACTGGCACGCCGGCCTGGACTCCTGGCTGCTGACCCGGCACGCCGACTGCACGGCGGTCCTGCGCGACCCCGGCCGGTTCAGCACCGACTTCCGGAAGATCGGCATCCCCACCCCGCCGACCCTGCTCAGCCTGCAGACCCTCGACCCGCCGGACCAGACCCCGCTGCGCCACCTCGCCCTCGACGCGGTACGCGCCCAGGACCTCGACGCCCTGCGCAAGGAACTCACCTCGTTCGCCGACCAGTTGCTCGACGAACTGGCCGGACGGGAATCCTTCGACTTCATCCACGACTACGCCGACGTGTTCACCCTGCGCGCCATCACCCGGTTCATCGGCGTCGAACCACCCGAGACCGACGAGGCGTTCGCCCGCTTCAACGACGACCTCGACCACAGCATGGACGCCCAGCTCGACCCCGACGCGGAGGAGCCCGGGCTGCGCGCCCGCGCCCACTTCAACGGCCTGGTGCGCGACTGGCTCGCCGCCCCCGGCCCGCACGGGGTCCTCCCCGAGGTGGTGCGGCGGCTGCCCGGGTCGGGAGTGGAGGCCGACGACGTCCTGGTCAACTCGGTACGCGCCTTCTTCCACGCCGGCTTCGAAGTGCCCAGCCGCTTCCTCGGCAACGCCCTGGCCGCCCTGCTCACCACGCCCGGCGCCTGGCAGCAGCTGGTCCGCGGTGAGGTGGGTGTCGACACCGCCGTCGAGGAACTGATCCGCTACGTCGGACCGGTCCAGGCGCTGGCCCGCGCCTGCGTCGAGGACACCGAGCTGGGCGGGGTGAGCGTCAAGGCGGGCCAGGTGGTGACCGCCCTGATCGGCGCGGCCAACCGGGACCCCGACCAGTTCCCCGACCCGGAGACCCTGCGGCTGGACCGCAAACCCAGCAACCACCTGGGCTTCGGCCGCGGCGCGCACTCCTGCCTCGGCCTCAACGTCGCCCGCATGGAAGCCCAGGTGACGCTCGCAGCCCTGCTGCGGCACCCCGGTGTCCGCCCGGCGGGCGAGCCGGTGGTCCGGCCCAACGGCACGCTGCGCGGGCTCTCCCGGCTGCCCCTCACCTGCGGTTGATCCGAAGGGGTATCGGCAGCGATGGAGACCGCGAGCGGGACCAACGAGACAGCTATGGAGCCGCCCCCGTCGGCCCAGGACGCAGGCGCCGCACGTCTGGCCGCGCTGGCCACCGGCCTCGGCCTCGGCGACCGGAGCGCCGTCTGTACAGAGGCGTTCCGGGACATGACCCGTTCATGGGGCGCGGCCACCGCCGCGGAGCTCGCCGAGTCCGACGTGTCGTCCGACGGCTCGCCGCTGGAGTTCGCCGTCGGCTTCGACGACGAACTCGCCCTCCAGTTCGCGGTGGAGGCCCTGAGCCCCGGAGACCGCCCGGTCGACCGGGTCGTCTCCGCCCGCGCCGCCATGGACCGCCTGGTCCGCCGGCACGAGGCGGACGAGCGCCGATGGGCACAGGTCGCCGACCTGTACCTGCCGGAGAAACCCGCCACCGAACACGTCGCCATGTTCGGCGCCGAGGTACGACAGCACGGGGACCCCCAGTTCAAGGTCTGGTTCTATCCGGCCGTGGGCGGCCCCGACCGGGCCGCGGAGCTGTGCGAACAGGGCCTCGCGGCCGTCGGCCTCGGCGCGGCCTGGACCGCTGTGGCCGACCATATGCCGCGCGGCGAACGGCTCGACCGGCCGGTGATGTTCTCGCTCGACCTCTCGGCGGCCCCCGAGGCGCGGGTCAAGCTGTACTTCCGGCACTACGCCACCGACGCCGACCGCCTGGCCGAACTGATGGCACCGTACCCGGGGTTCGAGGCATCCCCGGTCCGCGAGTTCTGCCGTGTGATGCTCCCCGAGGCGGCCGCCGACCTCTCTCCCCAACCACCGGTCACCTGCCTGTCGTTCACCGGCGCCCGCCCCACCGCCGCCGCCGGGGCGACCGTCTACCTGCCGATGTGGACCTACGCCCCGGACGACGAGGTCGTGCGCCGCCGGATGAACGACGCCCTGGCCGCCTGCGGCCGGCCGTCCGCACCGTACGAGCGGGCGCTGCGCGCGGTGGCGAACCGTCCGCTCGACACGGCACGCGGCATCCACAACTACGTGGCCTGGCGGCCGGGCCCCGGCCGCCCCAGGCTCAAGGCGTACTTCTCACCGGAACTCCGGCACGCGGATCCGATGGCCAGGTACGCCATCGACGCCCAGGAATGATCCGTCCGAACACTGTGGCACCCCGCGGGCCCGTGCCATAATCGTCACTTGTGTATGAGCCTGTGGTGGACGCGTGGAAGCGCTATTCGGGATTGCTGAACAAGCCGCCGACCTCCTGGCGCGCATCGCCGGGTGTACTGGCGGAAATCCATACCCGATTCGGGCAGCTGGACATGTTGATGGAATCCATCGTCTCGGTGCTGGACTCCACCTCATGGGCGCCGGCGGACGACAGGGAGACCACCGCGGACGAACGCCGGCGTTTTCTTGAGGCATGGGACTGGGCGTCGGTGTACACCGACGCCTTCTACTTTTTCGGCTGGCGCACCGTCGATCTGCTCAACGGTGCGGTGGACGGACCCCTGCCCGGCCTCGAACCGATCCGGCCGCCCGGTCTCCTCGCGGTCCGCCATTCCCTGCACGACCACCCCGAGGGCCAGGGCGACTACTACCGGCACGGACTGGAACTCCGGGAAGAGGCCTTGGAGAAGATCAACCGTGCCGCCGACGCGCTCGAAGCGGGCGGCGGCGGCCCGGAGCCGGGTCCGCGGTGACCCCGCTCGCCCGGCATCCGGTCCGCGCGCTCACTTCAGCAGCTCGACGACCGGGGCGAAGGCCTCCAGCCACGGCTCCAGGACCACGATGTAGCTGAACCCGAACCGCTCCCGGTACTCCAGCAGCCGATCGGCGATCTCCCGCTCCGTCCCGATCAGCCAGGCCGGCGCGGCGAGCAGCTGCTCGGGAGTGAAGTGCGCCAGCGGATGCCGGGCCCACTCCTCGGCGGTGCCCCGCGGATCGTCCGTCACGATCACCTGCTGCACCAGCAGATTCAGCTCCACCTCGGCGGCCCTGGACCCCAACTGCTCCCGGACCAGCGCCACTCGATCGTCCAGCTCCTCCGGGCTCGCCAGCTGCGGGAACTCCCCGCGCCCCGCGAAGATGCCGGTGAAGCCGATGATGTCGGCATGCTCGGCGGCCAGCCGCAGCACCCGGTCGCCGTTCCCCGCCACCAGCAGCGGCGGACCGCCCGGCCGGACCGGCTGCGGGGAGTGGTCGGGGTTCACCATCAGCCCGCGCAGCTCCTTCACCGTGTGCTCCAGCCGGTCGACGCGCTCCCCGGCGGACGGGAACGGGACGCCGTCGGAGCCGGTGCCCTGCCGGATGGACCCGGCCGCCAGCCCCACCTCCAGCCGGCCGTCGGTCAGCAGATCGGTACCGGCCACCTCCCGGGCCAGCAGCACCGGGTTGTGGAAGGCCGCGTTGAGGACGAAGGTGCTGACCCGGATCCGCTCGGTGGCCTCGGCGGCGGCCACCAGGGCGGGGAACGGAGGGGGCGCCCCCAAGTGGTCGGGTACGCCCAGCACATCGAACCCCAGGTCCTCGACCTTGCGGGATTTTTCCGCCCACGCACGCCGTGGAGCGGGCATGACGAGATTGACGCCGAAACGGAACGGACGATTCTCGGGAAGAGTCATGCGGCGACGTTAGCAGCGGCACCGGAATCCCAGAATATTCCCGCCCTATCGCACCGGAAGAAACTCCGGATCCGGCTGCCCACCACCGCTGTTCAAATTCGATGAACTTGACACCGGCAAGCCGGATGATCGACTCTCGATGCGAATGTCGCCTGTCCCGCTGTATTTATCGTGCTGGGTGAAGGGATCTTTCGTGGGCTCAGAAAAGGCGGACACAGAAAAAACCGCAGGAAAATCGGCGGCACCCCCGCCCTATTCCCAGGACGACGGAGAAGCGCTCCAGGACTGGTTCCGCACCATGCGCGACGAGCAGCCCGTCCACCAGGATCCCGTGACCGGCGCGTGGCTGGTTCTCCGCTACGCCGACGTCGTCGCGGCCAGCCTCGACCACGCCACGTACTCCTCGGAACTGTGGCGCGCCTACCCCGCCGAGTGGGGCAAGGGCGACACCTGGGGCGAAGGCAGGCTCACCGAGATGGACCCGCCGAAACACCGGCTGCTGCGAGGCGTGATCGGCAAGGCGTTCACCAACCGGACGGTCGCCGGTCTCGCCCCCGAGATCGAGGCCACCGTGGAACGCCTGCTCGACGCCGTCGACGACCGCGCCGAGATCGACGTGGCCCGCGACCTGGCCGACCCGCTGCCGGTCATGGTGATCGCCGAGCTGATCGGACTGCCCTTCGAGGACCGTGAGTTGCTGCGCGGCTGGGCCGACCGGCTGCTCTCGTTCGAAGTCGGCGACCTGGCCGGGGAGGAGCTCGTCAAGGCCATCGACGCGGCCGGCGCGGAACTGCTCGCCTACCTCCGCGAGCACTACCGACTGCGGCGCGCCGCCCCCAAGGACGACCTCTTCAGCAGGCTCGCCACGGCGGAGGTGGACGGCGAACGGCTCACCGAGGACGCCGTGGTCAACCTCGGCAAGCTGCTGCTCATCGGCGGACACGTCACCACCGCCTGCTCCCTCGCCAGCCTTGTCTTCGAACTGCTGCGCCACCCCGATGCGCTGACCGCCCTACGGCAGGACGCCGAGCTGATACCGGCCGCCATCGAGGAATCGGTCCGCTACCGGCCCGCCGTGGTGAACAGCCTGCGCATGACCACCCGCGAGACCCGGCTCGCCGATGTCACCATCCCGGCCGGCCAGTTCGTCTCCCTCTCCGCGCTCTCGGCCAACCACGACGAGCGGCAGTTCGACGCTCCCGAGCACTTCGACATCGGCCGGCAGCACAACCAGCACGTCGGGTTCGGTCAAGGCGTCCACTACTGCCTGGGCGCCCCACTGGCCCGTACGGAGATACGGATCGCGCTCGCCGCACTGCTGCGGCGGTTCCCGGTGCTGGAACGGACCGACGGGCCCCTCCAGTACTACCGGAACCCGAGCATCGCCGGACTCAGGTCCTTCCCGGTGGCCGTCGGCCGAGGCTGAGCACCACCCTCCGGCCCGGCCGCCACCCGGCCACCACACACTCCCGGCGCACCGCACCCATCACCACTCCGCCGTACCGCGCACCACTCGGACCTCAGGGGCAGAAGGATTCACCATGCGACACGTTGACGAGTCGAACACGAGCGGACGGTCCGACGGCGGAAGCACGAACCCGGGTGCGGCACTCACCCCGGTCACGCTGCCGGACATCTTCGAGGCCCGGGTCGCGGCGACCCCGCACGCGGGCGCCGTCTCCGCAGGCACCCTCGCCTGGACGTACGCCGAACTCGACGCACACGCCAACCGCATCGCCTGGTGGCTCATCGGCGGCGGCGCGGGCCCCGACGACCGGGTCGCCGTCGCCCTGCCCCGAGGCGCCGCACACATCGCCGCCCTGCTCGGCATCATGAAGGCCGGAGCCGCGTACGTACCTCTGGACCCCGAGCAGCCCACCGAGCGCCTCGCCCACCTGCTACGGGACATCGCCCCCCAAGCCGTCCTGCTCCCCGGCGACCTCGCCCACCGCCTCCCCCCGGGCGACGCCCGCCCGCTCCTGCTCGACGGCCCCGACACCAACCCCGCCCTCGCCGCCTGCCCCGCCTCCGCACCCCGCGACGCCGACCGGGCCAGGCCACTGCTCCCGCAGCACCTCGCGTACGTCATCCACACCTCCGGCTCCACCGGCACCCCGAAACCCGTGGGCGTCCCGCACACGGGCTTCGCCGCCCTCGCGGCGACGGCAACCCGCCACCAGGCCACCACCGCCGGCTCCCGCGTACTCCAACTGGCGCCCGCCACCTTCGACGTGGCCGTCTGGGAACTGCTCACCACCATCGCCGGCGGAGGCACCATCGTCGTCCCCGAACAGCACCGGCTCCTAGGCGAGGAACTCGCCCACGTGCTGGCCGCCGAGCGGATCAGCCACGTCACCCTGCCCGTCCCCGTCCTCGCCACCCTTCCCCCGGGCACCGAGGCCGCCCTGCCCGCACTGCGCCGGATACACATCGGCGGCGAAAGCTGCCCGCCCGACCTCGTACGCCGGTGGTCCGCCGACCGTGAACTGGTCAACGGATACGGCACCACCGAATGCTCGGTCGCCACCACCCTCACCGGCCCCCTCGCCGCTGCCCGGACCACCCCCGACGGCAGCGCCGCCCAGGTCCCGATCGGAACCCCGGTCGCGGAGGTCCGGGTGTTCGTCCTGGACGACGGCCTCTCCCCGGTGCCGCCCGGCATCCCGGGTGAGCTGTACGTGACCGGTCCCGGGTTGGCGCGGGGGTATGGGGGGCGGCCGGGTCTGACGGCGGAGCGGTTCGTGGCGTGCCCGTTCGGGGTGGCCGGCGGCCGGATGTACCGGACCGGCGACGTCGTGCGGTGGAACGCCGACGCCCAGCTGGAGTTCATGGGCCGGGTGGATGACCAGGTGAAGGTGCGGGGGTTCCGGGTGGAGCCGGGAGAGGTGGAGGAGGCGCTGCGGCGGCTGCCCGCCGTGGCACAGACCGTGGTGCTGCCGTCCGCGCACCCGACCGGAGACACCAGGCTTGTCGCGTACGTCGTTCCGGCGGCCGGTGCCGAGGTGACGCCCGCGTCGCTGCGTGCTGAACTGGCCGCGGTGCTGCCGGAGTACCTCGTGCCCTCCGCCGTGGTCGTCCTGGACGCGCTGCCGCTGACGCCGAACGGGAAGGTCGACCGGGCCGCGCTGCCTACCCCGGCATACGATGGCACCGGAACGTCCCGCGCACCGCGCACCCGGACGGAAGAGGTGCTGTGCGGCCTCTTCGCAGACGTTCTGGGTGTGTCGTCGGTGGGGGTGGAGGACAGCTTCTTCGACCTCGGCGGACACTCGCTGCTGGCGACGCGGTTGGTGAGCCGGGTGCGGCGGGTGCTGGGGGTGGAGCTGCCGTTGCGGGTGCTGTTCGAGGCGCCGACGGTCGCCGAGCTGGTCCGTCGTCTCGGCCGGGGTGAGGTGCGTCCGGCGCTGGTCGCGCGGGAGCGTCCGGAGCTGCTGCCGTTGTCGTTCGCGCAGCAGCGGCTGTGGTTCATGCACAAGCTCGAAGGCACCTCCGCCACGTACAACATGCCGCTGGCGCTCCGGCTCACCGGCGACCTCGACCGGGCCGCGCTGGAAACGGCGATCAACGACCTCGTCACCCGGCACGAGCCCCTGCGCACCGTCTTCTCGGAGACCGCGGGCCGCCCCTTCCAGCGGGTCCTCCCCGCGGACCGGGCCCACCTGACCCTGCACACCAGCACCGTCGACCGCGACCGCCTCGACGACGAGCTCCGCACCGCCGCCCGGTACCCCTTCGACCTCGCGGCCGAGATCCCCGTCAAGGCATGGCTCTTCCCGGTCGAGGACGACCCGGCCGCCACCGTCCTCCTTCTCGTTCTGCATCACATCGCGGGGGACGGCTGGTCGGCGGGTCCGCTGGCGCGGGACCTGGTGGCGGCGTACGCGGCCCGCGCGGGCGGGCGGGCGCCGGAGTGGTCGGTGCTGCCGGTGCAGTACGCGGACTACACCATGTGGCAGCACGAGGTGCTGGGCGAGGTGGGAGACGCGGGCAGTGCGATGGAAACACAGCTCGGCTACTGGTCCGAGCGGTTGGCCGGGCTCCCGGACGAGGTCACGGTGCCGGGGGACCGGCCGCGTCCGCTTTCGGCGTCGTACGACGGTGGCGTGGTGCCGTTCGAGGTCGGGGCGGATCTGCACGCGGGCCTGAGGGAGCTGGCACGCACGGCGGACGCCACGCTGTTCATGGTGTTGCAGGCGGGTCTGGCCGCGCTGCTGGGGCGGCTCGGCGCGGGGTCGGATGTCGTGGTGGGTTCGCCGGTGGCCGGCCGCACGGACGAGGGGCTGGACCGTCTCGTCGGCCTGTTCGTGAATACGTTGGTGGTGCGGACGGATGTGTCGGGGGATCCGTCGTTCGAGGTGTTGTTGGGGCGGGTGCGTGAGGCGTGCTTGGAGGCGTATGCGCATCAGGATGTGCCGTTCGAGTTGGTGGTGGAGCGGCTGAATCCGGTGCGTTCT
>NZ_JBEXTJ010000020.1:0-133813 GCF_040614075.1 Streptomyces sp. NPDC006174 | reverse complement strand
GTCGGCGTCAGCCTGGCCCTGAACGTCGCGGAGAGCACCATCGCCGACGGACAGCGCGAGCTCGGCCTGCGCGAGGGCTTCGACATCGGCCTGGACGCGCCCACCGGCGCGCGGCGTCCCCGGGACCGTGCAGGTCGTCTGCGGGGGCGGGTCCCCACAACACTTCGTGGCCGCTCGGGCGCGTACCCGGCGCGGGGCGGTTGGACAGGGAGAAACGAAAAGGTGGCAGCACCCAAGAAGGGCCGAGGGCCGTCCGGCGGTCAGGGGAGGCCGGGGCGTGCCCTGGGTCTGATCCTCATCGCCATGGTCGCGCTCACCGGCGGGATGTTCCTGTCCGGGCACACCACACCGAGGCTGGGCATCGACCTCGCCGGCGGGACGTCGATCACGCTCAAGGCGAAGAACCAGCCCGGCAAGCCGAACGCGATCAACCCGACCAACATGGACACCGCGGTCGGGATCATCGAGCGGCGCGTCAACGGTCTGGGCGTCTCCGAGGCCGAGGTCCAGACCCAGGGCAGCGACAACATCATCGTCAACATCCCCAAGGGGACCAACTCCGAGCAGGCCCGGGAGCAGGTCGGTACGACCGCCCAGCTCTACTTCCGGCCCGTTCTGACGGTGGCGGCGAGCGGCCCCGAGCAGCCCGCGCCCTCCGGCTCCCCGACCCCTTCGGGCAGCGCCACGCCGAAGCCCGGTGAGTCCGCCACGTCGGACGACAAGAACAAGGGCGAGGAGGCCACCGGCGAGGAGGCCACTCCCTCCCCGAGCGCCACCACCCAGGGCCGTGCGGTCAGCGAGGGCCTGAAGAAGGCCCCCACCCCGACGCCCACGGGCTCCGCCGAGCCCAAGCCGTCCGACTCTCCCGACGCATCGCCCTCCGCGGACCCGGCGACGGCCAAGCTCCAGGAGGAGTTCGCCAAGCTCGACTGCACCGACCCCGAGCAGCGCGCGGCGGCCGGCAAGGACGCGACGCCCACCGACTCCATCGTCGCCTGCGGCTCGAACGTCCCCGGCAGCTACGAGAAGTACGTGCTCGGCCCGGCCGAGGTCTCCGGCAGCGACGTCGACGACGCCCAGGGCGCCATCGACCAGCAGAGCGGTCAGTGGATCGTGTCGATGGAGTTCAGCTCCGCCGGCGCCAAGAAGTTCCAGACGATCACCAGCCGGCTCTCGCAGCAGCAGCCCCCGATGAACCAGTTCGCCATCGTTCTCGACGGCGAGGTCGTCTCCGCGCCCTCGGTGCGCACGGCGCTCAGCAAGAACGCCCAGATCTCCGGCAGCTTCGACCAGCAGTCCGCCGAGGACCTCGGCAACATCCTGTCCTACGGTGCGCTCCCGCTGACCTTCGAAGAGGTCAGCGTCACCACCGTGACCGCCGCCCTCGGCAGCGAGCAGCTCAAGGGCGGCCTGATCGCCGGTGGCATCGGTCTGGCGCTGGTCGTGATCTACCTGGTCGCCTACTACCGCGGGCTGGCGTTCATCGCCCTGCTCAGCCTGCTGGTCTCCGGCATCCTGACGTACACGATCATGTCCTTGCTGGGCCCGGCCATCGGCTTCGCGCTGAACCTTCCGGCGGTCTGTGGTGCCATCGTCGCCATCGGTATCACCGCGGACTCCTTCATCGTGTACTTCGAACGCGTGAGAGACGAGATCCGCGAGGGCCGCACCTTGCGCCCGGCCATCGAGCGCGCCTGGCCCCGGGCCCGGCGCACCATCCTGGTCTCCGACTTCGTGTCGTTCCTGGCGGCCGCGGTGCTCTTCCTCGTCACCGTCGGCAAGGTCCAGGGCTTCGCGTTCACGCTCGGCCTGACCACGCTGCTCGACGTCGTCGTGGTGTTCTTCTTCACCAAGCCCCTGATGACGCTGATGGGCCGGACCAAGTTCTTCTCCCAGGGCGGTTCCTGGTCCGGTCTGGACCCGAAGCGGCTCGGCGCCCAGCCGCCGCTGCGCCGCTCGCGCCGTGTCAGCGCTTCCACCGAACCGAAGGAGGCGTGAGATGTCGCGACTCGGCAATCTCGGCGCCCGGCTCTACCGAGGCGAGGTCGGTTACGACTTCATCCGCAACCGCAAGATCTGGTACGGCGTCTCGATACTGATCACCATCACGGCCATCGTCGCCGTGGCGGTCGGCGGCCTGAACATGGGCATCGAGTTCAAGGGCGGCGCGGTCTTCACGACCGACACCAAGGCCAAGATCTCCACGGCCCAGGCGACGGACGTGGCGACCGAGGCCTCGGGCCACATGGCCATCGTCCAGGAGCTCGGCAACGGCGGTCTCCGTATCCAGATCACCGAGGTCGACACGGCCAAGGCCAACGAGATCAAGGAGACCCTCTCCGACGAGCTCGGTATCCCGGCCGAGGAGATCAACGCGGACCTGGTCGGCCCCAGCTGGGGTGAGCAGATCGCCAACAAGGCCTGGACGGGTCTCGGGGTCTTCATGATCCTGGTGGTGGTCTATCTGGCCATCGCCTTCGAGTGGCGGATGGCCGTCGCCGCCCTCATCGCGCTCATCCACGACATCACCATCACGGTCGGTGTCTACGCCCTGGTCGGCTTCGAGGTCACGCCGGGTACGGTGATCGGTCTGCTGACCATCCTCGGTTACTCCCTGTACGACACGGTGGTGGTCTTCGACAGCCTCAAGGAGGGCCAGAGGGACATCACCAAGCAGACTCGCTTCACGTACAGCGAGATCGCCAACCGGTCGATCAACAGCACGCTGGTCCGCTCGATCAACACCACCGTGGTGGCGCTGCTGCCGGTGGCCGGCCTGCTGTTCATCGGTGGCGGTGTCCTCGGCGCCGGCATGCTGAACGACATCTCGCTCTCGCTCTTCGTCGGCCTCGCCGCCGGTGCGTACTCCTCGATCTTCATCGCCACGCCGCTCGTCGCCGACCTCAAGGAGCGCGAGCCGCAGATGAAGGCCCTGAAGAAGCGGGTCCTCGCCAAGCGGGCGGCCGCTGCCGCCCGGGGCGAGTCCCCGGAGGACGACGGCCACGAGGAGCCGCGTGAGGACGCCGCGACCGCGGGCTCGGCCATCGGCCGCCCGCGTTCGCACGGCCGCACGCCGGGGAAGCGCTGATGACCAGCACCACCGAGTCCACCCGGGCGCTGCTGCTCAGCCGGATCCGCGATGTCGCGGACTATCCGAAGCCGGGCGTGGTGTTCAAGGACATCACGCCGCTGCTGGCGGACCCGGTGGCCTTCACGGCGCTCACCGACGCCCTCGCGGAGCTGTGCGTACGGCACGGCGCCACGAAGATCGTCGGCCTGGAGGCCCGCGGCTTCATCCTGGCCGCGCCCGTCGCCATCCGGGCGGGCATCGGCTTCGTACCGGTCCGCAAGGCCGGGAAGCTGCCCGGAGCCACGCTCTCGCAGGCCTACGAGCTGGAGTACGGCAGCGCGGAGATCGAGATCCACGCCGAGGACCTCGTCGCCGAGGACCGGATCATGGTCATCGACGACGTCCTGGCCACCGGCGGCACGGCCGAGGCCTCGCTGGAGCTCATCCGGCGGGCCGGCGCCCAGGTCGCGGGCGTCTCGGTCCTCATGGAGCTCGGCTTCCTCGCGGGCCGGGCCCGGCTGGAGCCGGGGCTGCGCGGCGCTCCGCTGGAAGCGCTGATCACGGTCTGAGAACCGCCGAGAACGAAGGGCGGGCACCCGGGAACATCCGGGTGCCCGCCCTTCGTTCTCCAAGCTCCCACCGTCCCCGGGCGAGGTCCCGCCGGGGGATCGTTACCATGGGCTCTCCGGGTACCCCGGATCCGCACGAGGAGCGCTCTTGCCAGACGAGGCCCAGTCAGCCGCCGCCCCGCAGCCCGACAAGCCCGCGGCGTCCCCCGCCACGCCCGGGAAGGCCGCGCCCTCGAACGCGCCGAAGCCCGCGCCCCCGGAGCCCGATCGAGCGTCCGAGCGCCCCCCGGCCGCCGCGCAGCCGTCCCAGCCGCCTCAGCCGAAGAAACCGGCCACTCCGACGAGCCCGCCGTCGAGCGCGCAAGCTCCCGGGACCAAGGCGCAGACCCCGGCCACACCGCAGCCGAAGCCCCCGGCCCCCACGCCTCCGCCGCCCGTGAAGCCCGCCGTCCCGGCCGGATCCGCACCTCGCTCCGGCGGCTCCTCCAACCGCGTGCGGGCCCGCCTCGCCCGCCTGGGCGTACAGCGTTCCAGCCCGTACAACCCGGTCCTGGAGCCCCTCCTCCGTACGGTCCGCGGCAACGACCCCAAGATCGAGACGGCCACGCTCCGCCAGATCGAGCATGCCTACCAGGTGGCCGAGCGCTGGCACCGCGGCCAGAAGCGCAAGAGCGGCGACCCGTACATCACGCACCCGCTCGCCGTCACCACGATCCTCGCCGAGCTGGGTATGGATCCGGCCACGCTGATGGCCGGGCTGCTGCACGACACCGTCGAGGACACCGAGTACGGCCTGGACACCCTGAAGCGCGAGTTCGGTGACCAGGTCGCGCTCCTGGTCGACGGCGTCACCAAGCTGGACAAGGTCAAGTTCGGCGAGGCCGCGCAAGCCGAGACCGTACGCAAGATGGTCGTCGCCATGGCCAAGGACCCCAGGGTCCTGGTCATCAAGCTCGCGGACCGCCTGCACAACATGCGCACCATGCGCTACCTCAAGCGGGAGAAGCAGGAGAAGAAGGCCCGCGAGACGCTGGAGATCTACGCCCCGCTGGCGCACCGGCTGGGCATGAACACCATCAAGTGGGAGCTGGAGGATCTCGCCTTCGCGATCCTCTACCCCAAGATGTACGACGAGATCGTCCGCCTCGTCGCCGAGCGCGCCCCCAAGCGCGACGAATACCTCGCCATAGTGACCGACGAGGTCCAGTCCGACCTGCGCGCCGCCCGCATCAAGGCCACCGTCACCGGCCGTCCCAAGCACTACTACAGCGTCTACCAGAAGATGATCGTGCGAGGCCGCGACTTCGCCGAGATCTACGACCTGGTGGGCATCCGCGTCCTCGTCGACACCGTCCGCGACTGCTACGCGGCGCTCGGCACCGTCCACGCCCGGTGGAACCCGGTGCCCGGGCGGTTCAAGGACTACATCGCGATGCCCAAGTTCAACATGTACCAGTCGCTGCACACCACGGTGATCGGCCCCAGCGGCAAGCCCGTCGAGCTCCAGATCCGTACGTTCGACATGCACCGCCGCGCCGAGTACGGCATCGCCGCGCACTGGAAGTACAAGCAGGAGGCCGTCGCCGGCGCCTCCAAGGTCCGTACCGACGTCCCCAAGAACACCGGACGCGGCCAGGACACCGTCAACGACATGGCGTGGTTGCGCCAGCTCCTTGACTGGCAGAAGGAGACCGAGGACCCCAGCGAGTTCCTGGAGTCCCTGCGCTTCGACCTCTCGCGCAACGAGGTCTTCGTCTTCACACCGAAGGGCGACGTGATAGCGCTGCCCGCCGGCGCGACCCCGGTCGACTTCGCGTACGCCGTCCACACCGAGGTCGGCCACCGGACCATAGGAGCACGCGTCAACGGGCGGCTCGTCCCGCTCGAATCGACGCTCGACAACGGCGACCTGGTCGAGGTCTTCACCTCCAAGGCGGCCGGCGCCGGACCCTCGCGGGACTGGCTCGGCTTCGTCAAGTCGCCGCGCGCCCGCAACAAGATCCGTGCCTGGTTCTCCAAGGAGCGCCGCGACGAGGCCATCGAGCAGGGCAAGGACGCCATCGCGCGGGCGATGCGCAAACAGAACCTGCCGATCCAGCGCATCCTGACCGGCGACTCCCTCGTCACCCTCGCCCACGAGATGCGCTATCCGGACATCTCCTCCCTGTACGCGGCGATCGGCGAGGGCCATGTCGCGGCGGCCGGCGTCGTCCAGAAGCTGGTGCAGGCGCTCGGCGGCCACGACGAGGCCAACGAGGATCTGGCCGAATCCACTCCGCCCTCGCACGGCGGCCGCAGCAAGCGCCGCGCCAACGCGGACCCCGGTGTCGTGGTCAAGGGCGTCGAGGACGTCTGGGTCAAGCTCGCCCGCTGCTGTACGCCGGTCCCGGGCGACCCGATCATCGGCTTCGTCACCCGTGGCAGCGGCGTCTCCGTGCACCGTGCCGACTGCGTCAACGTGGAGTCGCTCTCGCAGCAGCCCGAGCGGATCCTCGACGTCGAATGGGCACCGACCCAGTCCTCGGTCTTCCTGGTCGCCATCCAGGTCGAGGCGCTGGACCGCTCCCGGCTCCTCTCCGACGTCACCCGGATCCTCTCCGACCAGCACGTCAACATCCTGTCGGCGGCCGTCCAGACCTCCCGCGACCGCGTGGCCACCTCGCGCTTCACCTTCGAGATGGGCGACCCGAAGCACCTCGGGCACGTCCTGAAGGCGGTACGCGGCGTGGAGGGCGTTTACGACGTCTACCGGGTCACGTCGGCGCGCAGGCCGTAACAGCACCTACGAGAGGGGCCCCGGTACGCATCGCGTACCGGGGCCCCTCTCTGTGCGGTGGGCGTCAGCCGCCGAACTCCTCCAGGCCCTTCAGCGCCTGGTCCAGCAGCGCCTGCCGGCCTTCCAGCTCCTTGGCCAGCTTGTCCGCGCGGGCGTTGTTGCCCTGGGCGCGCGCGGTGTCGATCTGGCCGCGCAGCTTGTCTACCGCCGCCTGGAGCTGACCGGTCAGACCCGCGGCGCGGGCCCGCGCCTCCGGGTTCGTCCGGCGCCACTCGGACTCCTCGGACTCCTGGAGCGTACGCTCCACCGCCTGCATCCGGCCCTCGACCTTGGGCCGTGCGTCACGCGGTACGTGGCCGATGGCCTCCCAGCGCTCGTTGATGGACCGGAAAGCGGCGCGGGCCGCCTTGAGGTCCTTCACCGGCACCAGCTTCTCGGCCTCGGTGGCGAGCTCCTCCTTGAGCTTGAGGTTCTCGCCCTGCTCGGCGTCGCGCTCGGCGAAGACCTCGCCGCGGGCGGCGAAGAAGACGTCCTGGGCACCGCGGAAACGGTTCCACAGGTCGTCCTCGGCCTCGCGCTGAGCGCGGCCCGCCGCCTTCCACTCGGTCATCAGGTCGCGGTAGCGCGCGGCCGTGCCGACCCAGTCCGTCGAACCGGAGAGCGACTCGGCCTCGGTGACCAGCTTCTCCTTCGTCTTGCGGGCGTCCTCGCGCTGGGCGTCCAGCGCGGCGAAGTGGGCCTTGCGCCGCTTGGAGAACGCCGAGCGGGCGTGCGAGAAGCGGTGCCACAGCTCGTCGTCCGACTTGCGGTCCAGGCGCGGGAGACCCTTCCAGGTGTCCACCAGCGCCCGCAGCCGCTCACCGGCCGACCGCCACTGCTCGCTCTGCGCCAGCTCCTCCGCCTCGGCGACCAGCGCCTCCTTGGCGTGCTTGGCCTCGTCGGTCTGCTTGGCCTTGAGGACCTTGCGCTCCTCGCGCCGTGCCTCGACCGTCGCCACGAGCGCGTCCAGGCGCTTGCGCAGTGCGTCCAGGTCGCCCACCGCGTGGTGCTCGTCCACCTGCTGGCGCAGGTGGTCGATCGCGGTCGTCGCGTCCTTCGCCGACAGATCGGTGGTCTTCACCCGACGTTCGAGGAGGCCGATCTCGACCACAATGCCGTCGTACTTGCGCTCGAAATAGGCCAGAGCCTCCTCAGGCGAACCGGCCTGCCACGATCCGACGACCTGCTCGCCGTCGGCTGTACGCACGTACACGGTGCCCGTCTCGTCGACGCGGCCCCACGGGTCGCTGCTCACAGCGCCTCCTCCACCTGATGCCTGCGAGGGGGTTCGCCCCCGGGCATCGTCCACAGTTTCCTCGGGCGGGCCTCGCCCGCCCTGCACAACGCCAATCTAGGCGACCGGCCACCCGGCTGTCCGCACTCCGCGCGGCCGAAATTATCCGCTCCCGCCCCGCGGCCCCAGGCGCGCGAGCCGCCCCGGGGCCGGGCGGCCGGATCAGCTCTTCTTCACGGTCGCCTTCTCGATCTCCACGGCCTTCTTCGGCGCACCGTCGCCCGCGCCGCCCTCGACACCCGCGGCGCCGACCTTCTCCACGTTCTTCAGCGAGGCCTTGTCGAGCTTGCCGAACGGGGTGTAGGTCGGAGGCAGCTTGGTGTCCTTGTAGACCAGGAAGAACTGGCTGCCGCCGGAGCCCGGCTGGCCGGTGTTGGCCATCGCCACCGTCCCCGCCGGGAACGTCACCGTGCCGTCGGCGCCGGCCTCGCCGAGCGCCGTCAGGTTCTCGTCCGGGATGTTGTAGCCGGGGCCGCCGGTGCCGTCGCCCTTGGGGTCACCGCACTGCAGGACGAAGATGCCCTGGGTGGTGAGGCGGTGGCACTTGGTCCCGTCGAAGTAGCCCTTGTCGGCGAGCGCCTTGAAGGAGTTCGCCGTCTGCGGGGTCTTCGCCGCGTCCATGGTGAACGCTATGTCGCCCTGGCTCGTCCCGAGCGACATCGTGTACGACGCCTTCTTGTCGATCGTCATCGGCGGCGCGGGAGCCTTGCTCTCGCTCTCCGACGGCGTCGGCTCCGGGCTCTGGCTCGCGGCCGCGTCCGTCTTCTTGTCGTCCTTGCCGTCGTCCTTGCCCGCCACGACGAACGCGCTCACACCGACGACGGCGACCACGGCCACCGACGCCGCGACGATCGCGGTGATGCGCCTCGTCCTGCGACGGGCTTCCTCCCGGCGCTTCTGCTGGCGCTCGAACTTCTCCCGGGCGAGCTGCCGCCGCCGCTGTTCGCTGCTGGACACCGGTTGGGCTCCTTGTTACGTCGTGACGTCGGGGGTACGTCGTGGGATTCGGGGCTGGGCTGCCCGTACCGTATATGGGTTACCTGTGTCATGAGGAGCGCCGGTAGGCTCTGAACTGCTGCATCCTCCACCGCAGCCGCATCCTCCGGACGAACATTAAGGACGATCGTGCTCATTGCCGGGTTCCCCGCCGGGGCCTGGGGGACCAATTGCTATCTGGTCGCCCCCGCCGCCGGTGAGGAGTGCGTGATCATCGACCCGGGCCACCAGGCCGCCCAAGGCGTCGAGGAAGCACTGAAGAAGCATCGGCTCAAGCCCGTCGCCGTCGTGCTCACCCACGGCCACATCGACCATGTCGCCTCGGTCGTCCCGGTCTGCGGCGCCCATGACGTCCCCGCCTGGATCCACCCCGAGGACCGCTACATGATGAGCGACCCGGAGAAGGCGCTCGGCCGCTCCATCGGGATGCCGCTCATGGGCGAGCTGACCGTGGGGGAGCCGGACGACGTCAAGGAGCTGGCCGACGGGTCGAAGCTGACGCTGGCCGGCCTGGAGTTCGGCGTCTCGCACGCGCCCGGCCATACCAAGGGGTCGGTGACCTTCAAGATGCCCGAGGCCGCGGACATCCCGTCGGTCCTCTTCTCGGGCGACCTGCTCTTCGCCGGCTCCGTCGGACGTACCGACCTGCCCGGCGGCGACCACGCCGAGCTGCTGGAGTCGCTGGCCCGCGTGTGCCTGCCGCTCGACGACTCGACCGTGGTGCTGTCCGGCCACGGCCCCCAGACGACCATCGGCCGCGAGCGCGCCACCAACCCGTTCCTGAACGGTCTGGACGCGTCGCCGCGCCGAGGACTGTAGAAGACGAGAGACGTAACCACGTGAGCACCTTCCAGGCCCCCAAGGGCACGTACGACCTGACCCCGCCGGACTCCGCGAAGTTCCTGGCGGTGCGTGAGGCCATCGCCGCGCCGCTGCGCGACTCCGGCTACGGCTACATCGAGACACCCGGCTTCGAGGACGTCGAACTCTTCGCGCGCGGTGTCGGTGAGTCCACCGACATCGTCACCAAGGAGATGTACACCCTCACCACCAAGGGCGGCGCCGAGCTGGCGCTGCGCCCCGAGGGCACCGCGTCCGTGCTGCGCGCGGCCCTGGAAGCCAACCTCCACAAGGCCGGCAACCTCCCGGTCAAGCTCTGGTACTCCGGCTCGTACTACCGCTACGAGCGTCCGCAGAAGGGCCGCTACCGCCACTTCTCGCAGGTCGGCGCCGAGGCCATCGGCACCGAGGACCCGGTCCTGGACGCCGAGCTGATCATCCTGGCCGACCAGGCGTACCGCTCACTCGGCCTGCGCCAGTTCCGCATCCTGCTCAACTCGCTCGGCGACAAGGAGTGCCGTCCCGTCTACCGCGAGGCGCTCCAGACCTTCCTGCGCGACCTCGACCTCGACGAGGAGACCCGCCGCCGCATCGAGATCAACCCGCTGCGCGTCCTGGACGACAAGCGGCCCGACGTACAGAGGCAGCTCACCGACGCCCCCAAGCTCCGCGACTACCTCTGCGACGCCTGCAAGGCGTACCACGAGGAGGTCCGCGCGCTGCTGACGGCGGCCGGCGTCGCGTACGAGGACGACGAGAAGCTCGTCCGCGGCCTCGACTACTACACCCGCACCACCTTCGAGTTCGTCCACGACGGCCTGGGCTCCCAGTCCGCGGTGGGCGGCGGCGGCCGCTACGACGGCCTCTCCGAGATGATCGGCGGCCCCGCCCTGCCGTCGGTCGGCTGGGCCCTCGGTGTGGACCGCACGGTCCTCGCCCTGGAGGCCGAGGGCATCGAGCTGGACCTCCCCGTCACCACCAGCGTCTACGCGGTCCCGCTCGGAGAGGAGGCCCGCCGCGCCCTGTTCGCCGTCGTCACCGAACTGCGCCGCGCGGGCATCGCCGCCGACTTCGCCTTCGGCGGCCGCGGCCTGAAGGGCGCGATGAAGAGCGCCAACCGCTCGGGCGCGCGCTACACCCTGGTCGCCGGCGAACGCGACCTGGCCGAGGGCGTCGTCCAGCTCAAGGACATGGAGTCCGGCGACCAGAGCGCGGTGCCGCTGACCGAGGCCGTGGCGGAGCTGACGAAGCGGCTGGGCTGAGCCGGTCCGGCGAAGGGGCGTGGTGGGCAGGCTGTCCGCCACGCCGCTTCGGCGTTCGTACGCCAATATCCCCGTACGTCAACACGGAGAGGTGCGATTCATCCCGCCAAACCGTTTCGGCCCCGGGGATCCCCAAGCGTGCCGGACGCCCGGCGGTGGGCCGAGCGCCGCCCACCGCCCGTACACCTTTATGTCCACCGAACGGCTGACCCGTCCAGGGGTGCGGCACAATGACCGTGCCCGGCTGACCACTCAGTGATGGAACGGCGATATGACGACTGCAGCGGTAGACCACCACCCCTCATCCCGTCAGGACGAGGACGGCGGCAAGCGCACCTTCGGGGCCGGACGGGGTCTTGCCCTGCTTCTGGTGATCACCGGCGCGGCCGGTCTGCTGGCCTCCTGGGTCATCACCATCGACAAGTTCAAGCTGCTGGAGGACCCCTCCTTCACGCCCGGCTGCAGCCTCAACCCGGTCGTCGCGTGCGGCAACATCATGAAGAGCGAGCAGGCCGCGGCGTTCGGGTTCCCCAACCCGATGCTCGGCCTCGTCACGTACGGCATGGTCATCGCCATCGGCATGGGCCTGCTCGCCGGCGCGCGATACCGCAGCTGGTTCTGGCTCGGCCTCAACGCGGGCACGCTGTTCGGCGTCGGCTTCTGCACCTGGCTCCAGTACCAGTCGCTGTACAACATCAACTCGCTCTGCCTGTGGTGCTGCCTGGCCTGGGTCGCGACGATCATCATGTTCTGCTACGTGACCACGCACAACGTCAAGCACCGCATCCTTCCCGCGCCCGCGTGGCTGCGGAACGGGCTGACCGAGTTCCACTGGGTGCCGCCGGTGCTCTGGATCGGGATCATCGGGATGCTGATCCTGACGCGCTGGTGGGACTTCTGGACCAGCTGATCACCACCTACCGATCTCGTAGGTGCCTCTGGATCAGCTGAGCCCGGTTCGGCCACCGGCCCGACGGCACTGTCAGTGGGGTCGCATAGGCTTCATGACGTGGAGCCCGACCTCTTTACCGCAGCCGCCGAAGACCGCCAGGAGAAGGACCCGTCCAGCAGCCCCCTCGCTGTCCGGATGCGTCCGCGCGTCCTGGACGAGGTCGTCGGCCAGCAGCATCTGCTGAAGCCGGGATCGCCGCTGCGCCGGCTTGTCGAGGGGAGCGGCGGTCCGGCCGGGGCCTCGTCGGTGATCCTGTGGGGACCGCCCGGCACCGGGAAGACGACCCTGGCGTACGTGGTCAGCAAGGCCACCAACAAGCGCTTCGTCGAGCTCTCCGCGATCACCGCTGGCGTCAAGGAGGTGCGGGTCGTCATCGAGAGCGCGCGGCGCGCCACCGGTGGCTTCGGCAAGGAGACCGTCCTCTTCCTGGACGAGATCCACCGCTTCTCCAAGGCCCAGCAGGACTCCCTGCTACCCGCCGTCGAGAACCGCTGGGTGACGCTGATCGCCGCCACCACGGAGAATCCGTACTTCTCGATCATCTCGCCGCTGCTCTCGCGCTCCCTGCTCCTCACCCTGGAGCCGCTCACCGACGACGACCTGCGCGATCTGCTGCGCCGCGCGCTGACCGACGAGCGCGGGCTCGGCGGGGCCGTCACCCTGCCCGAGGACGCCGAGGCGCATCTCCTGCGCATCGCGGGCGGCGACGCGCGCCGGGCGCTCACCGCGCTGGAGGCGGCCGCCGGTGCGGCGCTCGCCACGCACGAGGCGGAGATCACGCTGGAGACGGTCGAGGCGACCGTCGACCGGGCCGCCGTGAAGTACGACCGCGACGGCGACCAGCACTACGACGTGGCCAGCGCGCTCATCAAGTCCATCCGCGGCTCCGACGTGGACGCCGCTCTGCACTATCTGGCGCGGATGATCGAGGCGGGGGAGGACCCGCGGTTCATCGCCCGGCGGCTGATGATCTCCGCCAGCGAGGACATCGGCCTCGCCGATCCCACCGCGCTGCCGACGGCGGTGGCGGCCGCCCAGGCCGTCGCGATGATCGGCTTCCCGGAGGCCGCGCTGACCCTCAGCCACGCCACGATCGCCCTCGCGCTCGCGCCGAAGTCCAACGCGGCGACGCTCGCGATCTCCGCCGCTCAGGAGGATGTGCGCAAGGGGCTCGCCGGCCCGGTCCCGGCGCATCTGCGCGACGGTCACTACAAGGGCGCCGCCAAGCTCGGCCACGCCCAGGGCTATGTCTATCCGCACGACGTCCAAGGCGGTATCGCCGCCCAGCAGTACGCGCCGGACGCGGTCCGCGACCGGCAGTACTACACCCCTACCCGGCACGGCGCCGAGGCGAGATACGCAGACGTGGTCGAGCGGGTCCGCGAGCGCCTGGGACGTACGGGCGGCGCGGACCCGTCCTGAACCACCCGTGGCCCGGTCAGGACGCGGCCGCCTCGAAGAGCGTGTGCATCGCCCGGCGCAGCTCGGTGACGTCCCGTACCGGCTCCGGAAACTCGAAGCGGGCGTCGAAGCACGACCCCTTGTCCTCCACGAAGCGCACCCGCAGCCCGAAGCGGTCCAGCGCCACCGGCACGGCGGTGGGCTGATGGGAGGAGCAGGCCCGTGCCGTGCGCTCGCCGAGCAGCCCGCACAGCGTGCGCATCTGGTCGTCGTGGGCGGAGTGCAGGTGCTGGAGCAGTTCCGCCTCGTGGCCGGCGAGCGGATCAGGTGCGGCGTCCCGGAAGCCCTCCGCCTCGATGTCCTCGGCGCCCCAGAGGTCGTCCACGTACGCCTCGCCGAACTCCAGGCGCAGCATCATCCGGCCAGGCTCCGCGATACCGGGTACGGAGGTGAGCCAGCCGGAGATCCAGGCGCGGCCGCGGATGCGGTGCGGTACGGAGACCGGAGCGACGTCCGTGATCTCCAGCACGGCCGTCAGCTCGTCGCCCTGCGCGTGCGTCGCGGCCCGGACTGCCGGGGAGTCGGCGGGGAATTCGAGGAACAGGTCGCCCTCGGGGCCGATGCTCCTGCTGTCCGGAACCAGCGGTTCGGCGCGGGCCAGATCGAGCCCCGGTACGACCAGCAGTGCGGAGCAGGTACTCTGTACGAGAGTTCGTGTGCGCTCGGCTGCTGACGGCATCCGAGTGGTATCAAGCCCGCTGGGACGCGGCTGACCACGATCAGATCGGCCTTCCGTCGTAGCAGCACTCTCTGAAGAGGTGCTGCCGCTGTCTGTGCTGTCCGTGACGTGAGTGGTGTTCCCAGGGCGAGACATGCGATCTCCTTGAGTAAGGTAAGCCTAACCTAACCTACAACGGAGGTCTGGAGAACGTGCCTAACCAGTCGCGTCCCAAGGTCAAGAAGTCGCGTGCCCTCGGCATCGCTCTGACGCCCAAGGCTGTCAAGTACTTCGAAGCGCGTCCGTACCCGCCGGGCGAGCACGGCCGTGGCCGCAAGCAGAACTCGGACTACAAGGTCCGTCTGCTGGAGAAGCAGCGCCTGCGTGCGCAGTACGACATCAGCGAGCGCCAGATGGCGCGCGCCTACGACCGCGCCAAGAAGGCCGAAGGCAAGACGGGCGAGGCGCTGGTCGTCGAGCTCGAGCGCCGTCTCGACGCCCTGGTCCTGCGTTCGGGCATCGCCCGCACCATCTACCAGGCCCGTCAGATGGTCGTCCACGGCCACATCGAGGTCAACGGTGGCAAGGTCGACAAGCCGTCCTTCCGCGTGCGCCCCGACGACGTCATCCAGGTCCGCGAGCGCAGCCGCACCAAGGTCCCCTTCCAGGTGGCCCGCGAGGGTGGCTACGACACCGACGGTGAGACCCCGCGCTACCTCCAGGTGAACCTGAAGGCCCTGGCCTTCCGCCTGGACCGGGACCCGAACCGCAAGGAGATCCCGGTGATCTGCGACGAGCAGCTCGTCGTCGAGTACTACGCCCGCTGACCCAGGCGTAGCCGCTCTCACCAGCGCTCCGGCCCGCCCCTCCCTGTCATCCGGGAGGCGGCGGGCCTTCGCGTTCCTCCGGCAGCGGGACCACTCTCCGCTCCGGGCGTGTCGCGGCGCTCCCGGGAACCGCCACCACTCAGCGCCCGCTCCACCACGGCGGCCCGGTCCAGCCGCCGCCCGGCCCGCAGCCCCGCCTCGTACGCCGCGTCCCCCAGCTCCCGCCGCACCTGCTCCTCGCACTCCACGCGTGGCCGCCCGAAGTGCACCGAGCCGAACAGCGGCAGCCCCACCGACGGCCAGACCCGCTCCGCCGCCCCCTGCAGCACCGCCGCCTCCCCGCCATCACCTTCCACCGCCGTCACCAGCGCCAGCAGCTCCAGCGAGAGCGCGGTGGCCAGCAGGTCGTCGAAGGTCCGCCCGATCGACAGGCACTCCCCGAGCATCCGCCGCGCCCGCTCCGGCCGGCCGCGCCGCAGCGCCGCGTACGCCAGCACATAGAGCGCGTACGCCTGCGCCCACCGCTCCCCGTGGTCCTCGCAGACCTCCCGGACCTCCTCGCAGATGTCCGCCGCCGCGTCCAGATCGCCCTGGAACGCCACCGCCATGGCCAGCTCGACCTGCGCCATCACCACATTGCTGTTCAGCTCACCGATCTCCCGGTACCGGCCGAGCGCGTCCCGCAGCAGCTCCTCGGCGCGCGCCGGGTCGTCCGTGACGATCGCCAGACAACCCGTGCGGTGCACCGCGTACGCCATCGCCGTGGCGTCGCCGGAACGCTCGGCCTCCTCGCGGCACTCCTGAAGCGCCGAGACCGCACCGACCGCGTCGCCTTGGAGCACCGCCACATACCCGAGCACCCACAGGGCCTTGAGGCGCGAGGCGTCGTACGGAGTCGGCTCCTCCAGTACGTGCTCCAGCCAGTACCGTCCCTCCGACAGCCGCCCGCACCCGGCCCAGTAGAACCAGAGCGAACCCGCCAGGTGGTGTGCCAGGTGGACCTCGTCCGGGCTCTCCATGGAGCACTCCATCGCCCGCCGGAGGTTCGGCAGCTCGCTGTCGATCCGGGCCGCCACCTCCGCCTGGCGCGGCGAGAACCAGTCCAGCTCGCACCAGGTCGCAAGCCCCAGGAACCAGTCCCGGTGGCGCCGCCGCATCCGCTGGGTGTCGCCGGTCGCCGTCAGCCACTCGGCGCCGTACTCGCGGACCGACTCCAGCAGCCGGTAGCGCGTGCCCGCAACACCGTCCTCACGCTCCACCACCGACTGGGCCAGCAGCTCCTCCAGCACATCGAGCACCGAGTCGGCCGGCAGACCGGCACCGCCGCAGATGTACTCGGCGGCCTCCAGATCGAACTGCCCGGCGAAGACCGAGAGCCGCGACCACAGCAGTCGCTGCTCCGGCGTGCACAGTTCATGGCTCCAGCCGATCGCCGTACGCAGCGCCCGGTGGCGGAGCGGAGCGCCGCGGCTGCCGCCGGTCAGCAGCCGGAACCGGTCGTCCAGGCGCAGCAGCACCTGGTCGACCGAGAGCGCGCGCAGCCGCCCGGTGGCCAGCTCCAGCGCCAGCGGAATCCCGTCGAGGCGGTGGCAGAGCTCCAGCGCGGCCGCCCGCTCCGCGCCCGTCGGCTCCCACTCCGGCCGCACCGAGCTGGCTCGCTCGGAGAACAGCTCCAGCGCGTCCTCATCGCACAGAGGAGCGAGAGTGAACGTCACTTCGCCGTCCACCAGGAGCGGCCGGCGCCCGGCCGCGAGCACCTGGAGCCCCGGCGCCCGGCGCAGCAACTCCCGTACGAGACCGGCGCAGGCGTCCACCAGGTGCTCGAAGCCGTCCAGCACCAGCAGCGTCCGCCGCTCCCGGAGGTGCTCGACGAGGACCGTGCGTGGCGTACGGCCGGTGTGGTCGGTCAGCCCCAGCGCGTCGGCCACCGCGTGTTCCAGCAGGCCAGGATCGTGGACGGAGGAGAGCTCGGCGAGCCAGACCCCGTCGCAGTACCGTTTCTCCAGCAGCGCGGCGACCTTGCTGACACACCGGGTCTTGCCCACGCCCGCCACTCCGACGACGGTGACCAGCCGGGCCTCCTTCAGCAGCCCCTCCAGCGCCCCCAGTTCCTCCTCGCGGCCCACGAACCGGTTCAGCTCCGCCGGGACGTTGCCCACCGGGGCCGGGGAAGGGGAGTCCGGATCATCCGGGTTCATGGCAGGGTGCCGCAGGCGTCGCATGAAACACGCAGGGTACTGGTCCGCATGCTCTCCGTACAAACGCGCTGCCGAACTCCGGTCCCGTCCACGGAGAATGCGCCGGGGCCCGCCGGGAATGCGGTAGGGGAGGAGATGCGCGGCGCGATAGGCTCGTGGGACGACGATCGGGCGTGCGGGCGGGAGCCGGCCGCACCGACGCAGACCGGCCCCAGCGGGGGCCTAGTGGCAAGCAGACAAGCGACGAGCAGGAAGCGGTGCACTGTGTCCGGTGGAGAGGTGGCCGGGATCCTCGTGGCCGTCTTCTGGGCGATCCTGGTCTCGTTCCTCGCCGTGGTGCTGGTGAGGCTCGCCCAGACGCTCAAGGCGACCACCAAGCTGGTGGCGGACGTGACCGAACAGGCCGTCCCGCTGCTGGCCGACGCCTCGGCGACGGTACGGTCCGCGCAGACCCAGCTGGACAAGGTCGACGCCATCGCGAGCGACGTCCAGGAGGTCACCTCCAACGCCTCCGCGCTCTCCACCACGGTCGCCTCCACCTTCGGCGGACCGCTCGTCAAGGTGGCCGCCTTCGGCTACGGCGTCCGGCAGGCCCTCGGCCGCCGCACCGCCCCCGAGCCCGAACCGGAACCGGAACCGGCGCGTGGCCGCTCCTCCGTCCGCCGCACGGTGATCGTCGGCCGGACCGTCCCCTCGGCGCGCGGACGCAAGCGCGAAGGCCGAAACCCCCGTGGACAGAAGGACTGATCCAGCGATGTTCCGCCGCACGTTCTGGTTCACCGCCGGCGCAGCCGCCGGTGTGTGGGCCACCACCAAGGTCAACCGCAAGATCAAGCAGCTGACGCCCGAGAGCCTCGCCGCGCAGGCCGCGGACAAGGCGATCGAGACCGGCCACAAGCTCAAGGACTTCGCCCTCGACGTCCGCGACAACATGGTCCGGCGCGAAGCCGAACTCGGTGGCGCCCTGGGCCTGGAGGCACCGGTCGACCCAGACCTCCCCGTACAGCGGCACCACGCCGTCGAGGCGGCCGAGCCCGCCCGGCCGAACACGTACCGCAAGCTCCCCTACAACTCGAACAACCGGAATGAGGACCACTGATGGAGTCGGCTGAAATCCGCCGCCGCTGGCTGAGCTTCTTCGAGGAGCGCGGCCACACCGTCGTGCCTTCGGCGTCGCTCATCGCGGACGACCCGACTCTGCTGCTGGTCCCCGCGGGCATGGTCCCCTTCAAGCCGTACTTCCTCGGCGAGGTCAAGCCGCCCGCCCCGCGCGTCACGAGCGTGCAGAAGTGCGTGCGTACGCCGGACATCGAAGAGGTCGGCAAGACCACCCGCCACGGCACCTTCTTCCAGATGTGCGGCAACTTCTCCTTCGGCGACTACTTCAAGGAAGGCGCCATCCAGCTCGCCTGGGAGGCGCTGACCAACTCCGTCGAGGACGGCGGCTTCGGTCTGGAGCCCGAGAAGCTCTGGATCACCGTCTACCTCGACGACGACGAGGCCGAGGCCATCTGGCGCGACAAGATCGGCGTCCCCGCCGAGCGCATCCAGCGCCTCGGCAAGAAGGACAACTTCTGGTCCATGGGCGTCCCCGGACCCTGCGGCCCGTGTTCGGAGATCAACTACGACCGCGGCCCCGAGTTCGGCGTCGAAGGCGGTCCCGCCGTCAACGACGAGCGCTACGTGGAGATCTGGAACCTGGTCTTCATGCAGTACGAGCGCGGCGCCGGCGACGGCAAGGAGGACTTCCCGATCCTCGGGGACCTGCCGTCGAAGAACATCGACACCGGTCTCGGCCTGGAACGTCTCGCGATGATCCTGCAGGGCGTACAGAACATGTACGAGACCGACACCCTGCGCGTCGTCATGGACAAGGCCACCGAGCTGACCGGCGTCCGGTACGGCGCGGAGAACGGCACGGATGTCTCGCTCCGCGTCGTCGCCGACCACATCCGTACGTCGGTGATGCTCATCGGCGACGGTGTCACGCCCGGCAACGAGGGCCGCGGCTACGTGCTGCGCCGCATCATGCGCCGCGCCATCCGCAACATGCGGCTGATGGGCGCCACCGGTTCGGTCGTCAAGGACCTGGTCGACGTCGTGATCGACACGATGGGGCTGCAGTACCCGGAGCTGGTCACCGACCGCAAGCGCATCGAGACGGTCGCGCTCGCCGAGGAGGCCGCCTTCCTCAAGGCACTCAAGGGCGGCACCAACATCCTGGAGACCGCCGTCACCGAGACCAAGGCCGCAGGTGGCCAGGTCATCGCCGGCGACAAGGCGTTCCTGCTCCACGACACCTGGGGCTTCCCGATCGACCTGACCCTGGAGATGGCCGCCGAGCAGGGCCTCTCCGTGGACGAGGACGGCTTCCGCCGCCTCATGCAGGAGCAGCGCGACAAGGCCAAGGCCGACGCCCGCGCCAAGAAGACCGGTCACGCCGACCTCTCCGCCTACCGCGAGGTCGCCGACACCTCCGGCGCCACCGAGTTCACCGGCTACACCGCCACCGCCGGCGAGTCCACCATCGTCGGCCTGCTGGTCGACGGTGTGCCTTCGCCCGCCGCCATCGAAGGCGACGAGGTCGAGGTCATCCTGGACCGCACCCCGTTCTACGCCGAGGGCGGCGGCCAGCTCGCGGACACGGGCCGGATCCGGCTCGACACCGGTGCCGTCATCGAGATCCGCGACGTCCAGAAGCCGGTCCCCGGCGTCCACGTGCACAAGGGTGTCGTCCAGGTCGGCGAGGTGACGGTCGGGGCCCCGGTCTTCGCCTCCATCGACTCCACCCGCCGCCGGGCCATCGCCCGCGCCCACAGCGCCACGCACCTCACGCACCAGGCGCTGCGCGACGCGCTCGGCCCGACGGCCGCCCAGGCCGGCTCCGAGAACTCACCGGGCCGCTTCCGCTTCGACTTCGGTTCGCCCGCCGCCGTTCCCGGCACGGTCCTCACCGACGTCGAGCAGAAGATCAACGAGGTCCTCTCGCGCGAACTCGACGTCCAGGCCGAGGTCATGTCGATCGACGAGGCCAAGAAGCAGGGCGCCATCGCCGAGTTCGGCGAGAAGTACGGCGAGCGGGTCCGGGTCGTCACCATCGGCGACTTCTCCAAGGAGCTGTGCGGCGGCACCCACGTCCACAACACCGCCCAGCTCGGCCTGGTCAAGCTGCTCGGCGAGTCCTCCATCGGCTCCGGCGTGCGCCGTATCGAGGCCCTCGTCGGCGTGGACGCGTACAACTTCCTCGCCCGCGAGCACACGGTCGTCGCCCAGCTCCAGGAGCTGGTCAAGGGCCGTCCCGAGGAGCTCCCGGAGAAGATCGCGGGCATGCTCGGCAAGCTGAAGGACGCCGAGAAGGAGATCGAGAAGTTCCGCGCGGAGAAGGTCCTGGCCGCCGCCGCCGGACTGGTCGACTCCGCCAAGGACGTACGCGGCGTGGCCCTGGTCACCGGTCAGGTCCCCGACGGCACCTCCGCCGACGACCTGCGCAAGCTGGTCCTGGACGTGCGTGGCCGTATCCAGGGCGGGCGCCCGGCCGTCGTGGCCCTGTTCACCACGGCCAACGGCCGCCCGCTCACGGTCATCGCCACCAACGAGGCCGCCCGCGAGCGCGGCCTCAAGGCCGGTGACCTCGTCCGTACGGCCGCCAAGACGCTCGGCGGCGGTGGCGGCGGCAAGCCGGACGTCGCCCAGGGCGGCGGCACGAACCCGGCCGCCATCGGTGACGCCGTCGCCGCTGTCGAACGCCTCGTCACCGAGACCGCGTGACGGACGGGATGACGCAGATGCGCCGCGGACGACGGCTCGCCGTCGATGTCGGGGACGCCCGGATCGGGGTCGCCTCGTGCGACCCCGACGGGATCCTGGCCACGCCGGTGGAGACCGTGCCGGGACGTGATGTCCCGGCCGCCCACCGGCGGCTGGTAGCCATCGTCGAGGAGTACGAGCCGATCGAGGTGATCGTCGGTCTGCCCCGCTCGCTCGGCGGCGGCGAGGGCCCCGCAGCAGCCAAGGTGCGCGACTTCGCTCAGGTGTTCGCCCGCTCGATCGCGCCCGTTCCGGTGCGGTTGGTGGACGAGAGGATGACCACAGTGACGGCCACTCAGGGGCTGCGCGCCTCGGGCGTGAAGTCCAAGAAGGGCCGGTCTGTCATCGACCAGGCTGCCGCTGTGGTGATCCTTCAGAACGCTCTGGAGTCCGAACGGGCGTCAGGTAATCCCCCGGGCGAGGGCGTCGAAGTGGTTGTCTGATCGCGATACGGTAACGTTCCGCGCGATGCGTCGGTGGTTCGAACAAACACCGCACAGCGAAGCGAAGAGACGGAACGTCGTCTCGCGGCTCTAGGGGATCGATGACTGAGTATGGCCGGGGCCCCGGCTCCGAACCGTGGCATCCCGAGGACCCCTTGTACGGGGACCAGGGATGGGGAGGCCGGCAGGCCGGCCACGGCCAGGGCCAGTACGGCGACCAGCAGCAGCCCTATCCGCAGGACCCGTACGCCGAGCAGCACCAGCAGCAGTACCCGCAGCAGCAGTATGACCAGAACCAGCAGTACGCGCAGCAGCAGTACGGTGCGCAGCATCAGGACCCGTACGGTCAGCAGCCTCCCGCCCAACCGCAGTACGACGGCGGCTGGGACTCCGGCCGGCAGCCCGCCATGCCGTACGGCGCCGAGCCCCAGGATCCGTACTATGCCCAGCAGCAACCCGGCTACGGCGAATCGCACGACTACTACGGCACGCCCGAGGCCTACCCCCCGCCGCAGCCGCCGGGCCGCCGCGAGGCCGAGCCGCAACAGCCTCCTCAGCCCGAGCAGCAGCAGAGGCCGTCGACGGACTGGGACCCGGACCAGCCGCAGGAAGAGACGCATCCTTTCTTCACCGGCGCCGACGAACCGGCCGCCCGCGAGCCCCGCGACGGTGACGACGACCCGGACGACGACTCCTCGCGCTCCGCACGCCGGGACCGCGGCGACGGCGAGCGGCGCGGCGGCAAGAGCAAGAAGAAGAAAAACCGCAACGGCTGCGCCTGCCTGGTCGTCGCCGTCGTCCTGGTCGGCGGCGTGGGTGGAGCGTCGTACGTCGGATACACGTACTGGAAGAAGCAGTTCGGCGCTCCGGCCGACTTCGCGGGATCGGGCAACGGCGAGAAGGTCGAGGTCGAGATCCCCGAGGGCTCGTACGGCTACGACATCGCGAACATCCTGCGCAAGAAGGGCGTCATCAAGTCCTCCGACGCCTTCGTCGCGGCGCAGAACGACAACCCCAAAGGCAAGTCGCTCCAGGCCGGTGTGTACCTCCTGAACAAGGAGATGTCGGCGGCCAGCGCGATCGAGCTGATGCTCGACGGGAAGAGCCAGAACCTGCTGGTGATCCCTGAGGGCACCCGCAATGCCGCGGTCTACGCGAAGATCGACGACCGGCTCGAGCTGGCGAAGGGCACCACGGCGGAGATCGCCAAGACCAAGGCGGAGTCGCTGGGACTGCCCGAGTGGGCCGACGACAACCCGGACGTCAAGGACCCGCTGGAGGGCTTCCTGTATCCGGCGGCGTACCCGGTCGCCAAGGGGTCCAAGCCCGAGGACGCGTTGAAGCGGATGGTCACGCGGGCCAACAAGGAGTACGACAAGCTCGACCTGGAAGCCGTCGCCAAGAGGCACAAGCTCGACGGGCCGTGGCAGGTGGTCACGGTGGCGAGCCTGGTCCAGGTGGAGGGCAAGACCCACGACGACTTCCGGAAGATGGCCGAGGTCGTCTACAACCGCCTCAAGCCCACCAATACCGAGACGAACCAGCTGCTCCAGTTCGACTCGGCGTTCAACTACCTCAAGAAGCAGAGCAACATCAATATCAGCGAGTCCGAGATCCTCAGCAGCAAGGACCCGTACAACACGTACACGCAGAGGGGCCTCACTCCGGGTCCCATCAGCAACCCCGGTGCCGATGCGCTCGGCGCGGCCCTGAACCCCACGGCGGACGGCTGGCTGTACTTCGTGGCGACCGACGGCATGCACAAGACCGAGTTCGCCAAGACGTACGACGAGCACCTCGAGCTCAAGAAGAAGTTCGATGCCCTCGGCTGACACGCACCGGGCCGCCGTCCTCGGCTCGCCCATCGTCCACTCGCTCTCCCCGGTGCTGCACCGCGCCGCCTACGCCGAGCTCGGCCTCGGCGACTGGTCCTACGACCGGTTCGAGGTCGACGAGGCGGCGCTGCCCGGCTTCATCGAGAGGCTGGACCCCTCCTGGGCCGGGCTGTCGCTGACCATGCCGCTCAAGCGGGCGATCATCCCGCTGCTGGACGAGATCAGCCCGACCGCCGCCTCGGTGGAGGCCGTCAACACGGTCGTGTTCACCGAGGACGGCCGACGGGTCGGCGACAACACGGACATCCCCGGCATGATCGCCGCCCTGCGGGAGCGCGGGGTCGAGAAGGTCGAGTCGGCAGCCGTCCTCGGCGCAGGCGCCACCGCCTCCTCCGCCCTCGCCGCGCTCGCGGTGATCTGCGCGGGGCCGGTCACCGCCTACGTACGCAGCCGGGAACGCGCCGACGAGATGCGCGGCTGGGGCCGGCGCCTCGGCGTGGACGTCCGGGTGGCCGACTGGGCGGAGGGATCGCGGGCGCTGGAAGCGCCGCTGGTCATCGCCACGACTCCGGCCGGCACGACCGACGCCGTGGCCGCCGACGTACCGCAGAACCCGGGCATCCTCTTCGACGTGTTGTACGAGCCGTGGCCGACGGCGCTGGCCTCGGCCTGGTCCGCGCGCGGTGGCGCTGTCGTCGGCGGGCTCGACCTCCTGGTGCATCAGGCGCTGCTCCAGGTCGAGCAGATGACCGGCAGGCGGCCCGCACCGTTGGCGGCCATGCGGCGCGCCGGGGAAGCGGCGCTCGCGGCCCGCTGACGGGAGCCGGTGGGGTCCTCCACGTTCCGGCGGGTGGGACTGGTGTCCGTTTCCTGGACCGGCGGCCGGACATCGCTTCCGGTCGTGGGAGGATCGACGGTGGCGGACCGGGGCCGCGCACCTGGTCGCGCCGTCGGATTTTCAGGCGCGAGCATGAGGAGCACCTTTGAGCAGGTTGCGCTGGCTGACCGCGGGGGAGTCGCACGGCCCCGCACTGGTGGCGACGCTGGAGGGACTTCCCGCCGGTGTCCCGGTCACGACGGAGATGGTGGCGGAGGCGCTCGCCCGGCGGCGGCTCGGTTACGGCCGTGGTGCCCGGATGAAGTTCGAGCAGGACGAGGTCACCTTCCTCGGCGGCGTACGGCACGGCCTCACCATGGGCTCCCCGGTCGCCGTCATGGTCGGCAACACCGAGTGGCCCAAGTGGGAGCAGGTCATGTCGGCCGACCCGGTCGACCCCGACGACCTGGCCAAGCTGGCCCGTAACGCGCCGCTGACCCGGCCCCGCCCCGGCCACGCCGACCTGGCGGGGATGCAGAAGTACGGCTTCGACGAGGCCCGGCCGGTCCTGGAGCGCGCCAGCGCCCGGGAGACCGCCGCGCGCGTCGCCCTCGGCGCTGTCGCCCGCTCCTACCTCAAGGAGACCGCGGGCATCGAGATCGTCAGCCATGTCGTCGAGCTGGCCGCCGCGAAGGCGCCGTACGGCGTCTACCCGGCCCCGGCCGACGTGGACAAGCTGGACGCCGACCCGGTCCGCTGCCTGGACGCCGACGCCTCCAAGGCGATGGTGGCCGAGATCGACCAGGCCCACAAGGACGGCGACACCCTCGGCGGGGTCGTCGAGGTGCTGGCGTACGGCGTGCCCGTCGGGCTCGGCTCGCACGTGCACTGGGACCGCCGCCTGGACGCCCGGCTCGCCGCCGCGCTCATGGGCATCCAGGCCATCAAGGGCGTCGAGGTCGGCGACGGCTTCGACCTGGCCCGGGTCCCCGGTTCCAAGGCGCACGACGAGATCGTCGCCACCGAGGACGGCATCAGGCGCACCTCCGGCCGCTCCGGCGGCACCGAGGGCGGGCTCACCACCGGCGAGCTGCTGCGCGTCCGCGCCGCGATGAAGCCCATCGCGACCGTGCCGCGCGCCCTGGCCACCGTGGACGTCGTCACCGGCGAGGCCACCAAGGCCCACCACCAGCGCTCCGACGTCTGTGCCGTCCCGGCCGCCGGTATCGTCGCCGAGGCCATGGTCGCCCTGGTCCTGGCCGACGCGGTCGCGGAGAAGTTCGGCGGCGACAGCGTCCCCGAGACCTCCCGCAACGTCCGGTCGTACCTCGACCACCTCCAGATCCGATGAGCGGCCCCCTGGTCGTCCTCGTCGGCCCGATGGGCGTCGGCAAGTCCACCGTCGGCGAACTGCTCGCCGCCCGGCTCGGCACCACCCACCGGGACAGCGACGCGGACGTCGTCGCCGAGGCGGGCAAGCCGATCGCGGAGATCTTCTACGACGAGGGAGAGGACCACTTCCGCGCCCTGGAGCGCCGGGCCGTCGCCGCGGCCCTCGCCGGACACGCGGGCGTCCTCTCCCTGGGCGGCGGAGCCGTCCTGGACGAGGCGACCAGGGAGCTGCTGGCGGACCGCCCGGTCGTCTACCTCTCCATGGACGTGGACGAGGCCGTGCGCCGCGTCGGCCTCAACACCGCCCGCCCGCTCCTCGCGGTCAACCCGCGCCGGCAGTGGCGCGAGCTGATGGACGCGCGCCGCCACCTGTACGAAGAGGTGGCCCGCACGGTCGTCGCCACCGACGAGAACACCCCCGAAGAGGTCGCCCAAGCGATCATCGACGCACTGGAACTGCCGGAGGGCCCAGCGGCCCCCGGCGTGGAGAACACCGGCATGACGCAGCAGGGCCCCACCCGCATCCAGGTCGCAGGCTCGGCGGGCTCCGACCCGTACGAGGTCCTCGTCGGCCACCAGCTCCTCGGCGAGCTGCCGCAGCTCATCGGCGACCGCGCCAAGCGGGTCGCCGTCCTGCACCCCGAGGCGCTCGCCGAGACCGGTGAGGCGGTCCGCCAGGACCTCGTCGACCAAGGCTACGAGGCCATCGCCATCCAGCTGCCGAACGCGGAGGAGGCCAAGACCGTCGAGGTCGCCGCCTACTGCTGGAAGGCGCTCGGCCAGACCGGCTTCACCCGCACCGACGTCATCGTCGGCATCGGCGGCGGCGCCACCACGGACGTCGCCGGGTTCGTCGCGGCCAGCTGGCTGCGCGGCGTGCGTTGGATCGCCATCCCGACCACCGTACTCGGCATGGTCGACGCGGCCGTCGGCGGCAAGACCGGCATCAACACCGCCGAGGGCAAGAACCTCGTCGGCGCCTTCCACCCGCCCGCCGGAGTCCTCTGCGACCTCGCCGCGCTCGACTCGCTGCCGGTCCACGACTACGTCTCCGGCATGGCCGAGATCATCAAGGCCGGCTTCATCGCCGACCCGGTCATCCTCGACCTGATCGAGGCCGACCCCGAGGCCGCCCGTACGCCGTCCGGACCGCACACCGCCGAGCTGATCGAGCGGTCGATCCGGGTCAAGGCCGAGGTCGTCTCCAGCGACCTCAAGGAGTCCGGCCTCCGCGAGATCCTCAACTACGGCCACACGCTCGGCCACGCCATCGAGAAGAACGAGCGCTACAAGTGGCGCCACGGCGCCGCCGTCTCCATCGGCATGGTCTTCGCCGCCGAGCTGGGCCGGCTCGCCGGACGCCTGGACGACGCCACCGCCGACCGGCACCGCACCATCCTGGAGTCGGTCGGCCTGCCGCTCACCTACCGCGGCGACCAGTGGCCCAAGCTCCTGGAGAACATGAAGGTCGACAAGAAGTCGCGCGGCGACCTCCTGCGCTTCATCGTCCTGGACGCGCTCGGCAAGCCCACCGTCCTGGAGGGCCCCGACCCGGCCGTGCTGCTCGCCGCCTACGGGGAGGTCTCCGCGTGACCCGCCGGGTCTTCGTCCTCAACGGCCCGAACCTCGGCCGGCTCGGCTCCCGCGAGCCCGATGTCTACGGCGCCACCTCCTACGCCGGACTCGTCGATACCTGCACCGCGCTCGGCAAGGAGCTCGGCTTCGACGTCGACGTACGCGAGACCAACGACGAAGGCGAACTGATCCGCTGGCTGCACGAGGCGGCGGACGGTTCGATCCCGGTCGTCCTCAACCCGGGCGCTTTCACGCACTACTCGTACGGGATGCGGGACGCGGCCGCGCAGCGCACCGCGCCGCTGATCGAGGTGCACATCTCCAACCCGTACGCCCGCGAGGAGTTCCGGCACACCTCCGTGGTCGCGCCGGTGGCCACGGGCACGGTCGCCGGGTTCGGGATCGGCTCCTACCGGCTCGCGCTGCGGGCCCTGGCCGACGAACTGACGGACTGACAGTCCCCGGTGCTCACGGGCACTCCGCGCCTTCCCGGGCCGTTCACTCTGAGACGGCCCGGGAAGGTACGGTAGCCGTCCCATCAGCGTCAGTCGCAGTTACGAGACGGAGTGGCCACCGGATGCAGCACCCAGTGGGGGCCCCGCTGCCGCCGCCCCGAGGACCCGGTAACGGGCCGGCGGGCTGGTCGCACCAGGCCCAGCACCCCGGCCACCCCGGACCCCCGGGCCCGCCCCCGATACCTCCGCCGTCCCAGGCCCCTCAGGCTCCGGCACCCGGCCAGGCCCCGCCGCCCGCCCCGGGCCGCCCTCCGCAACCCCAGACACACGGCCAGGCCCCGCAGTACGGCTGGAGCGGGACCGGACCCACGCCGCCGCCCTCCGGCGGCCAGCCCACCGGACACGTCCCGCTGCCTCCCGGCGGCCCCGTCCCGCTGCCCGCGCCGCCCGCCGAGCCCGGCACCGGCGGCGCCACGCTCGCCGTGCTGCTGATCGGCCCGGCCGGCGCCGGCAAGACCACCGTGGCGCGGCTCTGGGCGGCCCGCCGCCGCGTGCCCACCGCCCATGTCTCGCTGGACGACGTCCGCGAGTGGGTCTGCTCCGGCTTCGCCGACCCGCAGGCCGGCTGGAACGACCACTCCGAGGCCCAGTACCGGCTGGCCCGCCGCACCTGCGGCTTCGCCGCCCGTAACTTCCTCGCCAACGGCATCTCCTGCATCCTCGACGACGCCGTCTTCCCCGACCGACCGGTCGTCGGCCTCGGCGGCTGGAAGCGCCACGTGGGTCCCGGCCTGCTGCCCGTCGTGCTGCTGCCCGGACTGGAGATCGTCCTGGAGCGCAACGCCGCCCGCAGCGGCAACCGCAGGCTCTCCGACGAGGAGGTCGCCCGCATCCACGGCCGGATGGCCGGCTGGTACGGCTCCGGCCTCCCGATCATCGACAACTCGACGTACGACGTGGAGACCACGGCCCGGGTTCTGGACGACGTCCTGGCCCGCTCCATCGCCTCACCGCCCGCCTGGTAGCGGCGGTGCGGGCCCCCGGTCGGATGCGCCGACCGCGCGGGCAGCGGGATTCGTTCGTACGCTCGGAGCATGTCTGAGGTGCACGCCGTCCGACGCGGGCTGCTCCGCGACCGGTGCGCCGCCGCTGGATCCGCGGCCGCTCTGGTCTCCCGCCCCGCCAACGTCCGCTATCTCGCGGGCGGAGCGCCGCCCGGCGCCGTGCTGCTGCTCGGCCCCGGCGAGGACGTTCTGCTCTGCCCGCGCGCCCCGAGCGGCGAGGCCGGCCACGGACGGCCCGACGAGGCGCTCCGGGTCGACGTCCTGCCCGTACCGGACGGAGACCCGGTGGTGGAGGCCGCCGGGCTCGCCGCCGCCTCCGGCGCGGACTCGCTCGCCGTGGAGGAGCACGACCTGACCGTGGCCCGCCACCGCGCCATGGCCAAGGCCGCGCCGGGCCTCCGGCTGGCCGATCTCGGCTTCACCGTCGAACAGCAGCGGATCGTCAAGGACGAGGAGGAGATCGGCGCTCTGCGCATCGCCGCCGAGATCACCGATCAGGCCCTCGGAGAACTCCTCGAATCGATCCTCGTCGGCCGCACCGAGCGCCATCTCGCGCTGGAGCTGGAGCGCCGTCTGGTCGACCACGGCGCGGACGGCCCGGCCTTCGCCACCTCCGTCGCCACCGGCCCCAACTCCGGCCAGAGCCGCCACCGGCCCTCCGACCGCCGGGTGGAGGAAGGCGATTTCCTCTCCGTACGTCTCGGTGCGAGCTACCACGGCTACCGCTGCGAGATCGGCCGGACCTTCGTCATCGGCACCGCCCCGGCCCAGTGGCAGATCGAGCTGTACGACCTCGTTTTCGCCGCTCAGCGAGGCGGCAGGGAGGCGTTGGCGCCGGGCGCCGCCTACCGGGACGTGGACCGTGCGGCCCGGCATCTCCTGGAGTCGGCGGGGCACGGTGAGGGCCTCCAGCCGTGGACCGGGCACGGTGTGGGGCTCGAAAACGAGGAGGACCCGCAATTGGCACCGACGGCCATGGGTAAACTGGACGCTTGTGTGCCGGTCACCGTCGGACCGGGGGTCCACCTCCCGGGCCGGGGCGGTGTCCGGATCGCTGACACGCTCGTCGTGCGCCCCGAGGCGGACGGCGGACCCGAGCTACTCACCATGACGACCAAGGAACTGCTCGCGCTCTAGCGCGCATCCCCGGTCGTTCCACCAGCTTCAGTCCAGGAGATTCCGCAACCGTGGCTTCCACGAACGACCTCAAGAACGGCCTGGTGCTCAAGCTCGACGGAGGCCAGCTCTGGTCCGTCGTCGAGTTCCAGCACGTCAAGCCCGGCAAGGGCCCCGCCTTTGTGCGCACCAAGCTCAAGAACGTGCTCTCCGGCAAGGTCGTCGACAAGACGTTCAACGCCGGCGTGAAGGTCGAGACGGCCACCATCGACCGCCGCGACATGCAGTTCTCGTACATGGACGGCGAGTACTTCGTCTTCATGGACATGGACACGTACGACCAGCTCATGGTCGACCGCAAGGCCGTCGGCGACGCCGCCAACTTCCTGATCGAGGGCTTCACCGCCTCGGTCGCGCAGTACGAGGGCGAGGTGCTCTACGTCGAGCTGCCCGCCGCCGTCGAGCTGACCATCCAGCACACGGACCCGGGCGTCCAGGGTGACCGCTCCACCGGTGGCACCAAGCCCGCCACCCTGGAGACCGGTTACGAGATCGGCGTGCCGCTCTTCATCTCCACCGGCGAGAAGATCAAGGTCGACACCCGCTCGGGCGACTACCTCGGCCGGGTGAACAGCTAACCGTGGCTGCCCGGAACAAGGCCCGCAAGCGCGCCTTCCAGATCCTCTTCGAGGCCGACCAGCGCGGCGAGTCCGTGCAGAGCGTCCTCGCGGACTGGGTCCGGCACTCGCGGACCGACGACCGTCAGCCGCCGGTCGGCGAGTTCACGATGGAGCTTGTCGAGGGGTACGCGCAGTACGCGGACCGGATCGACGACCTCATCGTCACCTACGCCGTGGACTGGGAGATCGACCGCATGCCGGTCGTCGACCGCAGCATCATCCGGCTCGGCGCGTACGAGCTGATCTGGATGGACGAGACCCCGGACGCCGTGGTGATCGACGAGGCGGTCCAGCTCGCCAAGGAGTTCTCCACCGACGACTCCCCGTCGTTCGTGAACGGCCTGCTGGCCCGCTTCAAGGACCTCAAGCCGAACCTCCGCCGGGAGCAGTAGCCCGGCCCGGTGCGGGGCTGCCTCGCCACGTACGCCACGAAGGGCCCACGGTCAGCCGACCGTGGGCCCTTCGGCGTTCTCGCCGCCGGTAGGGACGAAGAACGCCGGGCCGGCGGGAACCCGAAGGCTCCCGCCGACCCGGCGGCACGTTTCTGCTGAGGGGTCCGCGGCGGTGGGCCCGGAACCCGGCAGGTCTCAGCTCTCGTCGTGGGAGACCGCGCGGCGCGCGTCCGCGTCCAGCACGCCCCAGCTGATGAGCTGCTCCGTCAGAACGGACGGCGACTGGTCGTAGATCACGGCGAGGGTGCGCAGGTCGTCCTGGCGGATCGAGAGCACCTTGCCGTTGTAGTCACCGCGCTGGCTCTGGATGGTCGCCGCGTAGCGCTGCAGCGGCCCGGCCTTCTCCGGCGGGACGTGGGCGAGGCGCTCCAGGTCCAGGACGAGCTTCGGCGGCGGCTCGGCGGCTCCGCCCGGAGTCGTACCGGGCAGCAGCTCCTGCACCGGGACCCCGTAGAAATCCGCCAGCTCGGCGAGGCGCTGTACGGTCACGGCACGGTCGCCGCGCTCGTACGAACCGACCACGACGGCCTTCCAGCGACCCTGTGACTTCTCCTCCACGCCGTGGAGGGAGAGGCCCTGCTGGGTGCGGATGGCGCGGAGTTTGGCCCCGAGCTGTTTTGCGTATTCGCTGGACATATGGCTCCCCGGACGCTGGAACAGTGTGCGGCTCCGCCGCGTGGCTGGTAACTCACTGTGAGGTTACGCAGCGTTACTTGGATGCGTCAAGCCGAATGGTCCGGACCGGCACCTCCAGGGGGCGGGGCCAAGGCCTCACACAAGCCCTGGTAACGTGAGTGACGTAATTTCGACGTCCTTTAAGGTCCGTCCCGTGAGGCGGAGAAGGAGGTCCGTTTCTTATGGACGCACAGCACGACGCCACAGGCAACGCGGCACGCCCCGTTCTCGAGGCCCCCGACATCGCCCGTGTTCTGACCCGTATCGCCCACGAGATCGTCGAACGCGCCAAGGGCGCCGACGATGTGGTGCTGCTCGGCATCCCGACGCGAGGCGTCTTCCTCGCCCGCCGGCTGGCCGACAAACTCGAAGAGATCACCGGCCGGAAAATGCCGGTCGGCTCCCTCGACATCACCATGTACCGCGACGACCTGAGACTGCGCCCGGCACGCGCCCTGGCCCGTACGGACATCCCCGGTGAGGGCATCGAAGGAAAGCTGGTCGTCCTCGTCGACGACGTGCTCTTCTCCGGCCGCACGATCCGCGCCGCACTCGACGCGCTCGGCGACATCGGCCGCCCGCGTGCCGTGCAGCTCGCGGTCCTCGTCGACCGCGGCCACCGCGAACTCCCGATCCGTGCCGACTACGTCGGCAAGAACCTCCCCACGTCGCTGCGGGAGACGGTCAAGGTCCAGCTCGCCGAGGAGGACGGCCGCGACGCCGTGCTGCTCGGCGTCCAGCGGACCGAGCCCGCGGACGCGCAGTAAGCCCGAGCCCTCCCGTACGCCCTTCCGAGGGACGTACGTGGTGCTCCCGCGCGCCCGCACGCCTGCACACCCTCCTCCAGCCACCGGAGAACCCCAGATGAAGCGCCACCTCATCTCGGCCGCCGACCTCACCCGCGACGACGCCGTCCTGATCCTCGACACCGCCGAGGAGATGGCCCGGGTCGCGGACCGGCCGATCAAGAAGCTCCCGACCCTGCGCGGCCGGACCGTCGTCAACCTCTTCTTCGAGGACTCGACCCGGACCCGTATCTCCTTCGAGGCCGCCGCCAAGCGGCTCTCCGCCGACGTCATCAACTTCTCCGCCAAGGGCTCCTCCGTCTCCAAGGGCGAGTCCCTCAAGGACACCGCGCTCACCCTGGAGGCGATGGGCGCCGACGCCGTCGTCATCCGGCACGGCGCCTCCGGCGCCCCCTACCGGCTCGCCACCTCCGGCTGGATCGACGGAGCCGTGGTCAACGCCGGCGACGGCACCCACGAGCACCCCACCCAGGCACTGCTCGACGCCTTCACCATGCGGCGCCGGCTCGTCGGCGCCGACACCGGCCTCGGCCGCGACCTGGACGGCCGCCGGATCACCGTCGTCGGCGACATCCTGCACAGCCGCGTCGCCCGCTCCAACGTCCACCTGCTCACCACGCTCGGCGCGCACGTCACCCTGGTGGCCCCGCCGACGCTGGTGCCGGTCGGCGTCGAGCAGTGGCCCTGCGATGTCAGCTACAGCCTGGACGACGTGCTGGCGAAGTCCGACGCGGTGATGATGCTGCGGGTGCAGCGCGAACGGATGAACGCCGCCTACTTCCCGACCGAGCGCGAGTACTCCCGCCGCTACGGCCTGAACGGCCTGCGCATGGCGAAGATGCCCGAGGACGCCATCGTCATGCACCCCGGCCCGATGGTCCGCGGCATGGAGATCACCGCCGAGGTCGCCGACTCCGACCGCTGCACGGCCGTCGAGCAGGTCGCCAACGGCGTCTCCATCCGGATGGCCGTCCTCTACCTGCTGCTCGGCGGCTCCGACACCGCCCTGTCCGCTCCTGCCCGTCCCGAGAGCCCCACCCGTACCGAGGCCACCGCCCGTACCGAGGAGACCAAGTAACCATGAGCAAGATCCTTATCCGCGGTGCGCGGATCCTCGGCGGCGAGCCTAGGGACGTCCTGATCGACGGCGAGACCGTCGCCGAGGTGGCCACCGCCATCGAGGCCCCCGACGGCGCCACCGTCATCGAGGCGGCCGGCCAGGTCCTGCTGCCGGGCCTCGTCGACCTCCACACCCACCTGCGCGAGCCTGGCCGTGAGGACTCCGAGACCGTCCTCACCGGCACCCGGGCCGCGGCGGCGGGCGGCTTCACCGCCGTCCACGCCATGGCCAACACCTTCCCCGTCGCCGACACCGCCGGCGTCGTCGAGCAGGTCTGGCGCCTGGGCAAGGAGTCCGGCTACTGCGACGTCCAGCCCGTCGGAGCCGTCACCGTAGGCCTGGAGGGCAAGAAGCTCGCCGAGCTCGGCGCGATGCACGACTCGGCCGCCGGAGTGGTGGTCTTCTCCGACGACGGCAAGTGCGTCGACGACGCGGTGATCATGCGCCGCGCCCTGGAGTACGTGAAGGCCTTCGACGGCGTCGTCGCCCAGCACGCCCAGGAGCCGCGCCTGACCGAGGGCGCCCAGATGAACGAAGGCGTCGTCTCCGCCGAACTCGGGCTCGGCGGCTGGCCCGCCGTCGCCGAGGAGTCGATCATCGCCCGCGACGTCCTCCTCGCCGCCCACGTCGGCTCCCGCGTCCACATCTGCCACCTCTCCACCGCCGGCTCCGTGGAGATCGTCCGCTGGGCCAAGTCCAAGGGCTGGAACGTCACGGCGGAGGTCACGCCGCACCACCTCCTCCTCACCGACGAGCTGGTCCGCTCCTACAACCCCGTCTACAAGGTGAACCCGCCGCTGCGCACCGAGGCCGACGTCATGGCCCTGCGCGAGGCGCTCGCCGACGGCACCATCGACTGCGTCGCCACCGACCACGCCCCGCACCCGCACGAGGACAAGGACTGCGAGTGGGCGGCGGCGGCCATGGGGATGGTGGGCCTGGAGACCGCGCTCTCCGTCGTCCAGCAGACGATGGTGGACACCGGCCTGATCGACTGGGCGGGCGTCGCCGACCGCATGTCGTTCCGTCCCGCGGCCATCGGCCGTCTCGAAGGACACGGCCGTCCCGTCTCGGCGGGTGAGCCCGCCAACCTCACGCTGGTCGATCCGGCATACCGTGGAGCCGTGGACCCCGCAGGCTTCGCGTCCCGCAGCCGGAACACCCCGTACGAGGGGCGTGAGCTGCCGGGCCGCGTCACCCATACCTTCCTGCGGGGCCGTGCCACGGTCGTCGACGGGAAGCTCGCGTGACAACTCTGACCCCCCTGTACCTCCTGGCCGCCGAGCAGAAGTCGGCGGAAGTGACGGACTGGTCCGCCCGCATCGCCTGGGTGATCGGCCTGCTGGTCTTCATCGCCCTCGTCTACTGGCTGATGCGCGAGGGCTGGAAATGGCGCGGACGGCTCCAGTCCGACCTGCCCGAGCTCGCGGCCACGCCCGAGGGCTTCGCCGACGACGAGACGCTGCTGACGCTGGCGGGGCGCTACCACGCCTCCACCACCGCCGGACACTGGCTCGACCGGATCGTCGCGCACGGCCTCGGCACCCGCAGCCGGACCGAGCTGACGCTGACCGCCCGCGGCCTGGACGTCGTACGCCCCGGCGCCGCCGACTTCTTCATCCCGGCCGAGGCCCTGCGCGAGGCCCGTCTCGACCAGGCACTGGCAGGCAAGGTCCTCCCCGAGGGCGGCCTGCTGATCATCACCTGGGCGCACGGCGAGACCCTGATCGACTCCGGCTTCCGCTCCGACCGCGCGGCCGAGCACCAGGCCTGGGTCGACGCCGTCAACCGGCTGGCCGGCGTCCCGGCCGCCACGGAACTCACCAGCACCACTACGGAAGGCACCGCACGATGACGATCTCCACCCGGGGGGCCCGGACCCCCGCCGTACTCGTCCTGGAGGACGGCCGCGCCTTCCGCGGCCGTGCCTACGGGGCCGTGGGGGAGACCTTCGGCGAAGCGGTGTTCTCCACCGGCATGACCGGTTACCAGGAGACGCTGACCGACCCGTCGTACCACCGCCAGGTCGTCGTCATGACGGCCCCGCACGTCGGCAACACGGGCGTCAACGACGAGGACCCGGAGTCGGGCCGTATCTGGGTCTCCGGTTACGTCGTCCGCGACCCCGCCCGCAAGCCGTCCAACTGGCGCTCGCAGCGCTCGCTGGACGAGGAGCTGGCGGCGCAGGGCGTCGTCGGCATCAGCGGCGTCGACACCCGCGCTCTGACCCGCCACCTGCGCGAGCGCGGTGCGATGCGGGTCGGCATCTTCTCCGGGAACGCGATCGCGGACGAGGGCACACTGCTGGCGAAGGTGCGCCAGGCGCCGGAGATGACGGGCGCGGACCTGTCGGCCGAGGTCGCCACCAAGGAGGCGTACGTCGTTCCGGCGATCGGCACGAAGAAGTTCACGGTCGCGGCGGTGGACCTCGGCATCAAGGGCATGACGCCGCACCGGATGGCGGAGCGCGGCATCGAGGTGCACGTGCTGCCCGCCACGGCGACACTGGAGGAGGTGTACGCGGTCGAGCCCGACGGCGTCTTCTTCTCCAACGGCCCCGGCGACCCTTCCAGCGCCGATCACCCGGTGGCGCTGATGCAGGGCGTTCTGGAGCGGTCCACTCCGCTGTTCGGCATCTGCTTCGGCAACCAGATCCTCGGCCGCGCGCTCGGCTTCGGCACGTACAAGCTGAAGTACGGCCACCGTGGCATCAACCAGCCGGTGCAGGACCGCACCACCGGCAAGGTCGAGGTCACCGCGCACAACCACGGCTTCGCCGTCGACGCGCCGCTGGACAAGGTCTCCGACACGGAGTTCGGCCGCGCCGAGGTCTCGCACGTCTGCCTGAACGACCAGGTGGTCGAGGGCCTCCAGCTCCTGGACCGGCCCGCCTTCAGCGTCCAGTACCACCCTGAGGCGGCCGCCGGCCCGCACGACGCCGCGTACCTGTTCGACCGTTTCGTTTCTCTGATGGAGGGCCAGCGTGCCTAAGCGCTCCGATATCCAGTCCGTCCTGGTCATCGGCTCGGGTCCGATCGTCATCGGCCAGGCCGCCGAGTTCGACTACTCCGGCACCCAGGCCTGCCGTGTCCTCAAGGCCGAGGGCCTGCGGGTCATCCTGGTCAACTCCAACCCGGCGACGATCATGACCGACCCGGAGATCGCCGACGCCACGTACGTCGAGCCGATCACGCCGGAGTTCGTCGAGAAGATCATCGCGAAGGAGCGCCCCGACGCGCTCCTGCCGACGCTCGGCGGCCAGACCGCGCTGAACACCGCGATCTCCATGCACGAGCAGGGCGTGCTGGAGAAGTACGGCGTCGAGCTCATCGGCGCCAACGTCGAGGCGATCAACAAGGGCGAGGACCGCGACCTGTTCAAGGGCGTCGTCGAGGCCGTCAAGGAGAAGATCGGCTACGGCGAGTCCGCCCGGTCCGTGATCTGCCACTCCATGGACGACGTCATCGCCGGCGTCGACACCCTCGGCGGCTATCCGGTCGTCGTCCGCCCCTCCTTCACCATGGGCGGCGCCGGCTCCGGCTTCGCCCACGACGAGGAGGAGCTGCGCCGCATCGCCGGACAGGGCCTGACCCTGTCGCCGACCACCGAGGTGCTCCTGGAGGAGTCCATTCTCGGCTGGAAGGAGTACGAGCTGGAGCTGATGCGCGACAAGAACGACAACGTCGTGGTCGTCTGCTCCATCGAGAACTTCGACCCGATGGGCGTCCACACCGGCGACTCCATCACCGTCGCTCCCGCCATGACGCTCACCGACCGCGAGTACCAGCGGCTGCGCGATGTCGGTATCGCGATCATCCGCGAGGTCGGCGTCGACACCGGCGGCTGCAACATCCAGTTCGCGATCGACCCCGCCGACGGCCGGGTCATCGTCATCGAGATGAACCCGCGCGTCTCCCGCTCCTCGGCGCTGGCGTCGAAGGCGACCGGTTTCCCGATCGCCAAGATCGCCGCCAAGCTCGCCGTCGGCTACACGCTGGACGAGATCCCGAACGACATCACCGAGAAGACCCCGGCCTCCTTCGAGCCGACCCTCGACTACGTCGTCGTCAAGGCACCTCGGTTCGCCTTCGAGAAGTTCCCTTCCGCCGACTCGACCCTCACCACCACCATGAAGTCGGTCGGCGAGGCGATGGCGATCGGCCGGAACTTCACCGAGGCCCTCCAGAAGGCGCTGCGCTCGCTGGAGAAGAAGGGCTCGCAGTTCGCCTTCACCGGCCCGGTCGGCGACAAGGCCGAGCTTCTCGCGGAAGCGGTACGTCCGACCGACGGCCGTATCAACACCGTCATGCAGGCGATCCGCGCCGGAGCCACGCAGGAGGAGGTCTTCGACGCCACGAAGATCGACCCGTGGTTCGTCGACCAGCTCTTCCTGATCAAGGAGATCGCCGACGAGCTTGCCGCCGCCGACAAGCTCGTGCCCGAGCTGCTCGCCGAGGCCAAGCGGCACGGCTTCTCCGACGCGCAGGTCGGTGAGATCCGTGGCCTGCGCGAGGACGTCGTGCGCGAGGTCCGCCACGCGCTCGGCATCCGCCCGGTCTACAAGACGGTTGACACGTGCGCGGCCGAGTTCGCGGCGAAGACGCCGTACTTCTACTCCTCCTACGACGAGGAGAACGAGGTCGCGAGCCGCACCAGGCCCGCGGTGATCATCCTCGGCTCGGGCCCCAACCGCATCGGCCAAGGCATCGAGTTCGACTACTCCTGTGTCCACGCCTCCTTCGCGCTCAGCGACGCCGGCTACGAGACCGTGATGGTCAACTGCAACCCGGAGACCGTCTCCACGGACTACGACACCTCCGACCGGCTCTACTTCGAGCCGCTCACGCTGGAGGACGTCCTGGAGATCGTCCACGCAGAGTCGCTGGCCGGCCCGATCGCCGGCGTCATCGTCCAGCTCGGCGGCCAGACGCCCCTCGGCCTCTCCCAGGCCCTCAAGGACAACGGCGTGCCCGTCGTCGGTACGTCTCCGGAGGCGATCCACGCCGCCGAGGACCGCGGCGCCTTCGGCCAGGTCCTCGCCGAAGCCGGGCTGCCCGCACCCAAGCACGGCACCGCCACCACCTTCGCCGGCGCCAAGGCCATCGCGGACGAGATCGGCTACCCCGTCCTCGTCCGCCCCTCCTACGTCCTCGGCGGACGCGGCATGGAGATCGTGTACGACGAGGCGCGCCTGGAGTCGTACATCGCGGAGTCCACCGAGATCAGCCCGACCCGGCCGGTTCTGGTGGACCGGTTCCTGGACGACGCGATCGAGATCGACGTCGACGCGCTGTACGACGGCACCGAGCTGTACCTCGGCGGCGTCATGGAGCACATCGAGGAGGCCGGTATCCACTCCGGCGACTCGGCCTGTGCTCTGCCGCCGATCACGCTCGGCGGATTCGACATCAAGCGGCTGCGCGCCTCCACCGAGGCCATCGCGCGCGGTGTCGGCGTGCGCGGGCTGATCAACATCCAGTTCGCGCTGTCCGGGGACATCCTCTACGTCCTGGAGGCCAACCCCCGCGCCTCCCGTACGGTTCCCTTCACCTCCAAGGCCACCGCCGTCCCGCTCGCCAAGGCCGCCGCGCGCATCTCGCTCGGCGCGACCATCGCCGAGCTGCGCACCGAAGGCCTGCTGCCGAAGACCGGTGACGGCGGCACGCTGCCGCTGGACGCGCCGATCTCCGTCAAGGAGGCCGTCATGCCGTGGTCGCGCTTCCGCGACATCCACGGCCGTGGCGTCGACACGGTCCTCGGGCCGGAGATGCGCTCCACCGGCGAGGTCATGGGCATCGACTCGGTCTTCGGTACGGCGTACGCCAAGTCGCAGGCCGGTGCGTACGGGCCGCTGCCGACGTCCGGGCGGGCGTTCATCTCGGTCGCCAACCGGGACAAGCGCTCGATGATCTTCCCGGCCCGTGAGCTCGTCGCGCACGGCTTCGAGCTGATGGCCACCTCCGGCACCGCCGAGGTCCTCAAGCGCAACGGGATCAACGCCACCGTCGTGCGCAAGCAGTCCGAAGGCGAAGGCCCCAACGGCGAGAAGACCATCGTCCAGCACATCCACGACGGCGAGGTCGACCTCATCGTCAACACGCCTTACGGCACCGGCGGCCGCCTCGACGGCTACGAGATCCGCACCGCCGCCGTCGCCCGGTCCGTGCCGTGCCTGACCACCGTCCAGGCACTCGCCGCGGCCGTCCAGGGCATCGACGCCCTCAACGGCGGCGACGTCGGCGTCCGCTCCCTCCAGGAACACGCCGAGCACTTGACCGCGGCGCGCGACTAGCCGCTTCACGAAGGGGGACACCGGAAACGGTGTCCCCCTCTTCGCGGGCCCCGTCGAGCACACCGAGCACCTAGGACATCACTCCATGTACAAGTTCTTCTTCCGGCTGGTCTTCAAGCGGATGGACCCGGAGCAGGCCCATCACGCCGCCTTCCGCTGGATCCGCCTCGCCGCCCGCATCCCCGTCCTGCGCACCTTCCTCGCCGCCGCTCTCGCGCCCCGCTACAAGGAGCTGCGTACCGAGGCGCTCGGCCTCCGTATGCACGGTCCCTTCGGGCTGGCCGCCGGCTTCGACAAGAACGCGGTCGCGATCGACGGCATGACGATGCTCGGCTTCGACCACATCGAGATCGGCACCGTCACCGGTGAACCGCAGCCCGGCAACCCCAAGCAGCGCCTCTTCCGGCTCGTCGCGGACCGCGCGCTGATCAACCGGATGGGCTTCAACAACGAGGGCTCCGCCGCCGTCGCCGCCCGTCTCGCCTCCCGTAACCCGGTCTTCCGCACCACCGTCGGCGTCAACATCGGCAAGACCAAGGTCGTGCCGGAGGCCGAGGCCGCCGCCGACTACGTGAAGTCCACCGAGGCCCTCGCCGCCCACGCGGACTACCTCGTCGTCAACGTCTCCTCGCCCAACACCCCGGGCCTGCGCAACCTCCAGGCCACCGAGTCGCTGCGGCCGCTGCTCACCGCCGTACGCGAGGCCGCCGACCGTACCGTCACGGACCGCCGCGTCCCGCTCCTCGTCAAGATCGCCCCGGACCTCGCCGACGAGGACGTGGACGCGGTCGCCGACCTCGCCGTGGAGCTGGGCCTCGACGGGATCATCGCCACCAACACCACCATCGCCCGCGAAGGGCTCGGCCTGAAGTCCGCCTCCGAACTGGTGGCCGAGACCGGCGGACTCTCCGGCGCACCCCTCAAGGAGCGCTCCCTGGACGTCCTGAGCCGCCTGTACGCCCGCGTCGGGACCCGGATCACCCTGGTGGGCGTCGGGGGCGTCGAGAGCGCCGAGGACGCCTGGCAGCGGATCCTGGCCGGAGCCACCCTCGTACAGGGCTACAGCGCCTTCATCTACGAGGGCCCTTTCTACGCACGCGCGATCCATAAGGGCCTCGCCGCCAGGCTCGCCGCATCCCCGTACGCCACCCTCGCCGAGGCCGTCGGCGCCGAGACCCGGAAGAAGGCCGCCCTGTGACGCTCGAACCCTTCGGCGCGCGCCTGCGCCACGCCATGGACACCCGCGGGCCGCTCTGCGTCGGCATCGACCCGCACGCCTCCCTGCTCACCTCCTGGGGGCTCAACGACGACATCGCGGGCCTTGAGCGCTTCACCCGGACCGTCGTGGAGGCGCTGGCCGACCGGGTCGCCGTCCTCAAGCCGCAGTCGGCGTTCTTCGAGCGGTTCGGCTCGCGTGGCATCGCCGTACTGGAGAAGGCCGTCGAGGAGGCGCGGTCCGCCGGGGCGCTGGTCCTGATGGACGCCAAGCGCGGCGACATCGGCTCCACCATGGGCGCCTACGCGGCGACCTACCTGGACAAGGACTCCCCGCTCTTCTCCGACGCCGTCACCGTCTCCCCGTACCTCGGGTTCGGTTCGCTGCGCCCGGCCCTGGACGCGGCCGCCGTCTCCGGCGCCGGCGTCTTCGTCCTGGCGCTCACCTCCAACCCGGAGGGCGCCGAGGTCCAGCGCGCCACCGCTGCCGACGGCCGCTCGCTGGCCCAGCTGATGCTCGACCACATGGCGGCGGAGAACGCGGGAGCGGCCCCGCTCGGTTCGGTCGGTGCGGTGGTCGGGGCGACGCTCGGCGACGCGGGCGTGAACCTGGCGATCAACGGACCGCTCCTCGCGCCCGGCATCGGTGCCCAGGGAGCGACCCCGGCGGATCTTCCGGCGGTGTTCGGCGACGCGGTCGGCAACGTGGTGCCGAGCGTGAGCCGGGGCGTGCTGCGCCACGGTCCGGACGCGTCAGGGCTGCGCGAAGCGGCCGAGCGGTTCGCGGACGAGGTCCGCGATGCCGTCTCCGGCAGTTGACCCTGGCACGTTTACGGGCTGCTGACGAATTACTGACCGGAAACCCGGTGGTTATGCGGTAAATGTCCTGGTCGGCCAAGGCTGACCAGGACTTTTCGTCTGTTCTCGCTGACTACAGCGGCCTTGGCCGCTAGTCTCCGTCGAGAGCAGCCGAGCACACCGTGTTCGTCGCTCACCTGGTGGAGGGCGTCCAGCTCTCCCACCGGTCCGTATCCGACAGATCGACATCCGAGGTGACGTAGGCGTGGCTCTTCCGCCCCTTACCCCTGAACAGCGCGCAGCCGCGCTCGAAAAGGCCGCCGCGGCTCGCCGGGAGCGGGCCGAGGTAAAGAATCGACTCAAGCACTCCGGCGCCTCCCTCCACGAGGTCATCAAGCAGGGCCAGGAGAACGACGTCATCGGGAAGATGAAGGTCTCCGCCCTCCTGGAGTCCCTGCCGGGCGTCGGCAAGGTCCGTGCCAAGCAGATCATGGAGCGTCTCGGCATCTCCGAAAGCCGCCGGGTCCGGGGGCTCGGCTCCAACCAGATCGCATCCCTGGAGCGGGAGTTCGGCGGCAGCCCTGCCTGACGTTCCCGCCGCCGATCCGTCCTGCGTTCTCAGGCACTCCTGAGAACCTGGATAATCGCTCCATGGCTGCAACATCCCGGGGGACGTCCCCCGTACCCCCGGACGTACGTCCGCGGCTGACCGTGCTCTCCGGCCCGTCAGGGGTCGGCAAGAGCACGGTCGTCGCTCATATGCGCACCGTGCACCCCGAGGTCTGGCTCTCCGTGTCGGCGACGACCCGTAAGCCGCGCCCCGGGGAGCGCAACGGTGTGCACTACTTCTTCGTGAACGACGAGGAGTTCGACAAGCTCATCGCCAACGGTGAGCTGCTGGAGTGGGCCGAGTTCGCGGGCAACCGCTACGGCACACCGCGCCGTGCCGTGCTCGACCGCCTGGAGGCGGGTGAACCGGTCCTGCTGGAGATCGACCTCCAGGGCGCCCGGCTGGTCCGCCAGTCGATGGACGACGCGCGCCTGGTCTTCCTGGCCCCGCCCAGCTGGGAGGAGCTGGTGCGCCGGCTCACCGGCCGGGGCACCGAGGCGCCCGACGTGATCGAGCGCAGGCTCGCCGCCGCGAAGGTCGAACTGGCCGCCGAGGCCGAGTTCGATACGACGCTCGTCAACACCTCCGTCGAGGATGTCGCGCGCGAGCTGCTAGCCTTGATGCTTCAGGCCTAGATCTCCGCGATCGATCAGATCTCTCGGATCTTTGATCTACACCCCCTTCGGAAGGCAGAGAGTGTCCTCTTCCATCACCACGCCCGAGGGCATCATCAACCCGCCGATTGATGAGCTCCTCGAGGCCACCGACTCGAAGTACAGCCTGGTGATCTACGCCGCCAAGCGCGCGCGTCAGATCAACGCGTACTACTCGCAGCTCGGCGAAGGTCTCCTTGAGTACGTCGGTCCGCTCGTCGACACCCACGTGCACGAGAAGCCGCTCTCGATCGCGCTCCGCGAGATCAACGCGGGCCTGCTGACCTCGGAGCCCATCGAGGGCCCCGCGCAGTAGCAGGACAGCCCCTCGCACCCCATCAGGCCCGGCGGCCCGTCCGCCGGGCCTGAGGTGTGTCCGGGGCCGGGTGAACACGCTCGGTGCGGTGAGGCAGCATGGAGAGCACGTTGTACGGTGCCGAGTGCGGGGAGACGCAGTGGACAAGCCGAAGGTCGTCCTGGGGGTCAGCGGGGGCATCGCCGCCTACAAGGCGTGCGAGCTGCTGCGCCGGCTGACCGAGTCCGGGCACGATGTACGGGTCGTCCCGACCGCCTCGTCGCTGCACTTCGTCGGCGCCGCCACCTGGTCCGCGCTCTCCGGCCACCCCGTCTCCGACCAGGTCTGGGACGACGTGCACGAGGTGCCGCACGTACGGATCGGACAGGGCGCCGACCTCGTCGTCGTCGCTCCGGCCACCGCCGACATGCTGGCCAAGGCCGCCCACGGTCTCGCCGACGACCTGCTCACCAACACGCTCCTGACCGCCCGCTGTCCGGTGGTCTTCGCTCCCGCCATGCACACCGAGATGTGGGAGCACCCGGCCACCCAGGAGAACGTGGCGACCCTGCGCCGCCGCGGCGCGGTCGTCATCGAGCCCGCGGTGGGACGGCTCACCGGCGTCGACACCGGCAAGGGCCGGCTCCCGGACCCGGGCGAGATCTTCGAGGTCTGCCGCCGGGTGCTGGCGCGCGGGGTCACCGAGCCCGACCTCGCCGGCCGCCATGTGGTGATCAGCGCGGGCGGCACCCGCGAGCCCCTGGATCCGGTGCGCTACCTCGGCAACCGGTCCTCCGGCAAGCAGGGTTACGCGCTGGCGCGCACGGCCGTGGCCCGCGGCGCGCGCGTCACCCTGATCGAGGCCAACACCGGCCTGCCCGACCCGGCCGGGGCCGATGTCGTACGGGTCGGCACGGCGGTCCAGTTGCGGGAGGCGGTCCTCAAGGCGGCCGCCGACGCGGACGTCGTGGTGATGGCGGCGGCCGTGGCCGACTTCCGGCCCGCCGCGTACGCCTCCGGCAAGATCAAGAAGAAGGACGGCGAGGAGGCGCCCGTCGTCCCGCTCGTCCGCAACCCCGACATCCTCGCCGAGGTCGCCACCGAGCGGGCCCGGCCCGGTCAGCTCGTGGTGGGTTTCGCCGCCGAGACCGACGACGTCCTCGCCAACGGCCGGGCCAAGCTCCGCCGCAAGGGATGCGATCTGCTCGTGGTCAACGAGGTGGGCGAGCGCAAGACCTTCGGCTCCGAGGAGAACGAGGCGGTCGTCCTCGCCGCTGACGGAACCGAGACCCCGGTGCCGTACGGACCCAAGGAAGCGCTCGCCGACACGGTCTGGGATCTGGTTTCGGGAAGATTCCAGCAGATGTGACAATCAACCCTCCGGCCGAGCCAGAGTGGTTCATAACGGGATGTAACCACCGTCCGGAACGGTGGATTATCCTTCAGGTGTCCGCCGTGTCACGGGCTGTCGCGCTCCAAAGGGCGAGACGCCTGCCCCGGTGGCCGGGCGTGACCGATAAACTGGTCGACGGTACGCACCGAGCGCAGCTCTCGGCCGTGCCACCCATGATCAGCCAGCAGCCGCTGCAACCCCAGGGAGCGATGTGTCCCGCCGTCTCTTCACCTCGGAATCTGTCACCGAGGGTCACCCCGACAAGATCGCTGACCAGATCAGCGACACGATTCTCGACGCGCTCCTGCGCGACGACCCCGCCTCGCGCGTCGCCGTCGAGACCTTGATCACCACCGGTCTGGTGCATGTCGCGGGCGAGGTCACGACCAAGGCCTACGCCGACATCCCCAACCTCGTGCGCAACAAGGTGCTGGAGATCGGCTACGACTCCTCCAAAAAGGGCTTCGACGGTGCTTCCTGTGGCGTCTCGGTCTCCATCGGCGCGCAGTCGCCGGACATCGCGCAGGGCGTCGACACCGCGTACGAGAAGCGGGTCGAGGGCGATGAGGACGAGCTCGACAAGCAGGGCGCCGGCGACCAGGGCCTGATGTTCGGGTACGCCTGCGACGAGACCCCGGAGCTCATGCCGCTCCCGATCCACATCGCGCACCGCCTCTCGCGGCGCCTGTCCGAGGTACGGAAGAACGGGACCATCCCCTACCTCCGTCCCGACGGCAAGACCCAGGTCACCATCGAGTACGACGGCGACAAGGCGGTCCGTCTGGACACCGTGGTCGTCTCCTCGCAGCACGCCAGCGACATCGACCTGGACTCGCTGCTCGCGCCCGACATCCGCGAGTTCGTCGTCGAGCACGTGCTCGCGCAGCTCGTCGAGGACGGCATCAAGCTGGACACCGAGGGCTACCGCCTCCTGGTGAACCCGACCGGCCGCTTCGAGATCGGCGGCCCGATGGGCGACGCGGGCCTCACCGGCCGCAAGATCATCATCGACACCTACGGCGGCATGGCCCGCCACGGTGGCGGCGCCTTCTCCGGCAAGGACCCGTCCAAGGTCGACCGCTCCGCCGCGTACGCGATGCGCTGGGTGGCGAAGAACGTGGTGGCCGCCGGGCTCGCCACCCGTTGCGAGGTCCAGGTCGCCTACGCGATCGGCAAGGCCGAGCCGGTGGGCCTCTTCGTCGAGACCTTCGGCACCGCCGCCGTCGACACGGAGAAGATCGAGAACGCGATCGGCGAGGTCTTCGACCTCCGCCCGGCCGCGATCATCCGGGACCTCGACCTGCTCCGCCCGATCTACGCCCAGACCGCCGCGTACGGGCACTTCGGCCGTGAGCTCCCGGACTTCACCTGGGAGCGCACCGACCGCGTGGACGCCCTCCGCGCGGCCGCCGGCCTCTAGCAGCACCGTGCACGACAGCGGGGCCCGGACACCGAACGCGGTGGCCGGGCCCCGCCGCTCTGCGCGCGGTCGGCGCTGTCAGTGCCGTCTGGTAGGAATTTGGCTGTGAGCAGCGAGAACGAGCAGTCCGCCGAACCGGGAGCCGGGGCGGCCGAGCCCGGGGCCGGGGCGCCGGAGCAGCTTGCGCTGATCCGGGAGACCGTGCGCCGGGCGAAGGTGCCGCGCGCCAAGCCGCGCACCTGGCGCGGCGCCGCGCTCGCCAAGGAGCTGCCCGTGGCCCGAGTGCTGGTCAACAAGGGCGTCCTCCACCTCGATCAGTTCTTCGACTACGCGGTGCCCGAGGAGCTGGACGCCGACGCCCAGCCCGGCGTTCGCGTACGGGTGCGGTTCGGCGCCGGGCGTCACAACGTGCAGAGCGGGCGGCGCGAGGGCGGCGGCCTGATCGACGGGTTCATCGTCGAGCGCCGCGCCGAGTCCGACTACCAGGGCACGCTGGCCGCCCTCGCCTACGTCGTCTCCCCGGAACCGGTCCTCGGGCCCGAGCTGCTGGCGCTCTCGCGGGCGGTGGCCGACCGGTACGCGGGCAGCCTCGCCGATGTCCTCCAGCTCGCCGTGCCGCCTCGCAACGGCCGCGCCGAGTCCAAGCCGTCGCCGGAGCCGCTGCCGCCGCCTCCGGCCCCGGAGCCGGGCACCTGGGAGCGGTACGGACAGGGTCCCGCCTTCCTCCGGGCCCTGGCCGAAGGTGGTGCGCCCCGAGCCGTCTGGACGGCCCTGCCGGGACCGCACTGGCCCGCGGAGATCGCCCGAGCCGTCGCGGCCACGCTCTCCTCCGGGCGCGGCGCGCTCGTCGTCGTCCCGGACGGGCGGGTCGCCGCACGGGTCGACGCCGCCCTGACCGAGGTGCTCGGCGCGGGCCGGCACGCCGTGCTCACCGCCGACTCCGGGCCCGAGAAGCGCTACCGCCAGTGGCTCGCGGTGCGGCGGGGCTCGGTGCGGGCCGTCGTCGGGACCCGCGCCGCCATGTTCGCGCCGGTCCGGGACCTCGGCCTGGTCGCCGTCTGGGACGACGGGGACTCCAGCCACAGCGACACCAACGCCCCCTTCCCGCACGTCCGCGAGGTCCTGGAGCTACGGGCCACCCAGGGCCGGTCCGCCTTCCTGCTCGGCGGGACGACCTGCACGGTGGAGGCGGCGCAGCTCGTGGAGGGCGGCTGGGCGCTGCCGCTCCTCGCGGACCGGGAGCAGCTGCGGCGGGCCGCGCCTCTGATCCGTACGGTCGGCGACGGCGAGCTGGCCCGGGACGGCGCCGCCCGCTCCGCCCGGCTGCCCAGCCTCGCCTGGCAGACCGTGCGTGACGGCCTGCGCACCGGCCCGGTCCTGGTCCAGGTGCCCCGCCGGGGTTACGCGCCCCGCCTCGCCTGCGAACGCTGCCGCACCCCTGCACGCTGCCGCCACTGCGCCGGGCCCTTGGAGGCGCCGGACCAGCAGGACCTGAACTGCGCCTGGTGCGGCCAGGCCGAGCGCGCCTGGCAGTGCGCGGAGTGCGGCTCCAACCGGCTACGCGCTCAGATCGTCGGCGCCCGCCGCACCGCCGAGGAGCTCGGCCGCGCCTTTCCGGCCGTGCCGGTCCGCACCTCGGGCCGCGACCACATCCTGGACGCGGTGCCCGCGGCTCCGGCGCTGGTCGTCTCCACGCCCGGCGCCGAACCTGTCGCCGAGGGCGGCTACGCGGCGGCGCTGCTGCTGGACGGCTGGGCCATGCTCGGCCGGCCCGACCTGCGGGCGGGGGAGGAGGCGCTGCGGCGGTGGACGGCGGCAGGCGCGCTGGTGCGCGGACAGGACGAGGGCGGCACGGTGGTGATCGTCGCCGAGCCGACGCTGCGGCCGGTGCAGGCGCTGGTCCGCTGGGACCCGGCCGGCTTCGCCCGCCGTGAGCTGGCGGACCGGGCCGAGCTGCGCTTCCCGCCGGTCTCCCGGATGGCCTCGGTGACCGGCCCCGCCGAGGCCCTGTCATCTTTCCTCGCCGCCGCCGACCTGCCGCCGGAGGCCGAGCTGCTGGGACCGGTGCCGGTCCCGTCGGCCGAGCCGGGCCGCCCGCGCAGACCGTGGGACGCGCCGCCGGACGAGAACTGGGAGCGCGTTCTGGTCCGGGTGGTGCCGGGGCGCGGGGCGGCGCTCGCGGGCGCGCTGAAGGCGGCACAGGCGGCGCGTACGGCCAAGGGCGGGGGAGAGCAGGTGCGGATCAGGATCGATCCGCCGGACATCGGCTGAGGGGCCGCTGCGAGCGGGTGGGGTGAGGACCTGTGCCGGACAACGGCTGGGTGGCCCCTGCGAGAGGGCGGCGACTGAGAGCCTGCCCGTCGTGGCGCGAAGCTCCCCGCCGGACATCGGCTGAGTGCCACGTGCCGGCTCGCGGTCGGCAGAGCAAGCGGGGCGGCGGGCCGGGGAGGCCGCCGCTCCGGTTGGTGGGTGTTGCTCCGCAGCAGTCAGGCGCTCGGGGCTGCCCCGCCGTACGGCTCGCACGGTGGGGCAGAGGCGTCGTGCGTACGGTCAGCCGTTGCGCGGGCCCGGGAAGGCTCCGGGGCGCAGCTCCTCGCGGACCGGCTGCTGGCCCGCCGACGGCTGCGGCGGCATCGAGCGGGCCGCGGGCACCGAAGGCACCGGCGAGACGGCACCGCCGGAGGACGATCCCGGCTGGCCGGGGCCTACGGAGACCGGACGGGGCGTCGTCGCGGTGTCGGTGCCCGTCTCGGCCGTCGAGGACTGCGCCGTGGCCCGGCGGGTGCCGTAACGGCGGTGCACCGCCTGCTTGGTGACCCCGAGTGCCGAGCCCACCGCGTCCCAGGAGAAGCCGAGCGAGCGGTCGAAGTCCACCGCCGCGGTGACCAGGGTCTCGACGCTGTCCCGCAGCTCCTGGGCGAGGCGGACGGTGGGGGCCGGGGCCCTGCCGTAGACGACGAAGCCCGCGGAGGGGCCGGAGCGGCGCGGGCGGTAGACGTTGCCCAGCTGGGCGGTGAGTGTGCGCAGCGCGTCCACCTGCCGCCGGACCCGCTCGATGTCCCGCACCAGGAGATGCAGGCTGGCCCGCGCTTGGGCGTCGTGGGTTGCGTGGTCGGCCATGAAGAAGCCTCTCGAACCGGCGTTGAAAGGGATCGGGCCGCATCGCCGGCGGCCCGCTTCGGTCAATCTCCTTTGACCAACGCCCGAGCCGGGTATCTGGTCACGCTATCGGGGCGTATGTGCATATGCACGGGGCGTGCGCGGCGCACGCGCGCCCCCCGGTCGCCGCCCCCGCAAGGGAGCGGCCGGGCCGTGATCGGCCGGGCACCCTAGACTGGTGTGCTGCTCGTCACCGTACGTCCTGGTCCCGCGGAGCCCGAGAGTTCCGCGGGGCCCGAGAGTCCGAGAAGCCCGAGAGGCAGTCAGCCACCCATGAAGCTCGTCTTCGCCGGCACCCCCGAGGTCGCCGTCCCCGCCCTGGACGCCCTGATCGCCTCCGACCGCCACGAGGTGGCCGCCGTCGTGACCCGGCCCGACGCCCCGGCCGGGCGCGGCCGCCGGCTGGTGGCCAGTCCGGTGGCCGAGCGGGCGGCGGAGGCCGGGATCGAGGTGCTCAAGCCGGCGAAGCCCCGCGACGAGGAGTTCCTGGCCCGGCTGCGCGAGATCGCTCCGGACTGCTGCCCGGTCGTCGCCTACGGGGCCCTGCTGCCCAAGGTGGCCCTTGACGTGCCCGCCCGTGGCTGGGTCAACCTGCATTTCTCGCTGCTGCCGGCCTGGCGCGGCGCCGCGCCCGTACAGCACTCGCTGATGGCCGGCGACGAGGTGACCGGCGCCTCCACCTTCCTGATCGAGGAGGGGCTCGACTCCGGGCCGGTCTACGGGGTCCTCACCGAGGAGATCCGGCCCACCGACACCAGCGGTGACCTGCTCACCCGGCTCGCCTTCGCCGGTGCCGGGCTGCTCGCGGCCACCATGGACGGCATCGAGGACGGCACCCTGCACGCCGTACCGCAGCCTGCCGACGGCGTCACCCTGGCCCCGAAGATCACCGTGGAGGACGCCCGGATCAACTGGTCGGCCCCCGCCCTCCGCGTCGACCGCGTGGTGCGCGGCTGCACCCCCGCGCCCGGCGCCTGGACGCTGTTCCGCGGCGAGCGCCTCAAGCTCATCCAGGCCACGCCCGTCCTGGACCGCACCGATCTGGCGCCCGGTGAGCTGGCGGCGGCGAAGAACAACGTGTATGCGGGCACCGGTTCGCACGCCGTCGAGCTGCTCTGGGTCCAGCCGCAGGGCAAGAAGCCGATGAAGGCCGCCGACTGGGCGCGCGGCGTCCGCATCGTCCACGGCGAGCTGCTGGGGCTGTAGCGCCCTTCGCCCGGAGAACCTCTCGTACGAGGGGCCGGGGACGGCGACGTACGCTGGGAGGGTTCGACCCCCTCACCATCAGCGGAGCACCTTTCACGTGAACGACCAGCCGCGTCGCCGTCCCGCCAAGCCCCACCGCCGCCCGCAGAAGGACCCTGTCCGCTTTCTCGCCTTCGAGGCGCTGCGGGCCGTCGACGAGCGGGACGCGTACGCCAACCTCGTCCTGCCTCCGCTGCTGAAGAAGGCCCGCGCCAAGGGTGACTTCGACGGGCGGGACGCGGCGCTGGCGACCGAGCTGGTCTACGGGACGCTGCGCCGCCAGGGCACGTACGACGCGATCGTCGCGGCCTGCATCGACCGGCCGCTCCGCGAGGTCGACCCGCCGGTCCTCGACGTCCTGAACATGGGCGTCCACCAGCTGCTCGGCACCCGCATCCCCACCCACGCGGCCGTCTCCGCCAGTGTGGAGCTGGCCCGGGTGGTGCTGGGCGAGGGACGGGCGAAGTTCGTCAACGCGGTGCTGCGCAAGGTCACCGCGCACGACCTGGACGGCTGGGTGGAGAAGGTCGCGCCCTCGTACGAGGAGGACGCCGAGGACCACCTCGCCGTCGTCCACTCGCACCCGCGCTGGATCGTCTCGGCGCTCTGGGACGCGCTCGGTGGCGGCCGCGCCGGGATCGAGGACCTGCTGGAGGCCGACAACGAGCGGCCCGAGGTGACGCTGGTGGCCCGTCCCGGCCGCTCCACCACCGACGAGCTGGTCAAGGCGCTCGGCGACGAGAACGCGCTGCCGGGCCGCTGGTCCCCGTACGCCGTGCGGATGGCCGAGGGCGGCGAGCCCGGTGCGCTGACGGCGGTCCAGGAGAGCCGGGCCGGCGTGCAGGACGAGGGCAGCCAGCTGGTGGCCGCCGCGCTCGCCGCCGCTCCGGTGGAGGGCCGCGACAGCCGCTGGCTGGACGGCTGCGCCGGTCCCGGCGGCAAGGCCGCTCTGCTGGCCGCGCTCGCCGCCGACCGGGGCGCGACCCTGCTCGCCGCCGAGAAGCAGCCGCACCGGGCCCGGCTCGTCGAGCGTGCGCTCGCCGGCAACCCGGGTCCGTACCAGGTGATCACCACCGACGGCACCCGTCCGCCGTGGCTGCCCGGCACCTTCGACCGCATCCTGATGGACGTGCCGTGCTCCGGCCTGGGCGCGCTGCGCCGCCGTCCGGAGGCCCGCTGGCGCCGCCGCGCCGAGGACCTGGAGAGCTTCGCTCCGCTCCAACGCGGGCTGCTGCGCGAGGCGTTGAAGGCTGTACGGGTCGGAGGCGTCGTCGGTTACGCGACCTGTTCGCCGCACCTCGCGGAGACCCGTGTGGTCGTCGAGGACGTACTGAAGGGGCGTGGCGGCGAGCCGGTGGAGGCCGAGTGGGTCGACGCCCGTCCGCTGATGCCGGGCGTGCCCGCGCTCGGCGACGGGCCCGACGTCCAGCTCTGGCCGCATCTGCACGGCACGGACGCCATGTATCTCGCTGTGCTGCGCAGGACCGGCTGAATATCGTCCTGTCAGCGGGTCCTCCCGCACGGCAAAGGAACGGTAAAGCGCAGGCAAAATGCGCAGAATGTGCGAACTGTGATGGCCAGGTCAGCCTCAGGCGACCGCCGAGGCGAGGAACCGGCGCGGAACGTGGCAGGCTTGGGTCATGGCGCAGATCAACCCCAGCATCCTGTCCGCCGATTTCGCGCGTCTCGCCGATGAGGCGAAGGCCGTCGAAGGCGCGGACTGGCTCCATGTCGATGTGATGGACAACCACTTCGTGCCCAACCTGACCCTCGGCGTGCCGATCGTCGAGGCGCTCGGGAAGGCCACGGACACCCCGCTGGACTGCCACCTCATGATCGAGGACCCGGACCGCTGGGCCCCGCAGTACGTGGAGGCGGGCGCCGGCTCGGTCACCTTCCACGTGGAGGCGGCGGCGGCGCCGGTGCGCCTGGCGCGCGAGATCCGGGCGAAGGGGGCGCGGGCGTCGATGGCGCTCAAGCCCGCGACGCCGATCGAGCCGTACGAGGACCTCCTCCCCGAGCTCGACATGCTGCTGATCATGACGGTGGAGCCGGGCTTCGGCGGCCAGGCCTTCCTGGACATCATGCTGCCGAAGATCCGCCGCACCCGGGAGCTGATCGGCAAGCACGGCCTCGACCTCTGGCTCCAGGTCGACGGCGGGGTCTCCGCCGCCACGATCGAGCGATGCGCCGAGGCCGGCGCGGATGTGTTCGTCGCGGGTTCGGCGGTGTACGGAGCCGAGGACCCGGCGGCTGCGGTGCGGGGTCTGCGGGCGCAGGCGGAGGCGGTCACGGCCGCCGCGCCCTGGGCGTGCGGCCACTGAACCAAGGGCGGATGAACGCGGCCCGACGGGGCCGATCAAGGGTCGCCGGATCTGACAGGATGACGGCGTATCGGGCGTGTGAACAGCAGTGAGGAGATCGCGGTGTCTGGCATCTCGGCGGGTCGGTCAGCCATGCGGATGGGACCCGCGGAGCTGGTGCAGGCGGCGGCCATGGCCCGCCGGTTCTACCTGGAGGGCAAGTCCAAGATCCAGATCGCCGAGGAGTTCGGCGTCAGCCGCTTCAAGGTGGCCCGGGTCCTGGAGACGGCCCTGGAGCGTGATCTCGTACGGATCGAGATCCGGGTGCCGGCCGAGCTGGACGCCGAACGCTCCGACGCGCTCCGGGCCCGCTACGGGCTGCGCCACGCGGTCGTCGTCGAGTCCCCGGCCGAGGAGCAGGAGGACGCCCCCGACCCGGAGAACCTGGGCGAGGTCGCGGCCGACCTCCTCGGCGAGCTGGTGGCCGAAGGCGATGTCCTCGGCCTGGCCTGGGGCCGCTCCACCATCCACATGGCGGCGGCGCTGGACCGGCTTCCGCCCTGCACGGTCGTCCAGCTGACCGGGGTCTACGACGCGGGCACCGCCGAGCGCGGCTCCGTCGAGGCGGTCCGCCGCGCCGCCCAGGTCTCCGGCGGCGAGGCCCACCCCATCTACGCGCCGATGCTGCTGCCCGACCCGGCCACGGCGGCCGCGCTGCGCGAGCAGACGGGCATCGCCCGCGCCTTCGAGTACTTCGACAAGGTGACGGTCGCGGCCGTGTCCATCGGCTCCTGGGAACCGGGCATCTCCACGGTCCACGACATGCTCTCCGACGAGGAGCGCGCCCACTATGCCTCCCTCGGCGTCGCCGCCGAGATGTCCGCGCACCTCTTCGACTCCGACGGCCGCAGAGTCGGCCGCGACCTCGGCGAGCGCTGCATCACCGTGGAGGCGGACCGGCTGCGCCGGATCCCCGAGGTGGTGGCGATCGCGGGCGGCCTGCGCAAGGCGGCCGCGATCGGGGCCGTACTGCGGTCCGGGCTGGTCACCAGCCTGGTCACGGACACCGCCGCGGCCGACTATCTGCTCACCGAGTCGGCGGCCGGAGTCCGCCCGGCGCTGGAGCGGTCCGACCCGGACGGGGAGTGACGGACGCATACGGAAGGTGGCCGGGCACCCTTGAGGGTGCCCGGCCACCTTCCGTAACGCCTCGGCCCTGACGCGGGACGTTGACGCCTCAGCCCTGGCGCGGAACCTCAGCCGCGCGCGGTGCCGCCGCCTCCGCGCGATCGGGCGCTATGCCCAGCACGGTCTCCTCCAGGTACTCCTGCGGCTCCTCGTACTGCGCCACATCGGCCGGGTTGTAGCGCGGCGTCTGGCGCGACCAGTCCAGGTTGCCGCGCATCCAGCTGCGCATCCCTTCGAGGTACGGCACCAGCATGCCGGTCAGCTCCGGATACAGCTCCAGCAGCTCGTCCTCGGCGGTGAGGAACCGCTCCGTCTCCAGCGCCAGCCGCTCCGCGACATGGTCCAGCGCCTGCTGCTCGCCGAAGCCGCGGTGGTGGCGGACCAGGTGCACCAGGTTGTGGATCTCACCGAGCACCTGCTCCTTCTCGAAGGAGTAGACGTCGTTGGCCCAGCACACGTGGTTGCAGGAGGCCTCGAGGGCGGTGATGAACCGAGGGTCGTTGTGGAGCGACTCCGGAGCCTCGATGCCGGTGACGATCTCTATGAGGTCCATGCAGACGTGGATGGCGCCGGTGTGCCGCCGCTTGGCGATGTACGTCTCCTCGGACGGCACCACGTCGTCGGCGCGGTTTCCCGCCTCCCAGGTGGTGGCCGTCGTGAGGTAGGTGATCAGATGCCAGGCGAACCGGGTGCGCCAGTGCGGCGCCGCGCTCGGAGTCGTACGTTCCCACAGGTCCATCAGCGCGATCACGGCGGCCGGGAGATCCTCGTCCGGCAGAGGCGCCGGAGCGGTGCCGTCCACGACGGCGCGCATCCGCTCCACCACGGCGCGCACCAGCTCGGGTGAGCGGCCCAGGTGGCCGTCGTCGAGCTGGTCGTCGACGAGGAAGAGCCAGACGAACCAGTCGGCCACCAGATCGAGGTGCTCCGGTCCGGCCGTCGGGTAGACCATGCCGACGAACGCGCCGAAATCGGCTTGTTCGAAGCGGTTCATCGCGGACTCGCGGTGCACCAGGCCCGTCTGTCTGATCCAGCTGGCCAGGTGACCGCGTGTGTGCCCGACGTGCGGGTTGGTCCGCTGGGGGAACGGGCAGTAGATGTCCGGCAGTTCGCTGTCCACAGGCGGATCTGGATCCTCTCCGGTCAAACGGTGTGCCGAGGCCGTCGATGTGCCCGAGCGGCACCTCGGACACCCCCGAGACCTGCGGCTTTGAAGCTACCTGACCCCTTGTCACCGGGTCCAGAGATGGTGATCACGAATGAATCGAATCCTGTTCGGGTAGAGTCCGTGGGTAAGGCAGGTTCCACTTGCCCGGGACCCCCGACCGCCTCTCCGGAGGCCTCCAAGCGCCTTTTGGAGGAACAGACGAACGCGGGGGTCTTTTGCTGTGTCTTCGTGGAAACGACCTGCACCGTTTCGTATGAAAAAATGAGTGTTATGCGCTTTCTTGAGCCGGGCACCGGTCGCTACACAGACTCCTCCGTGGTTCCGTACGACCTCACGTACGACGACGTCTTCATGGTCCCGGGCCGTTCCGCCGTCGGCTCCCGCCAGGCCGTGGACCTCTCCTCGCCCGATGGCACAGGGACGACGATCCCGCTCGTGGTCGCCAACATGACCGCCATCGCGGGCCGCCGGATGGCCGAAACCATCGCCCGCCGCGGTGGTCTCGTCGTCATCCCGCAGGACATCCCGATCGAGGTCGTCACCGACGTCATCACCTGGGTCAAGACGCGCCACCTCGTCCTGGACACGCCGATCGAGCTGGCCCCCGGCCAGACCGTCGCCGACGCGCTCTCGCTGCTGCCCAAGCGGGCGCACGGCGCTGGCGTCGTCGTCGACGAGGACCGCCGTCCCGTCGGTGTCGTCACCGACCACGACCTGACCGGCGTCGACCGCTTCACCCAGCTCTCCGAGGTCATGTCCAAGGACCTGGTGGTCCTGGACGCGGACATCGACCCGCGCGACGCCTTCAACAAGCTCGACGGCGCCAACCGCAAGCTCGCGCCCGCCGTGGACAAGGACGGCCGCCTCGTCGGCATCCTCACCCGCAAGGCCGCCCTGCGCGCCACGCTCTACACCCCCGCCACCGACGCTCAGGGCCGGCTGCGCATCGCGGCCGCCGTCGGCATCAACGGCGATGTGGCGGGCAAGGCCAAGCAGCTCCTGGACGCGGGCGTCGACACGCTCGTCGTGGACACCGCCCACGGCCACCAGGAGTCCATGATCGCCGCGGTGAAGGCCGTACGCGCTCTGGACCCGCAGGTCCCGATCGTGGCGGGCAACATCGTCGCCGCCGAAGGTGTGCGCGACCTGATCGAGGCCGGAGCCGACATCATCAAGGTCGGCGTCGGCCCCGGCGCCATGTGCACCACCCGGATGATGACCGGCGTCGGCCGGCCGCAGTTCTCCGCCGTCCTGGAGTGCGCCGCCGAGGCGAAGAAGCACGGCAAGCACGTCTGGGCCGACGGCGGCGTCCGCCACCCGCGCGATGTCGCCATGGCACTCGCCGCCGGCGCCTCCAACGTCATGATCGGCTCCTGGTTCGCCGGGACGTACGAGTCGCCCGGCGACCTCCAGCAGTCCGCCGACGGCCGGTACTACAAGGAGTCCTTCGGGATGGCCTCCGCGCGCGCCGTGAAGAACCGTACGTCCGACGAGTCCGCGTACGACCGGGCCCGCAAGGCGCTCTTCGAGGAGGGCATCTCCACCTCGCGGATGTTCCTCGACCCGACCCGTCCGGGCGTCGAGGACCTGGTCGACTCGATCATCGCGGGCGTCCGCTCCTCCTGCACCTACGCCGGTGCCGCCTCCCTGGAGGAGTTCGCCGAGAAGGCGGTCGTCGGTGTCCAGAGCGCCGCCGGATACGCCGAGGGCAAGCCGCTGCACGCCAGCTGGAGTTGATCCGCCGATTCCGTAACACCCCCGCCCCTTCCGGTGATTCATGCCGGGAGGGGCGGTGTCGTACACGGCTTATGAGGTGGCCGGGATGCCGCTTCAACTCTGTTGAAACATAAGTAATATGAAGCGCTATCAGCTGCCTCCCTCTCTGCGGTAAGGGATCTCATGTCCTTCTTCACTGACCTGGCCCATCAGTACATCGACGGCGAGTGGAGGCCGGGGAAGGGGTCCTGGGACATCATCGACTTCAACCCCTTCAACGGCGAGAAGCTCGCCTCGATCCCCGTGGCCACCGCCGAAGAGGTCGACCGGGCCTACCGCGCCGCCGAGCGCGCCCAGCAGGCGTGGGCCGACACCAACCCGTACGCGCGGCGCACGGTCCTGGAGAAGGCGCTGCGGATCGTGGAGGAGCGCGAGCCGGAGATCGCCGAGGCCATCGTCGCAGAGCTCGGCGGCACCCACCTGAAGGCCGGCTTCGAACTGCACCTGGCCAAGGAGTTCCTGCGCGAGGCCATCCAGCTCGCCCTGCGCCCGGCCGGCCAGATCCTGCCCTCGCCGACCGAGGGCAAGGAGAACCGCGTCTACCGCGTGCCCGTCGGCGTCGTCGGTGTCATCAGCCCCTTCAACTTCCCCTTCCTGCTCTCCCTCAAGTCCGTCGCGCCCGCCCTCGCCCTCGGCAACGCGGTCGTCCTCAAGCCGCACCAGAACACGCCGATCTGCGGCGGCACGCTGCTGGCCAAGGTCTTCGAGGACGCCGGGCTGCCCGCCGGACTGCTCAACGTCGTCGTCACCGACATCGCCGAGATCGGCGACACCCTGCTGGAGCACCCCGTACCGCAGGTCATCTCCTTCACCGGCTCCGACAAGGTCGGCCGGCACGTCGCCACCGTCTGCGCCGCCAACCTCAAGCGCGCCATCCTCGAACTCGGCGGCAACAGCGCGCTGATCGTGCTGGACGACGCCGATGTGGAGTACGCGGTCGACGCGGCGGTCTTCAGCCGGTACGTCCACCAGGGCCAGGTCTGCATGGCCGCCAACCGGATCCTGGTCGACCGGGCGGTCGAGGCGGAGTTCACCGAGAAGTTCGTCGCCAAGGTCGCCTCGCTCACCGTCGGCGACCCGGCCGACCCGGCCACCCAGATCGGCCCGCTGATCAACTCCTCGCAGGCCGAGTCCATCTCGCGGCTCGTCGACGAGACCGTCGAGTCCGGCGCCACCGCGCTGCTCCACGGCCGCGCCGACGGCAACGTGGTCAGCCCGTCCGTCCTCACCGGTCTGCCCGCCGACTCGCCCGTCCTCCGGCAGGAGATCTTCGGCCCGGTCGCCCTGATCGTCCCCTTCGACGGCGAGGACGAGGCCGTCCGTATCGCCAACGACACTCCGTACGGCCTCAGCGGCGCCGTGCACACCGGCAACATCGAGCGCGGCGTGCGGGTCGGGCAGCGCATCCACACCGGCATGATCCACATCAACGACGGAACCGTCCACGACGAGCCGATCGTCCCCTTCGGCGGCGAGAAGAGCTCGGGCCTCGGCCGGCTGAACGGCGAGTCGATGGTGGAGGCCTTCACCACCCAGAAGTGGATCTCGGTCCAGCACGGCCGCTCGCAGTTCCCGTTCTGACGGCCTGCGCCGCCGCACCGGGCGCGCCCCGGGCGGCGGCCCGTGGTCTACTGCGGGAGGCGGCACGCGCCGCCTCCCGCCGGCCAGACCCACCGCAGAGAAGTGAACCGCCCGACGTGCGCCTGAACGACCTCGACGAACGCATCGTCCACGCCCTCGCGAAAGACGCCCGGCGCTCCTACGCCGATATCGGCGCGATCGTCGGCCTCTCTGCCCCCGCCGTGAAACGCCGCGTCGACCGGCTCCGCGCCGAGGGCGCGATCACCGGTTTCACCGTGCGCGTCGACCCGGCCGCGCTCGGCTGGGAGACCGAGGGGTTCATCGAGATCTACTGCAGCCGCAACACCTCTCCGGACGCCATCAAGCAGGGCCTCGCCCGCTATCCGGAGATCGCGTCGGCCTCCACGGTGACCGGCGAGGCCGACGCCGTGGTGCAGGTCTTCGCCGCCGACATGCGCCACTTCGAGCAGGTGCTGGAGCGGATCGCGGGGGAGCCGTACGTGGAGCGGACGAAGTCCGTCCTGGTGCTCTCACCGCTGCTGCGCCGGTACTCGGCGGAGGCCCCGCCGGCCTGAAACAGGTGGCGCACATCACGCCGCTGGCCTGCGGTGATGCCGGACGCAACGTTTCGCCGCCACAGGCCTTTCCCGCGCAACGAATCGACGGTCGACGCGCAACACTCGCGCCTTGTCCGGGCCGATCGGGGCCACGTACCTTCGATACGTCTCCCCACCCCGCCCGCACCGTCCGAGGTCAGCCATGCCGCCGTTGCGTACCGCCCTGCTCCAGAGCTCCGGCCGGCCCGGTGCCGTCGCCGAGAACCTGAAGGCGCTGGACGAGGCCGCCGCGCGCGCCGCCGGAGCGGGCGCCCGACTGCTGGTCGCGCCCGAACTCTTCCTGACCGGCTACGCCATCGGCGACGCCGTCCCCGAGCTGGCCGAGCCCGCCGACGGCCCGGGCGCCCAGGCCGTCACCGAGATCGCCGTACGCCACGGCCTCGCCGTCCTCTACGGCTACCCGGAGCGCGACGGCGACCGGATCTTCAACGCCTCCCAGCTCATCGACCCCGACGGTGCGTCGCCGGCCAACTACCGCAAGACCCACCTCTTCGGCTGCTTCGAGCAGGAGTGGTTCACGCCCGGCGAGCGAGCCGTCGTCCAGGCCGACCTGGACGGCCTTCGCATCGGCCTGCTGATCTGCTACGACGTCGAGTTCCCGGAGAACGTCCGGGCGCACGCGCTGGCCGGCACCGACCTGCTGCTGGTGCCGACCGCGCAGATGCACCCGTTCCAGTTCGTCGCCGAGTCCGTCATCCCCGTACGGGCCTTCGAGAGCCAGATGTACGTGGCGTACGTCAACCGGGTCGGCCCGGAAGGCGAGTTCGAGTTCGTCGGGCTGAGCTGCCTGGCCGGTCCCGACGGCACCGTCCGCACCCGCGCGGGCCGCGGCGAGGAGCTCGTGATCGGCGAGGTGGACCCGGAGTTCCTGGCCGCGTCGCGGACCGCCAACCCCTACCTGCACGACCGCCGCCCCGGCCTCTACGGCTCCCTGGCCTGAGCCAGCCTCCTCCCCGAACTTCCGTACCGCGCAAGGAGTCCGTACCCCATGACGTCCACGGTGCCCAACGCCGTCCAGCACACCGACGCCGCCGCCCCGCCGATCACCATGTTCGGGCCGGACTTCCCGTACGCGTACGACGACTTCCTCGCTCATCCGGCCGGCCTCGGCCAGATACCGGCGACCGAGCACGGCCAGGAGGTCGCCGTCATCGGCGGCGGGCTCTCCGGCCTCATCGCCGCGTACGAGCTGATGAAGATGGGCCTCAAGCCCGTCGTCTACGAGGCGGACCAGATCGGCGGCCGGCTGCGCACCGTCGGCTTCGACGGCTGCGACCCCTCGCTCACCGCCGAGATGGGCGCGATGCGCTTCCCGCCGTCCTCCACGGCGCTCCAGCACTACATCGACCTGGTCGGCCTGGAGACCCGCGCGTTCCCCAACCCGCTCTCCCCGGCCACGCCCTCCACCGTCGTCGACCTCAAGGGCGAGTCGCACTACGCCGAGACCATCGACGACCTGCCGCAGGTATACCGCGATGTGGCGAACGCCTGGAACGCCTGTCTGGAGGAGGGCGCCGACTTCTCCGACATGAACCGGGCGCTGCGCGAGCGTGACGTCCCACGCATCCGCGAGATCTGGTCGCAGCTCGTCGAGCAGCTCGACAACCAGACCTTCTACGGCTTCCTCTGCGCCTCCGACGCCTTCAAGTCCTTCCGCCACCGCGAGATCTTCGGCCAGGTCGGCTTCGGCACCGGCGGCTGGGACACCGACTTCCCCAACTCCATCCTGGAGATCCTGCGGGTCGTCTACACCGAGGCCGACGACCATCACCGCGGCATCGTCGGCGGCAGCCAGCAGCTCCCGCTGCGCCTGTGGGACCGCGAGCCGCAGAAGATCGTCCACTGGCCGCTCGGCACCTCGCTGGCCTCCCTGCACGGCGGCGAGCCGCGCGGCGCCGTGACCCGGCTGACCCGTACGGCGGGCAACCGCATCACGGTCACCGACGCCACCGGCGACATCCGCACCTTCCGGGCCGCCGTCTTCACCGGCCAGTCCTGGCTGCTGCTCTCCAAGATCGACTGCGATGACGCGCTCTTCCCGATCGACCACTGGACGGCGATGGAGCGCACCCACTACATGGAGTCGTCCAAGCTGTTCGTGCCGGTGGACCGGCCGTTCTGGCTGGACAAGGACGAGCTCACCGGCCGCGACACCATGTCGATGACGCTGACCGACCGGATGACCCGCGGCACGTACCTCCTGGACGACGGCCCCGACAAGCCCGCCGTCATCTGCCTCTCCTACACATGGTGCGACGACAGCCTGAAGTGGCTGCCGCTCTCGCCGAAGGAGCGCATGGAGGTCATGCTGAAGTCGCTCGGCGAGATCTACCCGAACGTCGACATCCGCAGCCACATCATCGGCAACCCGGTCACCGTCTCCTGGGAGAACGAGCCGTACTTCATGGGCGCGTTCAAGGCTAACCTGCCGGGCCACTACCGTTACCAGCGGCGGCTGTTCACCCACTTCATGCAGGACAGGCTGCCCGCCGACAAGCGCGGCCTCTTCCTCGCCGGCGACGACATCTCCTGGACGGCCGGCTGGGCCGAGGGCGCCGTACAGACCGCGCTCAACGCGGTGTGGGGCGTGATGCACCAGTTCGGCGGGACGACCGACCCGACGAACCCGGGCCCCGGCGACGTCTTCGACGAGATCGCACCGGTGGAGCTTCCCGAGGACTGATCCGGAGGCTGTCGTACGTACGTACGCGGGCGTCAGCGGCACGGGGTGAGCAGGAAGCGCACCACGAGCCCGGCGCCCGCGTCGTTCTGCCGCGCGAACTCCTCGGCCGCCGACGGGAATCCGCGCAGCCGCCAGAGCACCCGTGCCGCCGTCCAGGCGGCCTCACGGGCCCGCTCCAGGCTCCAGGTGCTCACCAGGTGAGTCAGCGGATCCGCGATCCGGAGCAGATCGGGCCCCGGCATCAGATCGTCGTGGATCCGCTCCTCCAGCAAGGCGAGAAGATCACCCACCCGCTCGAACTCACCTTCCAGCGCGGCCGGTTCGCAGTCGCGCGTGCGGCAGGTCTCCACCACGGCCAGGACCAGGTCGTGCGCGATGTGCGCATGGAGCCCGGCCAGAGCGAATTGCACCGGGCGTACGCCCGTGTGGCACCGGTACTGGAAGAGCGGCCGCCTGCACTCCGGCGCCGGCCTGCCCGCATCGGCCGCGTCGAGGGCCGAGAGGTAGCGCTCGGCGAGACGGGCGTCGAGAGTGCTGGTGGGTGCGGCCTCCCATGCCACCGCCAGCCGTACGTCGTGGAAGACCCCGACCCCGTCCCCAGGTGGCCACCGGTGAGGGCGGGCGAGCACTGCCGGTTCCGCGAACTGTTCGATCTGCGCCATGTGCGGAGCGTGGCAGCCCCGGGCCCGGCGCGGCACCGACCGGCCGAAGGTTCATCGGAACGGACGAACGGCGGTGCCGGAAGAGGGGTTCGAGGAGTACGCCCACGGCCTGAGCCCGGTATGCCTCAGGACTTCTCGGTACGGCCCGGCTTCTCGTCGTACGTCGACGTGCCGGAGTCCAGCAGCGGTTCCTCGGTCTTCAGATGCGCCGGAGCGAAGGCGCGCAGGACGTGGTAGCCGGTGATCACGACGAGGGTGCCGAGCGCGATGCCGCCCAGTTCGAAGTTGTCGGTGATCTTCAGGCTGACGCCGCCGACGCCGATGATGATGCCCGCCGCGGCCGGGACCAGATTGAGCGGATTGCGCAGGTCCACCCGGCCGTTGAGCCAGATCTGCGCGCCGAGCAGGCCGATCATCCCGTACAGGATCACCGTGATCCCGCCGAGCACCCCGCCCGGGATCGCCGCGACGACCGCGCCGAACTTCGGGCAGAGGCCGAAGAGCAGCGCGAAGCAGGCGGCCGCCCAGTAGGCCGCGGTGGAGTAGACGCGGGTGGCGGCCATCACGCCGATGTTCTCGGAGTACGTGGTGTTGGGCGGGCCGCCCACGGCGGTGGAGAGCATCGACGCCGCGCCGTCCGCCGCGATGGCGGTGCCGAGTTTGTCGTCCAGGGAGTCGCCGGTCATCTCGCCGACGGCCTTCACATGGCCCGCGTTCTCCGCGACCAGCGCGATCACCACGGGCAGGGCCACCAGGATCGCGGACCACTCGAAGGCCGGGGCGTGGAAGGACGGCAGTCCGATCCAGTCCGCCGCGCCCACGCCCGACAGGTCCAGACGCCAGTGGTCGACGGCCTCCGCGCCGCCCGCCGGAGAGTGGATCTTGCCGAAGACCAGGTCCAGCACCCAGGAGAGCAGATAGCCGAAGACCAGCCCGAGGAAGATCGCGATCCGGGAGAGGAAGCCGCGCAGGCACACCACGGCGAGGCCGGTGGCGAGCATCACCGCCAGCGCGGTCCACTGGTCCTGCGGCCAGTACGTCGACGCGGTCACCGGCGCCAGGTTGAAGCCGATCAGCATGACCACCGCGCCGGTCACCACCGGTGGCATCGCCGCATGGATGATCCGCGCGCCGAACCGCTGCACCGCGAGGCCCACCAGGAACAGGACGGCGGCGACCACCAGCACCGCGCCCGTGATGGTCGCCTTGTCACCGCCGCTCGCCTTGATGGTGGCCGCGACGCCGACGAACGAGAGCGAGCAACCGAGGTAGCTCGGCACCCGGCCCTTCGTCGCCAGCAGGAAGATCGCGGTCGCGACGCCGGACATCATGATCGCGAGGTTCGGGTCGAGACCCATCAGGACCGGAGCGACGAACGACGCACCGAACATCGCCACCACGTGCTGGGCGCCGAGTCCGAACGTACGCGGCCAGGAGAGCCGCTCGTCGGGGCGGACCACCGCCCCGGGCGCGGGGGTCTTCCCGTCGCCGTGCAAGGTCCAGCGCACGCCGAGGCTCATGGTTGCTCCCTGAAAGGTCTGCTCGGTGTGCCGGCCGGTCTGCGATCCGGACTTCGGTGTTCACCTGCGGAAAAGATCAGCGCCATGGTAGTGGTGCGGCGCCGATCCTCGTCGCCGGGGCGTGCTCAGCTCCCGGCCGGACTCTTCGCCGCCGTACCGCCCAGCGTGGCGCCGGAACCGGGCCCGGCCACCTTCCGGTCGCCCGCTCGCAGCACGCCGGCACCCAGCACCAGGCCGAACGCCAGCGCGGTCACCACGCCGAAGGACGCCACCAGCGAGGTCGTCTCCGCCAGTGCGCCGATCGCGGACGGCGCGATCAGGCTGGAGGTGTACGTGATGGTGGCGACGCCCGCGATGGCCTGGCTCGGGTTCGGCCCGCTCCGCCCGGCCGCCGCGAAGGCCAGCGGCACCACGACCGCCACGCCGAGGCCCAGCAGCCCGAAGCCGCCCAGCGCCGCCGCCGGCGACGGCGAGAACACCACGAGCAGCCCGCCGACGGTGGCCAGCGTCCCTCCCACCCGTACGGTCCGCACCGCGCCGAACCGGTCCACGATCCGGTCCCCGGCGAGCCGCGCCACCGCCATCGTCAAGGCGAAGGCCGTGGTGGAGGCGGCCGCGACCCCGTCCGAGCTGCCCAGGACGTCCCGCAGGTAGACCGCCGACCAGTCCAGGCTGGCGCCTTCCGCGAAGACCGCGCAGAACCCGACGGCTCCGATGATCAGCGCCGACCTCGGCGGCAGGGTGAAGCGCGGCGGCGGCTCCTCGTCCGGTTCGCTGCGCAGGTCCAGTACGCCTCGGCAGGCGAACAGCCCCAGCGCCGTCAGCACCAGCGCGGCGATCGTGTGGTGGAGCCGGGCGTCGGCGCCGATGTGCGCGGCGACCGTGCCCGCCGCCGAACCGGTCAGCGCGCCCACGCTCCACATCCCGTGCAGCCCTGACATGATCGACTTGTCGAGCCGGTTCTCCACCTCCACGCCCAGCGCGTTCATCGCCACGTCGGACATCCCGGCCGTGGCCCCGTAGACGAACAGGACGGCGCAGAGCGTCAGCAGGTTCGGCGCCAGCGCCGGCAGGATCAGGGCCGTCGTCCACAGCGCCAGCAGCCCGCGCAGCGCGGTCCGCGCGCCGAACCGGTGGCTGATCCGGCCCGCCAGCGGCATCGCGATCGAGGCGCCGATCGCCGGAAAGGCCAGCGCCAGGCCGAGCTGGCCCGCGCTCACTCCGGCGTGGTCCTGGATCCAGGGCACCCGGGTCGCGAAGCTGCCGGTCACCGCCCCGTGCACCGCGAAGACGCCTGAGACGGCGATCCGCGCCCGCTTCACCTGCTCCAAGCTGTCAACCGCGGTGGCGGTCGGTTCCTTCGTCATGCGGGCGGTGCCCTCCCCTGAGAGATCCGGACGGCGTCCGGGACATCCTGACTGCGTCGCGTAAACTATCAGGAACCCTGCCTGATAAATAGTTTTTTCCGGTGGCCCTTCTCCACCGACCCGGGAAGGGGGCTCCTCAGTGGTCTGGAAGGATCCCGGTATGCCCGCATCACCGAGCACGGCTCGGGCCATCAACGACCGCCTCGCCCTGCAACTGCTCCAGCAGGACGGCCCGTTGACGGCCGCACAGCTCAAGACCTTGACCGGCCTCTCCCGCCCCACCGTCGCCGACCTGGTGGAACGGCTGCAGGGCGCCGGTCTGATCCATGTCGTCGGCGAGTCCGGCGCCGTCCGCCGGGGCCCCAACGCCAAGCTGTACGGGATCGTCGCCGACCGGGCGCACCTCGCCGCCCTCGACGTGCGCACCGGCAGCGTCTCCGTGGTCGTCGCCGATCTGCTCGGGACCACCCTCGCCGAGGCCACCCTGCCCATCGCCGACGACACCGGCACCGGACCCGCCGTCGAACAGGCCGTCGCGCTCCTGGAGCGCACCGCCCGCGAGGCCGGATCCGTACCTCTGCACAGCGTCGGCATCGGCGCACCGGGCCTGATCGACCCGGCCACCGGCGAACTGCGCGACAGCACCGGCCTGCCCGCCTGGCACCGGGGCCTGGTCCGGGTGCTCCAGCAGCGGCTGCCGGCGGCCGTCCTCGTCGAGAACGAGACCAACCTCGCCGCCGTCGCCGAACACCGCGCCGGTGCCGCTCTCGACCGCGAGACCTTCGTCCTGATCTGGCTGGGCCAGGGCATCGGGGCCGCCGTGATGCTGGACGGCAAGCTGCGTCAGGGCGCCTCCGGCGGCGCGGGCGAGATCGGCTTCCTGCCGGTGCCCGGAGTGGCCGGACTGCCCTCGGCCGTCGACTGCGAGGGCGGCTTCTTCTCGCTGGCCGGTTCGGCGGCCGTCTGCGAACTCGGCGCTCGGCACGGCATCGCGGGCGAAGGGCCGACGGAGGCCGCCGCCGTGGCCGCCGTACGCACGGCACTGGAGGCGGGCGAGCGCGGAGAGCCGTTCCTGGACGAACTGGCCGACCGCCTCGCGCTCGGGGCCGCGGCCGTCGTCTCGGTCCTGGACCCCGGCTGCGTCCTCCTGGCCGGCGCGGTCGGCGAGGCCGGAGGCCCCGCGCTCGCCGCCCGGGTCGAGGAGCGGCTCGCGCTGATGTCACCGCTGCGCACCGAGGTCCGGGCCGGTTCGCTCGGGGACGGTGCGGTGCTGCGCGGTGCGCTGCTGACCGCCCGGGACGCGGCCCAGGACGCGCTGTTCGCGCCGGGCGGCTGAGCGCCGCACGGCCGACGGAAGGTAGGGCTGAGGAACCGTGCAGCTGCCGGGACACACAGCCCGTACGGTCGTGCCCAGCCCGTACGGCGGTGCTCAGCCCGCCCGCCGGTGCCGCCGCGCCAGGAACTCCTCGAACGGCACCGTCCCCACCGCGTGCTCCGGGCTGAGGTGGCCGCCGCTCCGGTATCCCGCGTACGCCTTCCCCGCCAGCCGCACCGGCACCACCGCCGCCTGCGTGCCGTCGTACGGAGGTAGGAGGCGGCCAGGTCGGTCAGCTCGCGAACCTCCGGCCGGCCCAGGTCCGGCACCCGGCCCGCCGGTGCGCCGAGCGCCAGAGCGGCCAGCCGGTCGGCGACCTCGGCGCTGTCGACGGGCTGGACAGAGACGCCGGCGGGCACCGGCAGCACAGGCAGTTTCGCCGCGCCGGAGACGATGGACAGGACCAGGTCGTGGAATTGCGTGGTCCGCTGGATCGTGGACCCGATCCCGGAGTCCTCGATCATCCGCTCGACCCGGTGCTTGACCGTGTAGTAGCCGAGCGGCACCCGGTCCACGCCCACGATCGAGATGTAGACCAGATGGGGCACGGCGGCCCGTTTCGCCGCTTCGATCAGGAAGCCCGCGGCCCGGTCGTCGCCGCCGCGCGGCGAGGTGGCGCAGTGCACGATCGCGTCGACCCCGTCCACCGCCGCGTCCAGCCCGTTGCCGTCGCGGAGGTCGACGGCGTACGAGGGTGAGCGGCGGCTGAGTCCGCGGACGTCGGCTCCTTCGGTACGCAGCCGGTCGGCGACCTGACGGCCGAGTGTTCCGGTGGCACCGGTGACCAGAATCGTCGTCATGGGGCCAGCCTGCCAGAGGCGCGGCCGGGCGGCGGGAGCGCGTGAAGCCCCGGCGGTGGACGCCGGGGCTTCACGTGTGTGGTGCGGTGAGTTCACAGGGGCCGGGGGCTCAGCCCCGTACAGGAGCTAGCAGGCGCCCTGGTCCTTCCAGACGCCCCACTCGCCCGTGGTGCCGGGCTTCTCGCCCTTCGTCCACCACGAGGCCTTCCACTGGCGGCCGTCCTGGCTGACGGTGGAGCCGCCGCCGTACTCGGTGTTCGCGTTCCACGCCGGGGCCGTGCAGGTGCCGCCCGGCTGCGTCGGCGTCGGGGTCGGCGTCGGAGTGGGGCCGGTCGGCGTCGGGGTCGGCGTCGGGTTGGTGCCGGTGCCGGGCTCGACCAGCGTGGTGCCACGGGCCAGGTCACCGGCGAGGGAGTAGGACTTGCCGCCGAAGGTCACGGTCCAGTTGGACGGCGTGGAGGTCGGCAGGTAGTAGACGAAGTCCAGCTCCACCGAGGCGCCGGGCGCCACCGTCTGCCAGGCCGGGAGCTTCAGGGAGACCCGGTTGTAGGGGCCCTTGAGCCCGCCGACGTTGTTGGCGGCCGTGTGGTCGCTGCGGACGATCGACGTACCGAAGCCGGACTGGTCCTTGGCGTTGGCCGGCGCGGAGGTGGAGTAGTCGAACTGGAACTCCGTGCCACCGGGCAGCGTGGCCTGGGTGCGGTTGGTGATCTTCAGCTTCGGGCTGATCGGGTAGTTGGAGTCACCGAGCGCGAACTGGTTGAAGGAGACGTCGATGTTGACGGCCTCGGTGGGCAGCGTGACCGTGGAGCGCTTCGCGCCGTACGGGGCCGCCGACTTGAAGGCGTCGTACATCGTGGTGGTCAGCGTGTTGCCGGTCTCGTACTGGCCCTTCGCGGCGTTCCACTGATAGTCGCCCGCCAGCTCCCAGATCATCGTGCCGCCGATGCCCTTGTCGACCACGTACTGGGCCTTGCGCTGCACCGACTGCTCGTCCTCGGTGGAGAGGAAGACCTTCTTCTGCGCGTTCCACAGCCACGGCGCGACCAGCGTGGAGTCGTACTTACGGACGTAGGTGCCGGTCAGCTGGGTGTTGGCCGGGAAGCCGTAGCTGGCGAGGTAGTCGCCGGCGATGCCCTTCTCCAGGTTCTTCGCGTGCCACATCGGGTTGGAACCGGCCGGTGATTCCTTGCCGTTGTCGTCCTTGTCGTGCCACAGGTTGTCGATGCCGACCGCGCCGTCACCGCACTTGGTCAGACCCGCGCCCGCCGGGCAGGTGGTCGCGGCGGCCTTGCCCCACAGGCCGTCGGTGCCGCCCTGGACGTTCTTGAAGCCGCGGGTGTAGTACGGCAGGCCGATGTTGATCCGGCCGGCCGGCATCGAGCCGCGGAAGTAGTGGTAGGCCCAGTCGGTGTTGAGGTAGCCGAGACCGCCGTACTGCGAGGTGGTGTAGACGCCCGCCTGCGCCAGCTCGTTGTCCTTGCCGTCGTCGAACAGCGAGGCGTTCGGGCCGACGTACTCGTTCCAGGCGCCGTGCAGGTCGTAGGACATGATGTTGACGTAGTCCAGGTACTTCTGCATCTGGTACGTCTCCATGCCCCGCAGCAGGTAGCCGGAGGACGGGGCGGCGACGGTCAGCAGGTAGTGCTTGCCGTCGGCGGCGCCCGCGCGGTCCAGCTTCTCGCGCAGGGTCTTCATCAGGGCGTCGTAGCCCTTGACCAGACCCGCGCGGCGGCCGTTGGCCAGCGTGTGGTCCATCGGGTTGCCGGCGTCCTTCATGGACGTCGCGTACTCGTAGTCGATGTCGACGCCGTTGAAGCCGTACTTCTTGATGAAGGTGACGGCCGAGTCGGCGAAGGTGTTGATGCCGGTCTGGTTGACCGAGCCGTCGGCGTTGGTGGCCATCGAGTAGAAGCCGCCGGAGTTGACGCGCTTGCCGTCCGGACCGAAGTAGCCGCCGGTCTCGGCCCAGCCGCCCACGGAGACCAGGGTCTTCACGTCCGGGTGCAGCTTCTTGTACTTGGTCAGGAGGTTGAAGTGGCCCTTGTAGGGGAGTGCCGGGTCCATCTCGGCGCCTGCGACACCGGGCCAGGTCATTCCGGTGGAGGCGTTGTCGGCGCTGTCGGGACCGACCGAGAGCTTGTTGGCGCTGTCGACGTGCGCGAAGGCGTAGTTGAGGTGCGTGACCTTGTCCCAGGGGATGTTGGGGACGAGGTAGGCGTCCTTGCCGTCCTTGCCGGTACGCCAGTTGGTGAAGTAGCCGATGACACGGCGCTTGTGGTCGGCGCCCATCTTCTCGCGTCCTTCACCGTCGTAGACGGTGCAGTACGCGGTGTCGGCGCCCGGGGTCTTGTACAGGCCGTCGGGACGACAGGACTCGTGGTCGACGGCGGCGGCCGACGGGGTGGCGGCGAGGGAGGTCATCAGCAGGCCCGCGACTGCGGCGCCGGCGGCGAGCAGCGTGGCTCTCGCTCGGGTGGGGGACAGCATGTGGACGTTCCTCCTGGGGAGGTCGGCAGAACACAACTGGCAAAGGGGTGGGTCGTGTCGGGGTCCCGGTGTGCGCACACCGTGGGACCGAACCTCGGAGGTGACGCAGAGATTAAGAGGACTAGACCAGTGCGTCAATAGGTCTGGACCTTTACCGCTCAACTTTCTGAATGACTACGTTGTCGCCCACTTGTCGGGTTTCCTCCGGGCGGGTTTGCGCCAGGTATCTTGTGACCCAGCCCACAGTGCTCACCCGCATGGCCGAGGAGCGTCCGTGGCAGACTGGTTCCGTACCAGTAGCAGCGCACTCCGGGGTCGGTGCAATTCCGAACCGGCGGTTATAGTCCGCGACCCGTCCGCAGCCAGCGGCCGGTTGACCAGGTGAGATTCCTGGACCGACGGTTAAAGTCCGGATGGGAGGCAGTGCGCGGCGGTTTCTTCATCGGTACGCCGCCGTAGGCGGACGCATGGCCGGGATGGTCCGGATCCTTGCGTCCCTTCTCGGGTTTTTCGGCGTTTCCCCTGGTGAGCCGCTTCATCTGTCGACATCGACAGGCCCCGGAGTCCGTGCCCGAAGAGGCAGGAGGACCCGGTGGCCACCGCAGCCGACATCACCGCCATGGGCCGAGCCGTCACGCTCGCCGCCCGCGGTCTCGGCTCCACCAGCCCCAATCCGGTCGTCGGATGTGTCATCACCGACGCCTCCGGAGCCGTGGCCGGTGAAGGCTTCCACCAGCGCGCCGGAGGGCCGCACGCCGAGGTCCACGCGCTGCGCGCGGCCGGTGAGCGGGCCCGGGGCGGCACCGCCTACGTCACTCTCGAACCCTGCAACCACACCGGCCGCACCGGCCCCTGCGCCCAGGCCCTCCTGGCCGCCGGGATCAGCCGTGTCGTGTACGCGGTCGGCGACCCGAACCCGCAGGCCACCGGCGGTGCCGAGACCCTGCGCGCGGCCGGCGTCCAGGTCGAGCGGGGCCTCCTCGCCGATGAGGCCGAGGCCGGGAACGCCGCCTGGCTCACCTCGGTCCGCCTCGGCCGGCCGTACGTCCTGTGGAAGTACGCCGCCACCCTGGACGGCCGGATCGCCGCCGCCGACACCACCAGCCGCTGGATCACCTCGCCGGAGGCCCGCGCCGACGTCCACCGGCTCCGTGGAGAGGCCGACGCGGTGATCGTGGGCTCCGGCACCGCCCGCGCCGACGACCCCCAGCTCGGCGTCCGAGGCATCGACGGCGCCACCCAGCCCCTCCGCGTCGTCGTCGACACGAACGCCACCGCCGTCAAACCCGGCGCCCGGGTCCTGGACTCCACCGCGCCCACGCTGATCGCGGTCGCCGCCGACGTCCCGGCCGGCCACCTCCCGGAGGACACCGTCCTGCGGCTGCCCCGCGCCGCCACCGGCCTGGACCTCGACGCCCTCCTCGCCGCGCTCCACGAGCGCGGCGTCCTCTCCGTACTCCTCGAAGGCGGCCCGACGCTCGCCGGAGCCTTCGTCGCCGCGGGAAAGGTCGACAAGGTCGTCGGCTATCTCGCTCCGGTCCTCCTCGGCGCGGGCCCCGCGGCCCTCGGCGACGCCGGAATCACCACCATCTCCCGCGCGTTGCGCCTCGATGTGACCGAGACGGTCCGCATCGGCCCCGATCTGCGCGTCACCGCCGCCCCCGCCCCTGCTCGGAAGGGAAACTGAGTGTTCACCGGAATTGTCGAAGAACTGGGTGAGGTCACCGCCGTCGAGCAGCTCGCCGACGCCTCCCGCTTCCGGCTGCGCGGCCCCGTCGTCACCGACGGCGCCAAGCACGGCGACTCCATCGCGGTGAACGGCGTCTGCCTCACCGTCGTGGAGACCGGCGACGGCGAGTTCACCGCCGACGTGATGGCCGAAACCCTCAAGCGCTCCAGCCTCGGCGCTCTCACCACCGGCTCCCGGGTCAACCTGGAGCGGCCGATGGCGCTCGGCGGCCGGCTCGGCGGACACATCGTCCAGGGCCACGTGGACGGCACCGGCACCATCGTGGAGCGCACGCCTTCCGAGCACTGGGAGATCGTCAAGGTCTCCCTGCCGCCCGAGCTGACCCGGTACGTCGTCGAGAAGGGCTCCATCACCGTCGACGGCGTCAGCCTCACCGTCGTCGAGGCGGCGGCCGACCACTACTTCACCATCAGCCTCATCCCCACCACCCTCGCCCTGACCACGCTCGGCCACAAGCAGCCCGGAGACCCGGTCAACCTGGAGGTGGACGTGATCGCCAAGTACGTCGAGCGGCTGCTCGGCGACCGGTCCGGCTCCGTACAGGGCCCGCTGCTCGGAGACCAGGCCGCCGGGCAGGACCCGCTGCCGGGAAGCGATCTGTCCGGGCAGGACCCGCGATGAACACCGTCTCCTGGCTCAACTCCGAGGCCTTCACCGTCTTCGGCCAGCACATCAAGTGGGCCGACATGATCGGCAACCTCATCGGCCTGGCCGCCCTGGCACTCGGCTGGCGGCGCTCCATCTGGACCTGGCCCGCCCAGCTCCTCGCCGGCGCCATCCTCTTCACCGCCTTCGCCTCCGCCCACCTCTCCGGCAGCGCGGGCAAGCAGCTGGTCGTCATCGTCGTCGCCTTGTGGGGCTGGCAGGCCTGGAAGCGCGGCAAGCAGCAGGCCCAGGACGGCTCCCTCGCCGTCCGCTTCGCCACCTGGCGCGAGCGCGGTGTGCTGATCGGCGCCGCGGCGCTCGGCACGCTCGCCGTCGGCGGCCTGTTCACCCTGTTCCCGTCGCTCTCCTGGGACCCGTGGCCGGACGCGTACATCTTCGTCGGCACGATCGTCGCCATGTACGCCCAGGCCAAGGGCATGGTCGAGTTCTGGTTCGCCTGGCTCCTGGTCGACCTCGTCGGCGTCCCGCTGAACTTCGCCAACGGCTTCGCCTTCTCCGGCTTCGTCTACATCATCTACGGCGCCCTCGTCCTGTGGGGGATGCGCGACTGGTGGCTGCGTACGCGGACACCCGCTCTGGAAGGAGCCACGGCATGACTGCTCAGCCCACCTGGCTGCACCCCGGCCACGACCCGCTCGCCGAGGACCTCTCCCTGGACCCGGTCGAGCAGGCCGTCCGTGACATCGCCGCCGGCCGGCCCGTCGTCGTCGTGGACGACGAGGACCGCGAGAACGAGGGCGACCTCGTCATCGCCGCCGAGATGGCGACCCCGGAGATCGTCGCCTTCATGATGAGCGAGTGCCGCGGCCTGATCTGCGCGCCGATGGAGAGCGACGAGCTGGAGCGGCTCGAACTCCCGCAGATGGTCACGGACAACACCGAGTCGATGCAGACCGCCTTCACCGTCTCCGTCGACGCCTCCGCCGCCCACGGCGTCACCACCGGCATCTCCGCCGCCGACCGCGCCACCACGCTGCGGATGCTCGCGGGCGGCACCGCCGGACCCGGCGACTTCGTCCGTCCCGGCCACATCTTCCCGCTGCGCGCCCGCACCGGCGGCGTCCTCGTCCGCAACGGCCACACCGAGGCCGCCGTCGACCTGGCCAAGCTCGCCGGACTCCGTCCCGCCGGAGCCATCGTGGAGATCGCGGGCGAGGACGGCACCATGCTGCGCCTGCCCGAGCTGATCCCGTTCGCCCGCAAGCACGGCCTCACGATCATCTCCATCGAGGACCTGATCGCCTACCGCCGCAGCGCCGAGCCGACCGTCCGCCGCGAGGCGCAGACCCGGCTGCCCACGCAGTTCGGCGACTTCACCGCGTACGGCTACCGCTCCACCGTCGACGGCGTCGAACATGTCGCGCTCGTCCACGGCGACATCACGGAGAACGGCGGCGAGGACATCCTCGTCCGCATCCACTCCGAGTGCCTGACCGGCGACGTCTTCCAGTCCCAGCGCTGCGACTGCGGCCCTCAGCTGCACGCCTCCATGCGGCGCATCACGGAGGAGGGCCGGGGCGTCGTCGTCTACCTCCGAGGCCACGAAGGACGCGGCATCGGCCTGCTCTCCAAGCTCCGCGCGTACGAACTCCAGGAGCGCGGCGTCGACACCCTGGACGCCAACCTGGAGCTCGGCCTGCCCGCCGACGCCCGCGACTACGCGGCCGGCGCGCAGATCCTCACGGACCTCGGCGTACGCAGCCTCCGGCTGATGACCAACAACCCGGAGAAGACCGACGCCGTCCTGCGCCACGGACTCGCCGTCACCGGCCGGGAGCCCATGCCCGTCCAGGCCGGCGAGCACAATCTGCGGTACCTGCGCACCAAGCGCGACCGCATGGGCCACGACCTGCCCTGGCTCGACGGCGCTCCCGCGTCGCCCTGCGCCAACCAGTAACGACCGACCACTTCTACGTCACGAGTTTCAGGAGAACCATGAGCGGCAAGGGTGCCCCCGAACTGTCCGTACGCAACTGCGCCGACCTGCGGGTGGCCGTCATCGCGGCCCAGTGGCACGAGAAGGTCATGGACGGCCTCGTCGACGGCGCCCTGCGCGCCCTGCACGAGCTCGGCATCGACGAGCCGACGCTGCTCCGCGTCCCGGGCTCCTTCGAGCTGCCGGTCGTCGCCAAGGTGCTCGCCGGCCGCGGTTACGACGCGATCGTGGCCCTCGGCGTGATCATCCGCGGCGGCACCCCGCACTTCGAGTACGTGTCCCAGGGCGTCACCCTGGGCCTCACGCAGGTCACCGTCGACACCGGCGTGCCCGTCGGCTTCGGCGTACTGACGTGCGACACCGAGGAGCAGGCGCTCGACCGGGCGGGCATCGAAGGGTCCAACGAGGACAAGGGGCACGAAGCGGTCACCGCCGCCGTGGCCACAGCGGCCACGCTGCGGACCGTCAGCGAACCCTGGCGCTGAGTGCCCTCCGGCGACCCCGTATTCTGAGGACCATCATGGCGAATAAAACCTTCGAAGAGCTCTTCGCCGAGCTCCAGCTCAAGGCCGCCGAAGGCGACCCCTCCACCTCGCGCACCGCCGAACTGGTGGACAAGGGCGTCCATGCCATCGGCAAGAAGGTCGTCGAGGAGGCCGCCGAGGTCTGGATGGCCGCCGAGTACGAGGGCAAGGAAGCCGCCGCCGAGGAGATCTCGCAGCTGCTGTACCACGTCCAGGTGATGATGGTCGCCCGTGGCATCTCGCTCGACGACGTCTACGCCCATCTCTGAGCCCGGCCCGAGCACCGCACAACCCCCGTTCTCCCTCCGCACAAAGGAACCTGACCTCATGCTGCGCATCGCCGTCCCCAACAAGGGTGCACTCTCCGGCTCTGCGATGGCGATGCTCCATGAGGCGGGTTACCAGCAGCGCAAGGAGTCCAAGGAGCTGGTCCTGGTCGACCCGGCGAACGAGGTCGAGTTCTTCTACCTCCGCCCGCGCGACATCGCGATCTACGTCAGCTCCGGCAAGCTCGACATCGGCATCACCGGCCGCGACCTCCTCCTGGACTCGGGCGCCGACGCCGAGGAGATCCTCCAGCTCGGCTTCGCCCGCTCGACCTTCCGCTACGCCACCAAGCCCGGCACCGCCACGGGCCCGCAGGACTTCGACGGCATGACGATCGCCACCTCGTACGAAGGCATCGTCGCCGCCCACCTCGAGGAGTCCGGCGTCAAGGCGTCGATCGTCCACCTCGACGGCGCGGTCGAGACCGCCATCGAGCTCGGCGTCGCCCAGATCATCGCCGACGTCGTCGAGACCGGCACCAGCATGCGCAACGCCGGACTCGAAGTGATCGGCGACCCGATCATGACCTCCGAGGCCGTCGTCATCCGCCGCAACGGCGCGCCGGCCGACGACCCGAAGGTCCAGCAGTTCCTCCGCCGCCTCCAGGGCGTCCTGGTCGCCCGGTCCTACGTGATGATGGACTACGACTGCCGCGTCGAGCACCTGGAGCGCGCCGTCGCCCTCACGCCGGGCCTGGAGTCGCCGACCATCTCGCCGCTGCACCACAAGGGCTGGGTCGCCGTCCGCTCCATGGTCGCCGCCAAGGAGGCCCAGCGGATCATGGACGACCTGTACGAGCTCGGCGCCCGCGCCATCCTCACCACGGCCATCCACGCCTGCCGTCTCTGAGCACCACGGCGATCCACGCCCGAGGCCTCTGAGCGCCCGGCCACCGCACAACCCGAGAGAAGAGCCCGATGTCCGCGCCCCGGCCCGAAGTCCCCGCCCTCCCGGTCACCTTCCGGCCCACCCGCACCCGGGTGGTCCTGCTGAGCGTGGGCCTGGCGATGTTCCTCGTCATCACGGTCATCGCTCTGATGCTGGAGCGGCTCAATCCGGGGGAGCGGATCACCTTCGTCTTCGTCGCCGCGCTCTTCTTCGGCGTCCTGGCCCTGCTCAGCAGGCCCAAGGTGACGGCCGACGAGGCCGGGGTCACCGTCGTCAACCTCACCCGGACCCGCAGGCTGGCGTGGGAGGAGATCCTCCGCGTCAACCTGCGCTCCGGCGACCCCTGGGTCTTCCTCGACCTCAGCGACGGCACCAGCATGCCCGCCCTCGGCATCCAGCCCGGCATCGCCAAGCAGCAGGCCATCCGCGACGCCCGCGCCCTGCGCGCCCTCGCCGAGTCCCGTTCGACCACCGGCGACGCCACCACCTGACCGGCGGAGCACCCGCGCCGCGCGGAGCCCTGTTGTCTACGCTGGTGGACGGCGGCGCCCGTGCGCCCCACCCCGCCCGATGCACGGCCCTCCATCCAGGGCCCGCGGGGCTTTCCTGCGACCCAAGGAGTGACTCCCTCCAGCAATGGACGGATCGTCCGGTAGTACCTGCGCCGCCCCTTCACCGGAGGCGGCGGCCTCATGACCACGCCTCTGCTGCTCCTCGCGGCGGCTGTCCTCCTCATCCTCGCCAACGGATTCTTCGTGGCGGCCGAGTTCGGGCTCGTCACCGTGGACCGGCCCGACGCCGAACGCGCGGCCGCCGAAGGCGACCGGCGGGCCCGTACCGTCGTCCACGCGCTGCGCGAACTCTCCTTCCAGCTCTCCGGCACCCAGCTCGGCATCACCATCACCTCGCTGGTCGTCGGCATGCTCGCCGAACCGGCCCTCGCCCAGCTGCTCGCCGGACCCCTCACCGCCACCGGACTGCCCGCCGGCGCGGTCCCGGGCGTCGGCATCGTCATCGGGATGCTGCTGGCCTCCGCCGTCCAGATGGTCGTCGGCGAACTCGTCCCGAAGAACTGGGCGGTCTCCCGGCCGCTCCAGGTCGCCCGCTTCGTCGCCGGACCGCAGGCACGCTTCGCCACCCTGCTGCGGCCCGTCATCACCGCGCTGAACACGCTGGCCAACCGGCTGGTCCGGCTCTTCGGCGTCGAGCCGACCGACGAACTGGCCTCCGCCCGCACCCCCGGCGAACTGGTCTCCCTGGCCCGCCACTCCGCCGAGGCCGGCACCCTGGAACAGGACACCGCCGACCTCTTCGTACGGACCCTGTCGCTCGCCGGGCTCACCGCCCAGCACGTCATGACGCCTCGCGTGAAGGTCAGCGCCCTGCACTCCTCCGCCACCGCCGCGGACGTCCTCAACCTCACCCGCGCCACCGGCCTCTCCCGCTTCCCGGTCTACCGGGACCGCATCGACGAGGTCGTCGGCATGGTCCACCTCAAGGACGCCCTCGCCGTCCCGGCCCACGAGCGCCTGCGCACTCCGGCCGGCACGATCGCCGTCGCCCCGCTCCTGGTGCCCGGCACGCTGCCCGTCGAGCGGCTGCTGCGGCGGCTGCGCCACGAGCAGCCGATAGCCGTCGTGGTCGACGAGTACGGCGGCACCGCCGGAGTGGTGACCTTGGAGGACATCATCGAGGAGCTGGTCGGCGAGGTCCGCGACGAGCACGACGCGGAGGGCTCCGACCGCCCCGAACTCACCGCCGCCACCGGCGAGGACGGCCGTCCGGCCTGGGACGCCGAAGGCAGCTGCCGGGTCCACACCGTGCGCCGGGCCGGCCTGGAGCTGCCGGAGGGTCCGTACGAGACCGTCGCCGGGCTCGTCGCCGACCTGCTCGGCCGCATCCCCGCGCCAGGCGACCGGATCGCACTTCCCGGCTGGCGTATCACCGTCCGCCGGGTCGGCCACAACCGCGCGGAGAGCGTCCGCTTCACCCGTACGGAGGACCCACCGGAGGACACGGTGACGGATAGCCCGTCGGCGGACACGGTGACGCGGAGCCTGCCAAGTGCCTCCGCGCACGCGGTGCTGGAGGCCGTGCGATGAGCCTGGTCCAGCTCCTGTTCGCCGCCTTCCTCGTGCTGGCGAACGGCTTCTTCGTCGGCGCGGAGTTCGCTCTCGTCTCCGTCCGCCGCAGCCAGATCGAACCGCTGGCCGCACAGGGATCGAGCCGCGCCCGGACCGTCCTGTACGGGCTGGAGAACCTGCCGCGCATGATGGCCGCCGCCCAGTTCGGCATCACCGTCTGCTCGCTCACCCTCGGAGCCGTCGCCGAGCCGACCGTGGCCCGCCTCCTGGAGCCCGTCTTCCACGCGGTGCACCTTCCCGAAGGCCTCATCCATCCGCTCGGCTTCGCGCTGGCGCTCGCGCTCGTCGTGGCCCTGCACCTGGTCATCGGCGAGATGGTCCCGAAGAACCTCGCGATGGCCGAGCCGGAGCGCACCGCTCTCCGGCTCGGTCCCGGCCTCGTCGCCTTCGCCCGGCTCTGCCGTCCCGTCACCACCGCGCTGGGCGCCTGCGCCGGTGCGGTGCTGCGCGGCTTCGGCGTCGAACCGAAGGACGAGGTGGAGGCCGTCTTCACCAGCGAGCAGCTCAACCGCCTGGTCGGGGACTCCGGCCAGGCCGGGCTGCTCGGCCCGGAGGCGCGGGAGCGGCTGGAGGACGCGTTGATCCTGGGCAGCCGGCCGGTGACCGACGTCCTGCTGGAGCGGGACGGGCTGGTGACCGTGGACCCGTCGGTGACGCCGCGCCGGATCGAGGAGCTGACGGTACGGACCGGCTTCTCCCGCTTCCCGGTCTGCGCGGAGGAGGGCGGAGGGCCGTTCATGGGCTACCTGCACGTCAAGGACGTCCTGGACCTGGAGGACGCCGACCGCGCGGTCCCGCAGCAGCTCTGGCGCCCGATGACCACCGTGCGGGCCGAACTCCCGCTCGACGACGCCCTGACGGTGCTGCGCCGCGCCGCGACGCACCTGGCCCAGGTCGCGGACGGCTCGGGCCGCGTCCTGGGCCTGGTGGCGCTGGAGGACGTTCTGGAGACGCTGGTCGGCGAGGTCCGCGACCCGGCCCACCGTGTGGTGCCGGTGCCGGTGCCGCTGCGGACGGTGGACGCGGCGGGTGCGGAGGACGGGGCGCTGGTGTCCTGAGGCGTACGGATCCGAGGCGTACGGGGGTGGGCGAGGCGCGGTCCTGCCGGTCTGCTCATCCCCGTACAGGCCGGTCCTCAAGGACTCACATCCCGCCCGGCTCCCGCTTGTCCCGGCCGACCGGTCCGCGCCCGGACAGCACCTCGCCGTACGCCTGCATCAGGTCCGGCAGCCGGAGCGTGGACAGGTCCTCCCGGCTCAGCGTCCCCGGATAGCCGGAGAGCCGCAGATCGCGGTAGGCGCAGCTCTTCTCGTACAGCGTGCGCAGGAAGCGGCCGTTGCCCAGCTCGTCGATCCAGCCCTGGTCCACCACATGGCCGCTGATGGAGCGCAGCTCGTCGACCGCCTCCTCGTCCCACACGTCGTCGTTCTCGGCGGCCAGCACGCTGCCGATCGCGGTGAGTTCGAGCGGCCGGTAGCTCGGGAAGTCGACCCGGCTGGTGAACCGGGAGGAGAGGCCCGGGTTGGTGGCGAGGAGCCGGTCCATGCCTTCCGGGTAGCCCGCGAGGATGACGACGAGGTGGTCCCGGTTGTCCTCGGCCCGCTTCAACAGGACCTGGAGGGCCTCGTCGCCGTACGCATCGCCTTTGCTGTAACCGGAGTTGGCCAGGCTGTACGCCTCGTCGACGAAGAGCACCCCGCCGAGCGCCGAGTCGATCAGCTCGTTGGCCTTCACCGCCGTCTGACCCAGGAACTCGCCTACGAGATCGGCGCGTTGGGCCTCGATCAGATGGTCGCCGCCGAGCAGGCCCAGCGCGTAGAAGACCCGGCCGAGGATGCGGGCCACCGTGGTCTTGCCGGTGCCGGAGGGGCCGGAGAAGACGAAGTGGCGCTTCGGCGGCTGGACCGGGAGCCCCTGCTCGGCCCGGAGCCGGGCCATGTTCAGCTGTGCGGAGAGCGCCTTCACCTGACGCTTCACCGGTTCCAGGCCGACCATGCGCTCCAGTTGGGCCAGTGCCTCGGCCAGCAGGACCGGATCGCTCGGCCCGGCCGGGAACGGTGGCGGCTTCCGCGTCCTCGTCCGCCGTACGCCTTCGACCGGGCCGGTCGGCGAAGGCGCCGGGGCGTCCCCGTCACCGTCGCCGAGCAGGCCGGCGTCACCGATCGACCACGGCTCGCGGCCGTCCACCAGGTCGGTCCCCAGCGCCGCGTCGCCGTCCACCAGCGCCTCGGCCCCCGTGCTTTCCGCGCCTCCCGCGCCTCCCGCTCCGAAACCGGTGAGCATCACGGCGGCCAGGTCGGCGGACTCGTCGTACCCGTCGCCCTCCGAGATCGCCGCGAGACGGGCCGAGGTGTCCATGAAGGCCGGATCGACCCGGTGCACCGCCCGGTACAACGGCAGCGCCGCCGCACTGCGCCCGGTGCCCTCATGCGCCCGCGCCAGCCAGTAGCGCAGCTCCTTGCGCTGCGGCTGCTCGCTGCGACAGCGCATCAGGGCGGCGGAGAGCAGCGGTTCGGCCTGTCCGTACATCTCCAGCCGGACCCGGGCCATGCCGCCGAAGAGCCCTGCCTCTATGCCGAGCATCGGATCGTCGACGAGCTGTTCGGTGTATCGGACCAGCTGCTCCCAGTCCTTGACCAGATACGAGCGGCAGGCGTGCAGGAACCGGACCTGCGGGTCCGTGTCCACCGGCGGCAGTCCCGCCAACGCCCGGTCCAGCTCCGGCACATGGCGTCCGTCCAGCCAGTGCGAGGCGTGCGCGAGCAGCAGATCGCGCGGGCTCTCCAGCAGCGGCTGCACCCACCAGCCCAGCCAGTACCAGGAGTTGAGCGGCCGCCGGTGCCGGGTCCGCTGTTCGCCGAAGCGTTCGCGGTGCCGGTACATGCGTAACAGCGCGGTGGCGGTGTCGATGCGCAGCGCGTGGAGGCCGAGCCAGCCGTCCGCCATGCCGGGATCGATCCGTACCGCAGTTCTGAACTCCTCCTCGGCCTGCGGATAGGCGCCCATCGTGTAGGCGTCCATGCCGCGCAGCCAGGCGAGGTCGGCGGGGGCGTGTGCGCCCGGTGTGCCGATGTCCATCAGGTCCCCCACGCCAACCGTTCCCCCAGGATGTCCCGCCCGCACATCATGCCCACCTGAGCGTGCCGAATCACTGCGCGAAGGAAGGGAATTGACCGCACCGAGGTGCATCGTACCCGCGCAAGGAGGAGAGAGCGGGTCATCGGCGGACCGGGCGGATGGTGACCGAGGGTGAGTGAATCGCTCTGTGTGGTCGCCGGGCGGCGGTGCGCGCACAGGACGAAGCCCCCGATCACGGGGGAACAACCGGGGGCTTCGCGTCTGCGGGGGCTCCGAAAAGCCGCACAATGAGAACGTAAGACCAGTAAGGGCCCTCGGTCAAGCCGAGTTGGGGCACTTCCCGGCTGATTTCCGACTGCTCAGTACGGAGGTGTGTGCTGCCTACCGTCGGTGACGAAACGGTTCGCTCCCGCTGTCGCGCCGGGCCCTTCCCGCCACGCGTATCCGCCGGGAACCTGACGTACCAGCAGATCGGCGTACGGGCGTGAAGGGTCCTCGGCGAAGTGCGCCTCCTCGGCGGCGGTCCAGCCGTCCCAGAACTCCGTGAGCCCGGTGCCGTCCCGCGCCCGGCCGCGCTTCCAGGACACCTCCCGCTCCAGCTCCATCCAGCACAGCGCCGCCAGCCACGGCCGCACCTCCCGGCGGCCCGCGCCGACACCTTCGACCAGGACCACCGGAGCCGGCTCCAGGCTCCGCGCCGGTCCGAAGCGCCGCTCGGTCCAGTCGTACGGCGCGTACCGGGCGGCCTCGCCGCGCGCGAAGGGCAGCAGCACCTGGTCCCGCAGCCGCTCCGTCCAGCCGAACAGCTCCTCGTGGGTGGCGAGATCGTCCAGATGGAGCACCGGCGCACCACCCAGCGCCTCCGCCAGCCGCCCGGCGAACGTGCTCTTGCCGGAGCCCGCGTGCCCGTCCACCGCGACCAGTCGCACCGGCCCGCAGGAGGCGGGCAGCGAGCGCAGGGCGGCGGCGTGGCGGACCAGGTCGTTCATGGAGCCAGCGTACGGGCCGGGTCCCGGCCGGCCCGGCGCGCCGCAGGTCACGCCAGTGGTCCAGACCCATATTGGTGGCGCGACGCAGGCCGAAAAGCTGGCCCGGCCGAGGCCGGAGCCGGGATAGTTGGCGCACCGATCGGCATCCGCAGCCCCACTCCCATCCATGACCGGGGGTTTCGCCCATGACCAGTCCGACCTCACGCAGGACCGTCCTGACCGCCGCACTCGCGGCAGCAACGGCAGGAGCGGGCGCCGCCGCATCCGCCGGGCCCGCAGCAGCCGCACCCGCGTCCAAGCCCTCCGCACCCCAGGCAGCCGCACCTCTCGTGGACAACCGTTTCTGGCACACGTACACCGACTGGCGCTGGGGCTCCGGCGACGGCACCCGCGTCCTCGCCGGCGTCCGCCCCGGCCTGGCCATCGCCACCGCCACCGGCCGTACCGACTACACCGATCCGCACACCGGAAAGACGGCCGCCTGGGAGTACGCCACCTGGACCTCGCCGCTCCACCGCTCCGCCGTCCCCGCCACCGAGCTGATCACCTCCTGGAACGCCCGTACGCCCGCGGGCACCTGGATCGCGATCGAGCTGAGCGCCACCTACGCGGACGGCACGGCGACCCCGTGGTTCGTGATGGGCCGCTGGGCCTCCGGCGACGGCGACATCCGCCGCACCTCGGTGGACGGCCAAGGCGACCCGCACAGCTCGGTCTGGACCGACACGCTCTCGGTGGACGACGCGGCGAGCGGCGTACGGTTCACCGCGTACCGCCTCCGCCTCACGCTGTACCGGACCCCAGGCAGCCGCCTGACCCCCACCGTCTGGCGCGTCGGCGCGATGGCCTCCGACATCCCCGACCGCTTCACCGTCCCGGCGACCAGCCCGGCCCACGCCCGCGAACTGCGGGTCCCGCGCTACTCGCAGAACGTCCACATCGGCCAGTACCCGGAGTACGACAACGGCGGCGAGGCGTGGTGCAGCCCCACCTCCTCGCAGATGATCGTCGAGTACTGGGGCCGCAAACCGACGGCCGAGGACCTCGCCTGGGTCCGGCCCGGCCTGCCCGACCCGCAGGTCTGCCACGCCGCTCGGTACACGTACGACTATCAGTACGGCGGCTGCGGCAACTGGCCCTTCAACGCCGCCTACGCCGCCACCTACCGCGACCTGAACGCGGTCGTCACCCGCCTCGGCTCACTCACCGACCTGGAGCGGCTGGTCCACGCCGGAATCCCCGTCATCACCTCGCAGTCCTTCCTCCAGGAGGAGCTGCCCGGAGCGGGTTACGGAACGGCGGGCCACCTGATGACGGTGGTCGGGTTCACCCGCGAGGGTGACGTGATCGCCAACGATCCCGCTTCGCCGGACAACGAGGCGGTACGGCGCGTCTATCCGCGGCGTGCCTGGGAGAACATCTGGCTCCGCACCAAGCGCTACAACGCGAACGGCCAGGTCAGAAGTGGTACGGGCGGGGTCTGTTACGTGTACTGGCCGTCAGGGCCGACGCCGGCGCAGCGCCGCGTACTGCGGTCGTCCGGGCTGCTGTGATCCTGGCCGGGGCGTGTCCGGCGGACTCTGCCGGCGGCGAGGCCAATGTGCCTTCGGAGCAAGGAAGTTGCTGGAATTCGTGCGATAAGTTGACGGTGTGACCGACATCGAATCGCGCATCGACACGACCCGGCCGCACACCGCCCGGATCTGGAACTACTGGACCGGCGGGAAGGACAACTACCCGGTCGACCGGGAGGCCGGTGACCGGATCCGGGCGCTGCACCCCGGCATCGGTGCGTACGCGAAGGCGGACCGGCTGTTCCTGGGCCGGGCGGTACACCACCTGGCCGGTCAGGAGGGCATCCGGCAGTTCCTGGACATCGGTACGGGGCTGCCGAGCGCCGACAACACGCACGAGGTCGCGCAGCGCGCCGCCCCGGACGCGCGGGTCGTCTACGTGGACAACGACCCGCTCGTCCTGGCGCACGCGCGGGCTCTGCTGGTCGGGACGCTCGAGGGCCGCACCGACTACCTGGACGCCGATCTGCGGGACACCGACTCGATCCTGGCCGCCGCGGCGAAGACGCTCGACCTCGCGCGGCCGGTCGCCCTGATGCTGCTCGGCGTCGTCATCTTCATCGAGGACGACGAGGAGTCGTACGCCCTCGTCCGCCGCCTCATGGACGCGCTCGCCCCCGGCAGCCACCTCGTCCTCTCGCACACGGTCACGCACCCGGACATGCCGGACGTCGACGAGGCGGTGGCCTTCTGGAACGAGCACGGCACCCCGAAGCTCACCCAGCGGACCCCGGCCGCCGTCGCGCGCTACTTCGACGGCCTGGAGCTGCTGGAGCCCGGCGTGGTCTCCTGCTCGGCATGGCGGCCGGAGCAGGCGGCGCCGGACGTCGCGATGTACGCGGGCGTCGGCCGGAAGTGACGTCACGGTGAGGCGCTCGGCCGGATGGTCCCGGCCGAGCGCCTCGTACCGAGCACTCAGGCGCTACGCCGCTGTCGCCGGACCGCGCCCACCACCACGTCGACCACCAGGAACGCGGCCAGCGTCACGCCGAGGACCGGCAGCGCCCAGCCCAGCGCGATGACCGCCGGGATGCCCAGGATCAGGACCGGCAGCGGCAGCCGCCGCCAGGCGCCGCGCTCCGGGGCCCGGCCGACAGGCGCGCGGCGGTCGTCGCGGGTGGGCCGCCGCTGCCACCACATGCGGTAGCCCCAGACGATCACCGCCGTCAGACCCAGCGCGATCACCGCCAGGACGATCTGGTTGACGACCCCGAACAGCACACCCATGTGGCCCTGCACACCGAGCTTGCTGAGCTTGGACAGGGCCGGGTGGTCGGCCCAGTAGGTGCGTGAGGTGATCTCGCCGCCGGCCACGTCCACGGCCACCCGGTCGTAGTGCACCGGCCAGACGTTGTCGTTCTGCGCCACGGTCCACGTGCTCGCCGCGTCCGCCGCGGGCGTGACCACCACCGTGCCGCCGAGACCCGCGTCCCGGGCCGCCGCGAGGGCCGTGTCGAAGTCGGCCGGGTCGGCGTCGGCCGTCGCTTCGCCGGAGCCGCCGTGGCCGGCGTGGTCCGAGTGGTCCTCGGCGGGAGCCTCCGCGCCCGGGAGCGCGGTGTCGAGGGCCGGGGCGTTGCCGTTCGCCGCGTCCAGCAGCCGGCCGAACCGCTCACCGGCGTAGTTCGACCAGGTGAGACCGGTGGCGCTCAGGAAGAGCAGCCCCAGCGCCAGCCACACTCCGGTGGCCGCGTGCCAGCTGCGCGTCCGGCGCACCCCCCGGGCCTTGCGGTCCGGAAGCAGTGCGCCCCGGGCCGACTTCGCACGCTGTCCCCGGCTGCGCCCGAGCCACAGGACGAGCCCGCCCGCGACGGCCACCCAGAGCCAGCTCGCGGCGACCTCGGAGTACAGGCGGCCGAACTCGCCGAGGTGGAGGTTGCGGTGGAGGTCGTCGAGCCAGGTGGTGAGCGGCGTCGACCCGAACCAGGTCGTCAGCTCACCTCGTACCTCGGCGGTGTACGGGTCGACGAAGACCGTGCGCTGGTTCTCGCCGAGCTCCGGCACCGCGAGCACCACCCGCGTGGTGTCCTCGGGACCCGACGGCGTGGTCACCGAAGCCGTGGTGCCTTCGGGATAGGCCGCCCGCGCGGCGGCGATCTGCTCCGCCAGCGGCCGGGGCGCGTCACCGACCCGCTCGACCCGCAACTGGTCACCGTAGACGAGCTGGTCGAGCTGGGGCGTGAGCGTGTAGGCGAGCCCGGTCACGGCGGCCACCAGCAGGAAGGGCGCGACGAGGACGCCGGCGTAGAAGTGCAGCCGGACGAGGAGGTGGCGTACGGCGTCCCAGGAGCGGGGCTGGCCGGGGGCGGGTTTCGCGAGGGTTTCGGGGCCGTCGGCCGGATCCGCGGGGCCGTCGGTCCTGTCGGTGGCGACGGGTTGCGCGGAGCCGTCCGTCGTGTCGGTGGCGGCCGGTTTCGTGAGGGCGTCGGGTCTGTCGCTGTCCGGTTCGCTTGTCGCGGGGCCGGTGGGGTCGTGGTCGTTCTGCGGTATTTCTTCGGTTCTGCGAGACATGCGTGCTCCTCGGAGGGCAGGCCGGAGGAAGACTCCGCGGACCTGCCGGTGGGGGCCGGGTTCTGCCCGGGCGGTGGGAAGCGGTGGCGTTCGCGACCGGGCGGCGCCCGCACGCGGGCCGCACTCCACCGGATCAGCTCCGGCGTGCGCGGCGAGGTGCGGAGGCCGTCAGGCCACGACCGCCACCGGCGGCCCGCGCCGGTGGCAGGTCCGGGCGAGGAGCGACCCGAACCGGATCCGCGCGACCACCGGCGGCGCCGGGCGCAGACGAGGCAGGCAGGGGAGTGACGGCGTCGGCCGGAGGGCGAGGCGAGGGAGGAACAGGGCCGCGAGGCGCCGCAGCACCCGCTCTCCGTGGATCACGCAGAGGGCCGTTCCGAGGGTGGCCGCCGCATGGGCCAGGGTCATCCCGGTGTCCATGACGTGCTCGCCAGCCTGACCGTCGGCCGGCCCGGACATGTGGTGCTCGTGCCTGGCGGCCGTCGCGGAACGCGGTCCTCCGCCGGACGCCGGGAGGAAGTGGAAGGCGCTATGCAGAGCGAACTGCGTGCCGCCCAGTACCAGCGTCACGACGTCGAAGCCGCGCCGCCGGCCGCCGAAGAGCAGCGCTCCTTGCACACTCAGGACCAGGAACAGCAGCGCGAGCACGCCCGCTCCGGGCAGCCGTCCGCCCGCCGCGACATGGCTCAGGGCACCGAGGAACAGGCAGGCCGAACCGCAGAGCAGGCCCCTGGCCGCTCGCGTCGGCCAGCCGCCCCGTGCACGCATGGACACAAGGTAGCCATGCCCGGCGTGCGCTCCGACCCAGGGTCCTCGGTCACGGTCTCTTCCCATGGGGCAGTAGTCGGCCAGGTGGCCGAAAAAGTTCCCGCGAGAAAACGGAAGAAGCTGCGGGAGGCGCGCCGGAGAGGTTTCTGTACGAAAGCCGGAGAGGTTTCCTTACCGAAACCGAAGAGGTTCTCGTACGAGAAGCGCAGGATCTCCCCTCTGGGCACTGAACATTGCCACCAAACGAACACCGTGTTGCCCAACCTTCATGTGCCGCCTTCGAGGCGTGTACGCCGAAGAGGCGGAGCACCTGTCCGGCACACCGCCCCTCACACTCCGCGCGACGGCGACTAACGGTTGTTGCAGAACACCTGAGTTAGGCCATTCCTCATTGTATGGGGGGTGTTGCGGGCTGAGCTGTTGTGGGTGGAGACGTTCACCTGCTTGCTCTTCGGAGTCTCCCCGGCCACCGTCTGCCGAGTCATCCAGCGCCTGGGGCCGCTCCTGGCGATCGAGTCTGCTCCACGGCCCGTCGCGGATGTCAAACGGTTGTGGATCGTGGACGGAACCCTCGTCCCGGTCCGTGACCGTACGGTCGCCGCGTCCTGGGGTAACTACCGGTTCTCGGCGAATGTGCAGGTCATCATTGATGCGGGCAGCCGCCTGGTGATCGCCTCAGCCCGCCCCGTCCCCGGGAACAAGGCCGACGCCCACGCCTGGGGGGAGTCGGACCTGCGCGCCATCGCGGCCGGGACCACGGTCATCGCGGATGGCGCCTACCTGGGCACCGGGTTGGTCGTCCCGCACCGCAGAAGAGCCGGACGCCCACTCCTGCGCGGCCAGGAGGAGGACGACGCCCAACACCGACGCGTCCGTGCCCGCGTCGAGCATGCCTTCGCCCGCATGAAGAACTGAAAAATCCTCCGCGACTGCCGCCAGGAAGGAGATGGCCTCCATCGCGCCATCCAAGCCGTCGCCACTATGCACAACCTCGCCATGGCAGGCTGAACCAGCAGGTCGAACACCACTTCGACCTGCCCACGCCCACCCTTCTGCAACAACCTTCAGCAGGGTGGCGCCGAGCGCCGCCGTGCAGACGGCCGCTGCGAGCGCCCGGAGCCGGGTGGGGGGACGGTGCGATGTGAGCATCGTGGCTCTTCGTGGGGGGCGAACTCCTGGCCGTATGCGCCCGGTTTGGCATGAACGCGGGAAGGCGTTCGCCGGGGAGCCGTAGAAGGACTAGACCAATGGGTCAATGGTTCGGACCAATTCGCGGATTCTCGCGGGGCCCTTCATCCCCTTTGACCAGCCCTTAACCCGTGACGGGAGGCATCCGATCGGGCATACTCAACCCGCCACAGCAGCCGGCCCGCGCCGCCCGAGACCCGGGAGGGCAGGATCGGCTGGGCAGTCTGCTTTTTCCCGGCTCCGTCCCGGGAGATCACCCGGCGGCGCCTCTCACACCCCGAGCGCGTGACCGTCGCAACGCCCGACAGGGAGGAGAGCGCCGTCATGTCCGACCGTGCCCCGCAGCCGGTGGAACGCCGTCTGCCCACCGAGGAGTCCCGGCAGCTCGTCGCGCTCGTCCGCGACATCGTGTCCAAGGAGATCGCTCCCCGCGCGGCCGAGGAGGAGGACGCGGGCCACTTCCCGCGCGAGGTCTTCGCCCTCCTCTCCGAATCCGGCCTCCTCGGACTTCCCTACGGCTCCGCCCACGGCGGCGGCGACCAGCCCTACGAGGTCTACCTCCAGGTGCTGGAAGAGCTGGCCGCGGCCCGCCTCACCGTCGGCCTCGGCGTCAGCGTCCACTCGCTGGCCTGCCACGCGCTCGCCGGCTACGGCACCGAGGAGCAGCAGGCCGCGCACCTCCCGGCGATGCTCTCCGGCGGCCTGCTGGGCGCCTACTGCCTCTCCGAGCCCGCCTCCGGCTCCGACGCCGCCTCCCTGCGCACCAGGGCCGTACGCGACGGCGACGACTGGGTCATCACCGGCACCAAGGCGTGGATCACCCACGGCGGCGTCGCCGACTTCTACACCGTGCTCGCCCGCACCGGCGTGGAGGGCCCGCGCGGCATCACGGCCTTCCTCGTCCCCGGCGACGCCGAAGGGCTCAACGCCGCTCTGCCCGAGAAGAAGATGGGGATGAAGGGCTCGCCCACGGCCCAGCTCAACTTCGACGGCGTACGGGTCGGTGACGACCGCCGCATCGGCGAGGAGGGCCAGGGCTTCGCCATCGCGCTCTCCGCGCTCGACTCCGGCCGCCTCGGCATCGCCGCCTGCGCCATCGGGGTCGCCCAGGCGGCCCTGGACGAGGCCGTGCGGTATGCCACCGACCGGCGCCAGTTCGGCCGTCCCATCGCGGACTTCCAGGGGCTGCGCTTCATGCTCGCCGACATGGCCACCCAGATCGAGGCCGGTCGGGCGCTCTACCTGGAGGCGGCACGGCTGCGCGACGCCGGCGAGCCCTTCTCCCGCCAGGCGGCCATGGCGAAGCTGTTCTGCACGGACGCGGCCATGCGCGTGACCACCGACGCCGTCCAGGTGCTCGGCGGCTACGGCTACACGCTGGACTTCCCGGTCGAGCGGCTCATGCGCGAGGCCAAGGTGCTCCAGATCGTGGAAGGCACCAACCAGATCCAGCGCATGGTCATCGCGCGCCACCTCGCGGGTCCGGAGACCCGCTGACCCTCAGGAGGCTTCAGACCCCTCCCAGCGGCCGTTCCGGCCAGGCGGGCAGGGCCGCGGCCCGGGTCCACTCCGGGTCGCGGTGGCCCGGCACGGTCCGGCCGCTGCTGCGCCAGTGGAGCAGCAGTGCGCGGTAGATGGGCGGGTCGACGGGGGAGGCCATCGGCGAGTTCCCTGTCGACCGGGGCAGCGGCTGCGGAACCGATTCTTCGGGCGCCGGAGGAGCGAGCCGGCGGCGCCCCGAGCCGACTGGTGAGTGCAGCGTCGTCATACGGAGGTCAACGCGGCGGGGCCGGGCCGGGTCACTGCCGGCCCGAACCGAGTGCCAGTTCGGCGGGTGCCCGTGAGCACCCACCTCCTTGGTCGCGAACGGCGGCTCAGGCGGCCTCGCGCCGCATCCGGTCCACACGCAGCGGCCGGGAGCCCGGGCCGCCGGCGTGGGAGAAGGGCTGCATCCGCCAGTCCAGGCCCTGGGGGAGTGTCAGCAGCAGTGCCGCCTCCTGCTCCTGGGGCTCCAGCGTCTCGTCGGCGGGACGGGCCTCCACCGCGGCGCGGCCGGTGCCGGAGCAGACGGTGAGCACGAACGGGTTCCACGGGGTGGGGCACCGGGCGTGCTCCGGCAGGACGTCCTCGTCGGCCAGCAGCGCGATCGGCTGGGCGCAGTCCGGGCAGACCACCCGGAACATCTCGAACATGTCGTACACATCGGCGCCGTCGTCCTCGTCCGGATCGACGGGCTCCGGTTCGGTACGTCCGGTGAGCTTCATGCTCTGCATGGGATCTTCCCCCCTCGGGTGGGCCGGCACAGCGCCACGGCCACGACCACAGCAAGCACTTCCCTCCGCTCGCGGCCGATAACCGCCAGAGGCCCCGCTACCGACCCGTAGGTCTGTGGCGTTCGTCACATGCCGCCCGCAGGTGCCGTTCCGTGACCTTGTGCGACTGTGCCGACAGGCGTCCGGGGCCATAGGTTGATCCGCATGGAGGAGCTGGACCGTCAGATCGTGGAGTTGCTCGTCAAGGACGGGCGGATGAGCTATACCGACCTGGGCAAGGCCACGGGCCTGTCCACCTCGGCCGTTCATCAGCGCGTCCGCAGGCTGGAGCAGCGCGGGGTGATCCGCGGCTATGCCGCCGTCGTCGACCCCGAGGCCGTCGGGCTGCCCCTCACCGCGTTCATCTCGGTGAAGCCGTTCGACCCCAGCGCGCCCGACGACATCGCGGAGCGGCTGGCGGGCGTACCGGAGCTGGAGGCATGCCACAGCGTCGCCGGGGACGAGAACTACATCCTCAAGGTGCGCGTGGCGACCCCGCTGGAGCTGGAGCACCTGCTGACCAGGATCCGCACGCTGGCTGGCGTCTCGACCCGTACGACCGTCGTCCTCTCCACCCCGTACGAGGCCCGGCCGCCGCGCGTCTGAGGGGGGTGCGGACTCCACGGTCCGTGGCAGGCGCGAGACTGGTCCCATGACCGAGAGCACCGCCCCTCAGAGCGCCCCCGACCACCGCACCCTGCTGCTGCGCGGTGGAGACGTCCACAGCCCGGCCGACCCGTTCGCCACCGCGATGGTCGTGGAGCGCGGACATGTCGCCTGGGTGGGCTCGGAAGGGGCCGCCGACGCCTTCGCGAGCGGCGTCGACGAGGTGGTCGACCTGGAGGGCGCGCTGGTCACTCCGGCGTTCACCGACGCTCATGTGCACACCACCGCCACCGGCCTGGCCCTCACCGGACTGGACCTCTCCGGCGCCCGTACGCTCTCCGAAGCCCTCGGCCTCGTCCGTGCGTTCGCGAACCGGCACGGTGCCGGGGACGTCCTGCTCGGCCACGGCTGGGACGCCGCGCGGTGGCCCGAACAGCGCCACCCCTCGCGCGCCGAGCTCGACGAGGCGACCGGCGGCCGGGCCCTCTACCTGCCGCGGATCGACGTGCACTCCGCCGTCGCCACCACCGCCCTGCTGGACCTCGTCCCGGGCGTCACCGCGATGACCGGCTACCACCCCGACGCGCCGCTGACCGGCGACGCCCACCACGCCGTACGCGCCGCCGCGCACAACGCGCTCACCCCGGCCCAGCGCACCGCCGCCCAGCGCGCCGCGCTCGACCACGCCGCCTCCCTCGGTATCGGCACCCTCCACGAGTGCGGCGGGCCCGAGATCTCCGATGAGGAGGACTTCACCTCGCTCCTGGCTCTCGCCGCCGAGCGGCCAGGACCCCGGGTCTTCGGCCTCTGGGCCGAGGAGATCGCCGACGAGAAGGGCGCCCGCCGCATCCGGGAGCTCGGCGCGGCCGGCGCGGCCGGCGACCTCTTCGTCGACGGTTCGCTCGGCTCGCACACCGCCTGCCTGCACGAGCCGTACGCCGACGACCCGCAGACCGGCACCGCCCACCTGGACGCCGCCGCGATCGCCGCCCATGTCACCGCCTGCACCGAGGCCGGCCTCCAGGCGGGCTTCCACGCCATCGGCGACGCGGCCGTCACCGCCGTCGTGGAAGGCGTGCGGGCCGCCGCCGAGACGCTCGGCCTCGCCAGGATCCGCGCCGCCCGCCACCGCGTCGAGCACGCCGAGATGCTCACCCCGGAGACCATCGCCGCCTTCGCCGAACTCGGCCTCACCGCCTCCGTCCAGCCGGCCTTCGACGCCGCCTGGGGCGGACCGGACGGCATGTACGCCCAGCGCCTCGGCGCGGAGCGGGCCGCCACGCTGAACCCGTACGCGGCACTCCTGCGGGCCGGAGTGCCGCTCGCCTTCGGCTCCGACAGCCCGGTCACCCCGCTCGACCCGTGGGGCACCGTGCGGGCCGCCGCGCACCACCGCACGCCCGAGCACCGCATCTCCGTCCGGGCCGGCTTCACCGCGCACACCCGAGGCGGCTGGCGGGCCATCGGCCGGGACGACGCGGGGCTCCTGGTGCCCGGTGCACCGGCCGACTACGCGGTCTGGCGGACCGCCGAACTCCTGGTCCAGGCCCCCGACGACCGGGTCGCCCGCTGGTCCACCGACCCCCGCTCCGGCACGCCCGGGCTGCCGGATCTGACGCCGGGCGCCGAACTGCCGGTCTGCCTGCGGACGGTGGTGTCCGGACAAACGGTCTACGTGCGACCGAACGAGTGACGTCACAGCGTGCCGTACCGCCGATCGATGGCTCGGGCACGCGTTCACGACCTGCGGATCTTGGGCACTGACCAGGCGATTCGGGCAAAAGCCGCAGGTCGCACGGGTGTTGACAGAACGCGCCCACGGGCCGGTAGGTTCGGCCGGGTCCACCACAGGACGTCCGACCGGTGAAACCTCCACGCAGTCGTCGAACGCCGCTGGGTCATGGGGTGGTGTGCCGCACCGGCGCACCGCCACTGACAGCCAGGTTCAGCGCCCGCGCCTCGGGGGCGAGGGAAGGTTTCAGCCGGACGGAGGGTGCGACCCGGGTGGGGCCCGGACGTTCAGTAGACAACGGCTTTCGGTCGATCCGCAGCCAGCGGGTCCCAGGTCGGCCCGAAGGGCGCCGGGCCCCGATCCGCAGCTCCGTCCCTGCCGGAGGTCACGGCTTTCGTCCGTGCTTCTGTCCGCAGTTCCGTCCATCTGCCCGGCCTGTGCCACGCGTCCGTACGACCGCGTAGGACCCCGGCGGCGATGTGCTGGATATGGTGTCCCTCTGTGTACGGACTTTAAGGGGCAGTAGTGAACGACGGCGGTCAGAGGCAGTTCGGCCCGCTCGGCAAGGTCCTCGTGATCATTCCGACCTACAACGAGGTCGAGAACATCAGGCCGATCGTCGAGCGGGTGCGCACGGCCGTGCCGGACGCCGACATCCTGGTGGCCGACGACAACAGCCCCGACGGCACCGGCAAGGCGGCCGACGAGATCGCGGCCGCGGACGACCAGGTCCACGTCCTGCACCGCAAGGGCAAGGAAGGGCTCGGCGCCGCCTACCTCGCGGGCTTCGCCTGGGGCACCGAGCACGGTTACGGCGTCCTCGTCGAGATGGACGCCGACGGCTCCCACCAGCCCGAGGAACTGCCCCGCCTGCTCACCGCGCTCAAGGGCGCCGACCTCGTCCTCGGCTCCCGCTGGGTCCCCGGCGGCCGGGTCGTCAACTGGCCCAAGAGCCGCGAGGTCATCTCGCGCGGCGGCAGCCTCTACTCCCGCCTCGCCCTCGGCCTCTCCGTCCGCGACGTCACCGGCGGCTACCGCGCCTTCCGCACCGAGACCCTCCAGGGCCTCGGACTCGACGAGGTCGCCTCGCAGGGCTACTGCTTCCAGGTCGACCTGGCCCGCCGCTCGGTGGAGGCCGGCTACCACGTGGTCGAGGTCCCCATCACCTTCGTGGACCGCGAGGTCGGCGACTCGAAGATGAGCCGGGACATCCTCGTCGAGGCCCTGTGGCGGGTCACGGGCTGGGGCGTCACCTCCCGCGCCAACAAGGTCCTGGGCCGCAAGAAACCCTGACCCTCCGGCGCGTACGGGCCGGTCCATGATCACCCCCTTACGCCGCTTCCACCTCCGTACGGGCACACTGGTGGCATGACGACCGGCACTCCGCCCCCGACCCGTCCCCGGCGCTCACGCGCCCGTAGATTCCTGCCCCTGGCCCTCGCCGCCTGGCTGGTCCTGGAGGTCTGGCTGCTGACCGTGGTGGCCTCGGCCGCGGGCGGGCTCACCGTCCTGCTGCTCCTGGTCGCCGGAGCGGTGCTCGGCACCGTGGTGATCAAGCGCGCAGGGCGCCGCGCCTTCAAGAACCTCACCGAGACCCTCCAGCGGATGCCGGGACAGCCCGGCGCCACCGAGGCCCCGCAGGTCACCGGCGGCAAGGCCTCCCGTGGCAACGGGCTGCTGATGCTCGCCGGACTGCTGCTCCTGATCCCCGGCCTGATCTCGGACGCGGCCGGTCTGCTCCTGCTGGTGCCGCCGGTCCGCACGCTGATCAGCCGCCGGGCGGAGCAGTCCCTGGAGCGGCGGATGCGGGCCGCGTCTCCCGGCAGCCTCTCGGACGCCTTCCAGCAGGCCCGTATGCACCAGCCGGACGGAAAGGTCGTCCAGGGTGAGGTCATCCGCGAGGACGGCACACAGCCCGCTTCCCGCCCCACCGGCCCCGACGACGATCCTCGCGGCCCGCGCCCGCCGCTCACTCCCTGAGACCCGGGCAGGCCGGCGCCGGACATGCAACAGCCGCGGGTCGTGACACACGTTCTGTGTCACGACCCGCGGCTCTTGTGCTGTGCTGTTGTCGCGCTCGGTGCGCTAGGTACGCGGAGTGCGGTGGTGCTTTACGCGGTCAGGCAGACTTCCTGCTGTCCCGCGGGTGCACGGCGATGTTCATGGCTCCGGAGCGCAGAACCGCCAGCCTCTCGGCCAGCACCTCTTCGAGCTCCTCACGCGTGCGCCGCTCCATGAGCATGTCCCAGTGCGTACGCGCAGGCTTGCCCTTCTTCTCCTCGGGGCCATCCCCGTCCACCAGGAGTGCCTGGGCGCCGCACGCCTTGCACTCCCACTCCGGCGGAATCTCCGCCTCCACCGAGAACGGCATCTCGAATCGATGTCCGTTCTGGCATGCGTACTCCACCGCCTGGCGCGGGGCCAGATCGATGCCGCGGTCCGTCTCGTAGCTGGTAACCACAAGTCGCGTGCCGCGAAGAGCTCGCTCACTCATGAATCGTGCCTCCCGGGCTTGTCGCCCACAGGACAAAATGTCGCTGTCGTCGTCATCCGGTCAACGTCCGGTCGCTGGCAAAGATTCCCGTCGCCGGTCATGCGTCGCCCGTTCGTGCCGCTGCTTTGTCTTGGGTCGAGTACCCACCCTTGCCCGGTTTGTCACCTCTGTCGAGCGTTGTCACCCAACGGTTGAGCTGCTTCCACTCGCAGTGACGGTCCTCCGGGCAGGCCAAAGACGTATACTACCGCCCTTTCACTTCAACGTCTAAATCCGCTCCGGTACGGGATTGCCCGCGGCCGTGATCGCGCGCCGTACGGGCACCCGCGCGAGCAGCACCGCGCCGAGCGCGAAGAACACGATGAGCGAGATGATCGCCTCCCGGTAGCTGCCGGTCAGCTGGTACGCCAGACCGAACACCAGGGGGCCCAGCCAGCTCAGACCGCGGTCGCTCATCTCGTACGCCGAGAAGTACTCCGCCTCCTTGCCGCGCGGCACCAGGTGGGAGAAGAGCGAGCGCGACAGCGCCTGGCTGCCGCCCAGCACCAGTCCGATGGCCGCCGCGAGAACGAAGAAGAAGACGGGCGCGTCGGCCGGCAGCAGATAGGCGGAGACCAGGATCGCGGTCCACACGACGAGCGAGCCCAGGATCGTGCGTTTGGCGCCGTACACCCGCGCCAGCCGGCCCATGCCGAGCGCCCCGGCCACCGCCAGGACCTGCACCAGCAGCACGGCGACGATCAGGGTCGTCTGGTCGAGGCCCAGCTCCTCGGAGCCGTACAAGGAGGCCTGCGAGATCACCGTCTGGATGCCGTCGTTGTAGACGAGGTACGCGAGCAGGAACGAGAGTGTCAGCGGGTGGCGCCGCATGTCCTTCAGGGTCGCCACCAGCTGCTTCCAGCCGGAGCCGACCGCTCCCTCGCCGTCCGGTGCCACCCGCCGGTCGCGCAGCCGCCGCAGCGGTACGAGGGTGAACGCGCCCCACCACACACCCGCCGACGCGAGGCAGATCCGTACCGCGTCGGACTCCGCGAGACCGAAGGACTCGTGGCCCGTGTACAGGATCAGGTTGAGCACGAGCACCAGCGCGCCCGAGGTGTAGCCGAAGGCCCAGCCGCGCGAGGAGACCGCGTCGCGCTCCTCCGGCCCGGCGATTTGCGGCAGATAGGCGTTGTACAGGACCATCGACACGGAGATCGACGCGTTCGCCGCGATCAGCAGGAACGCGCCCAGCAGATAGCGGTGGCCGTCCAGGAAGAACATCCCCGCCGTCGCCGCGGCACCTGTATAGGCCGCCGCCGCCAGCAGCGGCTTCTTACGTCCCGTACGGTCCGCCGCCGCGCCCACGATCGGCATCAGGATCACGGCGACCACGATGGAGGCCGATACGGAGTACGCGAACAGCGAGCCCGCGCGCACGGGTATGCCCAGCGGATGCACGAAGCCGTCGGGATCGGCGGCGGCCTTGGCGATCGACGTCAGATAGGAACCGAGGAAGACGGTCAGCACGCTGGTGGAGTAGACGGAACAGGCGAAGTCGTAGAAGTACCAGCCGTGCTGTTCGCGTCTGCGAGCCGCCGCCGCCGACCCGTCGCCCGGCGGCTTTCCGGCCGGATCTGTCGTTCCTGCGGTTCCGGTGCTCAACCCGCGCCCCCTCGGTTCTCGCGTGCGGACGCGGACGGGCCCGGCGTCAGGACCAGGCCCCCCGCTCGCTCAGCACCGTACGCAGCGTCTCGATGTGATCGGTCATGATGCCATCCACTCCGAGGTCCAGGAGGGCCGTCATCCGCTCGGGTTCGTTGACCGTCCAGACGTGCACCTGGAGGCCGAGCGCGTGCGCGGTGCGGACGAAACGGGCGTCGGCCACCGGGATGCCGTTCTGCCGCTCGGGAACCTGCGCGCAGACCGCGCCCGCCCGCAGCGCCGCCGGGATCCCGTACGAGCGCAGCCGCAGCCCGAGGACCCCGCGCACGCCGTACGAGGTGGCCAGACGCGGTCCAGCGAGGCGGTGCGCGCGGGCCACCCGTGCCTCGGAGAAGGAGCCGACGCAGACCCGGTCCCAGGCGTCGGTCCTGCGGATCAGCTCCAGGAGGGGTTCCAGGGCCGGTTCCGCCTTGAGGTCCACGTTCCAGCGGGCGTCCGGGAACTCCTCCAGCAGCTCCTCGAAGAGCGGAAGGGGTTCGGTGCCGCCGATCCTGGCCCGGCGCACCTCGCTCCAGGGCAGCGCGGAGATCCTGCCCCGGGCGTCGGTGACCCGGTCGAGCGTGGCGTCGTGGAAGGCGACGAGGCGGCCGTCCGCCGTGGTGTGGACGTCGGTCTCGAAGTAGCGGTAGCCCGCGGCGGCCGCCCGGCGGAAGGCGGCCGCGGTGTTCTCCACGCCGTCCGCCGCCCCGCCGCGATGAGCGAAGGCAAGAGGTGTCGCGTGATCAAGATAGGGATGGCGGCTCGGTTTCACTGCGGCAGTATGGCCTGCCCGGATGGAGGGGTGGCAACGGGGCCGGGTCCGGCGGGGGGCGCGGTGGTGACCGTCGCCGTGGCGGGCGCGGGGAGTTCGAAGAGCCGCAGGAAGAACTGGGCCAGCGGGCCGATCGCCAGCGCGTACAGGACCGTACCGGCCCCGAGCGAGCCGCCGAGAAGGAAGCCGGTGACGACGACGGCCACTTCGATCGCCGTACGGACCAGCCGGATGGAGCGGCCCGTGGCCCGGTTCAGCCCGGTCATCAGTCCGTCGCGCGGGCCCGGGCCGAAGCGGGCCGCTATGTACAGCCCGGTCGCCACGCCGTTCAGCACGATGGCCAGGACCATCACCGGGATCCTGACCCCGAGGCCGTCGAGGTCGCCGACGAGGGCGAGCGTGCCGTCCATCGCCAGGCCGACCACGAAGACGTTGGAGACGGTGCCGAGCCCCGGACGCTGCCGTAGCGGGATCCACAGCAGCAGCACGATCGCGCCGACGATGATCGAGACGACGCCGATCGAGATGCCGGTCAGCTCCGTGAGGCCCTGGTGCAGCACGCCCCACGGCTCCAGACCGAGTTCGGCGCGGACCAGGAGCGCCGAACTCGCCCCGTACAGCGTCAGGCCGGCGTACAGCTGGACCAGCCGCCGGGTGAGGTGGTTGGTGCCACGGGCGGTGGTGCTGGACACGTGTTGCCCCCTGGTGTGGTGGTAGTGGACTGCTGCGTGTCACTCTGTGGCAGGGGATCGGCCACCAGATATGGCCAATTCGAGGAAGGTGGACTGATTTTCATGGCGCAGTGGACTTCGACCGTCGGAGCGGCGCAGCTCGCCCGGCAGCTCCAGGCGCAGCAGCCCCGGCCCACCGGCCCCGCCGGACGGAAGCCGCCCGCTTACCGCGCGCTCGCAGACGGCGTACGGCTCCTTGTGCTGGAGGGGCGCGTTCCGGTCGCCGCCCGGCTGCCCGCCGAACGCGAACTGGCCCTCGCCCTCGCCGTCAGCCGCACCACCGTCGCCGCCGCCTACGAGGCGCTGCGCGCGGAAGGGTTTCTGGAGTCGCGTCGCGGCGCCGGCAGCTGGACCGCCGTCCCGGCCGGGAACCCGCTGCCGGCCCGGGGCCTGGAACCGCTGCCTCCGGAGTCGCTCGGCTCGATGATCGACCTGGGCTGCGCCTCCCTGCCCGCGCCCGAGCCCTGGCTGACCCGGGCCTTCCAAGGTGCGGTGGAGGAGCTGCCTCCGTACGCCCACACGCACGGCGACTACCCGGCCGGGCTTCCCGCTCTGCGGCAGATGATCGCCGACCGCTACACCGCGCTCGGTATCTCCACGATGCCCGAACAGATCATGGTCACCACCGGTGCGATGGGCGCCATCGACGCCATCTGCCACCTCTTCGCGGGCCGCGGCGAACGGATCGCGGTGGAGTCCCCTTCGTACGCCAACATCCTCCAGCTGATGCGCGAGACGGGAGCCCGTCTCGTCCCGGTCGCGATGGAGGAGGGCATCGGCGGCTGGGACATGAACCGGTGGCGCCAGGTGCTGCGGGACTCGGCGCCGCGGCTCGCCTATGTGGTGGCCGATTTCCACAACCCGACCGGCGCGCTCGCGGACGAGCAGCAGCGGCGCGAACTGGTCGACGCGGCCCGCTCCGCCGGCACCGTCCTGGTCGTCGACGAGACGATGACCGAACTCCGCCTGGACGCCGACGTCGCCATGCCCCGCCGGGTCTGCGCCTTCGACCCGGCCGGCAGCACGGTGCTCACTGTCGGCTCGGCCAGCAAGGCGTTCTGGGCCGGGATGCGGATCGGCTGGGTCCGCGCGGCCCCGGACGTCATCCGGTCGCTGGTCTCGGCCCGCGCCTACGCGGACATGGGCACTCCGGTCCTGGAACAGCTCGCCATCAACTGGCTCATGGGCACGGGTGGCTGGGAGCAGGCGGTGGAGATCCGGCGGGACCAGGCGCGTGAGAACCGCGACCAGCTGGTGGCGGCGGTGCGCCGGGAACTGCCGGACTGGGAGTTCGCGGTGCCGCGCGGCGGGCTGACCCTCTGGGTGCGGACGGGCGGCCTCTCCGGCTCCCGGCTGGCGGTGGCGGGCGAGCGCGTCGGCGTACGGGTGCCTTCGGGGCCGCGGTTCGGCGTGGACGGGGCGTTCGAGGGCTATGTGCGGCTGCCGTTCACGGTGGGCGGCCCGGTCGCGGAGGAGGCGGCGGTGCGGCTCGCGGCAGCGGTGGAGCTGGTGCGCTCCGGCGCGGGCGCCGGAGCGGACGCGCCACGGAGCTTCGTGGCCTGAGTGGCCTGAGGGGTTTGACGGGCGTGGGACGTCTGCGGGCGGTGAGCGGGCCATCCGGCCCGTCTCTCCGCCCGCACTGTTCCGCCCGAGGGTTCAGCCCTCGGCGATCGCCGCCTGCGCCTTGGCCAGCTGCCCGGTCGGTACGGTCTCCACGGCCACGGGCACCTCGGCGGTGTCCTCGGCCGGCCCGTCGGACACGGCGGCCGGCTCCGGCCACGACTCCTGCTGCGGCTCCTGCGGCGCGGCGCCCGGCAGCTGCGGCAGCACGTCGAGCACCGCCTGCCGGTGGCTCTCGCTCGCGTCCTCGTCGTACGGATCCGGGGTCGCCGGAACCTGGAGGCGCAGCACCGGCCCGGTGCCCAGGCGCGCGTAACCGCGTCCCGCCGGCACCTCCGGCGGCGGAGTGGTGTTCGGCTCGGCGCCCAGCACGGCGGCGATCTGCTCGCGGGAGGCGGGCCCGAGGACCACGCGGGCCCGGGTGTGGGTCCGTACGGTCTCGGTGAGGTTCTCCACGGCGTCGAACTGGTCGGCCAGGACGACGGTGACCCCGGCCGCCCGACCGTGCCGCAGCGGCACCTGGAGCAGCTCCTGCGGGTCGGGCCTGCCGTCGGCGGCGGCGAGGTGGCCGAGGACGCCGGGACGGTCCAGCAGGATCCAGAGCGGGCGCTTGATGTCCTCGGGGACCGGATGGCCTCCTTGGCGGGCCCGGTTGGCGAAGATCAGCCGCCGCTCCGTCTCGTGCGCCGCCCACTCCAGGGTGGCCAGCGCGCCGCTCAGGCCGGACTCCACGGCGAGGACGCCGGTGCGGCCGATGAGGGCGCCGTACTCACCGGTCCCGCTGCCGTCGACGATGAGGACGTCGCCCTGCTGGAGGGCCTGGAGCGCGATGGAGCGGACCAGCGTGGTGGTGCCGCTGCCGGGCTGTCCGACGGCCAGGAGGTGCGGCTCGGTGGAGCGGTTGCCGGTGCGCCAGACGACCGGGGAGGCGTCCGACGTGGTGTCGCCGTCGCGCACCGGGACCGTACGGCGTACGGCGTCCGGGTCGGTGAAGCCGAGGACCGTCTCGCCGGGCGCGGTGACGAAGCGCTGGGCGGCGATCGAGGCCGGCAGCGGGTCGAGCACGGTCATGACGAGGCGGTTGGCCTCCTCGTTCCAGACGAAGTGGTACTCGCGGCCGCGGCCCGACTTGGTGTGCAGCAGCTGCTCGATCCGGGACCGTGCGGCGGTCTCGCCGTCGGTGAAGTACGCCGGGTAGGAGACCTGGAGGCGGGTGAGGCGCCCGTCGCCGTCGAAGGCGTACTCCGTGAACGTCCTCTCCCAGTCGCCGCCGTGGGCGAAGAGCGGGTCGGGGTCCTCGGGTACCGAGAAGTACGGCACGAGCGCCTCGTACAGGGCGCGCAGACGGGTGGACTCCGCCTCGTCCGGGCCGGTCTTCACGGGGGTCCGCTCCCGCCCCTTCCACGCGGCGGCGCCCATCACCGTGATCAGGGCCAGGATCGGCCCGTACGGCACGAGCGCCACGGCGAGCACGCAGGCCGCGGCCAGGAGCAGCTTGGGACCACGCCGTTCCTTGGGTGTCGCGGCCCACCTCTGCCGGCCGGAGACGGCCAGCAGCCGCAGACCACGCAGGATCGTGATCAGCGGATGGAGCACATCGGTGGCACTGTCGGCGGCCGTGCGCGCGATCTCTCTGCTGCGAGTGATCGAAGCGCTGCCGCTGCTCAGAATGCGGGGGAGTGGTCGCCGGGCCACAGCTGTCTCCTGAAGGGGTGGGAGCGGTTGCGGAGCGTCAGAACTTGATCCCGCCCAGCAGACCGGCGAGGCTCGCCCCGCCTGCCGTGATGCTCGGCGCGATCGCGGTGCCGGCCAGGTAGAAGCCGAACAGCGCGCAGACGATGGCGTGGGACGCCTTGAGCCCGTCCTTCTTGAAGAACAGGAAGACGACGATGGCGAGCAGTACCACGCCCGAGATGGAAAGGATCATGAGCGGATCTCCTGGTTGAGGGGACAGTCACCATGAGTCCTTCCAGGATCACGCGAAGTATCTATGCGATAAAAGGTGCAATCGAGTGAATAAAACGCATTTTCACTTGACTGGCCGAGGTGAACCGGTGGCCCGCGCGCGGTATTTCGGAGTCCATGCCGGGCAGGAACCGTCCGCGGTGATCTTTTGCCGTATCCGGGCCCGGTCATGTCCGTCCCCGAGCAGTACCCTGTCGATTCACTCGTACGGCCCCGTGCCGTACACCACCCGGTCAACCGCGGCGGCGTGAGCCGCCGCACGGTCAAGGAAGGCGGCCCGCGCGATGAGCGAAACTCCCGATCCCGAGGTGGTCGAGCTGGCGACCAAGGTCTTCGACCTGGCCCGCACCGGCGAGACCGAGACGCTCGCCGCGTACGTCGACGCCGGCGTCCCGGCCAACCTCACCAACGACCGGGGCGACTCGCTGCTGATGCTCGCCGCCTACCACGGCCACGCCGAGGCGGTCACCGCGCTCGTCGCCCGCGGCGCCGACCCGGACCGGGCCAACGACCGCGGCCAGACCCCGCTGGCCGGAGCCGTCTTCAAGAGCGAGGACGCCGTCATCGACGCCCTGCTCGCCGCGGGCGCCGACCCCGCCGCCGGAACGCCGTCCGCGCGGGACACGGCCCAGATGTTCGGCAAGGCCGACCTGCTGGAACGCTTCGGTGCGCGTTGAGACGCGGGCGGGCGCGCCTGCGGGCCTGTCCGCAGAGGGGTCCGCTGACCGGTCCGTCGTAAATGTGGTCGCGGTGGCGAAATGGCTGGGTCATCATGACGTCGCGGGTCCGTTTCGGGCCACCGACGAGAGGCAGAGGAAGATGGTCTACACCAAGCAGAAGACGACGGTCGGCCGATCATGTCGCTGCGCGGCGTAGGGGTGTCCCCCGGACATCCCCCCGTGCCCACGGGGCACGGGTCACTGCACAGTCCCGGTTGCGTCGACAGCTTGATGTGAGGCTTTCTCCCATGTTCGATCCGTTCATAGCGCCGAGCGGCACCCTGCTCGGCCTGCTGCAGAGGGGCCGCGGCGACGGCACGCTCCACGCGCTCGCCGCTCCGCGCCCCGAGGCCCTCGCGGCCCTCAACCACTGCGTCGTGAGCGACCCCCGTCACGACTGGCAGGTGGAGAACCGCTCCCTCTACTACGCCCGCCTGTACCTGGATCTCGACGGCGGCATCGAGGAGATCGAGCGCCACCTGGGTGACCCCGACGACCACACGGACACCGACGACTCCCGTACCGGGCTCGCGCTCTCCGTCCTCGGCCACCTCGCCTCCTACGGACGCGACGACGCCCTGGCGCTGCTCCGCCGCTACGCGGCCACCGGCGCCAACTGGGCCTGGGCCCTGGACGAGCTGGCCCTGCGCGACGACGACGCGGGCCTGCGCTCACTCGCCCTGCCCGTCCTGGGCCGCTTTCCGGCCACCGAGGAAGGCACCGCCGAGCTGGCCGCCGCCGTACGCGACTCCTTCGAGCCGCGACCCTGGCGGCTCTGGGCCGACGACCCGCGCGAAGCGGTCGGCGCCCGCGTGCGCGCCGCCACCGAACAGGGCTCGTTCGACCGCTGGCAGCGCCAGATGCGCCCCGGCGGCCCGCGTCCCGGCTGGAGCGTCCAGGCCGTCTTCGACTGGGCCCAGCAGGCCCTGGAGCGCGGCAGCGAACTGCACGTCCCCGCGGCCCGCTGCCTCTCCGCCGTCGCCGGACCCGAGGACCGTCCCCAGATCCTCGAAGCCGCCCGCGACGGCTCCGAAGGCGCTCGCTGCGCCGCGCTGCACTATCTGGCCGAGGCGGCCGACCCCGCCGTCCTCGACCTCATCGAGACCGCCGCCCTCAGCCCCGCCCGCACGGTCGCCGACGCCGCAGTCGCCGCTTTCGAGCGGATGGCCGGCGACGACGCCGTGGAACGCGCCCGCGGCTGGGCCAGGCGTCCCGACGCCCTCGGCGCCTCCGCCGCCGGGATCCTCGCCTGCCGTGGCACCGCCCAGGACGCTCCCCAAGTCCTCGGCGCGCTCCGGGAGGCCGTACGCGGCGACGGACCCGACGCACCCCGGCTCTGGACCCTGGTCGACGGCGCCGGCCGCCTCGGCATCGCCTGCGCCGCACCCGTACTGCGCCACGTCTACCGCGAGACGTCCTCCTCGCACCTGCGCGGCCGGGCGGCCCGGGCCCTCGCCGCCACCGATCCCACCTTCGCCACCGGCTTCGCGGTGGAGTGCCTGTGGGACTGCGAGGAGACCACCCGCGAGGTGGCCGCCCTGCACGCCGAGACCGGAGACATCCGCGTCGCCGAACGGCTGCGCCGCCTCGCCGCCGACCCGGCCGAGGAGGCCGAGGTGCAGACGGCGGTCCGCAGCCGGATCGGACCGGACGCACCGGCGCTCTGACCGCGCGATGAGCGGAGGAGGAGGCGTTGTCAGACCCTCCTCCTACGCTTCTCACCATGGACATCGACACGTGGTGGGGGCTCGTCGGACGGGCACGTGAGGCGGCCGGGGACCGGGCGGACGACCGGGATCCGCCCGACGACCCGCTGCCCGGCGCACTGACCGAGGTGCTCGCGGCGCTGGAGCCCGAGCGGATCGTCGACTTCGCCGTGACGGCGTACGAGGTGACCGGCTCGGCCTACCGGTGGCCTCTGTGGAACGCGGCGTACCTCATCGAAGGCGGCTGCGGTGACGACGGGTTCATGGACTTCCGCGACGGGCTCGTCCTGCTCGGACGCGAGGTCTTCACCCGTGCGGTGGCCGACCCGGACTCGCTGGCCGGGCTGCCGGTCGTGGTCCGGATGAGCCGCGAGGAGAGCGGCTGGATCGGCTACGAGTCGCTGACCGGGCCGGTGAAGACGGCGTACGAGCGGGCCGGAGGCGCGGCCGACGGCTTCTACGAGGCGGTGAAGGCGGCCGGCCGGGGCCGAATAGGACCCCGAGAGCCGGACGGCGAGAACTGGGACGCCGAGGACGCCGATCTCAGCCGTCGCCACCTGCCACGGCTGGCGGCGCTCTTCCTGGGCTAGCGCCGGAGTCTCTCCCTGCGGGTTCGCAGCCGCCGGAACAGAATGGCGCCATGACCGGACGCTGGGAGTTCTGGATCGACCGGGGCGGCACCTTCACCGACGTGGTGGGCCGCCGTCCCGACGGCCGGCTGGTGACCCGCAAGCTCCTCTCGCACGACCCCGGCCGCTACGACGACGCGGCCGTGGCCGGAATCCGCCTGCTCCTCGGCCTGCGCGACGGCGAGCCGGTGCCCGCCGACCGGGTCGCCGCCGTCCGGATGGGCACCACCGTCGCCACCAACGCTCTGCTGGAGCGGCGCGGCGAGCCGACCGTGCTGCTCATCACCGAAGGCTTCCGGGACGCGCTGCGGATCGCGTACCAGAACCGTCCCCGCCTCTTCGACCGCCACATCGTCCTCCCGGAGGCCGTCCACGAGCACGTGATCGAGGTCCCCGAACGTATCGACGCCGAAGGCCACACCGTACGGGCCCTGGAACTCGACGCCGTACGCGAGCAGTTGCGCGCCGCCCACGCCGACGGGCTGCGCAGCGCCGCCGTCGTCCTGATGCACGGCTACCGCCACCCCGACCACGAACGGGCCGTCGCCGAGGCGGCCCGCGAGGCCGGGTTCACGCAGGTCAGCACCTCCCACGAGGTCAGCCCGCTGATCAGGCTCGTCCCACGCGGCGACACCACCGTCGTCGACGCCTACCTCTCACCGGTGCTGCGCCGGTACGTCGACGAGGTCGCCGCCCGCCTCGAAGGCATCCGGCTCCTGTTCATGCAGTCCAACGGCGGACTGCGCGAGGCCGCCGCGTTCCGGGGCAAGGACGCCGTGCTCTCCGGTCCGGCCGGAGGCGTCGTCGGCATGGTCCGTACGTCGCGGCAGGCCGGACACGACCGCGTCATCGGCTTCGACATGGGCGGCACCTCCACCGACGTGTCCCACTACGCCGGAGAGTTCGAACGGGAGCTCGGCACCCAGGTCGCCGGAGTGCGGATGCGCGCTCCGATGATGAGCATCCACACCGTCGCGGCCGGCGGCGGCTCCCTGCTCCACTTCGACGGCCGCCGCTACCGGGTCGGCCCCGACTCCGCGGGCGCCGAACCCGGCCCCGCCTGCTACCGCCGAGGCGGCCCGCTCACCGTCACCGACGCCAACGTCATGCTCGGCCGCATCCAGCCCGACCACTTTCCCGCCGTCTTCGGCCCGGACGGCGACCGGCCGCTCGACGCCGACCTCGTACGGGAACGGTTCGCGGAGCTCGCCGACGAGATCGGCCGCGCCACCGGGAACCGGCCGGACGAGGCCGACGTGGCGGCGGGCTTCCTGGAGATCGCCGTCCTCAACATGGCCAACGCGGTGAAGAAGATCTCCGTGCAGCGCGGCCACGACATCACCCGCTATGCCCTCACCGGCTTCGGCGGCGCCGGCGGCCAGCACGTCTGCGCCGTCGCCGACGCGCTGTCCATCGACACCGTCCTCGTACCTCCGCTCGCCGGAGTGCTCTCCGCGTACGGCATCGGCCTGGCCGACGCCACCGCGATGCGCGAACAGTCCGTGGAGGCGGGGCTGGACGAGACCGTACGGGAACGGGTCGAGCGGCTCTGCGCGGAGCTGGCCGACCGTACGCGGGACGACCTGCGCGCCGACGGAGTGCCCGATTCCGCGATCAGCACACACGCGAGAATTCTGCTGCGGTACGCGGGAACGGACGCGGCGCTCGCCGTGGCGCAGGACTCCGTGGACGCGATGAGCGAGGAGTTCACCGCCGACCACCGCACCCGGTTCGGCTTCACCATGGAGAAGCCGATCGTGGTCGAGACCGTCTCGGTGGAGGCCACGGGGACGACCGGGGGGCACGGCTCCGGCCCCCGTGACCAAGCACCCCGCGAGGGCGCACTCCAGCCCCGTGACACCGTCACGATGTACGCCGAGGGCCGGGAACAGCAGGCGCCGTTGTACCGCCGTGAGGACCTCCGTCCCACCGACACCGTCACCGGACCCGCCATCGTGGCGGAGGACGACGCCACGACCGTCGTCGACCCCGGCTGGCAGGCATCGTGCAGCGCCACCGGCCACCTGGTGCTCACCCGGGCCCGGCCACGGCCGGAGAGGACGGCCGTCGGCACCCGGGTGGACCCGGTGATGCTGGAGGTCTTCAACAGCCTCTTCATGTCGATCGCCGAGCAGATGGGCGTCCGCCTGGAGAACACCGCCCACTCGGTCAACATCAAGGAGCGCCTCGACTTCTCCTGCGCCCTCTTCGACGCCGACGGCAACCTGATCGCCAACGCTCCGCACATCCCGGTGCACCTCGGCTCCATGGGCGAGTCCATCAAGGAGGTGCTCCGGCGCAACGACGGCACCCTGCGCGCCGGTGACGTGTACGCCATCAACGATCCGTACCACGGCGGCACGCACCTGCCCGATGTCACCGTGGTGACGCCCGTGTTCGACGAGGACGAGCTCCGGTTCCTGGTCGCCTCGCGCGGCCACCACGCCGAGATCGGCGGCACGACACCCGGCTCCATGCCCGCCTTCAGCCGGACGATCCACGAGGAGGGCGTGCTCTTCGACAACTGGCTCCTGGTCCGCGACGGCCACCTCCGTGAGGCCGAGACCCGCGACCTGCTCGCCTCGGCCCCGTACCCCTCACGCTCACCGGACACCAACCTCGCCGACCTCCGTGCGCAGATCGCCGCCAACGAGAAGGGCATCGCGGAACTCCGCCGCATGGTCGACCAGTTCGGGACGGAGGTCGTGGCCGCCTATATGGGGCACGTCCAGGACAACGCGGAGGAGTCCGTACGCCGGATCGTGGCGGGCCTTCAGGACGGCGGCTTCCGTTACGAGACCGACGGCGGGGCCGTGATCCAGGTGGAGCTCACCGTCGACCGGGAGGCCCGCAGCGCGGTGATCGACTTCGCCGGCACCTCTGAGCAGCAGCCCGGCAACACCAACGCACCCCGTTCGGTGGTGACGGCGGCCGTCCTGTACGTCTTCCGCACGCTCGTAGGAGAGGACATCCCGCTCAACAGCGGCTGTCTGAAGCCGCTGGACGTGCGGATTCCGCCCGGCTCGATGCTCGACCCGGCCTATCCGGCGGCGACCGTCGCGGGCAATGTGGAGACCTCACAGGCCGTCACCGGTGCCCTGTACGGGGCGCTCGGCGGCCAGGCCGAAGGGTCCGGCACCATGAACAACCTCACCTTCGGCAACGACCGCGTCCAGTACTACGAGACGGTGGCCAGCGGCTCCGGAGCCGGCGACGGCTTCGACGGCACCGACGCCGTGCAGACCCATATGACCAACTCCCGGCTCACCGACCCCGAGATCCTGGAGTGGCGGCTGCCCGTACTCCTGGAGAGCTTCGCGGTCCGGGAAGGCAGCGGAGGCGAGGGACGGTGGCACGGCGGCGGAGGCGTGGAGCGGCGGATCCGCTTCCTGGAGCCGGTCACGGTGGCGCTGCTCTCCGGTCACCGCCGGGTTCCGCCGTACGGAGCGGGTGGCGGCGAGCCTGGGGCGCTCGGGGAGCAGTACATCGAGCGGGCGGGCGGCGGCGTGGACCGGCTGGAAGGGTGCGACACCGCCGAACTGGCGGCCGGTGACGTGCTGGTGGTGCGGACGCCGGGCGGTGGCGGATACGGGCCTGCGGGGGTGTGACCGGGGGCGCGCGGGGCCGGCCGGAAGCCGTGATGCGGCCGCCTGCCGCCGGTCGCATAAACGCCGTTTCGACCGTTGTCAGTGTGAGGACCTAATCTGTCCCTCGTGACTTCGCCTGCCGACACGGAAAACGCTGCGCCGCAGCTCAACGCGGGGCCGAGGCCTGCCCCGGGCCCTGCCGCCGACGAGGGGCTCTCGCGTCGGCTGCGCGCGCTCGCGTGCACGGCGCCGCTGCACGACCTCGACGTGCGCAAGGCGAATCTGGCCGGTGAGTACACGGTCTACGCCATGGCGGAGGTCGCCCTCGCGGCGATCGACCACGTCACGCTCAACATGGACTTCGACACCGGTGCCGACCACGACCAGATAGTGGCCAGGCTGCTGCCGCGCGTCGGCGCCCAGGCGCCGGACCGTCCCGTCGCCGAGCACGAACGGGTCGCGCGCTGGGTCCTGGAGAACCTGATCAACGTCGGCAGCGTCGACCGAGGCTTCCGCGCGGTCTACGGCACCTTCGGACCCGACGGCGTCTACGTCCGCCGGGACTACGACTTCAAGCTGATCGAGGAGGTGCCGGGCTACGGCGGCACGGTCTACCTCCGGGCCACCGACGAAGCGGTCAACGTCCTCGTCGGCGCTCTGGACACCGACGTCACCAGCGCCCAGATCGCCGCCGAGGTCAAGCTGGAGGTCCTCATCAGCCGGGGCCGCCTCGCGGACGCCCAGCTCGCCGCCGAACAGGCCCGCTACCGCACCGTGCAGTACGCCGAGACGCTGCGCCGCACGCTGGAGGCGACCCGGCGCAACGTCCGCGCGGTCGACTGGCTCACCACCGTCCCGGACATGATCGCCGAAGCCCTGGACCACGTGGCCGACCGCTACCGCCACGAGAACGCGATCCTCACCAACATCCGCAAGGCGCGCGACGAGGCCGAGGACCCCGAGCACAAGCGCCGGGCCGCCGAGCTCGTCGACATCGTCAAGGACTGCATCCGCCGCCACACCCAGCTCCAGTCCCGCCTCCTGGAGGCCGGACCGCTCTTCCGCGCCGAGCAGGACCGGCAGGCGTTCGCCACTCCGGCCGCCCACGCGGGCCTCGATCTGTACGGTCAGCTCCTCGCCCCGCTCCTCCCGCTCCCCGTCGAGCAGTCCTTGCGGGCCACCGACGCGTTCTTCGCGAACGGCACCGGGCTGCGCACGCCCACCTCCGTCCGCGTCGGCGACCTGGTCGAGATGCTCATGACCCCGCCGCTGGAGCGCGAGCACCTCGGCATGGAGATGCCGGAGCCCGACCTGATCGCGACGCCGGACGACAGCCGCTTCAGCGACGCCCAGCTGAGCAGCGCCATGGCCCTGCTCGACCTGGAGCACGACGCGCCGCGCAGACTCTCCGGGCTGCTCGCCGAGGCCCGTCGCAGCGATCCCGACCTGCCGTACCTGGTCGCGCTGCTCGCCGTCCACGCCGCCAGCCCGCCCGTCGGCACCGCCTACCGCCAGGGCGAGCGGCGCCTGCTCTTCGCGGTGGACGACGGTACGCAGCTGGAGGACCCGGAGTTCGGCGGCGCCGACCTCATCGTGGGCATGGCTCTTCTGGACGCCGCCGGAATGGCCGCGGACCGCAAGGAGGCCTCATGACCGGCCCCGTACGTCCTGCGCACCCCCACCTTTTCCGTACCGAGGAGTCCCGACCGTGAGCGACCACGACGCCGAGCACCCCGACGCGTGGACCGAGCCCTCCGCGTACGTCACCGACTCCGCACCCGCACACACCGCCGAGCCCACCGGCCCGACGCCCGTCACCCCGGCCGACGCCGCCGACGCGGCCCGCCTGGTCTCCTTCGGCCTCCAGCCCAAGCTGCTGCCCGCCCGCGACGCCGAATACGCCGACCTGCTCCGCCGGTACCGGGAGGAGAGCGCCTTCGCGCGGCTCGCCGACGCCGTCGCCACCGGGCTCGGCCTCATCGTCCTGGAGGTCTCGCCGCGCGCCGGGATGGCCGTCACGGCAGGCGAGGACTCCGTTTTCGCCGTCCGCATGGGCGACTACGCGCGCCGCGCCTCCTCCGACGCCGCCGACCGCTTCCTCCACGGCCTCGCCCACCTCGCCGTCGCCGCCCTCGCCTTCCCGCGCCCCGAGGATCTCGCCGACGACGCGTACATCGGCCGCATCACGGTCAACGGCGTCGACGCCTTCGTACGCCAGGCCTGCAAGCGTCTGGAGGAGCGTGCCGAGGAGCAGGGCGACAACACCGACCCCGCCACCGACACCCCGGGCCTCGAATCCGGCTGGCGGATCTACGCCCGCCGCAGCTCCACCGGCGCCACCAAGGACGCCCGCCGCCTCGCCGGATCCACCACCGGCATCATCGGCAAGGCCGTCGCCTTCCTCACCGACTCCGGCTTCCTCCAGCGCACCCGCGACGACGCGGGCGGCGCCTACCGCACCACCGCCCGCTACCAGCTCCAGGTCCGCGACATGGCGGGCAGCGCCGCCATGGCCGAGCTGCTGGAGCTCGGCGTCGTCCCCGTCACCGACGGATCGGCCACCCTGCTGCCGCCGTCCGACCCCGACAGCATGGAGCTGGCCGCCGACGCGGGCCTGCCCTTCCACTCCTCCTGACCCCGCCCGCACCGCCCAGCTCCGCCACCGCTTCTCCGAACGACGAGAGTCCGCCGCCATGTACGAGTTGTCCCGGGTCCGCCTCTACTCCATCGGACCTGCCGGTGCGCGCTACGCCGACACCGTCCTCGACCTGCGCGGCGTCGGTGAACCCGTCCCCAACCCGGCCCCGGCGCAGGCGGAGTTCTTCGAGGACGAGCCGGTCGGCCCGCCGCGCCGACCCGCTCCGGCCGGCGTGCTCTTCCTGGAGAACGGCGGCGGCAAGTCCGTCCTGCTGAAGCTGATCTTCTCGGTGATGCTCCCCGGCCACCGCAACACCCTCGGCGGCGCCAGCTCCGGCGTGCTCCGCAAGTTCCTGCTCGCCGACGACTGCGGCCATGTCGCCCTGGAGTGGCAGCACACGCTCACCGGTGAGTGCGTCGTCGTCGGCAAGGTCAGCGAGTGGCGCGGGCGGCAGGTCTCCAACGACCCGAGGAAGTTCGCGGAGGCCTGGTACTCCTTCCGGCCCGGACCAGGGCTCAGCCTGGACAGCCTGCCCGTCGCGGAGGCCACCGCCGTGGGCCGGCCCGCCGAAGGGGTCTCCGGAGCGCGAGGCAGGCGCCGCACGATGAAGGGGTTCCGCGACGCGCTGGTGGACGCCGGCAAGTTCTACCAACACCTCGACGTGCACTGGGAAGAGATCCACGACCGCTGGAACGAGCACCTCGGCGAACTCGGCCTCGACCCCGAACTCTTCCGCTACCAGCGCGAGATGAACGCCGACGAAGGTGAGGCCGCCGGACTCTTCGCGGTCAAGAAGGACTCCGACTTCACCGACCTGCTGCTCCGTGCCGTCACCGACACCCGCGACACCGACGGCCTCGCCGACCTGGTCAGCGGCTTCGGCAACAAGCTCGGCCGCCGCGCCGAGCTGACCGCCGAACGCGACTTCACCGCAGGCTCGGTCGACCTCCTCGGCCGGATCGTCGAAGCCACCGAGACCCGCGCCCGCAGCCGCGACATCCACGCCGCCGCCGAACGCCGCACCCGTACTCTCGCCCGCCGCCTGAGCGCCCGCGGCGCCGAGGAGCGCGGCCGCACCGCCGAGCTGGCCGAGCGGGTCACCGCCGCCGCGCACACCGTCACCGAGGCCGAGTCCACCCGCGGCCGCCGCTCCCTCATCGCCGCCGAACTCGCCTACCGCCACGCCTCCCTGGCCCTGGCCGCCGCCGAGAAGAGCGCCGCCGCCGGACGCAAGGAGCTGGCCGACGCCCGTACGCTGCACGCCGCCTGGCAGGCCGCCGAGGCCGTCCTGCGCCACCGCGCCGCCGCCGACCGCTCCGCCAGGGTCGCCGCCGCCATCCGCGAGGCCGAGCGCGACGCGGCCCCGGCGCTCGCCGCCCGCGCCACCGCCGCCGCCGAACTCGTCCGGGCGCTGCACACCGCCGCCGAGGACGGCGAGCGCGTCGCCAACGAGCAGGAGGAGCGCTCCGAGACCCTCCAGGCCACCGGCGAGCGCGCCCACCGTGACGCCACCGTCGCCGCCACCGAGGCCCAGCGCGCCCGCAGCGAGGCCGGCCACCTGCGCCAGCGCCTCGCCGAGGTCGAGCAGGAGACCGGCGAGGCGGTCCAGGCCGGCTGGCTCGACAACACCGCGCCCGACGCCGACCCGGCCCGCGCAGCTCTGGCCGCCAGCGACGCCGAACAGTCCGCCGTCGCCGCCTGGGACACCGCCCGCGAGGCCGCCCGCACCGCCGCCGACCAGGCCCGCGAGGCGTCGGCCGCCGAGAGCCGCGCCGAGCTGGCCGCCGCCCGTGCCGCCGACGGAGCCAAGGCGGCGGAGCAGAGTTACGAGGACGAGCTCAGCGCCGCCGAGTCCATCGCCGCCGACCCGCGCCTGGCCGACCTGCTCGGCCTGCCCACGGGTACGGGCGTCCCGCACCCGCGCCGTGGAGCGGGCGAGGAGGCGCCGGGCGGAGCACAGCGCGAAGCCGCACGCACCGGCCCTCAGAGCGACGGCACAGCCACCGGCGTGAGCCCCACCGACGCCTCCCCGGACAGCGCGGTCGCTCTGGCCGACCAGACCACGACGCTCCACCAACCGCTCACCGCCCAGGAGTTCGACCGCAGCGCCGACGAACTGCGCGACCTCCTCGACCAGTCCGTGACGGCCGCCGAGCGCCGCCTCTTCGACCTGCGCACCGCCGCCGCCGACGACGCCCGCATCCTCGGCGCGCTCGGCGAAGGCGGGCTGCTGCCGCCCGGCCCCGACGTCCTCGCCACCGTCGAGTACCTGGGCGAGCACGGCATCCCGGCCCTGCCAGGCTGGCGCTACCTCGCCCAGGCCGTCGACCCGGCCGACCACGCCGCCGTCCTCGCCGCCCGCCCGGAGCTGGTCGACGGCGTCGTCATCACCGACCCCGACGCCCACACCCGCGCCCGCGAAGTCCTCGGCAGCGCCGCCCTGTTGCCCCGATCGGCCGTCGCCGTCGGCACCGCCGCCGCTCTCCTGGCTCCCGTCCCGGACCCCGGCACCGGTTCCGACGCGCAGCACGACGGCGTCTTCCTCGTCCCGCCGAACCCGGCCATGCACGACGAGCACGCCGCCGACGAGGAGCGCCACGCCCTGCGCTCCCGCGCCGCCGCCCGCGACGAGGACATCCGCACACTCACCGCCCGCCTCTCGGCCGACCGGGCCCTCGCCTCCCGCATCGGCTCCTGGCGCGCCGACTGCCCGCCCGGCATGCTCACCGAGCTGGCCGAGGCCGCCGCCACCGCCCGTACGGCGGCCGAGAGCGCCGAAGCCGTCCTCGCCGAGGCCCGGACCGCCCGCGCCGAGGCCGACGAGGCCGCTGCCGACACCGCCCGGGTCCGCGAGGAGCGCCAGGAGGCCGCCCAGCGCGCCCGCCGGGTCGCCGACGCGCTGGCCGGGCTCGCCCACCGGCTGCGCGAGCGGGCCCGCTGGCAGGTCCGGCTCCGCGAACTGGTCGACGAGGCCGCTGAGTCCGAGGCCCGCGCCGCCGTCTGCCTGGACCTGGCCCGTTCCGCCGACGAGGACCGCCGGGCCGCCCAGCGCGCCGGTGACGACGCCCGCCGCACCGCCCGCGCCCTGCGGGCCGAGCGCGCCGAGATCGCCGGAGCCCCGGAGATCCTCCCGGAGCCCGACGAGACCAAGCCCCGCACCGCGCTGCCCACCCTCCGCGAGGCCTACCGGGCCGCGTCCCAGCTGTACGAGAAGGTCGGCGTCGGCGCCGACCTGCGCGCCGAGCAGGCCCGCGCCGAGAGCGACGAGAGCGCCGCCCTCGCCGAGCTGGACCGTCTCACCAACAAGGTCCGCACCCGCGCCGCCCAGCTCCTCGAAGGCACCGACGGAGCCGACGGCCCCTCCCGCCAGGCGGCGGCGGCCCGCGCCGAATCCCACGTACAGCTCCTGGAAACACGGGCCTCCACCGCCAGCGAGCAGCTGGGCCGGTACCGAGGCGAGGCCGAGCGGCTCGCACCGGACGACGAGCGGCCGCACCACACCGAGCTGCCCGACGAGCTGGTCCCGGCCGACGCCGACCAGGCCCAGACCCTCCTGCGTACGGCCACCGGCGAACTCGCCTCCGCCACCGCCGCCCTGGACACCGCCCGCGCCGCCCACAGCGAGCTGCTCCACGCCCACCGCACCGCCGAGGACTCGGCAGGCGGCTTCGACGAGACGGCGGCCCTCCTGCGTGACCTCCTCCGCGACCACGGCACGGAGGACGGCACCGAAGGCCCCGACCCGTATCCCGGCACGCTGGAGGAGGCCCGGCACTCCGCCGCCGAGGCCCGCCGCTCCCTGCGCGGCTGCTCCACCGACCTCTCGGCCGCCGAGAGCGCCGTACGGGAAGCGAGCGACATCCTCGTACGGCACGCCAACTCCACCCGCTACGAGCAGGTCCGCACCCCGGCCCGCCAGCAGATCCGCGAACTGCCCGCATCCGCGCTGCCGGAGCACGCGCGGAAGTGGGCCGACGCCTTCGCGCCCCGGTTGCGCGTCCTGACCGACGAGCTGGTCCAGCTGGAGCGCAACCGCGACTCCATCGTCGACCGGCTGCGTGGCCTGGTCGAGTCCGCCCTCGCCACCCTCCGCTCCGCCCAGCGGCTCTCCCAACTCCCCGAAGGACTGGGGGAGTGGTCGGGGCAGGAATTCCTCCGGATCCGCTTCGAGGAGCCCGACCAGGCGACCCTCACCGAGCGCCTCGGCGAGGTCATCGACGAGGCGACGCACGCGGCCCTCAAGAAGAACTCCGACCTGCGCCGGGACGGCATGTCCCTGCTGCTGCGCGGCGTCGAGGCGGCGCTGCGGCCCAAGGGCATCGCGGTGGAGATCCTCAAGCCGGACGCCGTGCTCCGCGCCGAGCGGGTCCCGGTCGGGCAGATGGGCGACGTCTTCTCCGGCGGCCAGCTCCTCACCGCCGCCATCGCCCTGTACTGCACGATGGCGGCGCTGCGCAGCAACGACCGGGGCCGCGACCGCCACCGGCACGCGGGCACGTTGTTCCTGGACAACCCGATCGGCCGCGCCAACGCCACGTATCTGCTGGAGCTCCAGCGCGCGGTCTCCGACGCGCTCGGCGTGCAGCTGCTCTACACGACCGGCCTCTTCGACACGACCGCGCTCGCCGAATTCCCGCTCGTCATCCGGTTGCGCAACGACGCCGACCTGAGGGCCGGGCTGAAGTACATCAGCGTGGAGGAGCACCTGCGTCCCGGACTGCCGCAGCAGGACCCGGAAGGTGAGACGGTCCACGGCGAGATCACGGCCACCCGCATGTTCAAGCGGAGCACTCAGCAGGCCGCGCAGCCGCAGCCGGAGGCGTAACTTCCGGCTCCCGCGGGCCCGATGAGGCATCGGGCCCGCGGACAGGGTTCATGCCCTGCGGAGACGGTCCGCAGGTAGGCAGGTCTCACGCCCGGGAGAGATCGCCGGTGCTCCGGCGGCCGGATATCCTGCCGCCCCCTTCGTCCCGCTCGGCCGCCCGCGCCGCCCGCTGGGCCCGCCGCCGCTCCCGGCGCATCTGCCGGGCGGTACTGCTCGGCTCGGACACCACGCCGTGGCGCTGGTTCCACACCTGCCGGGTGACCCAGACGTCCAGCACGGCCCAGGTGGCGACCACCGTGCTGGCCACACTGCTGAGCACCATCGGGAAGGCCAGCCAGGAACCGGCCAGTGTGCACAGGAAGGCGACCACCGCCTGGATGATCGTCAGCGACATGACGAGCACGGCGCGCACCGCCGCCGTCCGCACCGCGTCCGGCATCCGCCGCTTCCTGGCCGGCTCCTCCACCCACAACTGCCGCGGGATACGCGCCCCGTCCCCGGCGTCCGTCCTCGCGGTGCCGACCGGTGTTACCGGTGCTCCGGCGCGCCGGCGTTCCTGCGTGCTCAAGGTCCTTCAACTCCCCACCACTGTCCGACTTCAGGGTGGCTGCCCGGCTTGCGCCGGTTCTACGCGGGCGGATGGGCTCCGTACCGCCGCGCGCGCTCCCGCCCTGCGTCTACCCCGTACATATGGACGAACCACCCGCTCCGAAGATTCCCGCTGAAAGACACCGCAGGGCCACAGAAGGCTAAGGAACGAATAATTCCAGCCAACTGATCCGGGCCCGTCCTCAGAGGATCGGTGGGGATCCTCTGTCGCTTTCGCGAATTTCATCTCCGGGAATACCGGGACAACTCATGATCAAACCCTGGCCGGACGGCTGAAAATCATCCGGACGTGTCTTCGAGTTGTCTCTGTGTCAGTAGTAGGCTCGCGCCGTTTATTGACGCAGGACGGGCCCTCGCCCGCGTCGGACCGATGCGCGCCGGTGTACGCACGGCGAACGTCGGACCAGGGGCGAGGGACGACCGGGAGAGACCACCCCCGCGGTGCGGGGCCGATCTGGGGGAGGCCATGCGCTTTCGCGGGAAGTCCATCCGCAGGAAGATCGTGGCGTTGCTGCTGGTGCCGCTCGTCTCCCTCACGGGCCTCTGGGTCCTCGCCACCTACGTCACCGGCCGCCAGGCGACCGAGCTGATGAGTGTCAGCACCTCCGTCGACAAGGTCGCCGGACCGCTGGAGGAAGCGGTCCGGGTCGTGCAGGCCGAGCGCCGGCAGACCCTGGTCTTCCTGGCCGACCCCCGCGCCTCCGACGCCCTGCCGCTCCTGCTGAGCCAGCGCGCCGACACCGACCGGATCGTGGCCGAGGTCAGGAACAGCGCCCGGCAGAACGACGTCCGCGAGGCGCTCGACGCGGAGGCCCGCATGCGGCTCGACGCGATCCTGAGCGCCGTCGACGGCCTGGACGCGCTGCGCGAATCCGTCGAGAAGCGCACCATCGGCCGGGCGAAGGCGCTGGACTTCTACAACGGCCTCGTCGACCCGGCGTACCGTTTCCTCAACGGCCTCCACACCACGGAGAACGGTTCGCTGGACAAGCAGATGCGGGCGCTGGTCGGGATATCCCGGGCCCGCGAGATGCTGTCGCGCGAAGACGCGCTGGTCGCCTCCAGCCTCATCGCGGGCCGCTTCACCACCGCCGAACTGCGCCAGATATCCGGCCTCGTGGCCCAGCGCGAGCTGCTCTACGAGGTCAGCCTCGAAAACCTTCCCGCCGCCGAGCGCCGCCGCGTCGACCAGTTCTGGAGCAGCCCGGACGCCGAGCCGCTGCGCACCGCCGAGGACACCCTGATCGCCGCCGGGCCCACCAAGGGTGAAGGCGCCGTCGACACCGAGCGCTGGCAGCAGGCGGCCCCGCCCGTCCTCGACCGGCTGGCGGACGACTCCACGGAGATGGCCGACCGCTTCCAGGACCGCGCGGAACCGGCCGGATACCGGGTCCTCGCCCAGGCCGGAATCGCCGGAGTCCTCGGCTTCCTGGCGCTGATCGTCTCGATCTTCGTCTCCGTACGGATCGGCCGCGAACTCGTCCGCGACCTCTCCCGGCTCCGCAAGGACGCCCACGAGGTCTCCGGCGTACGCCTGCCGAGCGTCATGCGGCGGCTGGCCGCCGGCGAACAGGTCGACGTCGAGACCGAGGCCCCGCACCTCACCTACGAGCGCGACGAGATCGGCCAGGTCGGCCAGGCGCTCAACACCCTCCAGCGCGCCGCCGTCGAAGCCGCCGTCAAGCAGGCCGACATGCGCCGCGGCGTCTCCGAGGTCTTCGTCAACCTCGCCCGCCGCAACCAGGTTCTCCTCCATCGCCAGCTGACCCTGCTGGACACCATGGAGCGCCGCACCGAGAACAGCGACGAACTGGCCGACCTGTTCCGCCTCGACCACCTCACGACGCGGATGCGCCGCCACGCCGAAGGGCTCGTGATCCTCTCCGGCGCCGCGCCCTCCCGCCAGTGGCGCAAGCCCATCCAGCTCATGGACGTCGTACGGGCCGCCGTCGCCGAGGTCGAGGACTACGAACGCATCGAGGTCCGGCGGCTGCCCCGGATCGGCGTGGGCGGCCCCGCCGTCGCCGACCTCACCCACCTCATCGCCGAACTCCTGGAGAACGCCACCGTCTTCTCGCCGCCGCACACCGCGGTCCAGGTGCACGGCGAACGCGTCTCCAACGGCTTCACGCTCGAAATCCACGACCGCGGCCTCGGCATGCCGCCCGAGGTCCTCCTCGACGCCAACCTCCGGCTCGCCGAGACCCCCGACTTCGAGCTCTCCGACACCGACCGCCTCGGTCTCTTCGTGGTCAGCCGCCTCGCCCAGCGCCAGAACGTCCGGGTCTCCCTGCAGAAATCGCCGTACGGAGGCACCACCGCGGTCGTGTTCATCCCGGCCGCGCTCCTCACCGAGGCGCCCGACACCCACGGCACCGGCTTCCGCCTCGACCGCCGGGCCGAGCGGGCGATCGGCAGCGGCCGCACCAACGGCGACGCCTCGTCCGCCGCCGGCACCGCACCGGGCGGCGATCGCAGGACGAACGGCCGCTCCGCCGTCCTCTCGCCGGTCCCGACCGGCCTCACCGGACCGGCGGTGCTCGACGGCCCCGTCGAACTGGAAGGCCCGGTCGGCCCCTTGGACCTGGCCGGTGACCCGCTGGACCGCGCCTCGGACCCGGCCCTCGATCCGGCCCTGGGACCGGTGCTCGACGGCGTCTCCGACCTGGAGGACACCGAGAGCGAGCGCGGAGGCATCTTCCGCGCCCGCGACCTGCGCCGCGAGGACGGCAGGGATCCGCGCCGCGAGGACGGCCTGAGCCCGCGCCGCGACCACGCCGGCTCCGGCGGGCTCCGTCGCGGTGACGCCGGTGACGCCCGCCGGGCCGCCGACCGCGATCAGCACCAGCAGGCCCGCGACCACGGTGAAAGCCCCACCGCCGAGGTCCGCCCGATGCGACCCGCCGGTCCCGTACCGCTGCCGCGCCGCACTCCGCCGACCCTGGTCACCGACCGCGGCCGTCGCGTGGACGACGAGGCCCCGGAGACCACCGACACCACCACCTCCGCCGAGCCTCCCGCGACCGCACCCCGCACCGCGACCGGTCCGGTCGCGCACACCACGCCGTGGGCCGCCCGCGCCGCACAACGCACACCGGCACCACTCAGCACACCAGAACCACCCCGCACCACCGAGGCCCGGCGCGACACCGCACCCGACACCGTGGGCGGCCTGCCCCGCCGGGTCCGGCAGGCCAGCCTCGCCCCTCAGCTCCGTGAGGAATCCACCGACCGGACTCCGCACCGGGCGCCCGTGGACACGGTCGACGACTACGACCGTGACGCGGACGAAGTACGCAATCGCATGGCTTCACTCCAGCGTGGCTGGCAGCGCGGTCGTCGGCAGAACGCCGAGGACGCACAGGACGCCGCCGGTCCCGAGGGAACAGCACCAGGAACCACTCCGGGAGGGGACGGTCGATGACCGCACCGAACGCCGCAGCATCCAACCCCGCACGCCACGGCTCGGGCGAACTGAACTGGCTGCTCGACGAACTCGTCCAGCGCGTCGCCAGCATCCGCAAGGCGCTGGTGCTCTCCAGCGACGGGCTCGCCACCGGCACCTCGCAGGATCTGACCCGGGAGGACAGCGAGCACCTCGCCGCCGTCGCCTCCGGGTTCCACAGCCTCGCCAAGGGCGTGGGCCGCCACTTCGAGGCGGGCAGGGTGCGCCAGACCGTCGTCGAGCTGGACGAGGCCTTCCTCTTCGTGACCGCCGCGGGCGACGGCAGCTGTCTCGCCGTGCTGGCCGACGCGGACTCCGACGTGGGCCAGGTGGCGTACGAGATGACGCTGATGGTCAAGCGCGTGGGGGCCCACCTGGCCAACGCCCCACGGACGACCGGTCTGCCCGCCGGAGGGTGAGGGCCGGGCATGAGCGCTGACTCCCGCCGGGGCACGAACCCCGGACCCACGGACTCCGGCCCCACGGACGCCACCGCCGACCCTCAGTCCTCGCGGTGGTACGACGCGGAGGCCGGGCCGGTGGTCCGCCCGTACGCCATGACCCGGGGGCGTACCAGCAGCGCCTCCCGCCACCGGCTCGACCTGATCGCCCTCGTCGTGCCCGAACCGGCCGCCGACGACCCCGGCCGGGACCAGACGCTCGCGCCCGAACACGTCACGATCGTCGAACTCTGCAGCGACGCGCCCCAGTCCATCGCCGAGCTCGCCGCCGAACTCGACCTCCCGGTAGGGGTGGTACGGGTCCTGGTCGGCGATCTCGTCGAGGACGAGCTGGTGCACGTCACCCGACCCGTTCCGCCGGCCGAACTGCCGGACGTGAACATTCTTCGCGAGGTAATCAATGGCCTTCGGGCGCTCTAGCCGCGTCAAGCAGCGGCCCGTCGAGCCCGTCACCCTGAAGATCCTGGTGGCGGGAGGGTTCGGCGTCGGCAAGACGACCGCGGTCGGCGCGGTCAGCGAGATCAGACCGCTGCGCACGGAGGAGCGGCTGAGCGAGGCGGGCCGTCCGGTGGACGACCTGGCGGGTGTCGAGGCCAAGACCACCACCACGGTCGCGATGGACTTCGGCCGGATCACGGTTCGCGAGGACCTGGTCCTCTACCTCTTCGGCACGCCGGGCCAGGACCGCTTCTGGTTCCTCTGGGACGAGCTGGCGCAGGGAGCCCTCGGAGCGGTCGTCCTCGCCGACACCCGCCGCCTGGAGGACTGCTTCGCCGCGGTCGACTACTTCGAGCGCCGCCGGATCCCGTTCACCGTGGCCGTCAACTGCTTCGACGGAGCCGGGCAGTTCCCCGCCGAGACCGTACAGGGCGCTCTCGATCTCGACCCCGAGGTCCCGGTGCTGCTGTGCGACGCACGGGACCGTGCCTCGGTACGTGACGTCCTCATCGCGGTCGTCGAGCACGCCTTGGAGCGCGCGGCCCGGGACCGCGCGCCCATCGCCACCTGACGGCCCGGTCCGCCGTACGCGTACGGCCCGTACCCCCGCCGACAGGGGTACGGGCCGCACGTCGTCCGGCGAACCGGGCTGCGAGTGTTCTGCTGCCGTGACTGGCCGTCAAGTCATGTGCAGGCAAAAGGTTCCTTGGCGACGACTCACCGGACGGCCACCACCGCCGAACCGTGCCCGAACAGCCCCTGGTTGGCCGTGATGCCCACTCTGGCCCCCGGCACCTGACGGTCCCCGGCCCGGCCGCGCAACTGCCAGGTCAGCTCGCCCACTTGGGCGATCGCCTGCGCCGGCACCGCCTCGCCGAACGAGGCGAGCCCGCCGCTCACGTTGACCGGGACCCGGCCACCCAGTGCCGTGACCCCCTCCCGTACGAGCTTCGCGCCCTCGCCCGGAGCGCAGAGCCCGATGTCCTCGTACCACTGCAACTCCAGTGCGGTGGACAGGTCGTAGACCTCCGCCAGCGACAGATCCTCCGGCCCGATCCCCGCCTCCTCGTACGCGGCCCGGGCGATCGATCGCCGGAAGCTCTCCGGCGACGGCTCCACGGCGACCGCCGAGTCGGTGCCGATGTCCGGCAGATCGAGGACGGTCCGCGGAAAGGTCGGCGTCACGGTCGAGACGGCCCGGATCCGCACCGGATCGGCCACTCCGCGCCGCCGCGCGAACTCCATGCCGCACAGCACCAGCGCGGCGGCACCGTCGGAGGTGGCGCAGATGTCCAGCAGCCGCAGCGGATCGGCGACGACCGGAGAGGCGGCAACCTCTACTGCTGTCACGGGAGTTCGGTAGCGCGCGTACGGGTTGAGCGCCCCGGCCGCCGCGTTCTTCACCTTGACCAACGCGAAGTCGTCGGGCGTATCTCCGTACAGGGTCATCCGGCGCCGCGCGTAGAGCCCGAAGTACGCCGGGTTCGTCGCTCCGAGCACCCGGAAACGCAGCCAGTCCGGATCGTCCGGCCGCTCCCCGCCCGCCGGCGCGAAGAACCCCTTGGGCGCCGAGTCCGCTCCCACCACCAGGACCACATCCGCCATCCCGGCCAGGATCTGGGCCCGCGCGGTGTTGATCGCCTGCGCCCCGGACGCGCACGCGGCGTACACCGAGGTCACCCGCGCCCCCTGCCACCCCAGCGCCCGCGCGAACGTCGCCCCGGCCACATACCCCGGATAGCCGCCCCGGACCGTCTGCGCGCCGACCACCGACCCCACCTCGGGCCACCCGATGCCCGCGTCGTCGAGAGCGGCCCGCGCGGCGGCACGCCCGTACGCGACGAAGCCACGCCCCCACTTGCCCCACGGATGCATCCCGGCCCCGAGCACGGCCACATCGCCGGTCACGACAGCGCCTCCGCCGCCACGGGCCGCCAGTGCCACGTCGTGTGTACGGTGCCGGCCGCCGGATCCGCGTCCAGGACGCCCGGCACCACCTCCACCACCGACCCGACGGGAAGATCGTCCACGCCGACGCCGGGCGCGGCCTGTCCCAGCACCACCATCCGCTCGGCCGTCAGCTCCACGGCGACCAGCGTGTACGGCACCCAGGCCACCTCGGGATCGCTGACGTACGGAGGAGGGGGCCGGTAGCGGCCATCGGTGCAGGACCACACCGTGCCGCGCTTCGACAGCGGCACCTCCTCCAACTCCCCGCCGGAGCAAGCCGGATTGCGGCAGTGGCCGTCCTCACGGGGGAAGTGGACCGACCGGCAGTCCCAGCACCGGGTGCCCAGCAGCCGGAACTCCTCCTCCGAGGTGTCCTCGGTGAACCAACCGGCCACCACAGGTATGCGCGTACGCGGCAAAGTCCCTCCCCGGCACTGAAACTGACGGAACGTCAGAAGTGTGCCACGGGCGGCCGCGCCCGGCGAGAGGAGCGGCCACGGGAGCCGGCTCCGTGCGCGACTCAGCCGTTCTCGGCCAGCCACTTGGCCGCGGTGTCGGCCAGCTCGGCGTCCTGGCCGGTCAGCATCATCCCGATCATCTGCGCGTCCCCGCGAAGCGACCACGCCGGATGCCCGAAGGTCGCCGGGTTGTTCTTCTCGATCAGGAAGTGCGCGGGCCAGGCCGTGCCGTACCCGATCAGCGGCAGCGCCGCCAGATATCGCTTCCGCCCGCGTGCCAGCCCGTAGGCGGCGATGCTGAGTCCGGTGAGCGTGCCGGTCAGATGGACCCAGCGGGTGGCGGCGCGGGAGTGCATCGCGACGTAGTAGGGCCAGAATTCCTCGTACGAATCGAACGTCTGCTGTGACATACGGGCACCGTATCGGCCCGATCGGCAACCGAACACGCCCCTTTCGCGTCCGAAAGGAAGAACAGGCGGCCGGAGCCCACGGGGGTGGTCCCGGTCGCCCGTTCCCCTCAGGGCCTGCCCACCGACCTGCGGTCCACCGGAAAGTCGAAGTAGGTGTCCGGGAACGGCTCGGGCTCGTAGGTGAAGTGCCACCACTCCTCGGGCAGGTTGACGAAGCCCATCTCGGTCAACGTCCGCTTCAGGAACTGCCGGTTGGCGCGTTGCTTGCCCTGGATCCGGGGATCGTCCGTATGCGACAGGGTGTCGAAGCAGTCGTAACCGGTGCCCATGTCCACCGAGTTGTCCGGGAACCGCTCACCCTGCGGTGCGAAGCAGGGCGTCAGCCGCTCACCCGGGCGGTACGGCCTGGTCGGCAGAGCCGGCAGCCGGACCAGCGTCAGATCCACCGTGCTCCCTCTGCTGTGCCCGGACTTCTCCGCGATGTAACCGTCCTCGAACAGCCGGGACTTGTCGACCAGCGGATAGAACTCCGCCTTCATGGACTGGTCGTCGAGATCCTTCGCCCACCGCACGAAGTGGTCGACCGCCCGCTGCGGCCGGTAACAGTCGTACACCTTCAGCGAATAGCCCTGTCGCAGCAGCCGCTTCTGCGCCAGACGCAGCGCGCGGGCGGCGGGCCGGGTCAGGATGCAGACGGACTGCCGGTAGCCGTCGACGCGCTCGCCGAGGAAGGTGTGGGCCGTGGTGTAGCGCATCTCCTGGATGATCGTCGGATCCACCGACCGCAACGCCACGAACCCATCAGGCGCCTTGGGTTCGGGACGGGCCTGCGCCGATACGGGCTCGTGCCGGGCCTGTGCCGGAGCGGGGGCGGCGGCCGTGACGGCGAGCAGAGCGGCTCCAGCGGTGGCCAGGGCGCGGAGAGCGGTACGCATTCCTGTCATGGCCACATCGTCTATCAGCTTCCCGTCCCCGGCGAAAGGACGATCGGATACAGTCCGCCCGTGTCCGAGCCCACCAGCAGCCCCGCCCCGACGACCGGTCGACAGCCGACCCCGTACGTCAAGGACTCCCACTGCTCCACCTGCGGAGCCCCGTACACCGCCCTCACCACCCCCGGCACCTGGCCCCGCACCTGCCCGCGCTGCGGCTCCACCGCCTACCGCAATCCGCTCCCGGTCGCCGTGGCCCTGCTCCCGGTGACCGGCCCCAGCGCGACCGGACTCGTCGTCATCACCCGCACCATCGAACCGCGCAAGGGCGGCACAGCGCTGCCCGGCGGCTTCGTCGACCACGCCGAGGACTGGCGCCACGCGGTCGTCCGGGAACTGTACGAGGAGACCGGGATCGAGGCCGAGGCACCGGACGTCCGCCTCGCCGACGTCCTCAGCGACACCGCAGGCCACCTCCTGGTCTTCGGCCTCCTCCCGGCACGTCCCCTGACAAGCCTGCCGCCCTCCGTCCCCACCAACGAGACCTCGGGTTACGAGATCCTGTACGCACCCCGCCCGCTCACCTTCCCCCTGCACACGGAAGCGATGAACGCCTGGTTCGCGGGCCGCTACGGCTGAGCCCGAGCCCCTAGCCGTACGAGCGGCTCCTAGTCACCACGAACCCGCACCGGAAGCCCCACCGAGCCCCCCGCCCCACCGTCCCGCTCCACCACCACACGGTCCCCCTCCCAGCGCGACACATACCGCTCGACCTCCGCCTCCGCCCACCCGTCACCCGGATCCCGCACCACCAGCCCGCCTCCGGTAAGGCCGGGAGCCGGCGCCCACACCTCCAACTCCAGGTCACCGTCCGCGTCCCGCACCGGAATGACCGCGCCGGCCCGCGCCAGCACCGGAATGCGGGAGAGCGGCGCGTCGACCACCACCGGCCCCGGTCCCTCGTACGCCCGCCCGGTCACCGTGTCGTACCAACGCCCGCGCGGCAGCCGCACCACCCGCCGGTCCGCACCCTCCTCCATCACGGGCGCCACCAACAGCGCATCGCCGAGCAGAAACGCGTCCTCGCACCCGCGCAGCGCCCGGTCACCCGGCGCCGCCCACCACACCGGCCGCACATAAGGCGCACCCGACAACCGCGCCACGTGCGAGAGCGTCACGAAGTACGGGTGCAGCCGCTCCCGTTCCACCAGCGCCGTCCGCGCGTGCTCCAGCACCTCCGGCCCGAACTCCCACGGCTCCCGGCGCCCCGCGTCGATCGCCGCATGCGTCCGGAACAACGGCAGGTACGCACCCAGCTGGAACCACCGCAGATACAGCTCAGGCGACGGGAACCCGTCGAATCCGCCCACATCCGGCCCTGAGTACGGCACCCCGCACAGCCCGAGACCCAGCACCAGCGAGAGCGAGACCCGCAGCCCCGGCCACCCGGTCGACACATCACCGGACCAGGTGCCCCCGTACCTCTGCATCCCCGCCCACCCCGACCGCGAGAACAGGAACGGCCGCTCCTCGGGACGCAGCCGGAGCAGCCCCTCGTACCCGGCGCGCGCCATCGCGAGCCCGTACACGTTGTGCGCCTCGCGATGGTCGCCGCCCGCGCCCTCCAGGACGTGCCGGGCCGACCGCGGCAGGGACGGGTCGCCGAACGCGGTGAAGGAGACCGGCTCGTTCATGTCGTGCCAGACCCCCGAGAAGCCCTGCGCAAGCCGTTCCTCATACAGGAATCCCCACCATTCCCGCACAATCGGATCAGTAAAATCCGGATAGACGCAGGCACCTGGCCACACCTCACCCACCACCACCCGCCCCCGCGCGTCCCGGACATACGCCCCTCGCTCCCCGAGCGCCACGCCCGCGTCGAACACCGCGTCACCCGGCGCCGCCTTCACCGCCGGATCCACGATCGACACCAGCCGTACGCCCTCGTCGCGCAACTCCTTGGCCAGCCCGGGCAGCGCCGGGAACCGCTCCCGGTCGACCGTGAACACCCGGTGCGCGTCGTAGTGGTCGATGTCCAGATGCAGCACGGACAGCGGAAGCCCTCGTTCGCGGTACCCGGCCACCACCCGCCGCACCTCCCGCTCACTCCCGAACCCCCACCGCGCGTGCTGCGGCCCCAGCGCCCACGACGGCGGCACCGCCGGCGCACCCGTCAACGCCGTCCACCCGCGCAGCACCCGGGCCGGCGTCCCCGCCACCACCCAGCACCGCAGCGGCCCGCCCTCCATCCGCACCTCACAGGTCCCCGGCCGGTCGTGCCCCGAGCCCGCGCCCTCCTCGCCCTCGCGCACCACCACCCGGCCCGACCAGGTGTTGTCGTGGAACGCCAGATGCGTCCCGGCGTCCGACACCACCACCTGCACCGGCATCGTCAGATACAGCGGATCGTCCTCCGGCCCGAACCGTCCGCCCGGATCCGTGTTCCACAGCCCGTACGCCCCGTCCCGCAGCCGAGGCCCCGACGCCCGCCCGCCGAGCCCGAAGAACCGCGCGTCCGCCGGCACCTCCGACCGCTGCACCCACCGCACCGCGCCGCCGCCCACCGGCTCCCACCAGCGCGGCGGCAACTCCCGCCGCAACAGCACCCCGCCCGGCGTCCGCAGCTCCACCGCACCCGTACGCGACACGATCACCGTCAGCCGCTCGGAGACCACCTGCCAGCCACCGTCCTGGCCCGGCTCCAGCACCGCCCGCGGATCCGGCCCCGGAACCTCACCCGCCAACGCGTACGACGGCAGCGGATCCGCCCCGTCCCACGCCCAGAACACCGCACCGCCCACCGCCACCCGGACCCGCAGCTCCGAACGGGCGAACCGCACCACACCCCCGCCAGGACCCGGCTCCGCCCCCACCAGAGCACCGGGCACCCGAGCCCGCTCCGCACCGCGCGGAGGCAGCGCACGCGCGTCCGCCGACCGGCGCCGCCAGGCCGCGAGCACCGTCCGCAGCCCCCGTACCGAACCGACCAACCTCACCCGACGCACCAGGTCACGACCGTCCATGGCGCACACCATGCCACCCGCCAGGACCGCAGAACCTCCCGTTCAACTGCCGTTCACCCGTCCTCGCCGATGCATCGCAGCCCGCATCACGCCGGGCCACCCTGGTGCCGAAGACGATCACATGGCATCGTCCGTGTCAGCCGCTCACGCGCACACCCCAGCCCGTGCGCGCCGACACGCCACCCGCGTACCCGTCCAGCCAGGGAGCCGCCCCATGACCGCAGCCACGCCCGACGCACCCCTCTGGCAGCCCAGCCCCGAGCGCATCGAGGCCGCGGCCGTGACCCGCTTCCAGAGCTGGGCCGCGAGCCGCTTCGGAGCACCGGCCGACGGCGGGTACGAGGCCCTGCACCGCTGGTCCGTCGACGAGCTCGACACCTTCTGGCAGGCCGTCGCCGAGTGGTTCGACGTCCGCTTCTCCACGCCGTACGAGAGCGTCATCGGCGACCGCACCATGCCCGGCGCCACCTGGTTCCCCGGCGCCACCCTCAACTACGCCGAACACGCGCTGCGCACCGCCGAGGACCCGGCCCGAGCCGACAGCCCCGCGCTCCTGTACGTCGACGAGACCCACACCCAGGTCCCGATCAGCTGGGCCGACCTCCGCCGCCAGGTCGGCGCACTCGCTGCCGAACTCCGCGTCCTCGGCGTCACGCCCGGCGACCGCGTCAGCGGCTACCTCCCGAACATCCCGCAGGCCGTCGTCGCCTTCCTCGCCACCGCGGCCGTCGGCGGCGTCTGGACCTCCTGCGCCCCCGACTTCGGCGCCCGCAGCGTCCTGGACCGGTTCCAGCAGATCGAACCCGTCGTCCTCTTCACCGTCGACGGCTACCGCTACGGCGGCAAGGAGCACGACCGTACGGACACCGTCGCCGAACTCCGCCGCGAACTGCCCACCCTCCGCGCCGTCGTCCACATCCCGCTGCTCGGCACCGACGCCCCCGAAGGCGCGCTCGCCTGGGCCGCCCTCACCTCCGCCGACACCGAGCCGGTCTTCGAACAGGTCCCCTTCGACCACCCGCTCTGGGTCCTCTACTCCTCAGGCACCACCGGCCTGCCCAAGGCCATCGTCCAGTCCCAGGGCGGCATCCTGCTCGAACACTTCAAGCAGCTCGGCCTCCACTGCGACCTCGGACCCGAGGACCGCTTCTTCTGGTACACCTCCACCGGCTGGATGATGTGGAACTTCCTCGTCTCCGGCCTCCTCACCGGCACCACCGTCGTCCTGTACGACGGCAGCCCCGGCTACCCGGACGTCAGCGCCCAGTGGCGGATCGCCGAACAGACCGGCGCCACGCTCTACGGCACCTCCGCCGCGTACGTCATGGCCTGCCGCAAGGCCGACATCCACCCTGGCCGCGACTTCGACCTCTCCCGCATCCAGTGCGTCGCCACCACCGGCTCACCGCTCCCGCCCGACGGCTTCCGCTGGCTCCACGACGAGGTCGCCGAAGACCTCTGGATCGCCTCGGTCAGCGGCGGCACCGACGTCTGCAGCTGCTTCGCCGGAGCCGTCCCCACGCTCCCGGTCCACATCGGCGAGCTCCAGGCCCCCTGTCTCGGCACCGATCTCCAGTCCTGGGACCCGGCGGGCAAACCACTCACCGCCGAGGTCGGCGAACTCGTCGTCACCAACCCGCTGCCGTCCATGCCGATCCGCTTCTGGAACGACCCCGACGGCAGCCGCTACCACGACAGCTACTTTGACATGTACCCCGGCGTCTGGCGCCACGGCGACTGGATCACCATCACCGACCACGGCTCGGTGATCATCCACGGCCGCTCCGACTCCACACTGAACCGCCAGGGCGTCCGCATGGGGTCCGCCGACATCTACGAGGCCGTCGAACGGCTCCCCGAGATCCGCGAGTCCCTCGTCATCGGCCTCGAAGAGCCCGATGGCGGATACTGGATGCCGCTCTTCGTCCACCTCGCCGAAGGCGCCACCCTCGACGACGACCTGCGCGCCGCCATCAAGGCCACCATCCGCGAGAACCTCTCCCCGCGCCACGTACCGGACGAGGTCATCGAGGTCCCCGCCATCCCGCACACCCTCACCGGCAAGCGCATCGAGGTCCCGGTCAAGCGCCTGCTCCAAGGCACCGAGCTCGCCAAGGCGGTCAACCCGGGCTCCGTGGACAACCTCGACCTCCTCCACTTCTACGCCGAACTGGCCGCGAACCGCCGCCGCTGACCGATTGTCAGTGCCCCTGATTACGCTGAGTGAGCAAGGATTCACCGCGCACAGGGGGACACATGGCGCAGACCGAGAACACCAAGCACAGCTCGAAGCACAACAAGAAGCACGGCACCACAGCACACACCACCACCCTGCGCCGCACACTGCGCCGCGAAGCTCCGAGCACCGTCGGCCTCCTGGTCGACACGCAGGACTTCGCGGCCATGCGGCGCTACCGCACCTTCCCGTTCGACGACCACGCCGCCTACCTGCACCAGGTCGAGGGCCTGCTCAAATCTCTGGCCGCCCAGGGCATGCACACCACGGTGGCGCTCTTCGACCCGGAGGACTACGCCGATTTCTGCGCGGAGTCCGGACTCGACGCGGACACCGGCGCCAGCCGCAGCCGCTTCACCGCCGAGATCGCCGCCGGCGGGGCCACGATCGCCTACACCGGCCAACGCCTCACCGACCTCATCCCGCTCCTCGTCTCCCGCGCGGTCCGCCAGGCCACCTGGGAGTACGCCACCCTCCTCCTCGCCGACCTCGGCGCCTGTGTGGACTGCGGTCAGGACATCGGGCGGGCCGCCTTCGACCGGGCCTCCCACCTCCTGACCCGCCTGCTGGAGACGGCCGGACCGGGCACCCACCACCTGGTCTGCTCCACCCCGACGGAGAACGACCAGCTCCTGGCGGTGCTCCACACCCACCGCGACACCACCGGTCCGGCCCGCCTCGACACCTCGGAAGGAGCGGAGTTCGCCACCGTGCTCGCGGTGGCCATCGCCCTGGAGGCACCCGGGGGAGTGGTGCTCCGCACCAGCGCGCCCGACAGCCCGGACCGCGTCCACGGCTGGCGACTCGCGTACGGCGCCCTCGCCCCGCTCACCGCGGGCGAGGTCTTCAACGCCTACTGCACCGACGCCGAGACCGGAGAGCCCGTCTCCCCGGAATCCGGCGTGGAGTACTGCGCGGGATTCGACATCGGAGCCGACCCGGCAGAACCGCACCGCTGACAGGCGCACACGACAGGAGGGGCTTCCCGCCTCGGCGGAAAGCCCCTCCAGGACCTGCTTCTTGCGGCTCTGGCTACTCGCCGGACAGCACAGCCTGAGCGGCGCTGCGCGCCTCGTCGGCGGAGTCGGCCGAACGCGCGGCGTTGGCCGCACGCTCGCACTGGGCCAGCGTGTACTTGGCCAGCGTGGCACGCACATAAGGAATGGACGCCGCACCCATCGAGAGCGAGGTGACACCCAGACCGGTCAGCACGCAGGCCAGCAGCGGATCCGCGGCGGCCTCACCACAGACACCACAGCTCTTGCCCTCGGCACGAGCCGCCTCGGCGGACAGCGCGACCAGATCCAGCAGCGCCGGCTGCCACGGGTCCTGGAGCCGGGAAACCGCGCCCACCTGACGGTCGGCCGCGAAGGTGTACTGCGCCAGGTCGTTGGTGCCCAGCGACAGGAACTCCACCTCCTGGAGGATCGACCGCGCCCGCAGAGCGGCCGACGGAATCTCCACCATCGCGCCGAACTTCGCCTGCAGCCCGGCTTCACGGCACGCGTCCGCGAACGCCTTGGCGTCGATGCGGTCGGCCACCATGGGCGCCATGACCTCCAGGTACACCGGCAGGCCTTCGGCCGCCTTCGCCAGCGCGGTCAGCTGGGTACGCAGCACCTCCGGGTGATCCAGCAGGCTCCGCAGCCCCCGCACACCGAGCGCCGGGTTCGGCTCGTCGGCCGGCGTCAGGAAGTCCAGCGGCTTGTCCGCGCCGGCGTCCAGTACGCGGACGACGACACGCCCCTCGGGGAACGCCTCCAGCACCGCACGGTAGGCAGCAACCTGCTTCTCCTCGGAGGGAGCCTGCTTGCTGTCGTCCAGGAAGAGGAACTCGGTGCGGAACAGCCCCACACCCTCGGCCCCCGCCTCGACCGCCGCGGGCACATCGCCCGGACCGCCGACATTGGCGAGCAACGGCACCTTGTGCCCGTCCGACGTGGCGCCGGGACCGGTCGAGGAGGACAGCGCCGCCTTACGAGCAGCCGCCGCGGCCTCCATCTCCTCACGCTTCTCGGCGCTCGGGTCGACGAAGATCTCGCCCGTGCTGCCGTCCACGGCCACGACCGTGCCCTCGGCCAGCTCACCGGCACCGGGCAGAGCCACCACGGCCGGCACACCGAGCGCCCGCGCCAGAATCGCGCTGTGACTGGTCGGCCCGCCCTCCTCGGTGACGAAGCCGAGAACCAGCGTCGGGTCGAGCAGCGCCGTGTCCGCCGGCGCCAGATCGCGCGCGATGAGCACGTACGGCTCGTCGCTGTCCGGAACCCCGGGCATCGGCACACCGAGCAGCCGCGCCACGATCCGGTTCCGTACGTCGTCGAGGTCGGCGACCCGCCCGGCGAGGTACTCACCGGCGTTGGCGAGCAGCGCCCGGTACGCGGCGAACGCGTCGTACACCGCGCGCTCGGCGGTGCTGCCCACGGCGATGCGCCGCTCGACATCGGACATCAGCTCGGGGTCCTGCGCCATCATGGCCTGCGCCTCGAGCACGTGCTGTGCCTCGCCACCCGCCAGATTGCCGCGCGCGATGAGATCGGCGGCCACGGCCTCCACCGCCTGGCGGGCACGCCCCTGTTCGCGCCCGGCCTCCTCGGTGGGGATCGATTTGGCGGGCGGCTCCAGCACCGCCGTACCCATGTGCCGAACCTCGCCGATGGCCACACCGTGGCTCACGCCGACGCCTCGCAGCGTTGTCTCCATTTCACCCGTCTCCGGTTGTGCGGCGACCGTGTCACCGCGGTGGTTGTGCAACTGGCCTGTCACTGCGCCCGAGGCGCTACTGCCAGCCGAACAGCGTGTCGCCGACCTTCACGTCCCCGTCCTCACGGACATCGGAGAGCGACTCGGCGGTGGCCTCCAGGGCCACGATCGGGCAGATGGGTGACTTGCCGGCCGCCTCGACGCCGGCCGGGTCCCAGCGCACGATGCTCTGGCCCCGGGTCACCGTGTCCCCCTTGTTCACGAGAAGCTCGAAGCCCTCGCCGTTGAGCTGGACGGTGTCGATACCGAGGTGCGTCAGAACCCCGTGTCCGTCGGCGTCGACGACGACGAACGCGTGGGGATGAAGGGAGACGACGATGCCGTCGACAGGAGATACGGCCTCGGAGGGCTCACGTACGGGGTCGATGGCGGTGCCGGGACCGACCATCGCGCCGGAGAAGACCGGGTCGGGAACCGCGGTGAGTCCGATGGCGCGTCCAGCAAGAGGGGACGTCACGTTGGTCATGGGGAGCCTCCCAGGGGGTGGAGATTCAGGTGTCGCCGCCGCGGCTGATGTGGGGACGGCGTACTGCTCAGCAGAGTAAGTCATATGAAGTCCCGGTTCCGCCCGAGACCGCCCGGTTGACAGGTCTAGGGGTACACCGCAAGCGATTTGCCTCGATCCCCAGCGGCCTGTACTGTCGTACTCCTGCCTGACCCCAACGCGACTTTGAGTCGGAGGTCGGCGGCGACCTTTGAGCCCAGATCCTAACCTTGAACCTTCCTCCGGCATGCCCGAGGGACGTGGTCAAGGGAACAGAAAAGGCCTGATAGAGTCGGACTCGCCGAAAGGGAAAACCGCGAAAGCGAATTACCTGGAAGCGAAAATCAGCAAAACCGTTCGACCCGCTTCGACCGGGAATCGGACACGAAAGAGTCTGATAGAGTCGGAAACGCAAGACAGCAAGACAAAGAAGTACATGAAGGGAAGCGCCCGGAG
>NZ_JBEXTJ010000019.1:60642-135548 GCF_040614075.1 Streptomyces sp. NPDC006174 | reverse complement strand
TGTGCGGGTGGGCGGGGCGCGGTTGCGCGGGTGGTTCTCCTTGCGCTGCCCGGGGCCCCCGCCCCCGGGGGGGGGGGGGGGGGTTGGGGGGGGGGTTCGGGGGGGGGGGGGGGGGGGGGGGGGGGGGGTTGTGGGGGGGGGGGGGGGGGGGGGGGGGGGGGGGGGGGGGGGGGTGGGGGGGGGGCCGGGATTCGGGGCTCCGCCCCGGGCCCCGCTCCTCAAGCGCCGGAGGGGCTCGAAAGATGTCCTCGAGCGCCGGACGGGCTGGGATGGTGAGGACGGGCTGGAACTGTGGCCTAAGCCCAGAGCTGGCCCTGCAGCGTTTCGATCGCCGCCTCCGTCGTCTCCGCCGTGTAGACGCCCGTCGACAGGTACTTCCAGCCGCCGTCCGCCACCACGAAGACGATGTCCGCGCTCTCGCCGGCCTTGACCGCCTTCTTGCCCACGCCGATCGCCGCGTGGAGCGCGGCGCCGGTGGAGACGCCCGCGAAGATGCCCTCCTGCTGGAGGAGTTCGCGGGTGCGGGTGACCGCGTCGGCGGAGCCGACCGAGAAGCGGGTGGTGAGGACCGAGGCGTCGTAGAGCTCGGGGACGAAGCCCTCGTCGAGGTTGCGGAGGCCGTAGACCAGGTCGTCGTAGCGCGGTTCGGCGGCGACGATCTGGATGTCGGGGCGGTTCTCGCGGAGGTAGCGGCCGACACCCATGAGGGTGCCGGTGGTGCCGAGGCCCGCCACGAAGTGCGTGATGGACGGGAGGTCGGTGAGGATCTCCGGTCCGGTGGTGGCGTAGTGGGCGCCGGCGTTGTCCGGGTTGCCGTACTGGTAGAGCATCACCCAGTCCGGGTGCTCGGCGCTGAGTTCCTTCGCGACGCGGACGGCGGTGTTGGAGCCGCCGGCGGCCGGCGAGGAGATGATCTCGGCGCCCCACATGGCGAGCAGGTCGCGCCGCTCCTGCGAGGTGTTCTCCGGCATGACGCAGACGATGCGGTAGCCCTTGAGCTTGGCCGCCATGGCGAGCGAGATGCCGGTGTTGCCGCTGGTGGGCTCCAGGATCGTGCAGCCGGGGGTGAGCCGGCCGTCCTTCTCGGCCTGTTCGACCATGTGGAGCGCCGGGCGGTCCTTGATCGAGCCGGTGGGGTTGCGGTCCTCCAGCTTGGCCCAGATGCGGACGTCCTCGGACGGGGACAGCCGCGGGAGGCGGACGAGGGGCGTGTTCCCCACGGCCGCCAGCGGGGAGTCGTACCGCATCAGCGCATGCCGCCGGCGACGGCCGGGAGGATGGTGACGTTGTCGCCGTCGCTGAGCTTGGTGGAGATGCCGTCGAGGAAGCGGACGTCCTCGTCGTTGAGGTAGACGTTCACGAAACGGCGGAGCTGTTCGCCGTCGACGATGCGCTCACGGATGCCGGTGTGGCGGCTCTCCAGGTCGGCGAAGAGGTCGGCGAGGGTGTCCCCGTTGCCTTCGACGGCCTTGGCGCCGTCGGTGTAGGTGCGGAGGATGGTCGGGATGCGGACCTCGATGGCCATGGCGTGGGCTCCTGTCGAAAGCGGGGAGGTGGTGGCGTGGGGCGCGCGCGTTTCTTCCCCCGCGCAGGGGGTGGAGCAGGTGGGTGGCGCGCGGGCCGTGACTCAGGCCGTGCGGCTCACGGGCAGGCTGCGGGCGGGGGACAGATCGCGCTCTTGAGCCTGCACAGGTCGACGTGCAGCCGCGCGACGAGCAGCGTGCCCGGCGTCCTGTTGCTCACGTCATGGGGAACCATGCGGGCATCGTATCGATTCCCGGCCCGGAAACCCGAGTGCGATCCCACATGGTGGATGATGAACGACCGCTATGTGGACAAGTGCCGTCTGATGTGGTCCTCCGGTAGGTAGACCACCGTCGGCGCGCCGGTCTTCGGGTGGGCGCTGACCTCGGCGGCGACGCCGTACACCTCGCTCAGCAGCTCCGCCGTGAGGACCTCCTCCGGTGTGCCGGAGGCGACGACGCGGCCGTCCTTGAGGACGTACAGGCGGTCGCAGTAGTACGCGGCGAGGTTGAGGTCGTGCAGGGCCAGCAGGTTGGTGGTGCCCAGGTTCCGGACCAGGGAGAGGATCTCCAGCTGGTAGCGGATGTCCAGGTGGTTGGTCGGCTCGTCCAGGACGACGAGCGCGGGCTGCTGGACCAGCGCGCGGGCGACCAGGGCCCGTTGGCGTTCGCCGCCGGAGAGGGAGGCGAAGGTACGGGGTTCGAGTGCGGCGATTCCGACGCGGTTCAGGGCCTCGGCGACGAACACGGTGTCGGCGGCGTTGTCGGCCTCCCAGAACCGCTTGTGCGGCGCGCGGCCCATGGCGACGACCTGGCCGACGGTGAGTTCGAAGCCCGCGTGGCTCTCCTGCGGGACGGTGGCGATGCGCTGGGCGCGGGCCTTGACGGGGAGGGTCGCGAGGTCGTCGCCGTCGAGGAGGACGCGGCCGTGGGTGGGGCGCAGGGTGCCGTAGACGCAGCGCAGGAGCGTGGTCTTGCCGCTGCCGTTGGGGCCGACCAGGCCGACCGTCTCGCCGTCGGCGGCGGTGAGGTCGACCGCGTCGACCAGATGGCGGCCTTCGCCGGTCCCGTACGAGAGTGCCTCGGTGCGCAGCGTGGTCACGGGCGGGCTCCTTCGGGCGTGCGTACGGCTCTCATGCCGGCGCTCCTTCCGGCCTGCGCCGCAGCATCCACAGGAAGAACGGGCCGCCGGTCAGTGCGGTGAGGACGCCGACCGGGATGTCCTGCGGGGCCGCGAGCGTGCGGGCGGCCAGGTCGGCGAGGACCAGGAACACCGCGCCGCCGAGCGCGACCACCGGCAGCAGCGCGCGGTGCGCGGCGCCGACCGCCATCCGGGCCATGTGCGGGACCATCAGGCCGACGAAGCCGATCGCTCCGCTGTACGCGACGAGCGCTCCGGTCATCAGCGAGGCGAGGACGAAGACGGCGGCCCGGAAGCGGGCGGTGTCCAGGCCGAGTACGGTCGCTCCCTCCTCCCCCACCAGGAGCAGGTCGAGCGGCCGGGCCAGGGTCAGGAGTACGGCCGTACCGGCGATGAGCGTGATCGTCGGGAGCGCGAGCATGTCCCAGCGGGCCGCGCCGAGGCCGCCGAGCGTCCAGTAGAGGACTTCCTGGAGGTGGTCGGCGCGGGCGGAGGTGACCAGGATCAGGCTGGTGAGCGCGGAGAGGATGTAGGAGACGGCGACTCCGGCGAGGACGAGCCGGTTGGTGGTGAGGCCTCCGCCGCCGCGCGCCAGCGTGTAGACGAGGAGCAGCGAGAGCAGCGCGCCGGCGAAGGCGGCGGCCGGGACCGTGACGGTGGTGGCGAGGGACGCGCCGATGCCGAGGACGATGACCAGGACCGCGCCGGTGGAGGCGCCGGAGGAGACGCCGAGGAGGAACGGGTCGGCGAGCTGGTTGCGTACGAGGGCCTGGAGGACCGTGCCGATGACGGCGAGTCCGGCGCCGACGACGATGCCGAGGATGACCCGCGGCAGCCGGACGTCCAGGACGATCGTGCGGAACGGGCTCGCCTCCGCCCGGCCGGTCAGGATGTCGATGACCTGGCCGGGCGGGATGCGGACGGAGCCGAGGGCGAGAGCGGCGACCACGGCGGCTGCGAGGAGTGCGGCGAGGACGCCGACGACCAGGGTGTAGCGGAGCAGCCGCCGCGGTGCGGAGGTGCGGCAGGTCACGAGGTGGTGGCCGCCGGGTGGAGCTGGGCCGCGAGCTTCTCGACGGCGGCGGGGACGCGGACGCCGAGGACCGCGTCGGAGAGCGGCATCACCGCGAAGCGCTTGTTCTTGATGGCCGGGATGTCGGCGAGGGCCGGGTCGGTGAGGAGGCGCTTCTTCTTCTGTTCGACGGTGGTGGAGCCGTAGTCGTAGATCACGATCGCCTCGGGCTTGCGGGCGACGACGTTCTCCCAGGAGGCGTCGCCGAAGGACTTGTCGAGGTCGGCGAAGATGTTGGTGCCGCCGGCGCGCTTGATCAGCTCGTTGCCGATGCCCTTGCCACCCGCGGTGAACGCGGTCTTGTCGCCGCTGTCGTAGACGAAGACGGAGAGCGGCTTCAGCTCGGCCAGCTTCTTCGCGGTGGCCGCGTTGTCGGCCTTGGCCTGCTTGATCCAGGCCTCGGCGCGGTCGGTGACGCCGAAGGTGCGGCCGACCTCGCGGATCTCCTCGTAGAGGGTCTCCATCGGGGTGTCTGCCTTGGCGCAGCTCTCGGTGTTGAGCCGGGTCTCGATGCCGGACTTCTTGAACGCCTCGCGGCCTCGGCCGTCGCCCGCCGTGAAGGCGCTGCTGTAGCCGCCGTAGACGAAGTCGGGGTTGGTGGCGAGGACCTGCTCGTAGGAGGGGTACTCCTCGGCGACGACCGGGACGGAGGCGTAGTCCTTCGCGTACTTCGGCAGGACCTGGTCGTCGAGGTAGGCGGTGCCGATGAGGGACTTGGTGAGGCCGAGCTCCAGCATGATCTCGGTGACGTGCTGGTTCATGGTGACCACGCGCTTCGGCGGGGCCTTGTACGTGGTGGTGACACCGCAGTTGGTGACGGTGTACGGGAAGCCGTCGCTCTTCGCCGCGGCCTCGGGCTCGCTCCTGGCGTCGGGGCTCTGTGAGGTGGAGCAGGCGGTGAGGGCGAGCGGGAGCAGCACGGCGGCGGCTATGAGCGCGGGGGTGCGCCGGGACATGGCGGGGCCTCTCCGGGGGATTTCCGCGTCCCCTGGTCGATGCGAGAAGGCAGCGGGCCAGTTCCTGGCTTCCGGGCCGCCGTCCGCGTACGGAGTCCGTACGGGAAGGGGGCCTGGTCACAGTGGCGGGACCGTGCCGGATTCGCACCGGCTTCCTGGTTCCCGCTGCCTTGTGTTCGGGTCTGGGGTGCAGTGTGCCAGACCCGTCCGGCGGGTCGGCGGGGCCCCCGGAGGGCGCGCTACCGCTCAGTACGCCTCGACGACCCGCACGTCTTCCTCGGTGATCTCGCCGTCCACGATGCGGTACGAGCGGAACTGGAAGGGGCCGGAGCCGTCGGTGTCGGCGGTGGAGACCAGGACGTAGTGGGCGCCGGGCTCGTTGGCGTACGTCACGTCGGTGCGGGACGGGTAGGCCTCGGTCGCGGTGTGCGAGTGGTAGATGATCACGGGCTCCTCGTCGCGGTCGTCCATCTCGCGGTACAGCTTGAGGAGGTCGCCGGAGTCGAACTCGTAGAACGTGGGCGAGCGGGCGGCGTTGAGCATCGGGATGAAGCGCTCGGCGCGCCCGGTCCCGGCCGGTCCCGCCACCACACCGCACGCCTCGTCGGGGTGGTCGGCGCGGGAGTGGGCGACGATCTGGTCGTGGAGCGCCTGGGTGATGGTCAGCATGGCGCCAGGATAGGCATGCGGCCCTCTCCGTACCGATGGGTGGTACGGAGAGGGCCGCATGGTGGACACCCGGGGCCGTGGGGGGAGGGTGAGCGGCCGGGGCGTCCGGGAGGAGGGCCGGTCGTGGGCCCGTGGTCGTCGGGCCCGCCCTAAGCCTGGGTCAGCGCTTGGCGAAGGCGGTGTTCTCCGGGTCGCGCGACTTGAGCACGAGGTAGGAGACGCCTAGGAGGAGCGCCCAGACCGGAGCGCAGTAGAGCGAGATCCTGGCCTCCTCGTCGACCGCCATCATCACGATGACCATGCCGATGAAGGCGAGCGCGAACCAGCTGGTGTACGGGGCTCCCGGCGCCTTGAACGAGGACTGCGGGACCACGCCCCGGTCGGCGAGGCGGCGGTAGCGGATCTGGCTGAACAGAATCATGATCCAGGCCCACATGCCGGAGATGGTCGCGAAGGAGACGACGTAGTTGAACGCCTCGCCCGGCCACTGGTAGTTGATCCAGACGCCGACGAGCATCAGCGCCGCGGAGAAGGTGGTGCCGACGAGCGGCAGGCCGTTCTTCGTCAGCTTGGTGAAGGCGCGCGGGCCCTGTCCGTTCATGGCCAGGTCGCGGAGCATGCGGCCGGTGGAGTACATGCCGGAGTTGCAGGAGGAGAGCGCCGCGGTCAGGACGACGAAGTTGACGATGGCGGCACCGATGCCGAGCCCCATCTCCTCGAAGGCCTTCACGAACGGCGAGACGCCCGGCTTGAAGGTGGACCACGGCACGACCGACAGGATCATGATCAGCGCGCCGACGTAGAAGACGGCGATGCGCCACGGCACGGTGTTGATGGCCTTCGGCAGCACGGTCTTCGGGTCCTTGGACTCTCCGGCCGTGACGCCGACGAGTTCGACCGCGAGGAAGGCGAACATGACGATCTGGAGCGTCATCAGCATGCCGCCGACGCCGTTCGGGAAGAACCCGCCGTCGTTCCAGAGGTTGGAGACGGTCGCGGTGTCGCCCGCGTCGGAGAAGCCGAGGGTCAGCACGCCGGCGCAGATGAGGATCATGCCGACGATCGCGGTGACCTTGACCATGGAGAACCAGAACTCCAGCTCACCGAAGAGCTTCACGGAGATCAGGTTGGCGCCGTAGAGAATGACGGTGAAGACGAGTGCGGACAGCCACTGCGGAATGTCCCACCAGTACGTCATATAGGTGGCGGCGGCGGTGACTTCGGTGATTCCGGTGACGACCCAGAACAGCCAGTACGTCCAGCCGGTGACGAATCCGAAGAACGGCCCGATGAATTCGCGGGCGTACTCCGAGAAGGAGCCGGAGACCGGGCGGTACATGAGCAGTTCACCCAGGGCCCGCATGATGAAGAAGATGACCAGGCCCGCGAGGACGTAGGCCAGGATGAGGCTGGGTCCGGCCCGGTCGATCGCCTTGCCCGCGCCGAGGAAGAGCCCGGTACCGATGGCTCCGCCGATGGCGATCATCTGGATCTGACGGGCGCCCAGACCTCGCTGGTACCCCTCGCCACCGGTCTCGGCCTCGCCGGCTTCCGCGCCGGGCCTTCCCTTGTCGGCCTGTCCCTCGTCGACCTGTGCCGATGTCATGTGTGGTGCGCCTTTCTCCACGCCGATCCGCGCCGTCAAGGCCGCGGATCAGGTCCTGATCCCCCGGATATGGATGGAGTGCCACCGGCGTTCGGCCGGCTGGTGGCGACCCCGGGAACAGGGGTGGCGTTCCCGGGCGATCGTGAAGATTTATCACGGCCCTCACAGGACACCATGGGACATTCTGTGGCGCACTCCACAGATAAATGCGGACAAGAAACTCCATCCACCACGAACGGCGCTTATGTCTTGGCGGGATCATTACCCGGATCTGAGCGTCCGTTGAGCGAACACGGAGGCCTCGCCGATCGGGGCCGGAGGATTACGGCATCAGTGTTTCGACGAGCGTTTCCTGGAGCGCGCCGAGCCAGAGATAGGCCATCACCATCGGCTTGCGCGGGTCGCTGTCCGGGAGCCGGTAGAGCGAACCGTCCTCGCCCTCGTCCTCGTCGGAGACCTCCAGCCGGGCGCCGATGGTGAGGCGCAGGTCGTTGAGCGAGCCGAGCCAGGAGCGGCACTCGACGGCGGTGAGCGTGAGGACGGCTCCGCCGTCGCCGACGGGCGCCAGGGCGTCGAGCGTCCGGACCACGGCGAGGGCGTCCTCGCGTTTGCGGGAGCGCAGGTCGTTCTCGGTGAACCGGCGGAACTCGGCGGACAGCTCCCGCAGCTCCTCCTCCGACTTGTCCTCGGGGGCCGAGCCTGCGGGGCCGCCGTACGCGTCCGGGAAGAGGCGGGCCAGGGCCGGGTCGGACGGCGGCTTGCTGGGGCCCTCGGCGAAGAGCGCGGCGAGCGGGTCCTCACCGTCGGCGGGCTCGTCACCCGGGCCGATCAGTTCGAGCAGCTGCACGGCGAGGGAGCGGAGGATCGAGATCTCGACCTCGTCGAGCGCGACGGCCGCGCCGCCGCCGGGGGTGGCCTCGAAATGGCCGGCCATGGATTCTCCGATGGTGGGTCGTACGGGGCGGGTGGCAGGGACGCCGGGGGCGGCTAGTTGCGGTCCTGGGTGAGAGTGGCCCACAGTCCGTAACCGTGCATGGCCTGGACGTCGCGCTCCATCTCCTCGCGGCTCCCGCTGGAGACGACGGCGCGGCCCTTCTGGTGCACGTCGAGCATGAGCTTGTGCGCCTTGTCCTTGGAGTAGCCGAAGTAGGCCTGGAAGACGTAGGTCACGTAGCTCATGAGGTTGACCGGGTCGTTGTGGACGAGCGTCACCCACGGGACGTCCGGCTCGGGGACCGCGAAGGTCTCCTCGGCGGATTCAGGACGTTCGATCTCTACGGGGGTAGCAACGCTCACCTGTCCCATGCTGCCACCCGGGCGGGCCCGGTGCACAAACGGACCCCACATCTCGTCAGTTTGACGAATAGGGGGTAGCATCCCAGCCATGAACTCAGCGGACCTCGGGCGACGGGTCGGCGTTCCGTCGACCGCGCTCTTCACCGACCAGTACGAGCTGACCATGGTGCAGGCGGCCCTCAAGGCGGGCACCGCCGGCCGGCACTCCGTCTTCGAGGCGTTCACCCGCCGGCTGCCCGAGGGGCGGCGGTACGGAGTCGTCGCGGGCACCGGGCGGGTGCTGGACGCGGTGGAGAACTTCCACTTCGACGACGAGATGATCGGCTTCCTGCGCCAGCAGGACATCGTGGACGAGCCGACCCTGGAATGGCTGGCCGGATACCGCTTCAGCGGCGACATCTGGGGCTACCCGGAAGGCGAGGTGTACTTCCCGGGCTCGCCGATCCTGCGCGTGGAAGGGTCCTTCGCGGAGTGCGTGCTGCTGGAGACGGTGATCCTCTCCATCCTCAACCACGACTCCGCGATCGCGGCCGCCGCCTCGCGCATGTCGGCCGCGGCCGGCGGGCGCCGGCTGATCGAGATGGGCGCGCGGCGGACGCACGAGCTGTCGGCGGTGGCCTCGGCGCGTGCGGCGTACGTCGGCGGGTTCGACGCCACCTCGGATCTGGCGGCCGGCTTCCGGTACGGGATTCCGACGGTCGGCACCAGCGCGCACGCCTTCACGCTCCTGCACGACACCGAGCGGGACGCGTTCCGGGCGCAGGTGGACTCGCTGGGACGCGGGACGACGCTGCTGGTGGACACGTACGACGTGACCGAGGCGGTGCGCGCGGCGGTGGAGATCGCGGGGCCGGAGCTCGGGGCCGTACGGATCGACTCCGGTGACCTGCTGCTGGTCGCGCACCGCGTGCGGCAGCAGCTGGACGAGCTGGGAGCGACGAGCACGAAGATCGTGGTGACGTCGGACCTGGACGAGTACGCGATCGCCTCGCTGGCGGCCGCGCCGGTGGACGCGTACGGGGTCGGGACGCAGCTGGTCACCGGAAGCGGGCACCCTACGTGCTCGATGGTCTACAAGCTGGTGGCTCGGGCCGGGTCGGCGGAGGCGGATGCTCCGCTGGTGCCGGTGGCGAAGAAGTCGATGGGGGCGAAGTCGTCCAAGGGCGGTCGCAAGTGGGCCGCGCGCCGGACCGACGAGGACGGTGCCGCCGAGGCCGAGGTGATCGGCACCGGGCCCGTGCCGGAGGAGCTGGCCGGGCGGGAGCTGCTGGTGGAGCTGGTGCGGGACGGGGTCGTGGTGGCTCGGGAGCCGTTGGAGGCGGCTCGGGAGCGGCATGTCTCCGCCCGGGCCGGGCTGCCCATGTCGGCGATGCAGTTGTCTCGTGGCGAGCCGGTGATCGGGACGGAGTACGTGTGAGGCCCCGGGCCTCGGAAGGGTCCCGGGCCTCGGAAGGTGCGGGAGCCTCGCCGCGCCGGTTCCGTCCTCAAACGCCGGACGGGCTGGAATGGGCGCCCCACGGGCGGGAGTGGGTAGGGGTTGATTGTCAGGCCCTAGTCTCTACGCTCGTCGGCACCCCCGTGAACGTTGAACATCTCCGCTCTCTCCCCACCTAAGGACACCCGCCATGCACCGCGCATTGATCGTCGTGGACGTTCAGAACGACTTCTGCGAAGGCGGCAGCCTCGCGGTGGCGGGTGGTGCCGATGTCGCCGCCGCCATCACCGACCTCATCGGTGAGGCCCAGCCCGGCTACCAGCACGTGGTCGCCACCCGGGACTGCCATGTCGACCCCGGTGACCACTTCTCCGAGACCCCGGACTACGTGGACTCCTGGCCGGTGCACTGCGTCGCCGGTACGGAAGGCGTCGGGTTCCATCCGAACTTCGCGCCCGCCGTCGCCTCCGGGGCCATCGACACCGTCTTCGACAAGGGCGCCTACGCGGCCGCGTACAGCGGTTTCGAAGGCGCCGACGAGAACGGTATCGGCCTCGCGCAGTGGCTGCGCGACCGGTCCGTCACCGAGGTCGACGTAGTCGGCATCGCCACCGACCACTGCGTACGGGCCACCGCGCTGGACGCGGCCCGCGAGGGCTTCGTCACCCAGGTGCTGCTCGACCTGACCGCCGGAGTCGCGCCGGCGACCACCGAGAAGGCCCTGGACCAGCTGCGCACGGCGGGCGTGAAGCTCTCCGGCAAGCCGGTCGTCGCCGAGGCCCTGTAGCCGCCCGCGGAGCCGCTACGCCGCCGGACGGGCGGGTCCGGCGTGGCCCGCCGGGCCGAGCAGCGCCCGGATCGGGTGCCACAGCTCCTGGCAGGACTGGAGCGCGAGCGCCGGCTGCGCAACCGGGCCCGCCTGCGGCGCCGCCCGCCAGAGCAGGCCGTCCGGATGGTGCAGCACCGCCGTGACCTCGTCCGGTGTCGGCGGCCGGTCGTTGCCGCGCAGGTACACCGCCCGCAGTCCCAGGTTGCGCAGCCTGGTCAGGGCGCGCGCCCGGTTCGCCGCGTGGACCAGGACCCGTACCGGAGTGCCCGGATCCGAGCCCGTACCACCCGGTCTGGTGAGGGTCAGGGCCACCACCACCGTGCCGTTCGGCAACCTGCAGAAACCTCCGCCTGCCATGCTCCGCACTCCCCCGTGAGACGTCGTGTCAATAAGGATGTGAACAAGACGCACCTAAACACGATCGGCCGCCGCCCGCTAGAGGGCGACGGCCGATCATGCTCTGACCTGCGGTTTTATGGAACTATCGGCCCGAGGGGCTGACCAGCACGGTCATCGTGGAGCCACTCAGCGGCTCGTGGACGATGGAGATGCGGGTGTTGGTGTCAGAAACCTTGACACTGCCCGTCGGGTTCTCCTTGTACCAGTAGGTGCCCTTGCGGTCGTCGAAGACCGGGTTGCCCAGCGAGGGCTGGATCCTCAGCGGCACGTCCGCGTTGTGGAGCGTGAAGCCCTTGTTCGGGTACCAGCTGAACGGGGCGTCGAACGGCTGGATCTTGTTGCGCAGGAGCGAGCCGTCCTTCCACTTCAGCGGCTTGGCGTGCGCGTCGACCGGCAGGATCAGACCCTGGCCCGGGTGGACCGAGGTGTTGTTGTCCTTCTGCGAGGTGTCCCAGAGCCAGACGAGCAGACCGGTCTGGTACGCGTAGTGCTCGACCCAGTCGGGACGGGTGGTGGAGAAGCCGAAGTTGTACGGGCCGACCTCGAGGGTCTCGTCGTACGAGACGTACTGGCGGTTCTCCGCGATGTAGTACTGCGGGTAGTCCTTAGAGAAGGACTCACCGATCCGCGAGAAGCCCTTCGCCGTCCAGCCGTTGTCGTCGCCCTCGGCGTTGTCCGAGAGGAGCGTGGCACCGTCGGCCGTGATGGTGATCTCGTCGGCGGTGAAGCCCTTGCCGCCCGCGCCGCCGTCCGTCTGGTAGCGGAAGCGGAGGTCGATCTTCTTGCCCGCGTAGGCGTCCAGCGGGAAGGAGAGCTTCTTGTGCGCGCCCGAGACATCGGTCAGCGCCGGCTTGTCGCTCGCGTCACGCGGGATGGCCTGGCCGTCGGCGGTGCCGTCGAGCGCGGTCCAACTGGTGCCGCCGTTGTCGGACACCTCGGTGTAGAGGTAGTCGTAGTCGGCCTCGATGTCGTACCAGCCCGAAAGGTCCAGCTTGGCCGAGGACTTGCCGGTCAGGTCGACCGAACGGGTCAGCGTGTTCGCCAGGTTGTCGCCCTGGTCGCTCCACCACTGCTTGGTGCCCTGCGCCGGCTTCACGACGGTGGTGGTGACGGACTTGGCCGGCAGCTCGACGACGAGCGCCTGCGGGTCCTTGGTGTTGTACTCCGAGACGCCCAGCTTGTGCAGCGAGGTCTTGCCCGCCTTGGCCGTGTCGTAGTCGAGCCAGCCGAGCTGGAGCTTGTCCCACGAGGTCATGTCGCCCGGCAGGTTGCCGATCTCGCCCTTGCCGGTGCCGAGCCAGGAGCCCGCCGACATCAGGGACCAGAAGCCGACCGAGTTCTCGCCGCCGCCGGAGGTGTCGTACAGGTCCGGCAGACCGAGGTCGTGGGCGTACTCGTGGGCGAAGACGCCGAGGCCGCCGTTCTCGGGCTGGACGGTGTAGTCGCCGACCCAGATGCCGGTCCCGCCGATCTGCGCGCCGCCGGCCTTGTTGCCGGCCGGGCCGGTCGCGCCGGCGTTGGTGCCGTACGCGTACCAGCGGTGCGCCCACATGGCGTCGCCGCCCTGCGCGCCGCCGCCCGCCGACTCGTCCTCACCGGCGTGGACCAGCTGGAAGTGGTCGATGTAGCCGTCCGGCTCGTTGAAGTCGCCGTCGCCGTCGAAGTCGTAGCGGTCCCACTGGTCGTACTCGGCCAGGTCCGCCTTGATCTGCGCGTCGGTACGGCCCTTGGCCTTCTGGTCCGCGACCCAGGCGTTGACGCCGTCACGGACCGCGTCCCAGACGTTGGCGCAGTTGGACTGGCCGCAGTAGTTGGAGCCGTACCGGGCCTCGTTGTACTCGACCTTCACCCAGTCGGAGACCGCGCCGTCGACCGAGTAACGGCCCGAGGAGGTCTTCTCGTAGTAGGTCTTGAGCGAGTGGACGCCCTTGCCCTCGCCGAAGTACAGCTTCTGGAAGTGCGCCTGGTTGTAATCGGCCTTCCAGGCGGTGCTGTTGTCCTTCTTCGGGTCCGGCTTGGCGATCTCGTTGTGCGCCGGGCCGGGCGTGCCGCCGAACTTCTTGACCGGCGGCTTGGGGCCGTCGCCGTCCGGGTCGAACATGGTCGCGTCGTCGACCTTGTCGCCGAACTCCAGCAGGATGGTGAAGATCTTGTCGGTCTTCTCCCGGCCGAGCTCCACGTACTTCTTGTTGCCGAGCTTGACGACCTTGGAACCGCTCCTGGTCGTCACCTTCTTGTCCCCGGAGAGCACCTGCTCCAGCGCGGCCTCCCGCTGCGCTGCCTGCTGCTCGCTGAAGGGGCCTTCGAGGTTGTGCTCCACATGCCCCTTGCCGGGCGCCGGGTCATGGCGGTCGACGGTGGGAGCGGCGGAGGCGGTGGAACCTGACGTGGTGTCATGCGCCTGGGCGGTGGCGAAGGTCGAGGCCGTCGCCGCGGTCGCGGCCATGGCCACGACAACAGCAGCGGCGCGAAGCGCCCGTCTCTGATTGGTCACTTGATTGCAGTCCTCCCCGGGCGTCCGCGCAGCGGCCAGGGGGGTATGGAGAGGGCCGCGCGCGCAACGCGTCACAAGTGACGACATTTGATCGGAGTTACGAGAGAAAAGACAGACCTTGACTTGAACAGACCAAGTGCACTATGCAGGAGCGCTTTCCCGATATGCGGACAGGATCATCGCCAACAGGCGCGCCGCACCGCCCGGTTGGTGAGAGACGTGACTCCGTGCGCCCCCTGTGCACCGGTACCGTGGGTTAGGTCACGCTTACTACCGGTCCCTGTCGGGCATCCACCGTCGTAGGGTCGGAAGGCACCTGTGCATGTGATGCCGACCGCCCAGCCATCCGACGTCCCGAGGACGGAAACCGCCATGCCGCGTCCGACTGCCGCACAGCTCGTCTACGGTTCGGCCACCGTCATCTGTACGACTCTCGCCCTGCTGCTGCTCTCCGGTACGGAATCGGGCATCGGCGTGGGCATCGCCGCCACCACCGGGCTCGCGCTCGGCCTGCTGGTCGCCGTACGCCTGCCGCAGGCCCGGCCCCGGCCGGCCGCCACGGCCCAGGCGGCGCACCCTCACCCGGCCCACGCCGCCGCCTCCACCGCCCGTACGCACCACGCGCCGGCCGGCGTCGGAGCCCGGCAGCGGGTCCCGGCCGCCCGCTCGGCCCGGCAGGCGGACCGGCAGCACTCACTGCGCCGCTGAGCGGCCCGGACCAGCGACCTGGACCTTCGGCAGCCGGACGGGACATCGCACCCGCCCGGCTGCTTCCGCGCGCCTACCTGGCCACGACCACCACGGTCTTGGCCGCCTTGTCCTGGAGTCCCTGACGGTAGGGCTTGTCCGTGAACATCAGCACGATGTTGATCAGCCACCACAGGCACGGGCAGCAGAGCAGCGCCGGAGCCCACAGCACGACGGCCCGCATCAGCGCCGCGCCGGTGTCCGGCACCCGGCCGTCGTTGAGCATGGCCACGCGGAGCTTGAGCAGCCGCTTGCCGATGGTCCGGCCGTCCTTGTGCGTGAAGTACGTGTCGTACGCGACGTAGACGACCAGGCCGATCAGCGACCACAGGAACTGGTGGCCGCTGTAGGCGGCGTCGAACCCGTCACCGCCGTCCCCGTCGACATCGATCGCCCCGCCCCACGGCAGCGAGATCAGATACAGCGGGATCGAGATGATGAGGAAGTCGATCAGCCGCGCCAGGATCCGCTTGCCCGGCTCGGCCAGCGGCGGCATCCCGGCCAGCGGATCCGGCGCTCCGAAACCGCCGCCGCTTCCGTACGGGTCGTTCGGCGGAGGCGGAGGCGGCGGAGGCGGCGGCGCACTCCCGTACGGCGGCTGTCCGCCCGACGGCGGCTGACCGTACGGCGGCTGACCGCCCGACGGCGGCGGGGGCTCCTGCGGCTTCTTGAGGAACGGATCGTCGTCCTCGGGCGGCTGGCCGGGCGTCGGCTGGTCGTTGCTCATGGGGGCAGTGCATCCCGCGCCACCGGGGCCCGCAACGGCTCAGGTGCGTTCGGGGGACGCGGAGCGGCATACGAGGTTACGGCGGGGCCGCGGGCCCTGCCCGTTCAGCCGGATCCGGTCCCCGTTCAGCCCGCCACGAACGTGCGGGCCGCCTTGTCGTGCCAGCACTGACGCCACGGCCGGTCGATCAGGCACCAGAGCACGTTGGCCACGCCGATGACCAGGAGACCCAGCAGCCCGTAGACGAGCCAGCGGCGCAGGGCCGCTCCGAGGGTCGGCGCGTCGTGCGACTCGATGTCCCGTACGTCGAGCCCGAACAGCTTCTTGCCGAGCGTCCGGCCCCACTTGGCGGTGGGCAGCGCCTCCAGGAGGAAGCCGAGGACGAGGAAGGCCGCGAACAGCGCTCCCAGCAGCGTGCCGGTGGTGGAGTCCAGCAGCCAGACGGTCACGGTCTCGCCGGTCTGCTTGGCCGCCGTGATCTTCCGGTCGATGTGGTCCATGGCCTGGGTGCCGAGCGGGATGGCCACCGCACCGACGACCATGCCGAGCACCAGGTTGTCGACCAGCCGGGCCGCGAACCGCTTGCCGAGCCCGGCGGGCCGGGCCGCCGCCTGCGAGCGGACGAGCTGCTGGAAGGGGTCGTCGGCCGCCGGAGGCTTCCACGGCACGACGGGCTGGTCCGCCGCGGCTCCGGAACCGGCACCGGACTGCGCGAAGGAGGACTGCTGTTGCTGGTGAGGCAGCGGGTGTTGGTGGAGGGCTTGCTGCTGGTGGTACTGCGGGGCCTGGTGGTGCTGTTGCGGCTGCTGTTGCTGGAGGGCCTGGTGGTGCTGTGGGTCCTGCTGGTGCTGCTGGGCCTGCTGCGGTTGTTGTTGCTGCTGTTGTTGCTGTTCCGGCTGGGCCAGTTGGTGGACCTGCTGCGCCCAGGACGCCGAACCGCCGCCGGGGCCCGGGGTGAGCGGCGTGTGCAGGGCCGCCGGAGGAGCGGGCGCCGGGGACGGCGTGGGTACGGAGGTGGCGGCGGGTGCCTGGACCGGTCCCTGCGGCGCCTCCTGCGGCGCGGCAGCTTGGGCCGGGAGAGGCTGGACGGGGGCGGCCGGTGCGGGTGCCGGGGTCGGGAGCACACGAGGTCCGGGGCCCTGGGCGGGGCTCAGGTTCTCCGCCGCGCTCACGTTCTGCGCACCGCTCACGTTCTGCGCACCGCTCACGTTCTGCGCACCGCTCACGTTTTGCGCACCGCTCACGTTCTGCGCGCCGCTCACCTTCTGCGGGCCCACCGCGCGGATCGTCACCGTGCCCTCGGTCGGCGGTCGCGCACCGGCCTCCTCCGCCTCCGGGGCCCGGCCCGCGTCCCGCATTCCCGGCAGCGCGCCGCCGGTCGGGTCCTGCGCGCGAGGTGCCCGCGGGTCGGCGGCCGGCTCCGATGCCGGGTCAGGCCAGGAGACCCGGCGGTCCCGCTCGCCGCCGAAGCCGCTCTGGCGCGCGGAGTCCGCCTGCCAGACGGACCCGGCGTCGGCCCCCGAAGACCCACCCGACCCGTCCGAGCCATCCGGAAGCCCGTCCTCCTCGTCGAAGAAGATCGGCCCGGTCTCCTCCACCGGCCCGGACTGCGCACCCGCCTGCGGAGCCGGGACCGGAGCCGGAGCAGGCCCAGCAGCCGGAGCCGCCTGCTGCGGCGCGGGCCGGCTCGTACCCGGCACCCAGGACGCGCCGTTCCAGTACCGGACGTAACCGGGGATGGAGGGGTCGGGGTAGTAGCCCTCACGGGGGCTGTCGTCACCGGGTGCCGGAGTTGGCGCGCTCATCAGCGGGTCCCGTATCTCTTCGAGGCCTCAGGCCGTCCCCGGAGTGCGGGCGGACGGCCTCAATACAAGGGTCCACATCTATCAGACCGCCACGTATCCCCGGGCCGGTCCGCCTGTTTGGGACCACTTTCGCAACGGATCGAAGTTTTTTTGAGAAGTCGCGTAATAGGTGGCGAGGAGGGCGCTCTCTCCTTGTGCGGGACGGTCAGCGGGACCGGCCCAGGAGCACCGGAAGGTCGTGCATTCTCGTGATGAACATCGTGGAACGTGAGCTGGAGCTGAAGCTCGTCCTCTCCCCCGAGCGGTCCATCCCGGTCCCCGCCCGGCTGACGTACCGCACGGACGACCCGTACGCCGTGCACATCGCCTTCCACATCAGCTCCGATTCGCCCGTGCACTGGACGTTCGCCCGGGAGCTGCTGGTGGAGGGCGTGTTCCGGCCGTGCGGGCACGGTGACGTACGGATCTGGCCGACGAAGATCGAGAACCGCAGCGTGATCTGCGTGGCCCTCACCTCCCCGGACGGCAACGCGCTCCTCGAAGTGCCGTCGGCCGCCGTGGCCGCCTGGGTGGAGCGGACCCTGCGCGTGGTGCCGCCGGGCACGGAGAGCGAGCGGCTCGGGATCGACGAAGCGCTGGCGGAGCTGTTGGCCCCGCTGCCGGCGGACGACCTGTGGCTGAGCGACCCGTGGTCGGCGGACGAGTCGCCGTCCCAGGACGGTGAGGCGTGAGGACCCCCGTAAGGAGCGGGCGTGAGGGCCCCGTGAGCAGTGGGCGTGAGGGCCCCGTGAGCAGCGGGTGTCAGAAGAGCTTGCCGGGGTTGAGGAGGCCGAGCGGGTCGAAGGCGGCCTTGATACCGCGCTGCAGCTCGATACCGGTCTCGCCGAGTTCACGGGCGAGCCACTCCTTCTTGAGGACGCCGACGCCGTGTTCGCCGGTGATGGTCCCGCCCAGCTCCAGACCGAGCGCCATGATCGCGTCGAAGGACTCGCGGGCCCGGCGGGACTCGTCGGCATCGGTGTGGTCGAAGCAGACGACCGGGTGGGTGTTGCCGTCGCCGGCGTGGGAGCAGACGCCGATGGTGAGGTCGTACCGCTCGGCGATGGCCGCCGTGCCGGCGAGCATCTCGCCGAGCCGTGAGCGCGGTACGCAGACGTCGTCGATCATCGTGGCGGACTTGACGGCCTCCAGCGCGGTGAGCGACATCCGGCGGGCCTGGAGGAGGAGTTCGGACTCGGCCGGGTTGTCGGCCGGGACCACTTCGGTGGCTCCGGCGGCGGTGCAGAGCGCTCCGACGGCGGCGAGGTCGGCCGCCGGGTCCGGTGTGTCGAAGGCGCAGAGGAGGAGCGCCTCGGTGGTCTCCGGAAGACCCATGGAAGCCAGCTTGTTGACGGCACGCACGGTCGTCCGGTCCATCAGTTCGAGGAGTGACGGGGTGTGACCGCGCTCCATGATCCGGCACACAGCGTCACAGGCGGCGGCTGCCGACGGGAACTCGGCGGCGAGCACGAGCTGCTGCGGCGGCTGCGGTTTCAGCGCGAGGACGGCCTTGACGACGATCCCGAGGCTGCCTTCGGAGCCGACGAAGAGCCGGGTCAGGTCGTATCCGGCGACGCCTTTGGCCGTCCGGCGGCCGGTGGTCAGGAGCCGCCCGTCGGCGAGGACGACGTCCAGACCGAGGACGTACTCGGCGGTGACTCCGTACTTCACACAGCACAGACCGCCGGAGGCCGTGCCGATGTTGCCGCCGATCGTGCACGTCTCCCAGCTGGAGGGGTCCGGCGGGTAGGAGAGGCCGTGTTCGTCGACCGCGCGTGACAGCACCGCGTTGATGACGCCGGGCTCGACCACGGCGATCCGGTCGACCGGGCTGATCTCCAAAATCCGGTCCATCCGCACCAGCGAGAGCACGATGCAGCCGTCCGAGGCGTTGGCCGCGCCGGACAGGCCGGTCCGGGCGCCTTGCGGGACGACCGGGACGCGCAGTTCGGTGGCGGTGCGCATCACGTGCTGGACCTGCTCGACCGTGCGCGGGAGCACGACGACGGCCGGGGTGCCGGCCTCGCAGAAGCTCGCCATGTCGTGGGCGTAGGACGCGGTGACGTCCGGATCGGTGATCAGGGCCTCGGCCGGAAGCCCGGTGCGCAGGCGTTCGAGAAGATCGCTCATGGTTCCAGCGTGGCACTCGGGGGCCAATGGTGTGAACCCGTCGGCGGGAGTGATCCCAAGGCGCGGTGTGCTCGTATGACTGACGCACAGTGATGGCCATGGATGTCATGCCCCAGCAGGATCCCGAGTCCCGCCGGCCGCCCGAGCCGTCCCCGCAGGACCCGCACGACCCCTACGTGATGCCCGCCGAAGGCGCCACCGCCGTACCTCCTCCGCCGCCGACGCTGCGGACGACCCTGCGCCGGGCCGCGTTCGGGGCGCTGGCGGCGGGTGTGCTGCTGGCCGGTGCGGTGGTGGCCGTGCCGGACGGGAAGGACGACCGGGCGAAGGAGCCAGGTCCGGTGGAGCGGGCCGAGGCGGCGGCGACCGCGGGCTCTCCTGCCTCGCTCTCCGACCTGACCGCGCTGATCGGGGACCGGCAGAAGTGGGTGGAGGCGCATCCGGAGGACGCGCCGTCGTGGGCGACGCTCGGTTCGGCGTACGTGGAGTGGGGGCGGCGCTCGGCGGACGCGGCGTACTTCGGGCGCGCGGAGGAGGCGCTGAAGCGGTCGCTGGCGGCGGAGCCGGGTGAGCGCGGCAACGGCGAGGCGTGGGTCGGGATGGCGGCGCTGGCCAACGCGCGGCACGACTTCCTGGCGGCGAAGCGGTGGGGCGAGACGGTACAGAAGCAGGAGCCGAAGGCCTGGCGCGTGTATCCGGTCCTCATCGACGCGTACACCGGTCTCGGGGACGTCAAGGCGGCGACCGAGGCGACGGAGAAGTTCGGCGAGCTGCGCAAGGGCGTGCCGGCGCTGGCCCGGACCGCCGACCTCTACCGGGGCCAGGGCTGGCGCGAGGACGCGCTGGCCACCGCCCGCGAGGCCGCCGACCGGGCGGTGACGCCGGCCGAGAAGGCCGAGGCGCTGCACCGGCTCGGTGAGCTGGCCTGGGAGCGTGGTGAGGCGGAGGAGGCGGTGGCGCAGTTCGACGCGGCGCTGCGCACGGACGCCGGCCACCACGCCTCGCTCGCCGGCAAGGCCCGGGCCCTGGTGGCGCTGGACCGCACGGACGAGGCGGTGGCCGCGTACCAGAGCGCCGTCACCAAGCTCCCGCGCCCGGCGTACGTCCTCGAACTCGGCGAGCTGTACGCGTCGCTGGAGCTCGACGGCGACGCGAAGAGCCAGTACGAGGAGCTGGCCGAGCTGCTGGAGCGGGCGAAGGCGGCCGGGGTCGACGAGTCCGTGATCCAGGCCCGGTACGAGAGCGACCACGGCGACCCGGCGGTGGCGGTGGAGCTGCTGCGTGGCCAGTGGAGGAAGCAGCACCGCAACGCGGCGGTGGCGGACGCGCTGGGCTGGGCGCTGCACCGGTCGGGGCGGTCGGAGGAAGGGCTGACGTACGCGCGGCAGGCGGTGGAGACCGGTGTGCGGAACGCCTCGTACGCGTACCACCTCGGCGTGATCGAACGGGAGCTGGCACAGTACGGTCCGGCCCGCCGCCACCTTCAGGAGGCGCTGCGCACCAACCCGGCCTTCTCGCCGCTGGACGCGCCGAAGGCCCGGGAGGCGCTGGAGACGCTCGGTGAGCCGCCGCCGGGCGGGCCTGGGGACATGCAGCCGCCACCTCCGGCGCCTGAGCCGAGGCGGGAGGCCGAGCCGGAGCCGAAGCCCGAACCGAAGAAGGAGCCGAAGCGGGAGTCACCGAAGCCCGAGGCTCCGGCGCCCGCTCCTTCGCAGTCGGTTCCGGCACCGTCGAAGGCGGCCCCGAGCAGCCCGGCGGCGGTGGAGGCCGACGCGGCGAAGTCTCCGTAACCTTTCGCCGGAAACGGCGTACGCCACCGCGGTCCGGGGTGCTGCCCCGGGCCGCGGTGGCGTGTGTATCCGTGAAAAGACCGGGCTCAGAGGTCTGTACCCGTGGGAAGGCCGGGCTCAGAGGTTGCCGCGCTTCTCCTGCTCGCGCTCGATCGCCTCGAAGAGGGCCTTGAAGTTGCCCTTGCCGAAGCCCATGGAGCCGTGGCGCTCGATCATCTCGAAGAAGACGGTCGGGCGGTCCTGGACCGGCTTGGTGAAGATCTGCAGCAGGTAGCCGTCCTCGTCGCGGTCGACCAGGATCTTCAGCTCGCGCAGCGTCTCGACCGGCACGCGGGTCTCGCCGGCCCACTCGCCGAGCGTGTCGTAGTACGAGTCGGGGGTGTCCAGGAACTGCACACCGGCCGCGCGCATCGAGCGGACCGTGGCGACGATGTCGTTGGTGGCGAGCGCGATGTGCTGGACGCCGGCGCCGCCGTAGAACTCCAGGTACTCGTCGATCTGCGACTTCTTCTTCGCGATCGCCGGCTCGTTGATCGGGAACTTCACCTTCAGCGTGCCGTCGGCGACGACCTTCGACATGAGGGCGGAGTACTCGGTGGCGATGTCGTCGCCGACGAACTCCTTCATGTTGGTGAAGCCCATAACCTCGTTGTAGAAGCCGACCCACTCGTTCATCCGGCCGAGCTCGACGTTGCCGACGCAGTGGTCGATGGCCTGGAAGGTCCGCTTGGCCGGCGGCTCCACGATCGGCTTGGCGGCGGCGAAGCCGGGAAGGTACGGGCCGTCGTAGCCGGAGCGCTCCACCAGGGTGTGGCGGGTCTTGCCGTAGGTGGCGATGGCGGCGAGGACGACCGTGCCGTGCTCGTCCTTGACCTCGTGCGGCTCGGTGAGGCCACGGGCGCCGTGCTCGACGGCGTACGCGTAGGCGGCGCGGGCGTCCGGGACCTCGATGGCGAGGTCGACGACGCCGTCACCGTGCTCGGCGACATGGTCGGCGAGGAAGGTGCCCCGCTCGGTGGAGGCCTTGATCACGGAGGTGAAGACGAAGCGGGCGGCGCCGTTGGTGAGGACGTAACTCGCGGTCTCGCGGCTGCCGTTCTCCGGTCCGGAGTAGGCCACCAGTTTCATGCCGAAGGCGGTCGAGTAGTAGTGCGCGGCCTGCTTGGCGTTGCCCACGGCGAAGACGACCGCGTCCATTCCCTTGACCGGGAAGCGGTCGGCCTGCGCGGCGGTGTCAGGGCTGGTGTGCAGAGTCTCAGTCATGTTCGAAGGCTCTCCCCGCATCGCAAGGTGCGCAATAGTTTGCGCATTCACTGGTCAATGTGTGCAGCAGATCGCCATGATGGCCGGACTATCTGTACAGGGTGACCACCGGAGGCGGGCTCATGGCGATCGATCATCTGGACGGCCGGCTCATCGTGCTGCTCGCGCGTGAGCCGCGGATCGGCGTCCTCGAAGCATCCCGGCGGCTCGGCGTGGCGCGCGGGACCGTACAGGCGCGGCTGGACCGCCTTCAGTCGAATGGCGTCATCCGCGGGTTCGGCCCGGACGTGGACCCGGCAGCGCTCGGCTATCCGGTCACCGCGTTCGCGACGCTGGAGATCAAGCAGGGCCAAGGCGCCGACGTACGGGCCCACTTGGGCGGCGTACCGGAGGTGCTGGAGCTGCACACCACCACCGGGCACGGCGACATGTTCTGCCGGCTGGTGGCCCGTTCCAACGCCGATCTCCAGCGGGTGATCGACCGGGTTGTCGGATTTGATGGCATCGTCCGGGCCTCCACGGCGATCGTCATGGAGAACCCGGTTCCGCTGCGGATCATCCCGCTGGTGGAACAGGCGGCCCAGGACAGCGACTGAGCCAGATGAATCCGGGCAGTGGACGATCCGGAAAGACCGACCGCCGACTGAACCGAGGGAGTGCGTGTGAGCTTCTGGGAGTATCTGAACACTCGCCACCAGCAGCTCCTCACGGACGCGTTCCAGCACGTCAGCGCGGTCTTCCAGTGCATGGTCATCGCCACCGTGCTGGGTGTGGTGATCGGCGTGGTGAGCTACCGCAGCGGCTGGGGCGGCTCGCTGGCGATCACCTCCACGGCGACGGTCCTCACCATCCCGTCGCTCGCCGCGATCGGTCTGCTGATCCCGCTGGTCGGCCTCGGTGTGGCGCCGACCGTGATCACGCTGACGCTGTACGGGCTGCTGCCGATCGTCCGGAACTCCATCGTGGGACTGCGCGGCGTCGATCCGGCGCTGGTCGACGCGGCGACGGGCATCGGGATGTCACGGGTGGCGCGGCTCTGCCGGGTGGAGCTGCCGCTGGCCTGGCCGCCGATCCTGACCGGCATCCGGGTCTCCACCCAGATGCTGATGGGGATCGCCGCCATCGCCGCGTACGCCTCCGGGCCCGGCCTCGGCAACGAGATCTTCCGGGGCATCGCCTCGCTGGGCAGCGCCAACGCGATCAACCAGGTCCTCGCGGGCACGCTCGGCATCGTCGTGCTCGCTCTGCTCTTCGACGCCGCGTACGTCCTGCTGGGACGGCTGACCATCCCGAGGGGGATCCGTGCCTGAGACCGAGACCGTTCCGGCGAGCGGGAGCACCGCCACCTCCGGGGCCACGATCCAGCTGGAGAACCTGACCAAGAAGTACCAGGGCAGCCCGAACCCGGCCGTCGACAACGTCTCGATGGAGATCAAGGCCGGTGAGACGGTGATCTTCGTCGGCCCGTCCGGCTGCGGGAAGTCCACCACGCTGAAGATGATCAACCGGCTGATCGAGCCGACCTCGGGCCGGATCCGGATCGGCGACGAGGACGTCACCGACATCGACCCGGTGAAGCTGCGCCGCAAGATCGGTTACGCGATCCAGTCCTCCGGCCTCTTCCCGCACATGACGGTCGCCGACAACATCGCGCTGGTGCCGAAGATGGTCGGCTGGTCCAAGTCCCGGGTGAAGGACCGGGTCGAGGAGATGCTGGACCTGGTGGGCCTGGACCCGCGCGAGTTCCACGGCCGCTATCCGCGCCAGCTCTCCGGCGGCCAGCAGCAGCGGGTGGGCGTGGCGCGGGCGCTGGCCGCCGATCCTCCCGTACTCCTGATGGACGAGCCGTTCGGAGCGGTCGACCCGATCACCCGCGACCACCTCCAGGACGAGCTGATCCGGCTCCAGCACGAGCTGCACAAGACGATCGTGTTCGTCACGCACGACTTCGACGAGGCGATCAAGCTCGGCGACCGGATCGCCGTACTGCGGGAGCGGTCGCACATCGCGCAGTTCGACACACCCGAGGCGATCCTCACCAACCCGACGGACGACTTCGTCTCCGGTTTCGTTGGCGCGGGCGCGGCGCTCAAGCGGCTCAACCTCACTCGCGTACGGGATGTGGGCATCGCGGACTTCCCGACGGTGACGGTCGAGGACCCGCTCCAGACGATCTTCAACAAGCTGCGCAACGGCCCGCACAACGAGCTGCTGATGCTGGACCGGCAGAACCGCCCGTACAAGTGGCTGCGGCGCGGCGACCTGATGCGGGCGCGCGGTTCGCTGGCGCGGGCCGGGCAGCTGGTCCACGACACGGTGACCCGGGACGCGACACTGCACGACGCGCTGGAGGCGGTGCTCACCGACAGCGGCGGGCGGGTCGCGGTGACCGGGCGGCGCGGCGAGTTCATCGGGGTCGTCGACATGAAGACGCTGATGGACAACGTGCAGGAGCTGCTGGAGGCCGACCGGCTGACCGCGATGGAGCACCAGCACGAGCTGGCGGAGCAGCGCTTCCACCGGACCGAACAGGAGCTGGAGGGAGGTGGCGGCGGAGTATGAGCCCCAGCCACCGGTCCGGCTCCTCCAAAGGCCCGGCGACTCCGACCCGGCCGCCGGGCGAGCACGACGTCAAGGGCCACGCCTTCCACGACGAGGAGAGCGACCCCTCCCCCGCTCCGGCCGCTCCGGCGCGCCGGATCACCTGGCGCAAACTGATCGTCCTGCCGGCGGTGCTGGTGGTCGTCCTGGTCATCACGTACGTGTGGATCACCAACATCCACCTGGACTCGATCGCGGAGAACTCGCTGACCGGCGGCAATGTGCAGCTGCGCTGGTGGCAGCATGTGCGGCTGACGGCGATCTCCACGTTCTGGGTGCTGATCATCGCGATCCCGCTCGGCATCGCGCTGACCCGGCGGCGGCTGCGGAAGGCGGCTCCGGCGTTCACGGCGCTGGCCAACATCGGCCAGGCGACGCCGGCGATCGGCCTGCTGGCGCTGCTGGTGATCTGGCTCGGCATCGGGCCGCGGACCGCGATCATCGGCATCGTGATCTACGCGGTGCTGCCGGTGCTCTCCAACACGGTGGCGGGTCTGCGCGCGATCGAGCCGAACATGATCGAGGCGGCGCGCGGGATGGGGATGTCCGGGCGGGGCGTGCTGCTGAAGGTGGAGCTGCCGCTGGCGGTGCCGCTGATCCTGGCGGGTGTACGGACGGCACTGGTCCTGAACGTCGGTGCGGCGACGCTGGCCACGTTCGGCGGAGGCGGCGGGCTCGGCGACCTGATCACCTCGGGGATCCAGACGCAGCGGATGCCGGTGCTGATCATCGGCTCGGTGCTGACGGTGGTGCTGGCGCTGCTGGTGGACTGGCTGGCCTCGCTGGCCGAACTGGCGCTGACGCCGCGCGGGTTGGAGGAACGGTGAGGTCGGTGACGTACGGTATCCGGGTCCTGGCGGCCGCGTCCTTGGTGCTGCTGGTGGGCGGCTGCGGGCTCAAGAGCGGTTCGCCGATGGTGGACGACGTGTCGCCGGGCTCGGTCGGGCAGGGCGAGCCGCTCAAGGGCGCGACGCTGACGGTGACGTCGAAGAACTTCAGCGAGAACATCATCCTCGGCCAGATGACCGGCCTGGTCTTCAAGGCAGCCGGCGCGGAGGTGCTGGACCGTACGAACCTGCCGGGCTCGATCAGCGCCCGCGAGGCCATCATCAACGGCGACGCCGACGCGCAGTGGGACTACACCGGCACCGGCTGGATCACCTTCCTCGGCCACGCCGACCCGATCGTCGACCCGCAGAAGCAGTACGAGGCGGTACGGGACGAGGACCGCGGCAACGGGGTCGTCTGGCTGCCGCCGGCCCCGCTCGACAACACGTACGCGCTGGCCATCAGCAAGAAGAACAACGCCCGGTACAAGCTCAAGACCTTGTCGGACGTGGCGGCGCTGGCGAAGAAGGACCCGTCCGCGGTGACGATCTGCGTGGAGAACGAGTTCGCCTCGCGGGACGACGGGCTGCCCGGCATGGAGAAGCGGTACGGGATGAAGATCCCGGCCGCCAACATCCAGAAGATGGACGCCGGGATCATCTACACGCAGGTCTCCGAGTCCGACTCCTGCCTGCTCGGCGAGGTGTTCACCACCGACGGCCGGATCGAGGCGATGGACCTGGACGTGCTGCAGGACGACAAGGACTTCTTCCCCAACTACAACGCCTCCCCGGTCGTCCACCTGGCCACCTTCGAGAAGTACCCGGTGATCGCGGAGCTGCTGGACCCGCTGGCGAAGAAGCTGACGACCGAGGTCGCGCGGACGCTGAACGCCAAGGTGGACGTGGACGGCGAGGACCCGCACGAGGTGGCGAAGGAGTGGCTGGTGGCGGAGGGGTTCATCGAGGAGGGGTGAGGGGCCGGGGGCCGGGGCGCGTTGCAAAGGTTCCGTTGCAAAGAAAGCTTTGCAATACTACGGTCATGAACATGACGGAGAGCGAGCCCGGCGCCGCCCCGGCCGGCACCCGAAACATCCACAACATCAACGCCCGCACGCTGCGCACCCTCGGGCACCCGTTGCGCATCCAACTGCTCAGCGCCCTGCGGGAGTTCGGCCCCGCCACCGCCTCCGGGCTCGGCGAGCGGCTGGGCGAGTCGAGCGGCGCGACCAGCTACCACCTGCGCCAACTGGCGGAGGGCGGCCTGGTCGAGGACGCGCCGGATCTGGGCAAGGGCCGCGAGCGCTGGTGGCGGGCGGTGCACGACGGGACGATGTTCGAGGCCTCCGAATTCCGGACGCACGCCGACCCGGTGGTACGCGGAGCGATCGACGTCGTCCTGCACGAGACGGCCACGACCCACGCCCAGGAGCTGAACACCTGGCTCGGCACGATGGGCGGGTGGCCGGAGGAGTGGCAACGGGGCTGGGACTTGAGCGACTTCAAGATCCGGCTCACTCCCGAGCTGGCCCAGGAGCTGTACAAGGAGCTCCACGCCGTCGTGGAGAGCTACCGCGACCGCGTCCCGGAGGACACCGAGGGATCGGCGGCCGTACGGACCCATCTGCACGTGTTCCCGAGGCCCTCCGAATGATCAGCGCATCCCGACACTTGACGCCACGAAGGGAATTACTCAAGCACGCCGACATCCATCTGGCCCTGCACGCCACCCGCACTGCCGAACTGCGGTATGAGGCACGTGAGTTCAGCCTCCCGCGGCCCAGCCTCCGCACCCGGATCGGTTGGACGATGGTCGAGATCGGTCTCCGGCTGGCCCGGAGCGGCCCGACGACGGCCGGCGCCCGCCCGTTCCGTACCGCTTAGCCGGCCGCCTCCGGGGGAAGCACGGCCATGCAACGCCACCGCCTACCGCTCGCCGCCACGCTCGCGGCCAACTCCGTCTCCACCGCCGGCACTTCGCTCACACTGATCGGCGTCCCGTGGTTCGTCCTGGAGACCACCGGCAGCGCGGGCCGGGCGGGCGTCGTCGCCTTCTGCGCCACCTTGCCGATCGTCCTCGCCGCGCTGATCGGCGGGCCGTTCATCGACCGGATCGGCCGTCGCCGGGTCGCCGTCGCCTCGGACACGGTCTGCGGCCTCGCCATCGCCGCGATCCCGCTGCTGCACCACGTGGCCGCGCTGGAGTTCTGGATGCTCTGCGCGCTGATGGCGCTGAACGGCTTCGCACACACACCGGGCAACACCGCCCGGTACGTGCTGATCCCGGACCTCGCCGAGCACGCCGGCACCACGCTCCCGCGCGCCGCCAGCCTCTTCGACGCGGTCTCGCGCGGGGCCAGGATGGTCGGCGCGGCGCTGGCCGGCGTGCTCATCGCCTTCGCGGGCTCGGAGACCGTACTCCTCCTGGACGCAGCGACGTTCGGGCTGTCCGTGCTGCTGGTCGCCGTCGGGATACGGGGATTGGGCTCGGCCGAGCCGCGCAAGGGCGGCGCGCCCGTCTCACTGCGGACGTACGGCACCGAACTCCGCGAAGGCTACGGCTACTTGCTCGGCAACCGGCTGCTGCTGGCGGTCGTGGTGATGGTGATGTTCATGAACGGCACCGACCAGGGCTGGAACGCCGTCCTGCTCCCGGTGCACGCCGAGACGGAGTTGGGCGGTGCGCGGGACATCGGGCTGCTCACCGCGCTGTTCGGAGCGGGCGGGCTGACGGGGGCGCTGCTGTACGGGGCGGTGGGGCACCGGTTCTCGCGGCGGGCGGTGTTCACGGTGTGCGTGATCCTGTGCGGCGCGCCGCGGTTCCTGGTGGCGGCGGTGACCGGGACGGTGCTGCCGCTGGCGGTGACCATGCTGCTCGGCGGGATCGCGGGCGGGGTGCTGAACCCGATCCTGACGACGGTGATCTACGAGCGGGTCCCGGACCGGCTGCGCAGCCGGGTGTCGGGGGCGCTGACGGCCGGGTGCGAGTTCGCGATGCCGCTGGGCGGTCTGGCGGCCGGGCTGCTGGTGGAGGGGATGGGCTCGTCGGGGGCGCTGCTGGCGATGGGCGGGGTGTACTTCCTGGCGACGCTGAGCCCGCTGGTGCTCCCGTCGTGGCGGACGATGGAGGGACCGGCGAAGGAGATGGACGCGGAGCCGGTCCGGGAGGAGGCCGTACCGTCGCGGGAGCTCAGCAGCTCGGAACCTTCCCGCCGTGCTCCAGCGCCTTGAGCGCGTCCACCGCGCCGCCGAGGGTGGTGACCGGGATCAGCCGCAGCCCGTCGGGCCGCTCGGCCTCCGCCTCGCGGCACTCGGCCTTCGGGACGAGGAAGACGGTGGCCCCGTCGCGGTGGGCGGCCTGGGTCTTCATGGAGACGCCGCCGACCGCGCCGACCTTGCCGTCCGCGCCGATCGTTCCCGTACCGGCGATGGTGCGGCCGCCGGTGAGGTCGCCGCCTCTGCCGTCGCCGTCGAGCTTGTCGATGATGCCGAGCGAGAGGAAGAGGCCGGCGCTGGGCCCGCCGATGTCGCCGAGGTCCACGTTCACGCGCATCGAGCCGGGCTCGCGCCTCAGCTGGTTGAGGGCCGCGTCGACGGCGACGTTCTGGGACTGCTTCATGTCGTTCAGGTTGTGCCGCTCGATCTCCTGCTCGGAGCCGCCGGTCGGGTAGACGGAGTCGCGGGGCATGACCGCCCGGTCCGTACGGAACCAGCCGTCCAGCACGCTGCCGATCCGGATGTCCGCCGTGGGGCCGGTGGCGACGATGGTGGTCATCCGCAGCTGGCCGTCGGTGGGCCGGGTCTCCGCGCCGGTGATGGTGATCACCGGCTTGCCGCGGTCCTCGCCGAGCACATCGGCGGTCACGCCGGGCTGCGCCACGGTGAACGGGAGCGGCGCGAGGGCCGCCGTACCGAACAGGGCGAGGACGGGCAGCGCGCAGAGGGCGAGCGCGCGGGGGCGCGAGAGACGAGTGAGCACGCGTCCAATCTAACCGCCGCGCGGAAACGGGAACGCGCCAGGCGTACGCCCCCGACGTACCACTGCCGCAGGGGCGCCGCCGGCGCGAAGGCCGGAACCCGCGCCCCGGCCTCCCGTTCCCGCCGCGCCCCGCGTACGTACGGAACAGGCGCCGCCTACCGCAGCGCGTCCGCCACTTCCCGGGCGGCGTCGAGCACGCGCGGCCCGACCCGCTCCGGTACGGCGTCGGCGAGCATGACCACGCCGACGCTCCCCTCCACCCCCGACACCCCGACCAGCGGCGCGGCCGCCCCACTGGCACCGGCTTCGAGCTCGCCGTGGGTGAGGGTGTAGCCAGGATGTCCGGCGGTGGTGTGCTGGCGGGCGGAGAGGATGGCCCGCCCGGCGGCACCGCGGTCCAGCGGGTGCCGGAAACCGGCCCGGTAGGCCACGTGGTAGTCGGTCCAGGTCGGCTCGACGACGGCGACCGCGAGGGCGTCATGGCCGTCGACGAGCGTGAGGTGGGCGGTGGCCCCTATGTCCTCGGCCAGCGAGCGCAGCGCGGGCAGCGCGGCCTCCCGGACGAGCGGGTGCACCTGACGGCCCAGGCGCAGCACACCGAGTCCGACCCGGGCGCGGCCGCCCAGATCACGGCGGACCAGGGCGTGCTGCTCCAGGGTGGCGAGCAGCCGGTAGACGACGGTCCGGTTGACGCCGAGTTTGTTGGACAACTCGGTGACGGTCAGACCGTGGTCGGTATCGGCGAGCAGTTTGAGGACGCGCAGTCCTCGGTCGAGCGTCTGGGAAGTCTCCGCTGTCACGACGCCCTCTCCTCTTCGGGTGAGCGACGGCGGCCCTGCTCCGGGGGTTGCGGCACCGGTCCCAGCGGCGACGCACGGAGAGGCCGCCGGTCTGGCCATAGGCACCGGCTGCGCTCCGCGGCGGCTCTGCCACGGGGCGTTCATATGGCGGGGACAGTAGCGAGCCAGTCCGCTCAGCGGAAGCCCTCGTCCAGAATCCGGGCGCTCACCGGAGCCGGCGCTCGACCGTACGGCATAACCGCCGGTCAGCGCGGTGGCGTCCGGAACGCGAACATCTACGCGCGTCCAGGTCGGCAGACGCCGGAGGTGACCCTTCGTGTACCTCGTGTGAACTGGCGTTAACTCATCGTGAATTGGAGCGTGCACAATTTTCCGGCCGGACGGCGGAGCATGGCCGGAAACGGGCGTGCGGCCCGTCCCGGACGGACCGGAACGAGCCGCACGGAGTACAGGGAGGCCTCGCCTCACGTCATGCGGGTGGCCCACTCCTGGACCTTGGCGATCCGCGTCTGGATCTGGTGGGCCGTCGCCTCGGCGCTCGGCGGGCCGCCGCAGACGCGGCGCAGTTCGTTGTGGATCACGCCGTGGGGCTTGCCGCTCTGGTGGGTGTAGGCGGAGACCATCGTGTTGAGCTGCTTGCGCAGGCTCAGCAGCTGCTTGTGCGTGACGACGGGCCGCGCGTCGGCGGGCTTCTCCAGGAGGTCGGCCTCATCGGCCGGCTTCTGGCGGCTGTGCGCGATCTGGCGGCTCTGGCGCTTCTGGAGGAGGAGCTGGACCTGGTCGGGTTCGAGGAGGCCCGGGATGCCGAGGTAGTCCTGCTCCTCCTCGGAGCCGGGGTGGGCCTGCATGCCGAACTCGGCGCCGTCGTACAGCACCCGGTCGAAGACCGCGTCCGACTCCAGCGCCTCCCACGGCAGTTGGTCCTCGGTCTCCTCGTCCTCCAGCCGCTCGGCGTCGGCGAGGAGCTGGTCCTCCTCCGCGAACGGGTTCTCCTCGTCGCTGCCCTTCTTCGGCTTGTCGAGGACGTGGTCGCGCTCGACCTCCATCTCGTTGGCGAAGTCGAGGAGCATCGGGATCGTCGGTACGAAGACGGAGGCCGTCTCACCGCGCCTGCGGGAACGCACGAAGCGGCCGACGGCCTGGGCGAAGAAGAGAGGCGTCGAGATGGTGGTCGCGTACACGCCGACGGCGAGCCGCGGCACGTCGACGCCTTCCGACACCATGCGGACCGCGACCATCCAGCGCGACTCGTCCGCGCTGAACTTGTCGATCTTCTTCGAGGCCGCCTTCTCGTCGGAGAGGACGACGGTCGGCGTCTCGCCGGTGACCTTCTTCAGGATCTTGGCGTACGCGCGGGCCGAGTCCTGGTCCGTCGCGATGACGAGCCCGCCGGCGTCCGGGATGCCCTTGCGGACCTCGGTGAGCCGCTTGTCGGCGGCGCTCAGCACGTTGGGGATCCACTCGCCGGTGGGCGCGAGCGCGGTGCGCCAGGCCTGGCCGATGGCGTCCTTGGTCATCGGCTCGCCGAGCCGGGCCGCGATCTCGTCGCCGGCCTTGGTGCGCCAGCGCATGTTGCCGCTGTAGCTGAGGAAGATGACCGGCCGGACGACGCCGTCGGCGAGCGCGTTGCCGTAGCCGTAGGTGTAGTCGGCGGAGGAGCGGCGGATGCCGTCGTTGCCCTCCTCGTACTGGACGAAGGGGATCGGGTTGGTGTCCGACCGGAACGGCGTGCCGGTCAGCGCGAGCCGCCGGGTCGCCGGGTCGAACGCCTCCTGGCAGGCCTCGCCCCACGACTTGGAGTCACCGGCGTGGTGGATCTCGTCGAGGATGACCAGGGTCTTGCGCTGCTCGCACCGGTTGCGGTGCAGCATGGGCCGGACGCCGACACCGGCGTACGTCACGGCGACGCCGTGGTACTCCTTGCTCAGCGGACCGGCGCTGTACTCCGGGTCGAGCTTGATCCCTATCCGGGCGGCCGCCTCCGCCCACTGCTTCTTGAGGTGCTCGGTCGGGGCGACCACGGTGATCTGCTGGACGACGTGGTGGTGCAGCAGCCACGACGCGAGGGTCAGCGCGAAGGTGGTCTTGCCGGCGCCGGGCGTGGCGACGGCGAGGAAGTCGCGCGGCTGCTCCTGGATGTACCTCTCCATGGCCCCCTGCTGCCAGGCTCGCAGCTTGTTGGCGGTGCCCCAGGGGGCGCGGCCGGGAAAGGCGGGAGAGAGGTGGTGGGAGGCGGTGGTAGTAGTCACGGTCTCCGGTTCGGGGCGCTCGGGTACGTGGATCGCTGCCGCTACCGCACCGGCCGGAAGGACCCGGCCCGCGATACGACAACCGGGCCACCCTACCGGGGGCCCGGTGGAAACCCGGTACGAACGAGCCGCGCCGAGAGCCGACGAGACCGTGCTCACACCTCGCCGTCGACCAGGTCCCGCAGCCCCTGGGAGATGACCTCGATCTCGTCCGTCGCACCCGTGGCGACGTCGATGACCAGGCGTTCCGCCGCGTCGATGTCCGGGCGCAGGTCGACGCCGTTCATGGCCAGGAAGGTGACGCAGGAGAGCCAGGCCGTCCTTTTGTTGCCGTCGAAGAGAGGATGGTTGACCGCCAGGGACTGGAGGAGCGCCGCCGTCTTGTCGATCTGGTCGGGGTAGGCCTCCTCGCCGAACATGGCGGCCGAAGGGCGATGGACCGCCGACTCCAGGAGACCGGCGTCCCGGACGACGATCTGCATGTCGTCGCAGGCGTGCTCGGCGATCACGAGCACGTCCTCGGAGCTCAGATAGACACAGCTCACTTCAGCCGCTCCATCAGCTCACTCCACTTGGCCGCCTGCTCCTTCGCCGTCTTGCGGACGATGGCCTGCTGCGCCGTTCTGGCGAGGTAGTCGTCCACGGCCTGGAGCAGTATGGCGTGCATGCTGGTGCCCTCCTGCTCGGCACGCTGCTTGAGGGCCTCGGTCTGGTCGTCGCGGAGACGCAGGTTCATAGCCATACCAGAACGGTACCACCGTGGGGCCAGAGTGGTACTGCCTACTTCTCCCGCACCCGCGTGGCCACCCAAGCCCCCACCACAGCCACCACCGCCATCGGCACGAACACCGCCGCGAAGGCCGCCGGGTGCGAGCTGGTGGCCGCGCCGGCCACCGTGCCGTGCGCCGCCGCGCCCAGGGCTTCGCCGCCGAGGGCCGCGAAGGCCGCGCCGCCGATGGCCAGCAGCAGGACGTTGGAGAGGCCGTCGGAGATCTGGAGCGCTGCGGAGTTGGAGCCCGCCTCCTCCGGGGCCGAGAGCTTCAGGAGCAGGACGCTGGTGGAGGCGATCACCATGCCCATGCCGAAGCAACCGAAGGCCCAGGCCACGGCGACGATCCAGACCGGGACGGCCGGGACGAGGACGGTCGGGGCGAGAGCGATGGACGCGGCCACGAGCACCATCCCGCTCACCATCAGCCTCTCCCGGTACGGCTCCAGGCGCGGCCGGGACTGGACGTACGAGCCGAGCGCCCAGGTCGCGCCGCCCACCGCCAGGGAGAGGCCCGCCATGGTCGGGGTCAGGCCGCGCTGGGTGACCAGCATCAGCGGTACGAAGGACTCCGCGGCGATGAACGAACCGGCTGCCACTCCGCGCAGCAGGATCACCGACGGCAGCCCGCGCGCCGCCCGTACGGTGCCGGTGGGCAGCAGGCCCCGTACGGCGGGCACCAGCAGCGCGACGCCCGCGGCGGCGGGGAGCACGGCGAGCCAGTTCAGCTCCTGGCCCGCGTACTGGAGCAGCCCGGCACCCGCCGAGATTCCCAGCGCGAGCCGGATGCGCCGGCGGTCGTACGGCGGCGCCGGCGCGTCCGGGTCCGCCGGGCCCGAGGCCATCCGGCGGATCTGCGGGAGGGCCAGGGCCAGCGGGATCACGATCAGTGCGGGGATGCCGACGAAGACCCAGCGCCAGCCGAGGTGCTCGGTCACCGTGCCGGCGGCCAGCGGCCCGACCACGGACGGGATCACCCAGCTCGCGGCGAAGGCGGCCATGATGGCGGGCCGGATGCGTTCGGGATAGGCGCGCCCGATGACCACGTACAGCGCGACGATCACCAGCCCGCCGCCGAGCCCCTGGACCGCCCGGCCCGCGATGAAGACCCACATGGAGCCCGCCGCTCCGGAGAGCAGCAGTCCCGCGCCGAAGGCGGTGATCCCGGTGGCGAGCGGCTGGAGCGGTCCGCGCCGGTCGGCCCACTGGCCGGAGAGCACCATGGCGAAGAGGCTGGTGGTGAAGTACGCGGAGAAGGCGAACGCGTAGAGCGGAATGCCGTGGAGTTCACGTGCGGCGACCGGCATCGCCGTACCGACCGCCGTCGCCTCGAACGCGATGAGGAACACCACGGAGACGATGCCGATGCTCAGCGCCCGGAAGGTACGCCCGAGCACTCCCTCGGCGGCCGCCTCGGTGACCGCCCCGGCCAGATCGTCGGGCAGCGCGTCCGGCATCCCCGGCCGAAGGTCCCCGGGTATGCCGGTCTTCAGGTCGGTGGGAAGATCCGCCGGCAGCCCGGTCGCCGGATCGGTGGGCCCGCCCGGCAGCTCCTGCGGCCGGTGGGCCCCGCGGCGGTCGTGAGGCAGGCCGGCCTGGCGGTGGTCGAACGGCGGATCGGTCGGCGCGGGGCGCGCGGCGTCGGTGCCGTCGCGCTGTTCGGGGGCGGTCATGGCCCCAGAGTAAGGGGCGTGGAGCGGTTTGAGCCCTGTCCCCGGACCTGCCCGGGGTCGTCCCTTGGTCGTAGGCCGCAGGGCCGGGCGTGAACGGCGTATGGCAGTCGTATTGCGTACCGGCCGCCGCCCTTGTGACCGGTACGCCGCGCCCCTAACGTCAAGGGCACAGCAACAAACGCACGGCCGTGTGCCCGAGAGGCTCAGGGGCTCGACTGCAACTCGAGTTACACCGGTTCGATTCCGGTCACGGCCTCCAGAGGAAGCAAGCTCACCGGAAGGGCCGCCCCCGCAGAACGGGGGCGGCCCTTCCGCGTACGTCCGGAATCACCGGGGCACCGGGTCCAGCGACGGCCGGGATTCCAGCCCTGCGTCGTCCTCACAGCCCAGCTCCCCCGCCATGGTCAGCGCGAAGGAATGGGCCACGGTCGCGTAGGCGTCCTTCAACTCATCGGGGTCGCCCTCCGGTGTCGTCGGCGTGCCACCAGGCTCCACACCGATGTCGACGTGGGCCGGTCCGGCGCCAGTCAGTTTCCCGCTCCGGCAGGCGAACCGGAGGAACGCACCGTCCGTAGCCGTCAGGGCCCGCTCCCCCATCGGGAGCACGGTGAACTTCGGGGCCGGGTCGCTCGGTGGCACACTGCCGGACCGCCGCCAGGTGATCCTCAGCTCGGCTTCCGCCGTACCGTCAGGTGTGTAGATACGGCAGACATCTCCGTCACCCGTGCCTGAGGCCCCGGCGCCCTCGCTCAGGTCCTGAGCAGCACGGGCGACGGTGGACTTCTCGCCCGATGCCTCCAACCGCGACGATCCCATGAGTACCTGCAGCGCCTGAGCAGCACCCTCGGTCACGGCATCACCTCCGCACAGCTGCGTCCCCGCCACTGTCGTATCGCTCGGCTTTCCGGCCTCGTCACCCCCGCCTCCACAGCCGGTGGCCCCGAGAACGAGTGAGCCGTCACGGCCACACCGAGGTATCCACCGTGACGCACCTGACGGCTGATCTCCATTCACTTTCCTTTACTGGGACTGTTCCAAGACATCCCCGATGACCTGCTTCGCAGGCAGAGAGGCGATACCGGCCACGCTCCTCGCCGCCGCAGGCCGATCGCTCCGGTGGCGGACGACGCCGTCTACCCGGCAGCGGGCAGCGCGGCGGGGATCACAGGCGGCTCCGCGCAATCCATCTCTGCCACGACTGACCGAGCGAACGCACTGAGCAGCTCCCACCGAAGCTCGGTTCCCAGACTCACTCCGGCAACGTCGAACTGGAGCGGCAGATCGGACGGCTGGGAGGCGATGGTGCCGGGTACGGCGCATGCCGCGATCAACCGCATTCGGGCTGGGCCAGGTTCCGGTTCCACGTACACCGATTCGTTCGCCTGACGCCATGCCCGTCTGTTCTCCGGGCTGTCCATCACCCCTAGTGAGAGGACGGACCACTTCACCGACACATCGACAGTGCCGCTGATCCGGTCGTCCTCGAAAGCGTCCATTCTGCAACCGGTGTAGCGGGAGTGCTGCAGATCCGACTCCTGCCACTGCTTCGCCTCCCGCACGAGGCGATCCGCCAGTACATCAGCCTGAGGCGTTCCGCCCACCTCGACATCGCTGCCGCCCGTCGTCTTGAGAGCCGCCTCCACGTTCGTGGCGCCGAGCAACGTCTCGCACTGCCCGAGCTTCGGCGATTCCGCACGTTCCTCACCCCCGGAACAGCCCGAGAGCAGACCGCCGATGACCAGCCCCAGAATTGCCGTCACCCGCGTCCCGTAGCTGCGCAGCATCATCACTTGACCCTCCCCTGATCGCCGATCGCGGTCTTGCCGTTCCCGTAATAGGTCTCGATGTCCAGGCCGAGCTGCCGCTTCTCGTCAGCCGACAGCCCGATCTCGTCCGCGTAGTTGAGCAGGGGCGTAACAGCTCCGCGCTCCCCCTCATTCCTGAACTTGTCAATCCCCGTCAATGCGTCGTCGTTGTTGTCGTACTCGCGCTGCTTCAGGTAATACATCGTCTCGCCGGCGTATCCGGTGTCGATTGCCGCAGTCGCGGTATCCATGACGAGAGGAACTGCTGTGGCGGCCACGACTCCCGCAGCGGGACCCAGAACCACTGCAGTGCCAACCCCCACCACAGCTCCTACGCCGGAACTGACGCCGAATTTCCTCCACTCGGCATCCTTTTCCATCTCCAGTATCTTGGCTTCCTCTTCGCCCTTGAACTGCTGATGAATTCCCTCGATACGCGCCTCGTCGAGGATTCCATGAACCTTCGCCCCGCCGTATCCGAAGTGCAGTCCGAGCTCCTGGCGCTCGGCCCCGAATGCCTTCAGCCCACTTGCCTCGTAGACCTGCTGCGCCGACGACAACGCCTTCCAGCCATCTTCGTCGGCGGCCACCACACCCATGAACCGGCGCGTTGCCGCTTCGCCGAAGTCGGTCCGCTCGGAACCGTCACTACTGTTCGCGAACAGCTCGTCACGCCCGAGTTCGTCGCCCGCCGACCCGAAGTTGTAGGTGGAGTAGTTGAGGTCGTCGATGTACGCGGCCCCCATACGGCCCAAGTTGTCCTTCAGCGCTTCATGCCGACTGAGCAGACCCGAATCCGAACCGTAGCTGTCGATGACTTCCTTCATGATGCCCGCCGTCACCCCGTCACGCTTCAACGTGGGTGAGGGGTCGTCCCAGGCATGTCCGGTGGTCGCCGCCTCCAGAGCCTTCCCAAGAGCATCAGGCATGTACTCCATGGACTTTTTCATGTCATCGCGGTCGTGGCCCGTGATGTCGTAGAACGAGTCGTAATCCTCGTTCTGAAAGAAGTCCAGGTAGCTGGTGATCTTCTCCCCGTCCTTGCTCTTCCCGAGATCGGCAGCCTCGCCTTTCAGGGTGCCGTCCTCGTTGTACGCGACCGGTTCGGCGGAGAAGAACTGCTTCGCGGCTTCCGGACTGTGGCCCAAGGCTTCCAGCATGCTGTTCACCGGGTCGTAGCCGGAGCCGTTGACACCCGAGGGGTTCAGCGGATTCTCCGGACCGCCCGGCAAGCCCTTCGATCCGTAGAAGAAGTCGTGGTCCTTCTGCCTCAACTGGATCACGTGCTCGGCGATGGGATTCAGGAACTTCGGGTCGTAGCTTCCGTACCGCATGATCCCACCGAGCAGCTGGTACCCGAACGGTCCACTGCTGTCGTACTTGGAGAGCGGGATACGTTCCGTGCCGAGCCTGCGCAGCTCCGGCCCCCACTCCGCCGAGAACGCCTTGTCGTACGAGGCGGTGGCCAGGTTGAGCCCGAGGTTCTTCTGGAGCGCCTGGACGTCCTTGAGCCGCTCCTTGTCGACCTTCAGCCCCCGGTGCGTGTCCGTGGCCAGTTGCCCGAAGAAGGACAGGGATTTCTCCGGGCCGAGCTTCTCGTAGAAGTTCTTCGAGAACTCCACCGACTTGCTGTTGTCCCTCAGCAGTTCGTTGAGCGCCTGGAGTTCGGTGTGCGTGAGGTCGCGGCCCTTGGCGGCCAGCGCGGCGGCCCTGGCGGCTTCCTCGTGGTCCAGTTTCGTGTACGTGGGGGCGGTGAAGTCCTTGCGGTCGGTGACGTTCGCTTCGAGGGCGTTCTTCAACGACAGGTCGACGTCGTTGCAGTTGTCCACGATCAGGTCGATCTTCTTCTGCCAGGCGGCGATGTTCTCCTTCTCCTGCCGCACCAACTGGGGGTAGTCGGGGTCGCGGCGCTGCGCGGGAGGCGCGTCCTCGAGCGGTCGTCGCGCGAACACCTTGCCGTCCGCGTCGACCCGGATGCCGGCGGCCGGACCTTCGTGATCCCGGATGCCGGTCAGATCGTCCTTGGCCTTCTTGATGGCCGCGTGGCCGTCCTCAAGGATCATCCTCACGCCCTTGGCCTGGGTCGCCGCGTCCGTGCACTCCTTGGCCGTCTTGCCGATGAAGGCCTTGGTGACCCCGGCGTTGAGCCCCTCCCAGTCGGCCTTGTCCGCCTTCGTCTTCATCCCGTCGGCGGCCTGGGTGGCCAGTTTCTCCAGCTTCTGCGCCATCTCCGACCAGTCGTCGGCCGCGGCCTTCAGCTTTCCCACGGGCGCGTCGACGATGTCCCGGTAACTCAGCACGTGCGTTCCCCCCGCGTCCTACTGCAGATACTCCGTGAGCTTGGAGATCGGCGTCAGGTCCCCCACGATCTTCACCTCGCCCTTGGCGTGCTGAGCCTTCGTGTAGTCCAGGTGGTTCGAGATGTGCGCGCAGGAGTCGAGCAGTGTCTTCAGCTGGGTCTGCCAGCGGTCGTGCACCTTGAGCACCGCCGCGCCGCTCGTGAAATTGCCGTTGGTGAGCGCGATCGCCGCGTCGAAGGTGGCGGGGCGGGCGTGGTCGCCCTCCTTCGACAGTCTCGTCCTCAGGTCATAGGCGTCGTTCCCGATGGCGCCGAGGTCGTCCCGGTTCACCACCAGGTCGGCTGCGCCGCCGCCTTCGGCCGGAACGCCGTTGATCCGCATGGCGCCTCGTTCGGCCGCCGCCGTACGCAGTTCGGCCCGTTCCTCGTCGAACGTCATGAACTTCCCCCTGGTTTCCGCTGAACGTTCCTCGGCCCTGCTCAGGCCGCCGTCTTCAGCGCCTTCATCACGTCGCGCATGTCACTGATCAGGTCGGCGTGGTACGGCTCAACCTTGGGAGTCTCCTCGGGCTCGTCGGACGACGGCTCCGTCCCGTCCTCAAAGCCCTGGTGGTCCCAGCTCGCGGAGATGGAGAGCATGATGACGGCGCCGCCCTCGACCACTTTCAGCTCCGAGGTCCGCTCACTCGCGACCAGGAGATAGGCGCGGTCCCCGAGACCGGGTACCAGCTCCGAACGCACTGCATCCTCTCCCCATTCGGACGCCGTGTTCCTGCGGGCCTCGAACTCGGGCAAGGGGTCGGTCTCCTTGTGGAGTTCGACCGACATCCCCACGTAGACGCTGTAGGTCCACTCTTCGTCCGGGCCCGTTCCCTTGGGAGCCGTGATGGCCATGGAGCACGAGATGCTGTCGAAGGCCGGATGTCCGATCCTGTCGGGGCCGAGGCTCGGTGCCTCGTACCGCTTTCCCACCGATGCGGTCAGCGCCTTCATCCGCATTGCGGAACACGAGCGTCCGCCCAGCTCGTAGCCGTGCATGTCCGGCTTCCGTTCGGGGCCGTCCCCGTACGCGAAGACGGCCGCCGCCCATATCGCGGACGCGGTCAGCGCTCCCGCCACGGCCCACAGCAGGCCGTGGCCGCGCCGGTGGCCGGGTGGCGGCCTGTGGTCGAAGCCACCCACCGCCTCCGGTCTGTGCTCCGGTCCGAACTCCCCCACCAACTCCGGCTCAGAAATCATGTCCGGTACTCCCCCTGGTCAAGAAAACGACGCACCCGCGTGCGCCCTGTCAGCCTTTCGTCGCTGCCACCGCCGCCTGCGGCCGTACCGGCAGGCGGTTCACCGGGCGGCCGGTGGCCGATCGGATCGCCGAGGCCACCGCCGCCGGGGCCGTCACGACCGGGACGGCCGAGGCGGGCTTGGCGCCGAAGGGGGCCACCACGTCCCGTTCCTCGACCAGCTTGACGATACGGATGTCCGGGGCGTCCAGCGAGGTCGGCAGTGCGTATCCGGTCAGGTCGGGGTGGCGGATGATGCCGCGGGCGGTGCGGAGGTTCTCGGTGAGGGCCGCGCCGATGCCCTGGGTGATGCCCGCCTCGATACGGATCGCCAGCTGCTTCGGGTTCAGGACGCGGCCGACGTCCTGGGCCACCGCCATCTCGACCACGCGGATCGAGCCGAGCTCGATGTCGACGTCGACCACCGCCCGTACCGCGCAGAAGGCCAGGCCCACGAACGCGTCGCCCTGGCCGGAGTCGTCCAGCGGCTCGGTCGGGTGAGGGCGGCACTGGGCGGTGGCCCAGAGTTCCTTGCCGTCCATCGCCTCCATGACGGTGGTGGAGAGGACACCGTCGTACGAGGTGATCTTGCCGTCGGCGATCTGGAGCAGCTCCGTGGACATGCCGAACTTGTGCGCCAGCGGCTGGAGGAGCTGCGTGCGGACCATCTTCGCCGCCCGCTCCACCGCTCCGCCGGAGACCCAGGTGTGGCGGCCGTGCGTCGCCGGGCCGGCTGGCGGCTGGTCGGTGTCGACCGCCGCCACATGGACCTCGTCCACGCCCAGGACCTCCTGGACGATCTGGCGGGCGAGGGTCGTGAAGCCTTGGCCTGTTTCGACCGCAGCGCAGATCACCGTGGCCACGCCGTCGTGGACCCGGACCGTGGCCGTGGAGACCTCGTCCGCGCCCTCGGCGCCGAGCATGTGGACCATGCCGACCCCGTACCCCACGCCCCGGCGCACCGCGCCGGGTTCGCCCGCGCCCTCGGGACCGCCGGGCAGCAGCCAGTCGTCCTCCGGAGTGTCCTTCGGGAGTGCCGGGAGAGGCGCGTCGCGGACGGCGCGGAGCAGTTCGGCCACCGGGGCCGGGCAGGTCACCGTCTGGCCGGTGGGCAGGATGTCGCCGGTCGACAAGGCGTTCCGGAGGCGGAGTTCGGCCGGGTCGATGCCGATCTTCGCGGCCAGCTTGTCCATCTGGCCCTCGTACGCCGCGCACACCTGCATGGCGCCTTCGCCGCGTACGTGGCCGGAGGGCGGGTTGTTCGTCCGGACCGCCCAGCCCTCGATGAAGGCGTGCGGGACGACGTACGGGCCGCAGGCGAACGCCACGGCCGCCGCGAGTGATTCCGAGGAGGCGTCCGCGTACGCGCCGGCGTCCAGCAGGATCTGGGCCTCCACCTTGACCAGCCGGCCGTCCGCGTCCGCGTGGTGGCGGTAGCGCAGCAGGGTCGGGTGGCGGTGGGCGTGGCCGAGGAAGGACTCCTCGCGCGTCGCGGCCAGTTTGACCGGGCAGCCGGTGCGCAGGGCGAGGAGGCCCAGCGGGATCTGGAAGCCCGGGTCCTCGCGGTCGCCGGTCGCGCCGGGGACGCCGGTGACGACGACCTTGACCCGGTCCGGCTCCAGGCCGAAGCAGGCGGCGGCCAGGTCGCGGTCGGTGTGCGGGTCGGTGGAGGCGGTGTAGATCTCGACGCCGCCGTCGGGCCTCGGCACGGCGAGGCCGGCCTCCGCGCCGATCGGGGCCGGGTCCTGGCGGCCGATGCGGTAGAGGCCCTCCACGATGACCTCGCCGGTCGCCTCGGCGTCGCCGTACCGGAGCGGGATGTGCCGGATCAGGTTGCCGTCGGGGTGCAGGGGCTCGGCGGCGAACGCCTTCTCCGGGTCCGTGACCGGCTCCAGCACCTCGTACTCGACCGCGATTGCGGCGGCCGCGAGACGCGCGGTGTCCGGGTGGTCGGCGGCGACGGCGGCGATCGGCTCACCGTGGTGGCGGACCAGCTCGGCGGCGAAGACCGGACGGTCGACCACGCGCCGGCCGTAGTTGCTGTCGCCGGGCACGTCCTCGTGCGTGACGACCGCGCGCACGCCGGGCATCGCGGCGGCGGCCGAGGTGTCGATGGAGAGGATGCGGGCGTGCGGGTGCGGCGAGCGGAGCACGGAGGCCCAGAGCAGCCCCTCGGCCCAGAGGTCGGCGGCGTACGGGAAGGTGCCCTCGGTCTTCGCACGGGTGTCGGCGGGCGGCAGCGAGGCGCCCAGGCCCATCAGCGGTGGCTCCTGGCCGGGACCGTCGCCGGAGCCGGCTGCCGCGTCGATCCTGGGCAGGCTGGTGCTGGTCGCGTTGGCCGCAGTGGCTGCGTCGCCGCTCACGCCGCCTCCTTGTCGTTCGCCCCGCCGCGCCGACGGCGGCGGGTGACCTGTGGTGTCGCGTGGTGCTGGTCGGACCGGTTGCCGTGGGCCGCGGGTCTGCGCGCGTCGATCACTGCGCGCCTCCCTCGTGCGGGTGGTGCTGGTGCGGCTGGTGTACGCCGCCGGCGCCGGGCTCGGCCTGGTGCGGGATGCGGGGCTCGTCCTGGGCGGTGGCGGACGCCCCCGCGCTCGCCTCACGGGCCGCCACGACGTCCGCGACCGCGTCGAGCACGCCCCGGTAGCCGGAACAGCGGCAGAGGTTGCCGCAGAGGGCCTGGCGGGTCTCCAGCTCGCTCGGGGCGTGGTTGCCCTCCAGCAGGTCGTGGACGGTCATCGCCATGCCGGGGATGCAGAAGCCGCACTGGACGGCTCCGCAGGCGGAGAGCGCGCGCTGGACGTCGGAGGGTTCGCCGTCGACGGCCAGCCCCTCGACCGTACGGACCTCGCTGCCGGCCGCGGTGGCCGCGGGCACCAGGCAGGAGGCGACGAGGCGGCCGTCGACCTGGACGTTGCACGCCCCGCACTCGCCCTGCGAGCAGCCGTCCTTGGCTCCGGCGAGGCCGAGGCGCTCGCGGAGCACGTAGAGCAGGGACTCGCCGATCCAGGCGTCGGACACCGGGCGGTCCGCGCCGTTGACGTGGAGGACGTAGGAGGCGGCGGGGTGCTCGCTCGGTACGTCCAGGGGTGCGGCGACCGGGTCGTGGGACGGGTCGAACGCGGGGTCGTGCGCGGGGTCGAACGCGGGGTCGTGGGACGGGTCCGGCTCGGGTTCCGCTTCGGAGGGCTGTTCCGCGTCGGCCTCGGGAGCGCTTGCTGCTTCGGGGTCGGTGGGCGCTTCCGAGGCGGTGTCGGCCGGGGGTTCCGCTTCTGCTTCCGGTTCCGGTGCTGTGTCTGCCGTGCCCGCTGTGGCGTGAGGTTCCGTCGGCGGCGCTTCCGCTTCCGGTTCGTTGCCGGGGAGCGGGTGGCCGTCGGTCTCGGGGTCGGCGGCCGGGTGGTCCGCCGCGTGCTCCTCGTCCGGGCCGGGACGCACGGGTGCCGGGGATTCCCCGGGCTGCGGCTGGGTGGCCCACGGCGCGGGGGCGCCGCCGGGGAGCGTTGCCGGGCGCGTGTCGTCCGCGTACCACTGCTGCGAGGCCGCCGCCGAGGCCAGGAACTCGCCCGACTCGTCCGGAAGATCCCCGTCCGCGACCGGAATCGTCCACTGGCCGGTGTGGCCGGAGGAGGCGTTGTGCCCGGTGTGCGTGGAGGTGTCGGTGTGGTCCGGGTGAGCGGAGGTGTCGAAGTGGCCGGTGTGGTCCGAGTGGTCACCGTGGCCGGTGTGGTCCGCGTAGTCACCGTGGCCGCTGTGGTCCGAGTGACCCGCGTGGTCGCTGTGACCTGCCTGGTCGCCGTGACCCGAGTGGTCGCCGTGACCCGCTTGGTCCGCGTACTCCGCAGCGCCCGCCCCGGCACCGCCCGGCTGCCCCGCGCGCTCCCCGACCGCCTCCGTGAAGTTCCACTGCGCCGTGGAGTGCGACGTGTCCTGGTACGGCTGCCGCGCGTAGCCGCCGCCCTGGTCGTTCGGGTCCGGCCAGTGCACCGCGCCGGGCGGCTGCTCCTGGGCGCGGCGGTCGGCCTCGCCCTGCTGCTGGCTCTGCGTCCGCACGACCCAGCTGCCCGTCGCGGCAGGGTCCAGACCGGCGGCCGGGGTCAGCGGCACGATCATCGGCGGTACGTATCCGTGGCCGGGCGCGGCCAGCGGGACGGCCGCCAGGTCCTCCGGCGGGAGCTGGACGAAGGCCGTGGCGTCGGAGTCGTACTCACCGCTCTGCGGCGTCGGCTCCCAGCCCTCGTACCGGGGGTCGGGGTGTTCCTCATTGCTCACGACAGTGCCCTCCCCAGTGCGCGTCGGGCGAGCGCGGCGACGGTGCGCCGCAGGTGCAGGACGGCCGGGGACAGCGGCGGGGCCTCTGATCCGTCGGCCGGCGGTTCGTGGTCCGGGATGCAGGCGGCGGCGACGTACTCGCCGAAGGCGGCCAGCGCGTCGGGTGCCAGGCCGCGTTCGCCGTCCCAGTCGATCAGCGAGGCGATCCAGCGCTCCGCCTCCAGCGGCCGCAGCGGCATCGGAGCGATGGCGCCGACCGCGCAGCGCACTCCGCGCCGGGCCGGGTCGAGCACGATGGCGACCGAGCCGGTGGCGCGGCCGGGACCGGTGCGGCCGGTGGCCTTCAGGAACACCTGCGGGGCGTGCAGCAGCGGGACCCGGACGAAGCCGATCAGCTCGGCCGGGCCGAGCATCTCGCGGCCGGCCAGCAGGTGCGAGACGGGGATCTCGCGGCGCGTGCCACCGGGTCCCGCGACGACCAGTTCGGCCTCCAGCGCGGCCAGCACCGGCAGCGCGTCGCCGGTCGGCGCGGAGGTGGCGATGTTGCCGCCGAGGGTTCCGGCGTTACGGATTTGGGGCGGGCCGGCGGCGCGCGCGGAGGCGGCGAGGGCGGGGATCAGGGCGGCGAAGTCGGGCCGTCCCATGCGGGCGTGGGTGAGGCCGGCGCCGAGCAGGGCGTGGCCGTCCTGGTAGTGCCAGCCGCGCAGCTCGCTGATCCTGCCGAGGCCGACCAGTCCCGAGGGGCGCAGGAGCCCCTTGTTCACGGCCGCCATCAGGTCCGTTCCGCCCGCCACGGGGACGGCGGCGGGCATGGCTTCCAGCGCCGCCACGGCCTCGTCGAGCGAGGCCGGCAGCGTCACCGACTGCAGCGCCTGCGGTGCGTGCGTGGTCAACCCAGCTGCCCCTTCCCGGTCTCCCGGCTGGTCCGCCTGTTCCGCCGTACGGTACGTGTTCACAGGCCGGACGTGGCAACTCTGGCACATCTTCCGATGGGACCGGCGCGAGGGTCCGCGAAGGGTGGATCCGTCCCTGACCTGGGGGATGATCCGATTTCGCACCTCTTCGGAGTGGAGGGTGAATTGCCACTCTTCAGCGATGCTTGTACGACTTATTCCGTTCATTCCGGGGGCTGTTCGTCCACGGCCCGTTCGGTCCGCGCCGGTACACGCTCCGGCGCGGACCGATCCGGAGCTCACACCACCGGCGGCGCTCCCTCGATCGGGCGACCGAGGATGCCGGGCCGGCGCTGCCACGGCAACGGGCCACCGGGCCTGCGGTAGTCGACGCCGAGGGCGTCGAGCCGGGCGTAGTGGTCGGTCATCCGCGCGTCGAATCCGGCGAAGTCCCGGTCGGCGGGGGCCGGCAGGGAGCTCCAGGCGACCTCGGCGAAGGCGGCGAGGCGCGGGAAGACCTGGTAGTCGACGCGTGACCTGTTCTGCATGACCTCGGACCACACGTTGGCCTGCGTGCCCAGGATGTGACGGGCCGCCTCCTCGCTCAGCCCCGGCGGAACGGGTTCGAAGCGGTAGACGTCCTCCAGGGTGCGTACGTATCCGATGGGCATCGGCTCGTCGGGGCCGCCGTCCTGACGGTGGTCCAGATACACCTGCTGCTCCGGGCACATCACCACGTCGTGCCCGGCCTCGGCGGCCGCGATGCCTCCGGCGTAACCACGCCAGGAGGAGACCGCGGCGCCTTCGGCGAGGCCGCCTTCGAGGATCTCGTCCCAGCCGATGAGGCGGCGGCCGCGTGCGGTGAGCCAGCCGTCGAAGTGGCGGATGAACCAGGACTGGAGCTCGTCCTCGTCCTTCAGGCCGAGTTCGGCGATCCGGGCCTGCGCGGTCGGGGACTCCTTCCACTGGTCCTTGAGGCACTCGTCGCCGCCGACGTGGATGAACGGCGAGGTGGCGGCCGGGAAGAGGTCGAGCAGCTCCTCGAAGACGCCTTCGAAGAAGCGCAGGGTGTTGTCAGTGGGGGCGAGTACGTTCGGGTTGATGCCCCAGGTGTCCCAGACGGAGAGGGTGGTGGTGTCGATGACGTCGGTGTTGCCCAGCTCGGGGTACGCGCTGATGGCGGCCTGCGAGTGGCCCGGGATGTCGATCTCCGGGACGACGCGGATATGCCGCTCGGCGGCGTAGGCGACGATCTCGCGGATGTCGTCCTGCGTGTAGTGACCGCCGTACGGGGTCTCGTCCCACAGCTCGGAGGCCCGGTGGCCGTATTTGGTGCGCGCGCGCCAGGAGCCGACCTCGGTGAGGCGCGGGTAGCGCTTGATCTCGATGCGCCAGCCCTGGTCGTCGGTGAGGTGGAAGTGGAAGACGTTGAGCTTGTGCGCGGCGAGGAGGTCCAGGTAGCGCAGCACGTCGTCCTTGGGCAGGAAGTGCCGTGAGACGTCGAGCATCAGGCCGCGCCAGGAGAAGCGCGGTTCGTCCGCGATGACCACCGCCGGCACCTCCCAGGTGCGCTCCGGAGCGATCGGCGCGCGCCGGAAGGCTTCCGGCCCGAGGAGCTGACGGAAGGTCTGCGCGCCGTGCAGGAGCCCGGTCGCGCTGCCGCCGGTGATGCGTACGGTGTCGCCGTCGACCACGAGTCCGTACGCCTCCGGAGCCAGCGCCGCGTCGAGCGCCAGCTCCACACGGTGGCCGTCCGTGCCGTCGGCGAGCGGCAGTCCGGTGGCGGCGCCGACGGTGGCGCGCAGCAGCCGTGCGACGCCTTCGGTGCCCGGTGGAGCGGTGAGCACGGTCGCCGCGTCCAGCCGGAACGGCTCCGCTCCCGGTGCGCCCCAGGTCACCTCGCGCGGCGCGGGAATCAGGCCGGGAGCCGTCGTGTCGTCGGATGTCATGAGACGTCAGTCCTTAACCGCGCCGCCCAGTCCGGAGACCAGGCGCCGCTGTACGAGTACGAAGAAGACGAGGACGGGAATGGTCATCACGGTCGAGGCTGCCATGATCCCGCCCCAGTCGTTCTCGTCCGGTTTGAAGAAGACCAGCAGCGCCATCGGCAGCGTCGACTGCGAGGTGTCGCTGATGATGAACGACTTCGCGAAGAGGAAGTCGTTCCAGGTGGTGATGAAGGAGAAGACGCTGGTCGCCACCAGGCCCGGGAAGACCAGTGGGAAGAGGATCTGCCAGAGGAAGCGGGTGCGGCTGGCGCCGTCGATGTAGGCGGCCTCCTCCAGAGCTTCCGGGACGGCTCTGACGAAGCCGCGCAGCATCCAGATGGCGAACGGCAGCGAGAAGGCCAGGTGCGGCAGGATCAGCGAGCCGAGCGTGTTGAGCTGGCCGAAGTCCCGCATCAGGAAGAAGAGCGGGATGGTCAGCGCCTCCACCGGCACCATCTGCGCCACCAGGAACATGATCAGCAGCGTGGTGCGGAACTTGAAGCGGAACCGGGTCACGGCGGTGGCGGCCAGGAAGGCGACCAGCGCCGAGAGGATGACCACCGTGCCGGCCACCAGCAGGCTGTTGAGGAAGTAGCGGCCGAAGTCCTGCTGTTCGAAGACCCGGCGGAACGAGTCGAGCGACGGAGCGAGCGTCCACGGGCGGGGGCTGGTCGACTGGACCTCTCCGGCCGGTTTGAAGGCGGAGAGCACCATCCAGTAGAGCGGGAAGGCGACCGCCACGGCGATCAGCAGGGCCGCGACCTCGGCCGCCAGCCTGCCGGGCCGCTTGACGCGGAGCAGTGTACGTACGCGACCACCGCCTTCAGGACGCTCGCGTACGGGACGGTCGCGTACGGCATTCTCGGTCGTCGCGCTCACAGTTCCTCCCCCTGGCGCCGCACCAGGCGCAGATAGACCAGCGTGACCGCCAGCAGGATCACCAGCATCACGACGCCGATCGCCGAGCCGAGGCTGTACTGCGAGGACGCGAACGCCTTCTGGTACGCGTACACGTTGAGCACCAGGTTCTGGCCGGCGATGCCGCCGCCGTTGGTCATGACGTAGATCTGGGTGAAGACCTTGAAGTCCCAGATGATCGACTGGATGGTGACGACGATCAGGATCGGCTTGAGCATCGGCGCCATGATGGTCCGCCAGATCCGCCACTGGGACGCGCCGTCCAGCGAGGCGGCCTCCAGCACCTCGGTCGGGATGGCCCGGATGCCGGCGTACACGGTGACCATGACGAACGGGAACGAGCACCACAGGACTTCGAGGAGCACGAGTGCGAAGGCGCTGTAGCGCCCGTACGTCCAGGAGAAGTCACCGAGGCCGAGCACCTTGTTCACGGGTCCGAAGTCCGGGTCGAAGAGGAAGACCCAGACCGTCGAGCCGGTGATCGCGGGAGTGGCCCAGGCGCCGAGCGCGGCCATCATCAGCACCAGGCGCGGCAGGGCGCGGATGCGGGTGAGCAGGACGGCCAGCGCGCAGCCGACGAAGAGCGTGGAGACCACGCAGGCCGTGGCGAAGAGGACGGTGGCGAGGAGGACCTGCCAGAACTGGCCGTCGTTGAAGAGGGTCGCGTAGTTGTCGAAGCCCTTGAAGGTGGTCGGTTCGCCGCCGCTGACCTGGGCCTGGGTGTACTCCAGGAACGAGATCAGGCCGAGCTGGTAGATCGGGTAGACCAGCAGTCCGGCGAGCAGGACGAGAGCGGGCAGGAGGTAGAGCCAGGGGGTCCAGCCGGAGTGGCCCTTGGGCGACACCGTGCGGCCGCGCCGGGGCGGGCGGCCGGCGGCGGTGCCGGTGCCCGCCCCGGCCGCACCGGGAGTCGGGGCCTTGAGAGCGGTGGTGGGCGTGGTCATGGTCAGCCCGCGTCGGTGAAGGCGGTGTCCATCTTCTTCGCCGCGTCGTCCGAGGCCTGCGCCACGTCCTTACGGCCGGAGACGATCTCCTGGAACATCGTCGGCAGGACCAGCGAGGCGTCGATCTGGCCCCAGGCCGGCGAGGCGGGGACGAACTTGGCGCCGGCGCCGAGGGTCTGGACGAACGGTGCGACGAAGGGCTGCTTCTTCGCGGCGTTGTCCAGGACGTCGGTGTAGGTGGGCAGGAAGCCCATCGCGTCGAACATCTCGGCCTGGGTCTTCTTGCCGGTGAGCGACTTCATCAGGTCGACGGCGAGCGTGCGGTGCGAACTGCTCTTGAGTACGCCGATGTTGTTGCCGCCCGCGAAGGCCGGAGCGATGGAGTCCGGCGCGATGCCGGGCAGCGGGACGACCGCGTACTTGCCCTTGACCGGGCTCGCCTCGACCGCCGCGTGGCTGAAGTCGCCGCCGATCGCCATGGCGGCCTTGCCGGAGGCGAAGGCGGTGATGGTGGCGTTGCCGGTCATGGAGGCGCACTTGGCGGCCGGACAGTTGTCGTCGCCGAAGAGCGAGGTGTAGGCCTCGATGCCCTTGCGGGCCTTCTCGCTGTTGATGGCCGACTTGTACGTACCGCCGCTCTCGCCCGCGATCTCGCCGCCGTGCGACCAGATGAAGGGCATCGCGCCGTAGGTGTAGGCGCCGCCGACCGCGAGGCCGTAGAGGTCGGGCTTCGCCTTGTGGATCTTCTTGGCCGTCGCGATCAGTTCGGCCTGGGACTTGGGAGGCTGGATGCCGAGGTCCTTGAGGATGTCGGTGCGGTAGTAGAGGGCCCGGACGCCGACGAAGAACGGGGCGCCGTAGACCTTGTCGCCGACGGTGACGGACTGCTTGGCGATCGGGTCGGTGTCCTTGGCCTCCTCCCAGGCGCCGAACTCCTTCGTCACGTCCGCGAGTCCGCCGTCCTTGACGTAGCCGGCGGTGTCGCTGTTGCCGTACTCGATGAGGTCCGGCGCGCTCTTGGGGTCGTTGAAGGCGGCCTTGATGCGCTGGGCGCGGGTGTCGACAGGTATGTACTCGACCTCGACCTTCGCGCCGTCGTGGCTCTTCTCGAACGCGGCGACCGCGTCGTCGACGACCTTCTCCTTGGGCTTGTTGCCGACCTCCTGGAAGAGCCAGACACGGAGAGTCCCACTCTTCTCGTCACCCTTCGCACTGGTGTCGGAGGTCTGCGGCGCGCAGGCGGTGGCGGTGAGGCCCGCCAGCACAAGCGCCGCAACCGGGGCGGCAATTCGGGCAGAAAGCTTCATCCGGGAACCCCTACCGGTCCATCGTTGCATCATGTGCAACGTGCGTTTCGTTCTGCACAACTGGCAGGAGAGTAAGTCCGGTTCCGGCGCCCGACAAGTGGTCTCCACCACTCTGTGACCAGCCGACGCACCCCGCGCAACGCGAGCACGACCGGTCACGTTCCGTCACCGGTGGCGCGGAGAGCCGACGCTCAGGCATGCCAAAGGCCCCCGGCACGCGCAACGACCGCGCGTGCCGGGGGCCCTGGAAGACGGAGTGGGAGCCTGGCCCTACTTCTTGCCCTTGTCCTTGCCGCCCTTGCCCTTGTCGCCGCCGGCGCCCATGGACTCGTAGATCTCCTTGCACATGGGACAGACCGGGTACTTCTTGGGGTCGCGCCCCGGCACCCAGACCTTGCCGCACAGCGCGACCACGGGAGTGCCCTCCAGGGCGCTCGCCATGATCTTGTCCTTCTGGACGTAATGGGCGTAGCGCTCGTGGTCGCCGTCGCCCCTCGACACCTGTGGCGTCGGCTCTACGAGGGTCCCCGTACCTGCCCCGCGATCGGGCTCAAGAGTGCTCATAACCGCCAAGGGTACTGAAGAAGAGGGGCTTCAGTTGAGCGAAGGGTCGTCCGGATACGTGGCGATCATCGCCAGCTCGCTGCGCTGCCGCCGGAGCACCGCGCGCCAGAGGTTCTCCGGGCGCGGGGAGGAGACGTCACCGGGCTCCGACTCGACCACGTACCACGCGCCCTCGGTCAGCTCGCCCTCCAACTGACCCGGCCCCCACCCCGCGTACCCGGCGAAGATCCGCAGCGACCCGAGCGCCGGTCCGAGCAGCTCCGGCGGGGTCTCCAGGTCGACCAGGCCGATCGCTCCGTGCACCCGGCGCCAGCCGAGCGGGCCCTCGTCGCCCGGGATCACCGCCACGCCGAGCGCCGAGTCCAGCGAGACCGGGCCGCCCTGGAAGACGACGTCCGGCTCGCCGGTGAGTCCGGCCCAGGAGCCGAGGATGTCACCGACGCCGACCGGGGTCGGGCGGTTGAGGACCACGCCGAGGGAGCCCTCCTCGTCGTGGTCGAGAAGGAGCACCACCGCGCGGTCGAAATTCGGGTCCGCGAGGGCGGGTGTGGCCACGAGCAGTCGACCTGTGAGCGAGGACACCTCCGTCATGGCAGAAATGATCCCGCATCTTCGCCCTCCGCGGGGGTGCGGCGGCCGTGATGACCACCTCAGGAGAGCGAGCGCAGCTCAGGGCGCACGGAGGCACGGGGAGCGCACCTCGCGGGCGGGATCCGGCGGCCATCCGGACGGTGACCCTCCGCAAGATCGGGTGCGCGGAGGGTGTTGTGGCGGATTCATGACGTTCGTACACCCCCCTTCGCCTTACGGAACGGGGGTAGGAGGCCATTACCCTTTTCGTTGGCCCCCTGCCCGACCACTCCGGAACGCGAGATACATGACCGGCACAGACGATGTCCTGCTTGTCCACGGCGGCACCCCGCTGGAGGGCGAGATCCGCGTCCGAGGCGCCAAGAACCTGGTGCCGAAGGCCATGGTCGCCGCGCTGCTCGGCAGCGGGCCCAGCCGCCTCCGCAACGTTCCCGACATCCGTGACGTGCGGGTGGTCCGAGGACTGCTCCAGCTGCACGGCGTCACCGTCCGCCCGGGCGACGAGCCGGGCGAACTGATCCTCGACCCCTCGCACGTCGAGTCGGCCAACGTCGCCGACATCGATGCCCACGCGGGTTCGTCGCGCATCCCGATCCTGTTCTGCGGCCCGCTGCTGCACCGCCTCGGCCACGCCTTCATCCCGGGCCTCGGCGGCTGTGACATCGGCGGCCGGCCGATCGACTTCCACTTCGAGGTGCTCCGCCAGTTCGGCGCGACCATCGAGAAGCGGGCGGACGGCCAGTACCTGGAGGCCCCGCAGCGGCTGCGCGGCACCAAGATCCGGCTGCCGTACCCCTCGGTGGGCTCCACCGAGCAGGTGCTGCTCACCGCCGTCCTCGCCGAGGGCGTCACCGAGCTGTCCAACGCGGCCGTCGAGCCGGAGATCGAGGACCTCATCTGCGTACTGCAGAAGATGGGCGCGATCATCTCCATGGACACCGACCGGACCATCCGGATCACCGGTGTCGACAAGCTCGACGGATACACCCACCGGGCCATCCCGGACCGGCTGGAGGCGGCCTCCTGGGCGTCGGCGGCGCTGGCGACCGAAGGCAACATCTACGTACGCGGCGCCCAGCAGCGTTCGATGATGACCTTCCTGAACACCTTCCGCCGGGTCGGCGGCGCCTTCGAGATCGACGACGAGGGCATCCGCTTCTGGCACCCGGGCGGCGCGCTCAACGCCATCGCGCTGGAGACCGACGTCCATCCCGGCTTCCAGACCGACTGGCAGCAGCCGCTGGTGGTGGCGCTGACGCAGGCCGCGGGCCTGTCCATCGTCCACGAGACGGTCTACGAGTCGCGGCTCGGCTTCACCTCCGCGCTCAACCAGATGGGTGCGCACATCCAGCTGTACCGCGAGTGCCTGGGCGGCTCGGACTGCCGCTTCGGCCAGCGCAACTTCCTGCACTCGGCGGTCGTCTCCGGGCCGACGAAGCTCCAGGGCGCCGATCTGGTCATTCCCGACCTGCGCGGCGGCTTCTCGTACCTGATCGCGGCGCTGGCGGCGCAGGGCACCTCCCGGGTGCACGGCATCGACCTGATCAACCGCGGTTACGAGAACTTCATGGAGAAGCTGGAGAAGCTCGGCGCCAAGGTGGAGCTGCCGGGCGGTTCCCTGGTCTGACCCCGCACAGCGCTGCCGCACACAGCACTGCGCATCCGGTGCCCCGGACCCTCACAGGGTCCGGGGCACCGGGCTTTCCCGGGAGCGCGCGAACCGGCCCGGTGTCATGCCGGCGATCCGCTTGAAGTGGCGGGTCAGGTGGGACTGGTCGTGGAAGCCGACGGCGGCCGCCGCCTCACCGGCCGGCATCCCGTCCAGCAGCAGCCGGCGGGCCCGGTCGACCCGGCGGGCCGTCAGGTACTGGTGCGGCGCGATCGCGTACGCCGCGCTGAACGCCCGTACGAGATGGGCGGGGTGCGCGTGGAGCAGCCCGGCGGCCTCGGCCAGGGTCACGCCCGTGCCCAGCCGCTCGTCCAGGAGCTCGCGCAGGTCCCGCGCGACGCCCGGACCCGGCGGCGGGCCCACCGGCGCCTCCACAGGCCTCAGGTGGCCCCTCAGCCGCTCGCCGACGAACGCCAGGCGGCTCTCCGCCTCGAAGGCCCCGCCCGGGTCCGCCAGCGCCGTGTGGAGCCGGCCGACGCGGGCGCGCAGGAGCGGGTCGGCGAGGTCCGGGGTGTCCACGGCGGGCCCGATGTAGCGGGCGTCGAGGTGCGTCATGTCCAGGTAGAGCACCCGTTTGCGGAAGCCGTCGGAGGTGGCGGGCGAACCGTTGTGCGGGACCTGCGGCGGCAACAGGCTCACCGTGCCGCCCGGCGTACCGCGCTCGTGGCGGTCCAGGTCGTAGCGGACGGCGCCGTCGTCGACGATCAGGAGCGTCCAGGCGTCGTGCACGTGCATGGGATAGGCGTGCTCGGTGAAGCGGGCGTGGAAGACCTCCACGACGCCCTGGACCGCCGGACGCCAGGCCGAGATCTCCTGCCGTGCCACCACGCTTAGAACGTACAAGACCGGGTCCGGGGCCAGCGGCCAGTCTCGAACCATGAGAAACACGCACGAGACCGAGACCGAGACCGAGACCGAATCCAGAAGCGGAACCATGGCCTCCGGCGAGGCACCCGTCCGCTTCGACACCAAGGTCGCGGTGCTGCTCCGCGACGACCTGGAGACCTGGCAGCGCCTGAACGTGACCGCGTTCCTGGTCAGCGGCCTGGGGTCGGCGGTGCCCGAGGTGATCGGCGAGCCGTACGAGGACGCCGACTCCACCGCGTACCTGGCGATGATCCGGCAGCCGGTGCTGGTCTTCGAAGGGTCGAAGGAGACTCTGACCGCCGCGCACACGAAGGCGCTCTCCCGGTCCTTGACGACGGCCGTGTTCACCTCGGACCTGTTCGGCACGGGCAACGACCGGGACAACCGGGCGGCGGTACGGGCCGTGGGACGGGACGCGCTGGATCTGGTGGGGCTGCTCGTCCACGGGCCCCGCAACGCCGTGGACAAGGCCCTCAAGGGCGCGCGGATGCATTCCTGACCACAGCGCGCGCATGTGCCTCTGGCATGCGCGAGGGCGGCCACCCCTGGTCGGGGATGGCCGCCCTCCTTGCGCCTGGTGGGTTACTTACCCTTGGCGGCTTCCTTGAGCTTCGAGCCCGCGGAGACCTTCACGCTGTAGCCGGCGGGGATGTTGATCGGGTCGCCGGTCTGCGGGTTGCGCGCGGTGCGAGCGGCACGGTGGGTGCGCTCGAAGGTCAGGAAGCCGGGGATGGTGACCTTCTCGTCGCCCTTGGCGACGATCTCACCGACGGTCTCGGCGAGCGCGGCCAGCACGGCGTCGGCGTCCTTGCGAGTCACCTCGGCGCGGTCGGCCAGGGCGGCCACCAGCTCACTGCGGTTCATGTTGTTACTCCCGTGTTCTTCTTGCCTGTGAGGCGTGAGATCGAAGCCGATGCTGCCAGGGCCCTCTGACAGTCCCCGGACCCGGGTCTGATGTCAGACCCTCGCGCCCGATTACGCATCCTGCCCCCACCTGCGGCGGGAAAGCCAATCCGGAACCCTTCAGGGTCAACGAAAAGCGCCACTGCCTGCTCGTGGTGACGTTCCGTCGGCTTCCCTTAGCGGTCCGCAGCGGATGCCGGGCCCTACAGGGCCCACTGCCCGCCCACCCTAAAGGGGCGTTTGGGGCGCCGCGACCCGCGACGCGCCGTACGGCACGGGCGGGTGCGGCCCGGGGTCTTCGGCGCGTACCCCTGATGGACCCCGCGAAACCGTGTGGTCTAGAGCGCGTCGGAAGGTGCGGCTCCGGTGCCGGCGGCGGCCTTGGCGGCCGCGCGGACGGCTCCGGCGACCGCACCGGCCACCTTGTCGTTGAAGACCGACGGGATGATGTAGTTCGCGTTGACCTCGTCCTCGGCGACCACGTCGGCGAGGGCTCCGGCGGCGGCGAGCATCATCTCCGTGTTGACGGTGCGGGACTGAGCGTCCAGCAGACCGCGGAAGACACCCGGGAAGACCAGCACGTTGTTGATCTGGTTGGGGAAGTCGGAGCGGCCGGTGGCCACGACGGCGGCCGTCTCGCGGGCGATCGTCGGGTCGACCTCCGGGTCCGGGTTCGCGAGCGCGAACACGATCGCGCCGTCCGCCATCGCCGCGACGTCGTCGCCGTTCAGGACGTTCGGTGCGGAGACGCCGATGAAGACGTCGGCGCCCACGACGGCTTCCTTGAGGGTGCCGGTGATGTTCTCCGGGTTGGTGTTGTCGGCGATCCAGCACAGCGGCGACTCGGGGTCGGCGGCGACCAGGTCCTCGCGTCCGGAGTGGACGACGCCGTGGATGTCGGCGACCACGGCGTGCTTGACACCGGCGGCGATCAGCAGCTTCAGGATGGCCGTACCGGCGGCTCCGGCACCGGACATGACGACCCGTACGTCCCCGATGCTCTTGCCGACCACGCGCAGCGCGTTGGTCAGCGCGGCCAGGACGACGATGGCGGTGCCGTGCTGGTCGTCGTGGAAGACCGGGATGTCCAGCGCCTCGCGCAGCCGGGCCTCGATCTCGAAGCAGCGGGGCGCCGAGATGTCCTCCAGGTTGATGCCCGCGAAGCCCGGGGCGATCGCACGGACGATCGCGACGATTTCATCGGTGTCCTGGGTGTCCAGGCAGATCGGCCAGGCGTCGATGCCGGCGAAGCGCTTGAAGAGGGCCGCCTTGCCCTCCATGACGGGCAGCGCGGCCATCGGGCCGATGTTGCCGAGGCCGAGCACCGCGGAGCCGTCCGTCACGACTGCGACGGAGTTGCGCTTGATGGTGAGGCGGCGCGCGTCCTCGGGGTTCTCGGCGATGGCCATGCAGACCCGGGCGACGCCGGGCGTGTAGATCATCGAGAGGTCGTCACGGTTGCGGATGGGGTGCTTGGACGCCATCTCGATCTTGCCGCCGAGGTGCATGAGGAACGTACGGTCGGAGACCTTGCCCAGCACGACGCCTTCGACCTCGCGCAGGTTTTCGACGATCTCGTCCGCGTGCGAGGTGGAGCTGGCCGCGATCGTGACGTCGATCCGCAGCTTCTCGTGGCCGGACGCGGTGACGTCGAGGCCGGTGACCGAACCCCCCGACGACTCCACGGCCGTGGTGAGCTGGGAGACCGCGGTGCCGCTCGCGGGCACCTCCAGCCTGACCGTCATCGAGTACGAGACGCTGGGCGCCGTTGCCATGGCCGAGTCCTTCACTTTCCTCAAGCTTCATTGCTTCGCATCCGGAACCCTCGTTCCGGTCACGCTTCCCGATCGTCGCACCTACCGACTGGTAGCCGGTAATGAGTGCCATCTTTCGGAAAGTGTTTTCCACCATACGAGAAGTAACCCGTTCGGCGGAACCCCCAAGAGCCCTCGAGAGTCCCGTCAACGAAGACAGACCCGCGCCACCATCAGGTGACACGGGTCTGTCTTCTTCACTTAGGTGGCACCGACCCGCCATGCTCGCCTCGCGGCAAGTGGTCGCTCGAAGCGACGAAGGTTGGGCCCGGGGGCTTGGATCGAGCCGGTGCCAGTACCACGGTAACAAAGACCCCGGAAAAGTGATTCCCGTGCGCCGGGTTGACTCGCCTCACGGGAGCCGGCAGCCCGTACGGGTCACTCCCGCAGCAGGTCCGGCACCCCGTTCTCGTCCGGCATGTCCCGCTCGCCGGACACCACCGTCAGCTGCTGCGTGGCCCTCGTCAGCGCCACGTACAGCACCCGCAGCCCGGCCGGTGACTCGTCCGCGACCTCCGCCGGAGAGACGACCACCGTGGCGTCGTACTCCAGCCCCTTCGCCTCCAGGCTGCCCAGCGCCACCACCCGCTCCCCCAGCTCCGCGAGCCACTCGCGGGCCTGGGCGCGCCGGTCCATCGCCACGACCACGCCGACCGTGCCGTCCACCTCGGCCAGCAGCCGGCGCGCCTCCTCGCGGACCGTGGCGGCCAGGTCGCCGCCCGCCACCGGCACGAAGCGCGGCACCACACCGGTCGAACGCACCGCCGACGGCGACTCCATGCCCGGCATGGCGAGCGCCAGCACCTTGGCGGCCAGCTCGGCGATCTCGGCCGGGTTGCGGTAGTTGACGGTGAGGGTGAAGCGGCGGCGCGGCCGGGAGCCGAGCGCCTCGTCCCGGGCCGCGGACGCCTCGTCCGGGTCGGACCAGGAGGACTGCGCCGGGTCGCCGACGATCGTCCAGGTCGCGTGGCGGCCCCGGCGGCCCACCATCCGCCACTGCATCGGCGTCAGGTCCTGCGCCTCGTCGACGATGACGTGCGCGTACTCCGTCCGTTCCGCCGCGAGACGCTCGGCCCGCTCCCACTGGGTCTCCTCGCGCTGCGGCATCAGCTCCTCCAGGCCGGAGAGCTGGTCCAGCGGGTCCATCTCGCGCTTGCGCTTGGGCCGGGCCGGCGTGCCGAGCAGCGCCTGGAGCTCGTCCAGGAGCGCCACATCGTGTACGGAGACGGGGCCGCTGCCGTCCGCCGCGTCCAGCCGCCTCAGCGAGCGGGCCAGGCGGCGCGCCTCACCTTGGTTGAGGATGCGCCGGGACCAGCGGGCCAGCCGCTTCTCGTCGGCCATCGCGGCCAGGACGCGGCGCGGGGTCAGCTCGGGCCACCAGGCGTTCAGGAACTCCAGGAACGGCGTCTCGGTGGAGACGTCCTCGTCGAAGGAGGACCGCAACTCCGCCACCAGCTGCGGATCGGTGTAGCGGCCGCGTCCGGAGGACTTGCTCCACAGCGCGTCGAGCAGCAGCTTGCGGGCGCGCGGACGCAGCAGGTTGACCGGGGCGGTGCCGCTGAGCACGTTGTGCCGGATGCGCTGGAGCTCGTCGGCCTCCAGCTCGACGCGGGCGCCGAAGGCGACGACGCGCAGCCGGGTCGGAGTGGTCGCCGTGCCGTTCCGCACGGGCTCGTCGCCGAAGGAGAGCTGGCCGTTCCCGGCCGGCGGCTTGGGCACCTCCAGCGCGCCTCGGGCCGCCTTGCGCAGCACGTGGAGCATCCGCGAGGAGCCCTTGATCCGGGCGATGGCCGGTTCGTCGTACGCCGTGGCGCCTTCCACGCCGACGGCCTCCTCGGACAGCGAGCCGATCGCGCGGATCGCGACCTGGCCCTCCTCGCCGAGCGAAGGCAGCACGCCTTCGGTGTACGCGACCAGGAGCGGCGTCGGCGAGACGATCAGGATGCCGCCCGCGTACCGCCGCCGGTCCTGGTAGAGGAGGTAGGCGGCCCGGTGCAGCGCGACGGCAGTCTTGCCGGTGCCGGGGCCGCCGGTGACCTCGGTGACCGAGGCGGCGGGTGCGCGGATGACCAGGTCCTGTTCGGCCTGGATGGAGGCGACGATGTCCCGCATGGTGTGGCTGCGGGCCTGGCCGAGCGCGGCCATCAGCGCGCCGTCGCCGATCACCGGCAGCTTCTCGCCGTCCAGGTACGCCGTCAGCTCCGGGCGCATCAGGTCGTCCTCGACGCCGAGGACCTTGCGGCCCTTGGAGCGGATGACCCGGCGGCGTACGACGCGGCCCGGCTCCTTCGGCGTGGAGCGGTAGAACGGCGCGGCGGCCGGGGCCCGCCAGTCGATCACCAGCGGCGCGTAGTCGGAGTCCAGGACCCCGATCCGGCCGATGTGGAGCGTCTCGGCGATGTCGGCGGTGGCACCGTCGCTTACGGCGTCGTCAGCCGGCTCGACGGAGGTGAACGCGCCGTCCGGGCCGCGTTCACCGTCCTTGCCGAGGAGCAGGTCGATCCGGCCGAAGAGGAAGTCCTCGAACTCGCTGTTCAGCCGGTTGAGGTGCACACCGGCCCGGAAGACCTGCGCGTCCCGTTCGGCGAGGGCGCCGGGCGTGCCGACCTGCCCGCGTTTGACGGCGTCGTGCATGAGAAATTCCGCCTCGTCGATCTTCTCTTCGAGACGGTGGTAAACGCGGTCCAGATGATCCTGCTCGACACCGGTTTCCCGGTCCCGCAGCGAATCGACAGCGGCATCCTGCGCGGCCACCGAGGCCCCCTTCTGACGTGCATCGGGCAGCCGTCAACCCTATGCGAAGGGGGGCCCGGGCGCACCTGCCGCCCACGGTCACGCGTGTTGCGATTACGCGTCGGAACAGCCGGGTCCGCTCAGGTGCCGATCTCCACCAGCCGCTCCCCGTCGAACGTGCGCACCTCGAAGCGGTCGATGTCCGCACGGTCCATCGCCGCGCCGCCGTGCACGTACAGCGGGTTCTTCGCCGACTCGTGCGTCGACCCCTCGATGCCGTATCCCCAGTTCGGCACGGACCAGGAGGTGACGATCTCCTCCTCGCCGGTCTTGGAGACGGCGACGAGCGTGCACTTCTGCGGCCCTTTGACGTTCTTCAGCTCCAGGACCGTGTGCGTGCCCCACGCCTTCTCCTCCATGCCGACCGTCGCGCCGACCCGGGTGGTGGGGTCGGTCGCGGAGACCTTCTCCGTCATGTGCTGGAAGAAGGCGTCCTCGGCCGGGCTGGTGGGGTGCGGGTCGACGGCGGCGACGCTGCGGCCGCCTTCGTCGCCCGCCGTGACGGCGACGGCCGCGACCGGCCCACCGATGATCAGCGCGGCGGCCGCGGCAATGAGATACCGGCTCCGCTTCGTACGCCGGTGCCGTCGGTGCGCGACCTCGTCCATCAGCCCGCCGAGCACCTTCGGCGCGGGCCGCTCGGGCACGTGCGGTACGGGACGGGCTCCGGGCGAGGCCGCCGGCGCCTCGGCCAGCATCGCGAGCATGGGCTCCATCCCGGCGAACTCGTCCAGATGTACGGAGCACCGGGCGCAGCCGGCGAGATGGGCCTCGAAGGCGCTCGCCTGCGCGTCGTCCAGGATGCCCAGGACATAGGCGGCGGCCGCGTCGTGCTCGCCGCCTTCGGGCTCACCGCCGAACGACGGCCCGGGGTCGGCGGGGCCGCCGGGATGGCCGTGGCCGGAGAGGTACGCGGGCCCTGAGGGGTGTGCAGGACCCGCGGGATACGGGGTGTTGGAGGGGTACGGGACGTTCGAGGGACCGGTGGGCATACGGGGTTCCGGAGGCCGGGGCCCGAAGGGCTGCCACTGCTGGTCGCTCATGCCGTGATCCCCCTCTCTTCGAGTGCGAGCTTCATCGAGCGGAGTGCGTAGAAGACCCGGGACCGCACCGTGCCGCTGGGGATGCCGAGCACCTCGGCCGCCTCGTTCACCGTACGTCCCCTGAAGTAGGTCTCGACCAATGCTTCCCGGTGCGCGGGCGTCAAATCGTCGAGCGCGTCCGACAACGTCATCAGCCACAGCGCCTTGTCGATCTCGTCCTCCGCGGGAATGACCTCCAGCGGCGACGGATCGACCTCGCGCGGCCGGGCCTGCCGGCTGCGGTGGCCGTCGATGACGATGCGCCGGGCGACCGTCACCAGCCAGGGGCGGACGGAGCCGGTGGCCCGGTTGAGCCGGCCGGCGTTCTTCCAGGCACGGATGAGCGTCTCCTGCACCACGTCCTCGGCCCGTTGGCGGTCGCCCGCCACGAGCCGGAGGACGTACGCGAGCAGCGGCCCGGCGTGTTCGCGGTAGAGCGCCCGCATCAGCTCCTCGTCGGGTATCCCGTCAGGGGGCGTGGGCGGCTCACTGCGATGTCGAGCCCTGTGCGGACGGTCATCGGCCACGGCCGCATCCTTGCGCACCCGAACCTCCTGGTCGAGACCCTGAATGGAGCTCTTCGGGCATGGATACGGGAGCGGGCGGCGGATCGTTCAACGCCGGGTCATATTTCTTTCGCTGAACCGTCCGAGGAGCTCTCCGCCGCCGCCGCTGCGGGTGCGGCGGCGGTACGGCGGCGGTGCCGGGCGACCCGTTCGCGGTTGCCGCAGACTTCGCCGGAGCACCAGCGGCGGCGGCCGCCGCGCGAGGTGTCCAGGTAGAGCCGGTGGCAGGCGCCGCCAGCGCACCGGCGCAGCGCTCCGCACGCCACCGGGTCGGTGAGCAGGTCCACCGCGTCCCGCGCCACGACCGCGAGGAGCCCCGCGCAGTCGGGTTCGGCGCTCAGGGTCCGTACCAGCGCACCGCCTTCACCACGCACCGCACGCGGTCCCGGCGGGGCGTGCGCGGCAAGGGAGTTGACGCGGTCCAGGGCCCGACCGTAGGCGGCGCAGGTGAGTTGAGGCGACGGCGGGCCGATCCTGCTTCGCTCGTACGCCAGTTGGGCCGACATCAGCCGGTCCACGTCCGTCCGCAGCTCCCGGAACCGGGACAGCCAGCCGGCGTCCAGCGAGGTCAGTACGGTGCCGGGCGGGACGAGCCGGACGGCTGTCAGCCAGTCGGCGAGCCGCGCCGGTCCTTCCAGTTGTTCCCGCGCGCGAGGTGTCCCGCCGGCGGGCCCGGTGGCCACCAGGTCGAGACAGATCCGGCCGGAGTCGAACCGCCACACGTACGCGCCCCTGCCCGCTGCCATGTGCCTGTCACCGCCTCGGGTCACCGGTCGGATGCCACCCTCCAGAGTGCCCCCGCCGGGCCCCGGCCGTAACCCCCGCTACCGTGACGGCCATGAACGATCACGGCGGAACGGCCGCGGAGACGCTCACGCTCACCGCCGGCGCGCTGCTGCTGCGGCCCTGGCGCGAGGAGGACGTCCCGGCGCTGCTGGAGGCGTACGACGATCCGGTGATGCGGCGGTGGGTGCGGCTGCCCGTGTCCACGCCCGAGGAGGCGGCCCGCCGGATGGAGTCGCAGCGCGAGGGATGGCGGTCCGGGACCCGGTTCAGCTTCGCCGTGATCGACACCGGCCGGGACGGCGAGCTGGTCGGCAACCTCGTGCTGAAGCGGCCGGACCCGGACGCCGGGCGGGCCGAGGTCGGCTACTGGACGGCGGCGCGGGCGCGCGGACGCGGTGTGGCGTCCCGGGCCCTGGAGGCGCTCACCGCCTGGGCGTTCACGGCCTTCGCGGCCGATGGGCTGGTCCGGCTGGAGCTGCTGCACCAGGTGGACAACGTGGCGTCGTGCCGGGTGGCGGAGAAGAGCGGTTACGCGTTCGCGGAGCTGCTGAGCGCGCGGCCGCCGGAGTTCCCGCTCGACGGCCACCTGCACGTGCGCCGGGCGCCTGCGGCCTCGGACGGACGGATCAGCGCTCAGCCCGGTGACGTGCCGACGGCCTCGGACGGACGGGTCAGCGCTAAGCGCGGTGATGTGCCGGCGGCCTCGGCCGGACGGATCAGCACTCGGCGCGGTGATGTGCCGGCGGCCTCGACCGGGAGGATCGCCGCTCAGCGTGGCGAAGCCGAGCCCGGTGTGTCGCCGGTCGGGTCCAGCGAGAGCCGGTAGCCGCGTTTGACGACGGTCTGGATCAGGCGCGGCGCTCCGAGCGCGGAGCGCAGCCGGGCCATCGCCGTCTCCACCGCGTGCTCGTCGGTGCCGCTGCCGGGCAGGGCCCGCAGCAGGTCGGCGCGGGCCACCACCCAGCCGGGACGGCGGGCCAAGGTGTGCAGGAGGGCCATGCCGGCGGGCGGGACCGCGCGGAGTTCGTCGTCGACCAGCACGGCGTGGCCGCGGATCTCGACGCGGTGGCCGGCGATGGGCAGGACTCGTGCGGTGGTGGGAAGTTGGGTGCAGACCAGCTGGACGAGCGGGCCAAGGCGGAAGCGTTCGGGCTGGACGGTGGGAATGGACCGGGCCTGGAGCGGAAGCGCGGTGACCGGTCCGACGCAGGCGGCCAGGACGTCGTCGCGCAGCGCTCCGAGGATCTCCGGCAGCAGTCCGCGTACCTCCGCGCGGCCCAGGAACGAGGCGGCGGCGGGAGCGCTGGTGAAGGTGATGGCGTCCAGGGCCCGGGCGGCGGTGGCGTCGAGCATCCGGTCGAGCGGCGCGATGTCCTGCGGCGGCATCCAGCGGTAGACGGGAACGCCGACGACCTCGGCGCCCGCCGCCTGGAGCGACTCGATGAATCCGGGCAGCGGTTCGCCGTGCAGCTGGAGTGCGATGCGGCGGCCCGCGACGCCTTCGCCGAGGAGCCGGTCGAGGACTTCGGCCATCGATTCGGACCCGGGTGACCAGGCCTCGGTGAGTCCGGCGGCCCGGACCGCGCCCTTGACCTTGGGTCCGCGGGCGAGGAGTTCGACGCCGCGCAGCCGCTCCAGGAGCGCGTCGCCGATGCCCCAGCCGTCGGCCGCCTCCACCCAGCCGCGGAAGCCGATCGCGGTGGTGGCGACCACCACATCGGGCGCGTGGTCGATCAACTCCGCGGTCGCGTCGAGGAGTTCGCTGTCGTCGGCGAGCGGAACGATCCGCAGGGCCGGCGCGTGCTGGACGGCGGCGCCGCGCCGCTTGAGGAGCGTGGCGAGCTCCTCGGCGCGGCGGGCGGCGGTCACTCCGACCGTGAAGCCCGCGAGAGGGCCGTGCGTGGTCTCGTCGTCCTGCATGGCGTGTTCCCGGCTCTCGTGGTCCTGCTGGTACGCGATGTGCGGAAGCCCGAGACTGCCAACGGTCCGTGACGGTCTCGGTTCCCCCGTATTTCCCGGCCGTTACGTCAGCCGTGGCCGGATCGTCGCCTTCCTGGTGGCTGCTACACCTCTGCGTAACCGACCTGGGCCTTCGCGGGTACGGGCGCGGGTCGGCGAAGGTATACCGCCCAGGTGAGTGCGGAGCACACGGCGTAGAAGGCGAGGAAGCACCAGAAGGCGGCGGTGCCGGTGCCGGAGGTCTGGAAGGACTGGCGGAACGCGAGGTTGATCGCGAGGCCGCCGAGCGCGCCGACGGCACCGATGAAGCCCATCGCGGCGCCGGAGAGCCGCCGTCCGTGCGCGGCGGCCGCCTCGCCGTCGAGCCCTTTCTCGACCGCCTGCGCGTGGAAGATGCCCGGGATCATCTTGTACGTCGACCCGTTGCCGAGCCCCGTCAGGACGAAGAGCGCGGTGAAGCCGACGAGGAAGACCGGCAAGGACGCGGTGGCGGAGGCGTGGATGACGATGGCGGTGGCGGCGCCCATCGCGGTGAAGGCGGCCAGCGTGATCCGGGCACCGCCGTGCCGGTCGGCGAGGCGTCCGCCGAAGGGCCGGATCAGTGAGCCGAGGAGCGGGCCCATGAAGGTGAGCGAGGCGGCCTGGAGCGGAGTGCGGCCGAACTGGGTCTGGAGGACCAGGCCGAAGGCGAAGCTGTAGCCGATGAACGAGCCGAACGTGCCGATGTAGAGCGTCGACATGATCCAGGTGTGCGGGTCCCTGGCGGCCTGCCGCGCGGCGCCGGTGTCGTTGCGTACGGGCCGGAGGTTGTCCATGTACAGCGCGGCGCAGACGGCGGCCGCCACGATCAGCGGGATGTAGACGCCGAGGACCAGCCGAGGATGGGCGGCGCCGAGCGTGCCGATGACGAGGAGGCCGATGAGCTGGACGACGGGGACGCCGATGTTGCCGCCGCCCGCGTTGAGGCCGAGCGCCCAGCCCTTCTCCCGGAGCGGGAAGAAGGCGTTGATGTTGGTCATCGAGGAGGCGAAGTTGCCGCCGCCGATCCCGGTGAGCGCGGCGACCGCCACAAACGTGCCGTACGAGGTCCCGGGCTCCATCACCCAGAACGCGGCGAGCGTCGGAGCGAGCAGGCTCACCGCGGTGAAGATCGTCCAGTTGCGGCCGCCGAACCGGGCGACGGCGAAGGTGTACGGCACCCGTACCAGTGCTCCGACCAGCGTGGCGGTGGAGATCAGGAAGAACTTGCCGGCCGGGTCGACGCCGTACTCCGGTCCCATGAACAGGACCATCACCGACCAGAGCGTCCAGACGGAGAATCCGATGTGCTCGGAGAGCACGGAGAACCACAGGTTGCGGCGGGCCACCCGCTCGCCCTTCTCCCGCCAGAACGTCTCGTCCTCCGGCTCCCAGGTCTCGATCCAACGGCCTGCCATCACGCGCCTCCACAGGGTGGTCGGGGTGGTGTCCCCGTCGCTGCGGGGTGTTGGTCCCGACGCTAGGGAGCGCGCGTTTCGGTGCGGTGCCGCGAGGTGACCGGTGGGCAACCTTGCTCTCACCGGGCCGGAGGCGGCCCGGTGAGGTGGCCCGTGGTCAGGAAGGGTTGCGCATCAGCGCCAGGTCGCCTTCCGGCAGCCAGCTGCCGGAGGGCCGCTCGAGCCACCGGTTCCGCAGGGCCAACTGCTCAGCAGCGGTACGCAGAGCGTCGACGCCGGGATGGTGCAGTCCTTTGCGCCGGACCAGCGCCAGCGGCGACAGCGGAACGGGATCGACGAGCGGACGCACCACCGCGCCCGGCAGCGGCGGGAAGTCCACCACGGCCAGGACCGGGTGGCCGGCCTTGGCCATGACCCGCTGGAATTCGGCCACGCCGACGGCGAGCGGAACGGGCGGTGCCAGCTGGATGTCCCACTCGGCGAAGAGCAGCGCCGCGAGCTCCGTCCACTCCCGCGTCCGCTCGTTGCCCGCTCCCGCGTAGACGGTCGTCCCGGACAGTTCGGACAGCGGGATGGTCGCGCGCCCGGCGAGCGGATGCGCGGCGGGCAGCATCAGCGCCATCGGCTCGTACCGCACCGGCTGTACGGAGAGTCCGGCCCGCACCGCCGGAGCGAGCCCGGCGGCCCGGCCGAAGGAGACGTCCAGCCGGCCCGCCAGGATCTCGGAGGCGGCCCAGGTCAGCCCGGACTCGAACCGCGCCATCAGCTCGCACTCCGGAGCGAGCTGCCGGGCCCGCTCCAGCACGCGAGCGGCGGTCATCCCGTCCGAGTTCAGGTCGACGAGCAGCGGCCGCGCGGCCCCGCCGCCGAAGGCCGCGGCGAGCCCTGCGTGGGCGTCGAGCACGCGGCGCGCGTACGGCAGCAGCCGCTCACCGTCCGGCGTGAGCGTGACCTGCCGGGTGGTGCGGACGAACAACTCCGCGCCGAGCTCGCGCTCCAGCCGCCGGATGTCCCGGCTCAGCGCCTGCTGCGCGACGAAGAGGCGAGCGGCGGCGCGGGTGAAGTGCAGCTCCTCGGCGACGGCGAGGAAGGCACGCAGGAGTCGCGGAGCGGTGTCGGGGACGGGCACGCGGTGAATCTACAACGCGGCGGACCATTCACAACAGTGGTGCGTGAATGAGCGGCGAGAAGGTGTTGGACCGGAGAGGCGGAGCGCGGCGAGGCTGGCCTCATGCCGAGATCACCCGCGCCCGCTCCGCCTGCCCGTACGACGTCCACGCCGCTGCTGACGGTCGCCGGGGGCCAACTGGTGGCGGCTCCGCGCGCGGCACCCAAGGCCGCACGTCGGCCGCCGTCCGCCAACCCCTACCTCCGCCTGCTCGCCACGCCCGGCGCCCGTGCCTTCACCACCGGCAATCTGATCGCGCGGCTCCCGATGGGGATGCTCGGCGTCAGCGCGATCATCATGATCGCCGGCTCCCGGGACTCGTACGCGCTCGCCGGAGCCGTCACCGCGACCGGCCTCGCCGCGACGGCTCTCGTCGCGCCGTTCACCGCACGGCTGGTGGACCGCTACGGCCAGGCCAGGATCGCCGTGCCCGCCACCGCGCTCGCCGTGCTGGGATCGCTCGCGCTGGTGCTCTGCGTACGGTACGAGGCTCCGGCCTGGACGCTCTTCATCGCGTACGCCGCCACCGCGACCACGCCCAACACCGGCGGGATGTCGCGGGCCCGCTGGGCGCACCTGCACCGAGGCGATCCGGCGGCGCTGCACACCGCGAACTCCTTCGAGCAGTCCGCCGACGAACTCTGCTTCATGCTCGGCCCGGTGCTCGCGGCGACGCTCTGCGGGACGCTGTTCCCGGAGGCCGGCACGCTGGTGGGCGCGTTCCTGCTGATGACCGGCGTCCTGATCTTCGCGGCCCAGCGCGCGACGGAACCGCCGCCGACGCCACGTACGCGCACGGCCGTCTCACCGCTCCGCATACCCGGCATGCCCGCGCTGCTGGCGGTCTTCCTCGCCACCGGCGCGGTGTTCGGTGCGCTGGAGGTCGTCTCGATCGCACACGCCGGAGGCGCGATCCTGGCGCTCCAGGCGGCGGGATCCGGTGCGGCCGGGCTGGTCTACGGCTCGCTGCGGCCCGCGCGGAACGTCCACGGCAGGCTGCTGCTCTGCCTGGCCGCCATGACCGCGCTGATGTCCCTGCCGCTGCTCGCCGCCACCTCCACCGCCTCGCTGCCGGTCCTGGCGCTCTGCCTGCTGCTGGCAGGTGCGGCGACGGCGCCCACCATGGTCACGGGTATGACGCTGGTCCAACGCGCGACGCCGGCAGGCCAGTTGAACGAAGGCATGACGCTCTCGGTCACCGCACTGCTGGGCGGAGTGGCGGCCGGTGCGGCGACGGGCGGCTGGCTGGTGGAACACGCCGGCACGGCCGCCGGCTACGCGGCCCCGATGGGAGCGGCGGCGCTGGCCCTGGCCGTCGCGTGGGCGGCGCGGGTCAGCGGTGGCTCAGCACGTTGACCACGTGGCCGTCGGGGTCGCGGACCATGAACCGCCGTACGCCCCACTCCTCGTCCCGCAACGGATGGACGATCTCCGCACCGCTCGCCCGGACGACCTCGTACGCCGCGTCCACGTCGTCGACCTCCACGCTCATATCGGGTGTGACCGGGGCCGTCGCGTCGCTGGTGATGATGCTGAGCTGCGCGGCCGGGTTGGACGGCGGAGCGAGCGTCATGATCCAGCCGTGGTTCATCACTTCCTCGAAGCCGAGCAGACCGTAGAACTCCCGGCTCTCCCGCACGGCTTCGGACTGGACGAGGGGCATGACACGGCGGACGGTCATCGACAGCTCCTGGCGAGGGGGACGGGGATCACGGCACGTCAACGATTACCAGAACCCACCGGCAGGAACCGGCACTTCAGGCCCGTTGCCGGATCCACGCGGCCAGCTCACGGACGTGTTCGGCGGAGGCGCGGCCGAGGTGGACGAGCGCCTTGTCGGTGATGGTGGGGATGTCGCCGTAGAGCGACGGCAGCGAGAAGCCGGCCGGCTTCAGCGCCTCGGCGAGGTCGTGAGCGGCCTGGTTGCCTTCCGCGAGGGCGGCGGCGTACTGCGGTCGGGGCAGCATGGAGGATCAGCCTTCCGACGGTAAAAGGGTTACGCGGTATCCGAGTTGAGCCAAGTCCCGTGGCTGGTGGATCGCTTACGAGGACGCGCTGCCGCGCGAGTACCGCGACTTCATCGCGCTGGAAGGTTCGGCGCCCGGCATCCGGACGTTCGAGGGCATGATCGTGCCGGGCCTGATGCAGACGCCGGAGTACACGCGCCACATCATCACGGCGGGACCTGCGGTGCTGCCGCCCGGCCACGTGGACTCGCCGATCAAGGTGCGGATGGAGCGCCAGTCCATCCTGGACGCCGAACAGCCGCCGAAGATCTGGGCGATCGTGACGGAGGGCGCGCTGCGCCAGGTGGTCGGCGGCTACGCGGTGATGCTGGACCAGCTCCACCACCTCACCCGCCTCACGGAGCGCAGCAACATCACGTTGCAGGTGCTGCCGTTCGAGGCGGGCGCGCACGCGGGTGTTCAGTCGTCCTTCTGGCTCTTCGACTTCCCAGCCGACCCCAGCGTCGCCTGCGTGGCGAACCTGACCGGAACGCTGTTCATGGACCAGGCCGGACAGCTCAACGCGTTCTCCGACGCGTTCGACAACCTCCGGGCCAGCGCGCTGAGCCCGGCAGATTCACTGACGCGCATCACCGACATCATGGACTTGATGCGCCGCGAACGAGACACGAGGAACCCATCATGACCAGCGCCACCCCCACCGTCGTCGGCCCGTTCGTCAAGGCCACCGCCAGCGGCCAGCAGGATGCGTGCGTGGAGGTGGCCCCGCTCTCCGACGGCGGCCGAGCAGTCCGCGACAGCAAGAACCAGCACGGCCCGCGCCTCCACTTCGCCGCCGCGCAGTGGACGGCCTTCACCGACGGCGTGAAGAGCGACGCGTACGGGGTCTGACCGACGCCCGGAACGGAACGCGAAAAAACCTCTGCCCCGCGAGCGAACTCGCGGGGCAGAGGTTTACATGGGGTGGTGGAGATGGCGGGAATCGAACCCGCGTCCAACGGTGCGGAACCAGGGCTTCTCCGAGTGCAGTTCGCTACGCTTTTCTCAGCCCCGGAGGTCACGCGAACAAGCCTCCGACAGGCTCAGCCACTGTTTGATTTCCTTCTGGGCCCCGTGGCCGGGCCTAGAAGTTTAGATCCCTAGTTGATGCCAGGATCCGGGTCGGGATCACCCCCGGGCTGACACTCCGCAGAGTCTTCGCTTAGCTGCTAATTAGGCAGCGAGGGCGAAGGCGGAGGAATCGCGCTTGGAATTGGCGATTATTGTTTGCGACATATGGTTTACGAGATCATTGCCGCTTCCTCGACTCGCTTCCCCTGCTTCGACATCCGCTGTCGAAACCGATCATCCCCATGTTGATTTTTCAAAACGCGCACCTTCGCTGAGGTGCACGGCCCATCGTACGTGACCAACGCGGGACGATGCCAGCCTATTCCTCCGGGCGGGCCCCGGGCAGGGCCCGGACAGACCTGCTCAGGCGCTGCGCTGCCGCCGGCGGGCCGCCGAGATGGCGCGGTTCGTCTCCCTCGTGTCCTGCTTCTCGCGGAGCGTCTGCCGCTTGTCGTACTCCTTCTTGCCCTTCGCCAGCGCGATCTCGACCTTCACTCGGCCGTCCTTGAAGTACAGGGCCAGCGGCACGACCGTGTGGCCGGTCTCCTGGGACTTGGACTCCAGCTTGTCGATCTCGGCGCGGTGGAGGAGCAGCTTGCGCTTGCGCTTGGCCGCGTGGTTGGTCCAGGTGCCCTGGACGTACTCGGGTACGTGGATGTTGTGCAGCCACGCCTCGTGGTCGTCGATCTGGACGAACCCGTCGACCAGGGAGGCCCGGCCCATGCGCAGGGACTTCACCTCCGTGCCCATGAGGACGAGACCGCACTCGTAGGTGTCGAGGATGGTGTAGTCGTGCCGCGCCTTCTTGTTCTGCGCGATCATCTTGCGCCCGGTGTCTTTTTCCTTAGCCATAGTGCGGTCATTTTCGCACTACGACCCACCCCCGAGGCCACTCAATACCGTCTCGGCCCGCTGCTGGGCCCGCTCGCGCACCACCAGGTCCGGTGTGATGCCCCGTCCTTCGACGCTGCGGCCGGCCGGTGTGCGGTAGTGGCCGACGGTCAGCTCGGCCACCGAACCGCCCGGCAGCTCGCTGGGCATCTGGACGGAGCCCTTGCCGAAGGTGCGCGCGCCGACGGTGACCGCGCGGCCGCGGTCCTGGAGCGCGCCGGTCAGCAGCTCAGCCGCGCTCATCGTGCCGCCGTCGACCAGGACCACCACGGGCCGCTCGGTGTCGCCGCCCGGATCGGCGTACAGGGCCTGCTCCTCGCCGCGTACGTCGTACGTGGCGACCAGGCCGCCGTCCAGGAAGGCGGAGGCGGCGGTGACGGCCTCGGTGACCAGGCCTCCGGAGTTGGCACGGAGGTCCAGGAGTATCCCGGCGTCGTCGGGCGCTTCACGGACCGCGTCCCGTACGTCCTGGCCGGCGCCCTTGGTGAAGGCGGCGACCTTGACGAGGAGCGCCGAGGAGCGGCCGGTGCCCAGGCGGCTCACGGTGACCGCCTCCGGGGTCAGCCGGGCGCGCTTCAGCGTCTGTGTGGTGGGTTCTCCGTCCCGTACGAGACCGAGGACGACGCGGGTGCCTTCCTCGGCTCCCGTACCGTCACCGCGGAGTAAGGCGACGACCTCCGGGACGGGCCGCTTGTCGACGCGGCGGCCGTCGATCGTGCGGAGCAGGTCGCCGGCGCGGATGCCGGCCCGGTCGGCCGGACCGCCGGGCTGGACCCGGGAGACGGCGACGCCGCCGTTCGCGGTGCGGCGGGCGGAGAGGCCGACGCCGAGGTACGAGCCGTCGAGGGCCTGCTCGAACTCCTCGTACTCGCGCTCGTCGTACACCGCGCCCCACCGGTCCCCGCTGCGGCTGACGACCTCGCCGACCGCCTCCTTCACGGACTTCCCGTCCGCCTCAGCCTTCGCCGCCGCGTCCTGAACCGCCTCGCGGTCGACCGGAGCGAGCGTGGAGGCGACGGCACGCGCCGGGAGTTCGGGTACGGGGTCGGGGTCCTGCGGCAGCGAACCGGTCGCCGCGCCGGTGGCGAGGACACAGCCGAAGACCAAAGTCAGGGTCACCCCGCGGCAGAGGCCGCGGGACCGGAAGCGGTGCGAACAACCCGACATGGCGCCGAGTCTAGGACAAGCCTCCTGGGGCGCACGAGTGATCGACCGTGCGCCCCGGGAGGCGTATGTCATACCTTCAGATACTTGCGCAGTGCGAAGAGAGCGGCGACGGCCGGCATCAACAGGCCGATCGCGAGCACCAGCGGAAGCTTGGTGAGAACCGCGTCCCAGCCGATGAAGTTGATCAGGTTCAGCTTCTCCTGGAGCGCGAGACCGCCGTCGATCAGGAAGTACCGGCCGCCGAGCAGCATCGCGCAGGCCAGCAGACCACCGATGAGGCCGGCGACGGCCGCCTCCATGATGAAGGGGGCCTGGATGTAGAAGCCGGAGGCTCCGACCAGGCGCATGATGCCTGTTTCACGTCTCCGGCTGAACGCGGAGACGCGCACGGTGTTGACGATCAGGATCAGCGCGATGACGAGCATGAGGATCATCACGTAGATCGCGACGACGTTCATGCCGTTCATCAGCTCGAAGAGGTTGTCCAGGATGGACCGCTGGTCCTGGACGGACTGCACGCCGTCCCGTCCCGCGAAGGCCGTCGCGACGACCTTGTACTTCTGCGGGTCCTTGAGCTTGACGCGGAACGACTCCTGCATCTGGTCGGGCGTGATGTTGCCCGCCATCGGAGAGTCGCCGAACTGCTCCTGGTAGTGCTTGTACGCCTCGTCGACCGTCTCGAAGTGGACCGGCTTCTGCACCGCCTCCATCTTCTCCAGGTCGGCCTTGATCTGGGCCTTCTGCTCCGCCGTGACCGCGCCCTTCGCACACTTGGGCATGTCCTTGGCGTCGTTCTTGTTGCAGAGGAAGATGGAGACGTTGACCTTGTCGTACCAGTAGTCCTTCATCGTGCTGACCTGTTCGCGCATCAGCAGCGCGCCGCCGAACAGGGCGAGCGAGAGGGCGACGGAGACCACGACGGCGAAGGTCATCGTGAGGTTGCGACGGAGACCGACGCCGATCTCCGACAGGACGAACTGGGCGCGCATGGCGTCCTTTCAGTACTCGATGCTCGACATGCACGAGGGGCCCGGAGGCGCCCTCGGTCAGTGCTGGTAGCCGTAGACGCCGCGTGCCTGGTCGCGTACGAGACGGCCCGATTCGAGCTCGATGACGCGCTTGCGCATCTGGTCGACGATGTTCTGGTCGTGGGTCGCCATGATCACGGTGGTGCCGGTCCGGTTGATCCGGTCCAGCAGCTTCATGATGCCGACGGAGGTCTGCGGGTCGAGGTTGCCGGTCGGCTCGTCCGCGATCAGCAGCATCGGACGGTTGACGAAGGCCCGGGCGATCGCCACGCGCTGCTGCTCACCACCGGAGAGCTCACCGGGCATCCGCTCCTCCTTGCCGCCGAGGCCGACGAGGTCGAGCACCTGCGGCACGGCCTTGCGGATCTCGCCGCGCGGCTTGCCGATGACCTCCTGCGCGAAGGCCACGTTCTGCGCGACGGTCTTGTTGGGCAGCAGGCGGAAGTCCTGGAAGACCGTCCCCAACTGGCGGCGCATCTGCGGCACCTTCCAGTTGGAGAGCCGCGCGAGGTCCTTGCCGAGCACATGGACCATGCCCGTGCTGGCGCGCTCCTCGCGCAGGATCAGCCGCATGAAGGTCGACTTGCCGGAGCCGGAGGAGCCCACCAGGAAGACGAACTCACCCTTCTCGATGTCCAGCGAGACATCGCGCAGAGCCGGTCGGGTCTGCTTCGGGTAGGTCTTGGAGACGTTGTCGAATCGGATCACGGATGCACCACGGTCGGCCGGGAGTAGGTGAGCGTGACCATACGCGAACCGGGCTCACGCGTGCAGGCGGCGTCCGGCAATGGGCGATTTATGGCAGATCGTCGTACGGAACGCATCGGGTCGGACCCTCCCTTGTCCGGCGGGCCGCGCCGAAACCGGCCGGAGCTGGCACAGTGGTGGGGGGAACGGTTGCGTTTCCCGGAGCGTTGTGCGGAGAGAGAGCAGTCAGCGGCTCCGCCGCGCGGGAGGAGGAATGCGCATGACCTATGACCGACTGGTGTGCGCGAACTGCGCGTCCCCCGTCAGCGAGGGGCGCTGCCGCGTCTGCCGTGCGGTCCGGCAGCAGATGCTGGAGGAGCAGGGCCAGGGCCCGCTGGCCGGGATGAATCCGGCCATGCTGATCGCGCTGATGGTCGTGCTGCTGGCGGCGCTCGCGCTGCTGGCCCACCAGACCGCCTGAGCCGCCTCCGACCCGATGAGGGCCGCCGCGCCTGGATAGGCGCCACAGAACGTCCGCGTACGCCGCCGGAGCGGTTCGTACGCGCAGAAGGGCCCGGAAGGCTTTGTACGGCCTTCCGGGCCCTTCTGTGCGTCACGCCGAGCCGTGTACGGGGTTCAGCTGCGCCCGTACGCGATGTTCAGCGGTCCCTGGCGAGAACCTAGGCGACCGTGCGGCCGCCGCCGACCAGACGCGGCAGGATGCGGAAGCCGATGCCGCCGGCGATCATCGTCGCGGCACCGATGACCAGGAAGCCGGTCTCGGCCGCACCGGTCTCGGCGAGCTCTTCCTTGCCCTTGCTCTGCTCGACCGGCTGGTTGCCGAGGCTGTTGGGACCGGTGTTGTCGTCGCACTCGACGACCCCGGACTCGACGGTGCAGGCGTCGTCGCCACCACCGGTCGCGGACCCGGTGGTGCCGGCACCGGTGGTGCCGGTGTCGCCGCCAGTGGAGCCGGTCGAGCCCGTGGAGCCGGTGTTACCACCGGAGTTGCCGCCCTCGGACGCACCGCCCTGGTCGCCACCCTCAGAGGCACCGCCCTGGTCGCCACCCTCAGAGGCACCGCCCTGGTCGCCACCCTCAGAGGCACCGCCCTGGTCGCCACCCTCGGACGCACCGCCCTGGTCGCCACCCTCGGACGCACCGCCCTGGTCGCCACCCTCGGACGCACCGCCCTGGTCGCCACCCTCAGAGGCACCGCCCTGGTCGCCACCCTCAGAGGCACCACCCTGGTCGCCACCCTCAGAGGCACCACCCTGGTCGCCACCCTCAGAGGCACCACCCTGGTCGCCACCCTCAGAGGCACCACCCTGGTCGCCACCAC
>NZ_JBEXTJ010000019.1:0-60545 GCF_040614075.1 Streptomyces sp. NPDC006174 | reverse complement strand
CCTCGGAGGTACCGCCCTGGTCGCCACCCTCGGAGGTACCGCCCTGGTCAGCACCGCCGATGGGGTTCTCACCGCTGGTGTTGCCCTCGACGAGGCCTCCGATGAGACCTTCCTCGGTTTCCACGGCCTGGGTGGTCACCTGCTCCTCGGGACCGTTCAGTGCCTGCGCCGCACCCGCGGCGGTCAACGAGGCACCTGCGGCGATAACCGCGCCGGCGGCTATCCGCGCGACGCGAACGCGCGTCTTCTTCGTCATCTGTTGCTACCCCCAGTAGCCGATCTCGTCATTGGAGCAGCCATATGCGGGCCACGGCCCTGCGGGGAATCGTCTCGGCGAGGCCACGTCGTGTCGTGGTCACCCCGCCAGCCCCCGGTTCACACTCGTCCCAGACATACGCATGCTGCTCCAGCACCCTGGCCAGAGTTAAGGATTCCGTCAAGGCCGTTCTGTGCAGTACGCACCCTTATAGGTGTTCTTGACGGCTATGCAGCAGCACGACTGTGACGCATCGGGCACAGCTTCCCCTCAACTCACCGCAGCCGGGCACCGACGAAGGAGGGCCCGGACAGAGAACTGTCCGGGCCCAACCTTCTTACCGCTGAGGCTACTTCTCGCGCTGCTTGCGCCAGCGGATGCCCGCCTCGACGAAGCCGTCGATCTCGCCGTTGAAGACCGCTTCGGGGTTGCCCATCTCGAACTCCGTACGCAGGTCCTTGACCATCTGGTACGGGTGGAGGACGTACGAACGCATCTGGTTGCCCCAGGAGTTGCCGCCGTCGCCCTTGAGCGCGTTCATCTTGGCCTGCTCCTCCTGGCGGCGGCGTTCGAGGAGCTTGGCCTGGAGGACGTTCATCGCGGACGCCTTGTTCTGGATCTGCGAGCGCTCGTTCTGGCAGGAGACGACGATGCCGGTCGGCAGGTGGGTCAGCCGGACCGCGGAGTCCGTGGTGTTGACGCCCTGTCCGCCCGGGCCCGAGGAGCGGTACACGTCGATGCGCAGCTCGGACTCGTCGATCTCGATGTGGTCGGTCTGCTCCACGACCGGGAGCACCTCGACGCCCGCGAAGGACGTCTGGCGGCGGCCCTGGTTGTCGAAGGGCGAGATCCGGACCAGGCGGTGCGTGCCCTGCTCCACGGAGAGGGTGCCGTAGGCGTACGGGACCTGGACGGAGAAGGTGGTCGACTTGATGCCGGCCTCTTCGGCGTACGCCGTCTCGTAGACCTCGGTCTTGTAGTTGTGCCGCTCGGCCCAGCGGAGGTACATGCGCTGGAGCTTCTCCGCGAAGTCGGCGGCGTCCACGCCACCGGCCTCGGCGCGGACGGTCACCAGCGCCTCGCGGGCGTCGTACTCGCCGGACAGGAGGGTACGGACCTCCATCTCGTCCAGCGCCTTGCGCACCGACTCCAGCTCGACCTCGGCCTCGGCCAGCGCCTCGGCGTCGCCCTCGTCCTCGGCGAGCTCGAAGAGGACCGCGAGGTCGTCGATGCGACCGCGCAGGGTCTCGGTCTTGCGGACCTCGGCCTGGAGGTGCGAAAGCTTGCTGGTGATCTTCTGGGCCGCGTCCGGGTCGTCCCAGAGGGACGGTGCCGCTGCCTGCTCCTCGAGCGCGGCGATGTCCGCCCTCAGCGCATCCAGGTCCAGGACGGCCTCGATCGACCCCATGGTCGAGGAGAGGGACTTCAGCTCTTCGGAAATATCGACGACTGCCACGGGTCCAGCGTAACGGCATGGCGGAAGAAGCTTGTCCTCCCCCGGGAACCCTCGTCCCGGCAGGAGGCCCTAGGGCGTCGCCGGGGCCGAGTTCTCGCTGTCCTGCGGGCCTGCCGGGTCGCCGTCGCCGCCGCCCGTGGCCAGCCAGCCGCCGACCGCCACGGCCCCGCAGAGCAGGACGGCCGCGGCACCGAGCGTGATCCGGCGCTTGCGCACGGCCGCCGCCTTGTTACGGGCGGAGCCGGGGCGCGGCTTTCCGGGCGCGCGCGGGGCCCGGGCGGTGCCGAGCGGGCCGCCGGCCAGCTCGTCCGGGGCCGGGACGCGCATGCTCGTGTGGGTGTCGCGGTTGGAGTCCGGGGGCGAGCCGGGCACCAGCGGCACGGCGCCGCGCCGGCGCGGCTCCTCGGCGGACGGCGTGTACTGCTGCTCGTCGTACGCGGCCGGCTGCTGCTCCTCGTCGCCGCCGGGCTCGTCCACGTCCAGCGGCGGGATGCCGGCCAGGAGCGGGAGGAGGTCGCGGAGGCGTACGGCCAGCTCGGAGGCGCGCAGCCGGGAGGCCGGGGCCTTGGCCAGGCACTGCACCAGGAGCTGCCAGAGCTCCTCGGGGATGCCCGGGAGCGGGACGACGGTCTCGGTGACGTGGCGGCGCAGGACCGCGCCGGGGTGGCCGCCGCCGAAGGGCGTGAACCCGGCGAGGAGCTCGTACAGGACGGTCGCGAGCGCGTAGATGTCGACGGCCGCGCGCGGTGGGAGGCCCTCCACGATCTCCGGGGCCAGGTAGTCCGGCGTACCGATGATCTTGGTGGCCTTGGTGCGGCGCGGGGTGTCGATGAGCTTGGCGACGCCGAAGTCGGTGAGCAGGGCCGGGTGGGAGCCGCCGGGGCCGAGCGGGCCCTCCATGTCGAGCAGGATGTTCTCCGGCTTGACGTCCCGGTGGACCACTCCGGCCTTGTGCGCGGCGGCCAGGCCGTCGGCGACGTCGGCGATGATCGCGACGGCGGCCTCCGGCGCGAGGCGGCGTTCGCGGTCCAGGCGGGTGCGCAGGTCGGTGCCGCGTACGAGGGTCATGACCAGCGCGAGGTCGTTGCCGTCCACCACGAGGTCCCGGACGGCGACCACGTGCGGGTGGTCGAGCCCGAGCAGAGCGGTGCGCTCCTGTACGAAGCGGCCCACGAGCTCCTGGTCGGACGCGAGGTCCTCACGGAGCAGCTTGATGGCGACCGGCCCCTCGGGCCCGTCGCCGAGCCACACCGTGCCGGCGCTGCCGCGCCCCAGGATCTGGCGGGCCGTGTACCGGCTGCCGATATTCCGTGCCAAGACTGCTCCCTCAGCGGCTGGCGGTGGACCCCCGGTCGACAAAGTTACGCGGCGTTCGGAGTGGTGCGTGCCCGGGATGGCGCCAACCTGCACTTCTCCGGGCCGAATCCGCCCGGAGAAGTCGACAAAGGGACAGAGTCGGGACCGTTGAGGCCCCTCGCCTGCGGCCGTCAGGCGCCGCTCGCGCCTCCGCCGCCGGTGGTCTCGCCGATCTTGGAGATCCAGTCGGTGACCGTGCCGATCGCGTCGCCGATGGCCTCCCAGTAGCCCTTGCCCTGGGCGACCCAGTCCTGGAGCGGGGTCAGCTCCCAGATGAGCCAGCCGGCGATGATCAGCAGCACCACGGTGAAGAGGCAGCCCTTCAGGCAGCCGAGACCGGGGATGCGCATCGGGTTGGCACCGCGCTGCCTCGGCGGACGCGGTTCGCGCGGCGGGCGCTGAGCGGGCTGCTGGGGCTGCTGCGGCTCAGGCGCGTACTGCCGGCGCTGGGGCTGCTGCGGGGCCTGGTAGCGCTGCGGCTGCTGTTGCTGTTGTTGCTGCGGGTACTGCTGCTGGAGCGGCTGCTGCCGGTGCTGCGGAGGCTGCTGGCGCTGCGGAGGCTGCTGAGGCGCCTGGCGCTGCGGGCGGCGGCGCAGCGGGTCCTGGCTCGGGTCCAGGTACTGCACCTGTGTCTGCTCGTTGCGGTCGCGGGCGGCCTGGAGCTGCGACTGCCAGGGGTGCGGGCCGTCCGGCTGCTGTCCGTCGGGGTGCTGCGGCGGTACGGGCGGCATGACGGCGGTCGGGTCGGCGTGGCCTTGGCTGCCGTGACCTTGGCTGCCGTGGCCCTGGTTGCCGGTCTGCGGGAGCACGCTGGTCGCGGCGGCCGGGTCGTACGAGCCCGCGTTGCTCGGCAGCACCTGCGTGGGGTCGGCGGCTCCGGGCGTATCCGGGACGGCGGTGGGCGCCGGGTCCGGCGCGAGCAGGGCGCCTACGCCGTCGGCGGCGGCGATCTGGGCCGAGTTGGCGTGGACGCCGATTCCGGCGGCGACCGTACGCAGGCCGCGGGCCAGGTTCTCGGCGCTGGGCCGGCGGTCCGGGTTCTTGCTCAGGCAGCGCTCTATGACCGTCCACAGCGGTTCCGGGACGGTGGAGGGGCGGCGTGGCTCCTCGCTGAGGTGGCGGTGCAGGACCTCCAGAGCGGTGCCGCCGGCGAACGGCGGGCGGCCGGTGACCAGCTCGTACAGCAGGATGCCGGCGCCGTAGATGTCCACGGCGGAGGTCTGCGGGCGGCCTTCGGCGGACTCCGGCGCCACGTACGCGGGCGTGCCGACGAACTCGTGCGTCCGGGTCAGTCCCGGGGAGTCGGCGAGGCGCGCGATGCCGAAGTCGGTGAGCATCGGCGTCATGCCGCCGTCGCGCTCGTCGAGCAGCACGTTGGCCGGCTTGAGGTCGCGGTGGACGACGCCGTCGGCGTGGCTGGCGGCGAGCGCGTCGGCGATCTGCGCGGTGAGCAGGGACGCGGCGACCGGCGTGAGCGGGCCGTTGGCGCGTAGGTAGCGGTGGAGGTCGGGACCGTCGATCAGGTCCATCACCAGGGCGAGGAGATCGCCTTCGACGACCAGGTCGCGGGTGCGCACGATGTTCGGGTGCGTGAGCCTCAGGAGGACCGAGCGCTCCCGCAGGAACCGCATCACGACGTCGGCGTCGTTGGCGAGCTCCTCCTTGAGGACCTTGATCGCCACGGTCTCGCCGGGCTGCCCGGCGACGGCCGCCTCGGCGCCCGCGGTCTCCCGCTGGCGGGCTCGCCAGACGGTGCCCGTGGCGCCGCGTCCGAGCGGTTCCTCGAGCAGGTATTTGCTGCCTACCGGCCGCACGTCATGCGCTCCCTGCTGATCGTGGTGCTTGCGGTCCCCCGGGCCCGCCCGGATGTTCCGGGCCACTCTAATGCCGTTGGACAAGAGGCCGGGGAGTCGCGTTTCGGGGGAAGACGCGCACACCGGACAGATGGTTGCCGCACACGGTTAACGTTCGGACGTCGGAGGCTCGAACGGCCGTGCCGTACGCCTGTGCGGAATGCGGCGGACAACCCTCGCCACCAGGGTCCGAGCGTCGGGAACCGGACGCAAGCAGGCACTTTTGCGCCCACAGCCGACCATTCAAGATCATTTAAAGGTGACCGCCGGGCGTGTTGTCAGTGGCAGGTGCGAGGATGCCTCCAAGGACGGATCTGACGGGTCGGGAGCCCGGGGTCCGTGACGACCTGTACGGACGACCTGTCCGTGCCGGGTGGGGGGAATCACAGGGCGTTTCCCCTGCCGGGCACCCCGCGCAGAAGGGACCGCCGACGGCGATGCAGATCCGGCTGACCGTCCTCGCGCCGCGCAGCGGCCAGACCCCGGCGCGCGCCTGCGACGTGCTCGTCACCGCTCCCGCCGGGACAGCGCTGGCCGCGGTCGCCTCCGGCCTGGCCCAGGCAGTCTCCGGGCCCGAAGGGTCCCAGGGCGGCGGGGCGGTGGTGCTGTTCGCCGGGCGGGAGCGGCTGGACGCCCACCGCATCGCGCTCGGTGAGCCGCCGCTGGTGGACGGCGCGGTGCTCTCGCTTCAGGTCCCCGGCGAGGACGAGGCGACGGACGACACCGTTCCGGCCCAGCTCCACGTGGTCGCCGGGCCGGACGCGGGCGGGGTCCACCTGCTGCACGGCGGCCGGATCCGGATCGGCCGCTCCGCCGAGGCCGATGTCCCGCTGGACGATCCGGACGTGTCCCGGCTGCACTGCGCGGTGACGGTCTCCGAGGACGGCCGGGTCGCGGTCGCCGACCTCGGCTCGACGAACGGCACCTCTCTGGACGGTACGGAGGTCCGCGAGCGGCCCGTCCCCTTCCCGTCCGGCGCGCTGCTGCGGCTCGGCGAATCGACCCTCCGGCTCACGGCGGGCGTGCGCACGGTGACGCTGCCGACGGCTCCGGACGGCGAGGGCCACCTGCGGGTGAGCCGCGCCGAGGTCGAGCCGTACGCGCCGGGTCAGGCCTCCGCCTCCGCGGCCACCGCTCACGCGTACGGCGACGGGCCGGCGGCCACGTATGAATCCCGGCCCGAAGCGGCGGCGTACGAGGAGCAGGGGCTTGGGTCCGGTCTCGGCGGGCCGGAGGCGGCCTCGTACCGGGGCACGCACGGCGGCCGGGAGCCGTTCGGTGGAGGCGAGGCGCCTCGGCGCGGCGGCATAGGCGCCTGGGCCCGGCGGCTCAAGGGCGGCGGTGGCCGGAACGAGCAGGCGCAGGGCGCGGAGCGGTCGGGCCGGGAGGCGTGGCAGGAGGCCGGGAGCGCCGCGTCCGGTCACTATCCGGAGGCCCCGGGCACAACGGCGTACGGCTACTCCGGCTCCTCCGGTCCAGGCGGTCCAGGCGGTTCGGTCGGCTCGGTCGGTTCGGTCGGCGACTCCGGTCACGCGCACCTTTCCTCCCCTTCCTCGCCGCTGTCTCCGTTCTCCGCCGTGCCGTCCGCGCCCGAAGGCACGTGGCCGGATCCGGCGGCGGTGCTGCTGACCGCGCTGGGCCCGGGGCCGCGGCTGTGGGAGCGGCACGACGGGCATCCGGAGGCGCTGGTGGTGCGGCTCGGGACGACCGACCGGGCCGAGGTGAAGTCGGTGCCGGTGACGGTGGGGCTGCGGGAGGCCGGTTCGCTGGGCCTGGCCGGACCGCGTGCGCGGCTGGCGGGGCTGGCCCGCGCCACGGTGGCGCAGCTCGCCGCGTTGCACTCGCCGTTCGACCTGGAGATCGTGCTCATCTCCACGGACCGCGCCCGCTCCTTGGAGGAGCGGCGGCGCGAGTGGTCCTGGCTCGGGTGGCTGCCGCATCTGCGCCCGATGCACGGGCAGGACTGCCGGCTCCTCCTCGCGTACGACCGTGAGCAGGCGGCCGCCCGGACGGCCGAGCTGGTCCGCCGCCTGGACGAGGGCCCGCTCGGTCCCGGCTGGCCGAACCTGGACCGTACGGAGGTGGCCGACGCGGCCCGCGCGCACAAGGGCCCGCACACGGTGGTCGTCGTGGACGGCGATCCCGGTACAGCGGCGCTGCGCGAGGCCACGGCCCGGCTGGCCGGCGCGGGAGCGGCGGCGGGCATCCACCTGATCTGCCTGGCCGAGACCCCGGCGGCCTCGCCGACCTCGCCGGTGGCCGCGACGTACGACGCCGCCTGCCGGGCCTCGATCGCCTTCCGCGAGTGCGGGGCGGTCGCGATGCTGAGCGGCGATGTGGCGACGGCGTTGCGCCTGCTGCGTACGGCGGGCGGTCAGGCGGCGGGCCACGGCACGGTGGCGGCGGTGGACGCGGTGTCGGCGGCCTGGGCCGAGCGGTTCGGCCGGGCGCTGGCGCCGCTGCGGGACGAAGGTTCGGCCGCACTGGCGGGCCGCCCGACGACGGCCGCGCTGCCGCCCTCGGCCCGCCTGCTGGACGAGCTGGGCCTGGCCCGCGCGACCCCGGCCTCACTGATGGCCCGCTGGGCCTCCACGGCAGAGGACCAACCGGGCGCCTCGGTCCCGCGTACCACCGCCGCGCCTCCGTCCCTGATGGACCTGGAGACCCCAGGCTCAGGCCGCACCTTGAGCACGGGCCCCCGAGTCGGCCCTCAGCGCACGGCGTCACCGGGCGACCGGGACTCGAGCCGTACGCCGTATCCACCGGCGGGCGAGGGAAGGGGCTCGGGGCGTTCGGCGTATCCGGGAGCCGACGGCCGGGATTCGACCCGTACGCCGTATCCGGCTGCCGACGGCCGGGATTCCAGCCGCACCCTGTACCCGGAGGGCCTGGACTCCGGCCGTACGCCGTACCCGGGCGTCTCGACCCACGACTCCAGCCGCACCGCCTCCCGGGTCGGCCCGCAAGGCGGCGAGGCTCAAGGGCAGGCCGGTCACACACCGCAAGCCGGGCGGCCCGTGCTCGTGCTCGGGGCCGGGCCTCGGGGTGCCCTCAGTGTCGATCTCGCCGACGAGGGACCGCACCTGCTCATCGAGGGCCCGGCCGGCAGCGGACGTACCGAGCTGCTGCGGGCCATCGCCGCCTCGCTCGCTTCCTCCGCACGGCCCGACCGGCTCGGCATCCTGCTGGTCGACGGCGCCGGCGGAAAGCCCGAGGAGCGCGGCAGCTCAGCACCGGGACTGCTCCCGTGTACGGAGTTGCCGCACGTCTTCACGCACCTCGTCGCCTCCGACCCGGTCCGGATGCGGGAGTTCGCGCAGGCCCTCGGTGGCGAGCTGAAGCGCCGCGCCGAGCTGCTCGGCCCGCTGGACTTCGCCGCCTGGCACGCTCGGTACGCGGAGGCGGCCGAGCAGGAGGAGCCCCGGCGGGTCGTGGGCCAGCGTCCGCCGAGCGGCGCCGAGCGGCGGGGCGACCTGGACTCCGCAGCCAGCGGTACGCTGCGGCTGCGCCAGGTCACGCCACGGGCGTCGGACCCGGGCCCCTCACCGCTGCCGCGCCTGGTCGTGCTGGCCGACGACTTCGACGCACTGGTCGCTCCGGGGCTCGGCAGCCCCGGCCGGCCCGCCGCCGGTTCCGTGGTGCGGGCGCTGGAGGCCGTGGCGCGGGACGGCGGCCGGCTCGGGGTGCACCTGGTCGCCACCTCGGCGCGCCCGGACCGCACGGAGGACACCGAGCTGGCCCGCGGAGCGAGGCTGCGCATCGTGCTGGACGCGCCGGTCCTGCCGCCTTCTCCGGACGAACCGGCCCCTGGCCGAGGCCGGTTGGGCCATCCGGACGGCCGGGTGACGCCGTTCCAGGGCGGCCGGGTCACGGGCCGCATCCCGCGTACGGCGACCCTGCGACCCACCGTCGTACCGCTGGAGTGGGAGCGGATGGGCGATCCGCCGACCCGCCGCCCGGTCCGCGAGCTGGGCAACGGGCCGACGGACCTGGCCCTGCTCGCCAGCGCCTTGGAGCGCGCGGCCCGTTCGGTCAACGCCGAGCGCCTGCCCCCGCTGATCCCGTTCCCGACGTGAGGCCACGAGCCTGACGAAAGCCTGATCCCGTACCTGACGTGAGGCCATGAACCTGCCGAGCTACGGATGCAGCCCCTGAGGCACACACCCGACCTGTCACTCCTGCTCCTGCCCGCCCGTCCCTCACCTCATTCCGCCACATCCGCGGCCATTCGCTGACGCCACGTCACGAGGCCATCACGATCACCGTGTTGGGCCGGACGGCGGTATTGCGGGGCCCGTGCGCCGGGCGTAGGACTGTGCGCACGGACGACGCAGCCCGGGCAACGACAACGAGGTCGGGCGCGTACGGAAGAGACGGGGCAGGAATGCGTACAACCCTTTCCATACGCAGGGCCGCACTCGTCTTCACGGCGGTCGGCGCGCTGGCGCTGACCGGCTGCGGGGACGGCGGCGAGCCGAAGAAGTCGGGCGACGGGACGGACAAGGGCACGGACAGCGCCCCCACCGTCACCCTGCCGAAGCTGGACGGCGAGGACATCTCCGTCGCCGCGGTCTGGACAGGACCCGAACAGGCCAACTTCACCAAGGTGCTGGGCGAGTTCGAGAAACGTACGGGCGCGAAGGTCACCTTCGTCCCGGCCCAGGACCCCATCGTCAACTTCCTCGGTACGAAGATCGCGGGCGGCCAGCCCCCGGACGTCGCGATGATCCCGCAGGTCGGCGCCATCCAGCAGGCGGTGGCCAAGAAGTGGGCCAAGCCGGTCGGCGACGAGGCGAAGGCGCAGCTCACCAAGAACTACGCCAAGGTCTGGCAGGACCTCGGTGCGGTCGACGGCACCCAGTACGGCGTCTACTTCAAGGCCGCCAACAAGTCCCTGATCTGGTACAACGCGGCGGCCTTCGACAACGCGGGCGCGAGTGAGCCGAAGACCTGGAAGGACTTCATCACCACCGCGGAGACCGTCTCCGCCTCCGGTGTCACTCCGGTCTCCGTGGCGGGCGCCGACGGCTGGACGCTCACCGACTGGTTCGAGAACGTCTACCTCTCGCAGGCGGGCCCGGAGAAGTACGACCAGCTGGCCAAGCACGAGATCCCGTGGACCGATCCGTCCGTCAAGGACGCGCTGACCACGCTGGCCGAGCTGTTCGGCAAGCCGGAGCTGATCGCGGGTGGCGCGGACGGCGCGCTCCAGACGGAGTTCCCGGCCTCGGTGACCCAGACGTTCACCGGCGACGACCAGCCCAAGGGCGCCATGGTCTTCGAAGGCGACTTCGTCTCCATCAACATCGCGCAGACCGAGGCGAAGATCGGTACGGACGCCAAGGTCTTCCCGTTCCCGGCGGTCGGCGCGGACTCGCCGGTGGTGACCGGTGGCGACGCGGCGGTGGCGCTGAAGGACAGCGAGGGCGCGCAGGCGCTGCTGACCTGGCTGGCCTCGGCGGACGCGGCGAAGATCTGGGCCGAGGCGGGCGGGTTCATCTCGCCGAACAAGTCCCTGGACACGGCCGCGTACCCGAACGACGTGCAGCGCACGATGGCCGAGGCGCTCGTCGCGGCCGGTGACGACGTCCGCTTCGACATGTCCGACCAGGCCCCGCAGTCGTTCGGCGGGACGCCCGGAAAGGGTGAGTGGAAGATCCTCCAGGACTTCCTGAAGAACCCGAAGGACATCGCCGGGGCCCAGAAGAAACTGGAGTCCGAAGCGGCCAAGGCGTACAAGAGCTGACGCGGTGGCGACCATGAACGCGGAGGGCGCAGGACCGGCGCCCTCCGCCTCCGCAGACACGGACCCTCGGACGCCGACGAAGAACAGGAGCGTGACCGGGACCCGCCGCCTCATAGCGGCGGCGTTCCTGCTGCCCGCGCTGGTGCTGCTCGGCGCGCTGGTGGTCTATCCGATCGGCTACTCCGTCTACCGGTCGTTCTTCGACCAGGCCGGTACCAGCTTCGCCGGGATCGACAACTACAAGGCGCTCTTCACCGACGACACGATCCTCACCGCGGTGAAGAACAACGCGATCTGGGTGGTGTTCGCGCCGACCGTCGCCACCGCGCTGGGCCTGATCTTCGCGGTGCTGACCGAACGGATCCGCTGGGGTACGGCGTTCAAGCTGATCGTCTTCATGCCGATGGCGATCTCGATGCTGGCGGCGGGCATCATCTTCCGCCTCGTGTACGACCAGGCGCCCGAGCGCGGAGTGGCCAACGCCGTCGCGGTGAGCGTGCACGACACGTTCAACGAGTCGGCGGGCTTCCCGAAGGCCCGGCCGTTGCCCGTCCATCCGCTGGAGAAGGGTGAGGGCGGGTCGTACGTCTCCAAGGAGCCGGTACGGGCCGGGCAAGCCGTCCAGGTGCCGCTGGTCGGCATCGCTCCGGCCAAGATGCCCGGCGATGCCCGTCCGGCGCAGGCGGACCCGGCTGCGGACGGCGACCGGATCACGGGCACGGCCTGGCTGGACTTCACCCGGGGCGGCGGCGGTAAGCCGAATGTCGTCGACCCGGAGGAGCTGGGCCTGAAGGGCCTGAAGGTGGAGGCGGTCAAGGACGGCAAGGTGGTCGCCACCGCGACCGCCGGCGCCGACGGCGTCTTCACGCTGCCCGCGTCGGCGGACGGAGCCCAACTGCGCCTGCCCGCAGACAACTTCCGCGAGCCCTACAACGGCGTCGACTGGCTCGGCCCGTCGCTGGTGACGCCCGGCATCATCGGGAGTTACGTGTGGATGTGGGCCGGGTTCGCGATGGTGCTGATCGCGGCCGGGCTGGCCGGCCTGCCGCGCGAGCTGCTGGAGGCGGCCCGGGTCGACGGCGCCAACGAGTGGCAGGTGTTCCGCCGGATCACCGTGCCGATGCTGGCGCCGGTCCTGGCGGTGGTGCTGGTGACGCTGATGATCAACGTACTGAAGGTCTTCGACCTGGTCTTCATCATCGCGCCGGGCTCCAGCCAGGACGACGCGAACGTCCTGGCGCTCCAGCTGTACCGCTCCTCGTTCGGCACGGACGCCGACCTGGGCATCGGCAGCGCGATCGCGGTGCTTCTGCTGCTGCTGGTGTTGCCGGTGATGTTGTTCAACATCCGGCGCATGCGGAAGGAGGCGCAGCGATGACGGAGCCGGCCCGCCCCGTGACGCCTCCCGGCCGGGGGCCCGGGGGTTGTCCCCCGGGAAGGCACAGCAACATCCGGCGCATGCGGAAGGAGGCGCAGCGATGAGCACACCGACGGAAGCCAAGGCCAAGCAGTCACTCGGCGCCCGGATCGCCACGCGTCTCGGCGGCGGCGTGATGCGGGTCTTCCTGATCCTCGTCGCGCTGTTCTGGATCATGCCGACCATCGGCCTGTTCCTCTCCTCGCTCCGCGGAGCCGAGGACATCGCCGCCACCGGCTGGTGGAAGATCTTCACCGCCCCGTCCGAGCTGACCTTCGACAACTACCAGCGCCTGCTGGACAATTCGACGATCACCGGCTCGCTCGTCAGCACCATCATGATCACCGTGCCGTCCACCGTCCTGGTGGTGGTGATCGGCTCGCTCGCCGGATACGCCTTCGCCTGGATGGACTTCCCCGGACGCGACTGGTGGTTCCTGCTGGTCGTCGGCCTGCTGGTGGTTCCCGTACAGGTCGCGCTGATCCCGGTCTCCGAACTCTTCGGCACCATCGGGATCTTCGAGACGACGCTCGGTGTGGTCCTGTTCCACACGGCCTTCGGGCTGCCGTTCGCGATCTTCCTGCTGCGGAACTTCTTCGCGGAGATCCCGCGTGAACTGCTGGAAGCCGCACGGCTGGACGGCGCCGGCGAGATCCGTCTCTTCACCCGGGTCGTGATGCCGCTCGGCGGTCCGGCGATCGCCTCGCTCGGGATCTTCCAGTTCCTGTGGGTGTGGAACGACATGCTGGTGGCGCTGATCTTCGCGGGCTCCGACTCGCCGCCGATCACCGTGGCGCTCCAGCAGCAGGTACGCCAGTTCGGCAACAACATCGACGTCCTGGCGCCCGGTGCCTTCGTGTCGATGATCATCCCGCTGGTGGTGTTCTTCGCCTTCCAGCGGCAGTTCGTCTCGGGCGTCATGGCGGGAGCGGTCAAGTAGCACCCGCGGCAACGCCCTCACGTACGACGGTACGTACAGCCGTACGTCAACCCGAAGCGGCCCGGTTCCCCGGAACCGGGCCGTTTCGGCGTGCGTTTCGCCCGAATGCCACGCCCGGCGTAACCCTGTCATTCCATCCGACGTTTGCGGGCCACCTGGTTCCCGCGAACGACCCATGGATGTGTAGTGCCCCGGTTCTCCGTCATCGTGCCCGCATTCCGGGTCCAGGCGTATCTGCACGCGTGTCTGGATTCCGTGCTGAACCAGTCCTTCAAGGACTTCGAGGTCGTCGTGGTCGACGACTGCTCCCCGGACACCTGCGGCCCGATCGCCGACGAGTACGCCCACCGGGACCCCCGCGTCACCGCGCTCCACCTCCCCCGCAACGCCGGCCTCGGACCGGCCCGCAACGCCGGTATGGAGCGGGCCACCGGCGACTACCTGATCTTCCTGGACGGCGACGACACGCTCCTGCCCGACGCGCTCCAGACCATCGCCGACCGGCTCGGCGCGACCGGCGACCCCGACGTCCTGATGTACGACTACACGCGAACGTACTGGTCGGGCCGGAGCGTACGCAACGTCCTCGCGGACCGGCTCGCCGAGCACGGCCCGGCCTCCTTCCGGCTGGCCGACCGTCCCGAGCTGCTCCAGCTCCTCATGGTCGTCTGGAACAAGGCGTACCGGCGTACGTTCGTCGAGGCCGAAGGCTTCACCTTCCCGCCCGGCTACTACGAGGACACGCCGTGGACCTATCCGGTGCTGATGTCCGCCGGGTCGATCGCGGTCCTGGACGCGGTCTGCGTCTCCTACCGGCAGCGGCGGCGCGGCAACATCCTCTCCACCACCAGCGAGAAGCACTTCGACATCTTCGACCAGTACGACCGGGTCTTCGCGTTCGTCGACGCACGGCCCGAACTGGCGCTCTGGCGGCCGGTGCTGTTCCGCCGGATGCTCGACCACTTCTGCGCCGTGTACGCCTCCCGGGACCGTCTCCCGCACCCTAGCCGCGCCGCCTTCTTCCGCCGGGCCACCGCCTCCTGCCGCCGCTACGCCACCCCCGGCGCCCCGGCGCCCCGACGCGCCCGGCTCCGCCACGGTCTGGTCCGGCTCGGCGCGCGCCGCACCTACCGGGCCCTGGCCGCGAGCCGGCGGATCGGCGACAGCCTGCGGCGCGGCACGGCGGCACTGCGCCGGGCGGTGCGCGGCGCGGTGCTGCAGGCGCACTACCGCCTCCAGCTCCGGCTGCCGCTGCGGCCCAGGGACGCGGTCTTCGCCACCGGCGGCGACGGCGGATACGCCGGTGAGCCGGCCGCGATCGAGGCGAAGGCGCGCGAGCTGGTCCCGGGCCTGCGGACCGCGTGGATCTGCCGTCCCCGTCACGCCTCCACCGTGCCGCCCGCCACCCGCACCCTCGCGCCCGGCTCCTTCGCGTACTGGTCGGCACTGGCCCGCTCCACGTACCTCGTGAACGACGGCGCCTTCGACCGGCGGCTGGTGAAGCGGCGCGGCCAGCTCCTCCTCCAGACCCACCGCGGCACCCCGCTGAAGACCGTCGGCACCGATCTCCTGGACCGGCCGGCGGCCGCCCGGTCCACCGACTTCGAGCAGCTGCTGCGCGACGTCGACCGCTGGGACTTCGCGCTCTCCGCCAACCCGCACTCCACCCTCGTACGGGAACGGGCCTACCCGTCCGGCTACACGACGCTCGAACACGGCTCCCCGCGCAACGACGTCTACCACCGCACCGGCCCCGCCGACGTGGCCCGCCTCCGCGAGACGCTCGCCATCCCGCCGGGCACCACGGCCCTCCTGTACGCGCCGACGCACCGCGACTACCGGCGCGTCCAGCGGCCCGCGCTGGACCTGGAGCGGCTGGTCCGGGTCCTGGGCCCGCAGTTCGTGATCCTGGACCGCGCTCCCGTCAGCGGCCGTACGCGTACGGCCCATCCCCGGATCATCGACGTCTCCGGCCATCCCTGCCTGGAGACGCTGGCACTCGCCTCGGACGCGCTGATCACGGACTACGCGTCGCTGATGTTCGCCTACGTCAACCTGGACCGTCCGGTCGTCCTGCATCTGGAGGACATCGAGGCGTACGAGGCGGCCCGGGGAACCTACTTCGACATCACGGCGTTCCCGCCCGGCGTCGTCGCGCGCAGCCAGGACGAGCTGTTCGACATCTTCGCCACGGACCACTGGCGGGGCTCACGCTCGGCGCAGCTGCGGGCGGCGTTCCTGGCCCGGTTCTGTCCGTACGACGACGGGCACGCGGCCGAGCGCGTGGTGCGGCGGGTCTTCCTCGGCGAGACGGACGGACTGCCGCTGCCGGTCCCGCCGCCGGCCCGCCGGACGGCCCTCCCGCCGCAGCAGCACCCGGCGGGCGCGCGGATGTCCCGGGGCTGAGCCGGAACGCCCACGCACCGCTCCAGCTCACCGCTCCAGGAACGCGAACAGCTCCTCCCAGCGCCGTCCCACCTCCGGCTCGGAGAACCGCTGCGCGCCGCTGCGCGCCCGGCTGCCCAGCGCGTCGCGCAGTCGCGGGTTGCCGGTCAGCCGGAGCAGCCGGTCGGCGAGGGCCGCCGTGTCACCGGCAGGGGCGAGGAGCCCGTCCTCGCCGTCCCGGACGATCTCGCGGACGCCGGGCGCGCAGTCGAACGCGGCACACGGCACGCCGCTCGCCATCGCCTCCAGCAGCGCCAGCGGGAAGCCCTCGCCACGGGAGGACTGGACGAAGACGGAAGCTTCCGCGAGGGCCGCCTCCACGTCGTCGGTACGGCCCATCCACTCCACGGACCCGTCGAGCCCGAGCCCGGTGCACCGCTCCTTCAGTGCGGCCTCGTCCTCGCCCGTCCCGTACACGCGCAGCCGCCACTCCGGTCGCTGCGGCGCGACCAGGGCCCAGGTGTCCAGGAGCAGGTCGATGCCCTTCTGGTCGCTGAGGCGGCCGATGCTGGCGACGGTCTTCGCGGTGCGCGGCGACGGCACGTGTGGCAGCCGGGCCAGCGCGTTCGGGAGGAAGCCCACGTTGTTCATGCCGTCGCCGGCCCACCGGTCGGCGTCCTCCTCGGTGAGGACGAGCCAGTGGTCGATGTCCTTGTAGTGGTTCCTGATCCAGCGGTAGCGGTGGCTCGCTCGCGAGTAGTCGTAGGACTCGTGGCTCATCCCGATGGTCCGCACACCGCTGGTGTCGGCCTCTTTGACCCACTCCATCGCCCAGACCTGCGTGACGACGACGACCGCGCCGGGCCGGGCGGCGGCGAAGAGTTCGGAGAGCCGCGCGACCGCCACCCGCTTCTCCGCGACCCGGGCCGCCTCCCGGCGCCGGGTCGGGAGGCGGAAGCGGTCCCGGATGCCGTGCGGCGTCCACGGGGTCGGCGGGTGGGCCGGGTAGAGAGCGGTGACGGGGTGGCCGGGGTCGGCGGGCAGGGCCATCTTGCGGTCGGAGGCGTGGATGCCGATGGTGTGGACGCGGTGGCCCTGCTCGGTGAAGAGGCGGGCGGTCTGGTGCATCCAGGCGGTGACCCCGCCGAGTTCGTCGGTGCTGTTGGAGACGATGAAGATGTCACGGCTCATCGGCCGGCCCCTTGCTGGTGGTCGGTGGTGCGGTGGGCGCTCTGCGGGCCGAAAACGGCGGCGACGGTACGGCGGGCCGCGTCTCCTCGGTCATAGCCGCCGAACTCGGCTGCGAACGCGGTTCGTTGAGGCGCGGAGCGGATGTCCGACCGCTTCAACTCGGTGAGTTCGGTGAAGAGTTCCTGCTGCGTCGCGGCCACCGGACCGGGCGCCTTCTCGCGCAGGTCGAAGTAGCTGCCGCGCTCGGCGGCGTACGCGTCGAGGTCCGGGGCGTACAGGATGACGGGCCGGTCCAGCAGCGCGAAGTCGAACATGATCGAGGAGTAGTCGGTGACCAGGACGTCGGCCAGCGCGAGGAGTTCGCTGACGTCGTGGTGGCGCGAGACGTCGATCACCGTGCCGGGCGGACAGACCGGGAGCCGGGCGGCCTCCAGGTAGTGCGCGCGGACGAGGAGCGTGTGCGTGTCCCCGAAGCGCTCGGCGAACTCCCGTACGTCCAGCAGCAGTCGGCGCCTGGTCTGCTTCCCGCCCGTCGGGCCGCCACGGAACGTCGGCGCGTACAGGACCACCTTCTTGTGGTCGTCGATGCCCAGCGCCTCGGCCAGCGGCGGACGCGGCAGCCGGCCCTCGGTCTCGGCCCGGACGCGCTCGGCGATCAAGGCGTCGTTGCGCGGGTAGCCGGTGCGCAGCAGCCGGTCCTCGGGCAGGCGGTAGGCGCGGGCGAGGGTGGCCACGTCGTGCTCGGAGCGGACGAGGAAGTGGTCGAAGCGGTGGACGGCCTGCTGGAGCCGTTCGCGCTGCGGCGCGGCCAGGAGCTGTACGCGGGTCTCGTCGAAGCCCATCCTCTTGTACGCGGAGCCGTGCCAGGTCTGGAGGTAGGTGGTGCGGGCGGGCTTGCGCAGGTGCTGCGGGAAGCCCTGGTTGTCGACCCAGAACTCCGCGCGGGCCAGCGCCCAGAGGTAGCGCCAGGACCAGCGGCGGACGAGGCGGGCGTCGGCCGGGAAGCCGGCCGGTGAGGTGTCGTAGGACCAGGTGGCGTGGAGCTTCAGGCCCTGGCGGCGGATCTCCTCGTGGAGGGCGCGCGGGCTGTCGCCGTAGCAGCGGCCCATGTGGCTCTCGAAGACGACGGAGCCCTTGCGCACGGGCAGCCGGGTGAGCCAGGTGTTGTAGGCGGCCGCCTTGAAGGGCCGGGAGCGGTAGCGGTCGGCGCGCTTGCGCAGGGCGCGGAGGAGGAGCCTGGCCTTGCGGGCCGGGCGGAAGTGGGTGGCGTACCGGACCAGGCGGCGGGTGGTGCGGGCCGGGCGGTGGCGGGCGGTGAGGCGGAGCGCCATGTGGTCCTTGAGCGTGATGTACGGCTCCCAGGTGTCTCCGGCGAGCGGCCCGAGCCTGGGCCGGGCGGCGAACCGGACCGGCCCTTCCACCAGGTCCTGCGGCCCGAAGAGATCGCTGACGGACCGCACTCCTCCCGCCTCCACGATCAGCCGCGCGTCCCAGGCGGTGTCGCGGACGCCGACAGGCCGCAGGAAGCGCGTGACATCCGCGCACGCCCCCCAAGTGATCCCGTTCCCGTCGCGGCGTACGTCCGTCACCGGAAACGCGACGGCGCGCGCCCCACCACGTGCCCGGAACTCCAGCGTGGCGGTGAACGGGCCGTCGGGTGCGGTGTGCGGCGGCAGCACGAGGCGGCCTTCCAGCAGCAGCCGGCCCCGCTCGGCGGTGCAGCGGATGAGCCGGTTCATCAGCCGGGCCTCGCCGAACACCCGGTACTGGTGGCCGAGTTCGGTGACGTCCACCGGACAGCGCTCGTCCCACTCCACCCGCCCGTCCTCACTCGTGGTGACCGGCGCGCAGACGGTGGCGGGCCGGCTCAGCGCGTACGCCGCCGTCACCACGCCCTCCGCGTCGCCGCGCGCGAGCAGCGTGGCCGCGACCCGCTCCAGCGGCGGCAGCTCCTGCGGTACGGGCACGGTCAGGACGCGGGCGGCCGTGGCGGCGGTCCGGGTCCGGCGGGCGGCGGGCAGGCGCGGGAAGGAGCGGGCCAGCGGCACCAGATGATCGCGTACGAAGGCCCGCTCCCGCTCCTCGCTCAGTGCGGGCAGCCCGAGGGCGTCCAGGGTGGAGGCGACCCGGCGGTGCGCGGCGACCAGAGCGGTGAGGTCGCGGGCCCGGTCAGGGACGGCCCGGCCGGTCACGATGAGCCGCCGGACCAGCGCGATCCGGCCGACGGCCACCGCGGCGAGCGGGCCGAACAGGATCTCGCCGTGCGCCAGGTCCTCCTCGTACCGCAGCCCGTGGAGCCGGGCCGCCTCGCGGCGCAGACAGAAGCCGGTCACCAGAGCGTCCCGGACGACGAGCCCGGGCGCCTCGTCGAACCGGGCGACGGTGCGGGAGCGGGCGTACAGCTCGTCCTGCCACGGCGGCTCCTGCTCCTTGCCGCTCTCCGCCACGGTCCTGCTCCACCGCCCGGCCACCAGGTCGGCGCGGCTGCGTTCGCCGGCCTGCCAGAGGTTGCGGCAGGCGTGGCGGTGGAGGCGTTCGCCGGGCGTGAGGACCAGGACGTACCGGCCGGTCGCCGCGTCGAGGCCCGCGTTGCGCAGGGCGCCGGTGGTGCGGACGGCCGGGTCGGCGTGGATCAGCCGGACCCGGTCCGGGGCGCGGTCGGCCAGGGCGCGGGCGGCGGTGCGGGTGGGCGCGTCGGCGCCGGAGGCGAGGACGACGAGCGCCTCGGAGGCGCGCAGCGACTGGCCGAGCACGGAGTCGACGGATCCACGCAGGGCGTCGGCGCCGCTCGGGCCTTCGCTGTCTCCGCCCGCGGTGATCACACAGCTGAAGTCGGTCACGCCTGCGCCTCCTCGGCCATGGAGCCGTCGTCGGTCCTGGAGCCGTCTTCGGCCATGGAGCCGTCCTTGAGCATGCGGTCGACGACCTTCACCGCCGCGCTCCCGTCGTCGAGATCGCAGAACGCCTCCCGGAACCGCTCGTACGCCTCCCGGTGTCCTGCGACGGCGGCCTCCGGGTCGCGCAGAGCGGCCACGATGCCCGCTGAGTCGGGAATCAGAGGCCCGGGCGCGCGGTGCTCGAAGTCGAAGCAGAAGCCGCGCAACGTGTCGCGGTAGTGGGCCAGGTCGTAGGTGTGGAAGAGCATCGGGCGGCCGGTCTGCGCGAAGTCGAACATGATCGAGGAGTAGTCGGTGACCAGCACATCGCTGATCAGCAGGAGTTCGGCGACGTCCGGGTGGCGCGAGACGTCACGGACGGTGTCGGTGTCGGGGACGCTGCCGCCGACGAGGTAGTGGCGGCGGACCAGGAGGACATGGTCACCGTCGAGCACCTCTCGGGCCTGGTCCAGGTCGAGTTGGTGGCCTGGGTCGTACCGCCCGGCCCGCCGTGGCCGGTCCTCGCGCCAGGTCGGCGCGTACAGGACGACGCGTCGGCCCTGGGGGATCGCGAGCCGCTCCCGTACGGCGGTGGCGACCTTGGCCCGGTCCGGCGCGTACAGCAGGTCGTTGCGCGGATAACCGCACTCCAGCACCTCGCCCTGATACCCGAAGGCGCGGCGGAGGACGGGCGTGGAGAAGCTGTTCGGTGAGACGAGCACGCTCCACTGGGCGGACCGGCGTTCCATGGAGGCCATGTAGGCGGCGTCCGCGTGCGGAGTGCCGGCGAGGTCGCGGCCGATGCGCTTGAGCGGTGTGCCGTGCCAGGTCTGGACGACGCACTGGCCATCGGCCCGCTCGAACCACTGCGGCAGATGGGTGTTGGTGACGATCCAGCGGCTCCGGGCGAGCGCCTCGTACCACTCGGCGCTGTGCAGCGCGATGGCGCGGACGCCTTCGGGCACGGCCGTCTGCTGGTCGCGGACGGTCCAGAGATGCTCGATGTCCGGTGCGCGGGCGGCCAGTTCGCGGTGGATGGCGCGCGGCGAGTCGGAGAACTGGCGGCCGTCGAAGCTGGAGTAGAGCGCGGCCGGGCGCAGTTGGCCCCGGTCGGCGGTGCGCAGTCCGGCGTACCGCTCGCGCTGGATCCGCTGGCCGTACGGACCTTGCTCGGCGGTCGGCAGGGCGCTGCCGGACTCCAGGACGAGCCGGTCGTGGTAGCGCCGCTGGAGGGTGAAAGGACGCCCGGCCGAGGTCTGTTGGCGGGGCAGTGTGGCGTGGAGCGCGGTGGTCAGGCGGAGCGGACGGTACGCGTCGGGGTCGCGCTCGCCCGGCTCGCGGAGGAAGAGGTACCAGCGTCCTTCCGCGAGCGGCAACGGCCCGGCGGACCCGTCGACGGCGGCCGGGCGGATGGCGCCACGGAAGCCGCCATCCGTCCTCAACTCCAGCTCGCACACCGCCTCTTCACTATGGCCGCCGTGCCGCAGCACCAGCTCACCGATGGTGCCGGACGGCTCCGGGAAGGTCCCTTCGAGGACCAGCTCGCCATCCTCGGACCACCGCACGGAGGTGACGACGGGCTGTACGGCCCGCTCGGTGAGAACGAGGTCGCCGGACGGGTTGGCGGCCACGTGCAGCTCGCGTCCGTCCGGGAGCGGATAGCGGCCGTCCTCGGCGTCGGTCCGGGCGGCGACCGTCAACCGACCTCTGCCACCAACGAGTTGTACGCCCCAGATGTCATCGCCGCCTCGGAAGGCGCTGAACGGAATGTCGGCCGACCGGGACCGCAGCGAACCGCGCAGAGCGAACTCCTGGGTCTCCTTGGTGCGCCACTCGGTCAGCCGCAGCGCGACGGGCCCGTCGTCGTCGAGGACCTTCACGTCCAGGTGGAGGCAGTCGTCGGCGGCCGAGTGGCTGGTCAGGACGGCCACGATCCGTTCGGTGCGGAGCTCCAGCTTGTTGCCGGCGAGGACCGGAACGACCCGGGTCCGCTCGTCGGTGTACAGAGCGGCGGGCGGGGCCGGCGTACCGGTGAGCCGCATCGGGCCTCGGCGGAGGCGGCCGGCGCCGAACAGAGCGGCCTCCAGCTTCCACGTCGTACGACCGGCCTTGGCCTTGGAAGCGATCGAGCGCGGGTCGACGGCCGCCTCGAATCCGGCGCGCGTATAGCGGTGCAGCGAGCGTCCGGAGCGGGCGGTGGCCTCATCACCGGCGGTCGGCCGCAGCCGCAGCGGGATCAGCCGCTTCCCGGACCGCAGCCAGCCGAGCCGCGGCGGCCCGCCGGGTGCGTTGCGCACGTACGCGTATCCGGTCAGCCGCAGCAGTCCGTCCCGCCACACGGCCTCGGTGAGGTGCGCGTGGACGGGGAGGTCGGCCGACGTGAGCGCGGTGGCGGCGGAGGGCAGCGGGTCGCGGACGGCCGGGTGGTGGGCGCGGAGGCGGAGGAGGCCGCGTACGTGGAAGGTGTCCCGGTCGCTCTTCTCCTCGCCGAGCAGCGCGAGGAGTTCGGCGATCCGGCGCTCCCGGATGAGCTGCCACTTGACCCGCAGGTCCAGCGGCAGACCGGCGAAGACCTCGGGATCGACGGTGGCGGCGAAGGCGCCCGCGTGGTCGAGGAAAGCGGTGTGGAACTCCTCGTCGCCGTCCGGCAGGGCCTCGATGAACAGCCACAGGTCGCCGGAGAGCGCGTGCGCGTCGTAGCGCCGCTTGGCCTCCGCCATCCCGTCCCGGCCGGAGAGGAAGGTGCTGACCGTGGTGACGGCGGCGACCCGGTCGCGGATACCTCGCGGGACGGCCCGGCGGGTGGTGATCGAGCCGTCCCGGTCGCGCCAGTGGTAGACCGGCTCCTCGACGACGTCGACCGAGCGGGCCAGGAAGTGCGCGGGCAGGACGACGGCGATGTCCTCGTACAGCACGCCGGTCGGGAAGGCGAAGGCGTGCTCGTCCCAGAAGGTGCGGCGGAACACCTTGTTGCAGGCGATGCGGTCGCCCAACAGGATCCAGTCCCGGGTGACATGGGTGGCCGGGCGGGCCTTCTCCATCGGCTTGCGGAACATCGGCGACTGTTCGAGTGCGCCGTTCGCACGCAGCCGCTCCACGTTGCCGGTGGCGAAGTCGGAGCCGGAGCTGTCGAGTTCGGCCATCATCCGTGCGTACGCGCCCGGCGGGACGACGTCGTCACTGTCGACGAACGTGAGGAACTCGGCTTTCGGATCGGCCTCGCGGACGCCGGCGTTACGGGCCGCGCCGAGTCCGGCGTTCTTCTGCCGGATCAGCCGGAAGCGCGGGTCGCGGTCCACGAACTCCTGCGCCAGAGCGGGCCCGTTGTCCGTGGAGCCGTCGTCGACGAGGACGACCTCCAGGTCCGCCATGGTCTGTTCGGCGAGCGAGGTCAAGCAGGCACCGAGGTACTCCTCGACGTTGTAGAGGGGGACGACGACGGTGAGACGGGGTGCCATCGCAGCGCACGATCCTTCCGGGCGGACGACATCGGGGAGATGACCATCAAGAGGGAGGCAAGAGGTATGAGGGGGCCACGGTGTACAACCCGCGTCACCGGGACCGGTCACCCGACGGGAGCCATTCGAGTGACAAAGAGGGCGGGTTCAGGCGTGCGGGGGCGCGCCCGTGACGCGGTCGAGCCCCGTGCCGGGCGAGGGCACGGGGCTCGGGTCAGGTCCGGCGGTCCGGTCCGGCGGATCAGGGCTTGACGGCGATCCGGCCCTCGTCCATGCGCAGCAGCAACAGCCGCTCGCCGGTCTTGTCGAGGAACTCGTCGACGGCCTGCCGCGAGCCCTGCCAGTAGCCGTAGTCGTCGATCAGCAGCACACCGCCGCTGACCAGCCGCGAGTAGAGGTGCTCCAACTCGTGCTTGGTGGAGGCGTACCAGTCGGTGTCGAGCCGCAGGATCGCGATCTGCTCCGGCGCCTGCTCCGGAACCGTGTGCTCCACCCGGCCCTGCACGTAATGGATGTGCTCCTTCGGGTACGGCACCTCCCCGAACCCCGCCTGTACGTCCTCCAGCGAGGCGACCGCCCAGATCGGCCGGTCCTTGGCCTGGGCGTCCAGCAGCTCCTGCGCCGGACGGCCGTCGCGCCGCAGGTCCTCGGCGGTGGGCGGGGTCATGCCCTCGTACGTGTCGAAGAGGTACAGCTCGCGCTCGGTCTCGCCGACGGAGAGCAGGGTCTTGGCGCAGGCCTGCATGGAGCCGCCGCGCCAGACGCCGCACTCGACGATGGAGCCGGGGATGTCGTGCCGCGCGATGTACCGGGTGGCGAGGATGAAGGCGTTGAGCCGCTCCGGTGAGGTCATCGAGTACGGCTTGACCGCCCGGATGATGTCCCTGGCCTCGTCGTCGTAGTCCTCCGGGAAGGCGAGGGCGGACTTCTTCGCGGTGGGCTTCGGGGCTGGCGCCGCCGCAGGGGCAGGGGCACGGGTCGAGGCCGCGAGGGATGCGGCCGGGGCCGTGCGGGCGGCGGGCACCGTCACGCGCCTGAGCTGGTAGCCGGTGAGCTGCTGAAGGACGCCGTTGACGGCGTTGCGCCAAGCCATGGACCGGGACAGTACGCGCGCTTTGTGGCGCATGTCACTTTTCGTCAACCTGTCATTGATCGGTCCGATTCCTGTTCGAGCGAGGACGCCTGTACGGGCACGGCCTCCGGACGCCCGCACCGCTCGCGGCCGTCCAGCGGCGCTGGCAGCGGAACGGCATCGACACCGCCGACCCGGTTGGCCCACCAGACCGCCAACTCCCGTACGGCGAACATCGTCAGCCGCGGATAGCGCTGCGGCTTGCGGAAGACACCGACCGAGTCACCCCAGTAGGCGGCCTTCTTGTCGATGGCCCGGTAGTCGTGCCAGATGCCTTTCTGCGGCGGGAAGTCCGTGTAGGCCTCGCGGAGTTCGAGCCGGGAGTGAGCGGCGAGGGCGCGGAACCCGTCCGGGTAGTAGCGCCAGCAGTCCTGCGCATCGTGGACATGGCCGCGCGAGGGTGCGGTGATGAAGGCGTGGCCGCCTGGCTTCAGAACCCGGGCGATCTCCAGCATGGAGGCCCAGAAGAACGGGATGTGCTCGAACGCCTGGCCGGAGAGCACGACGTCGGCGCTGTTGGAGCGGGCCGGGATGCGGTACGGCTTCTTCATGACCGCGTCGACGTTGGGCCCGTCCTGCACGTCGACGCCGAAGTAGTCGATGGCGTGCCCGGCGAGGAGCGCGCGGTGGGTGCGGGTCTGCTGGCCGGAGATACGGGAGCCGAGGTCGACGACCCGGTAGCTGCCGTTGCCGGACGCGGGCCCTTCGACCGGCAGATACTCCTGGACGCAGAGTTCCATCTGCTCGTAGGCGGACCGGTGCATGGACGTCTCCCAACCTGGCGGTGTGCGTGAGCTGTCGGAATCAACGACTGGGCGGGGCAAAGGGGACGCCGAAGAACCGCCGTACGACCCGTTCCGCCGCGTGTCCGTCGTCGTACGGGCAGAACCGCTCCCGGAACGCGGTGCGTAGCGCGGCCGACGCCGGCGAGCGCCACTCGCCTGTCCGGAACACCTCGGTCAGCTCTTCCTGAGTGGTGGTGACGGTGCCGGGGGTGTCACCGGGCCGGCCGGAGAGCAGGTCGAAGTACGTACCGCGTGCCGTTCGGTAGGCGCTCCAGTCCGGGGCGTGGACGATGATCGGGCGGTCCAGGCAGGCGTAGTCGAAGGTCAGCGAGGAGTAGTCGGTGATCAACGCGTCGGCGGCCAGGCAGAGTTCTTCGACGCGCGGATGCGCGGTGACGTCGAGGACCCGGCCGGTCGGTGTGCCGCCGACTCCGGCGGACCGTCCGTAGAAGTAGTGCGCGCGCAGCAACACCACGTACTGCGGGCCGAGTTCGCGGGCGAGGCGCTCGGGGTCGAGATCGGGGACGAAGCCGTCGCGGTAGTCGCGGTGGGTCGGTGCGTAGAGGAGTGCGATCCGGTCCGCCTGGATACCGAGTTCGGCGCGGATCTTCGCGATGTCGTCGGCGGTGGCGGTGAAGTAGACGTCGTTACGCGGATAGCCGAGGCCGAGATGCTCGTACGGGCCCGGGTAGACACGGTTCCAGACGGCGGTGGTGTGCGGGTTGGCGGAGAGGCTGACGTCCCACTGGCCCACGTGCGCAAGGATCTTGGCGAAGTCCGCCTTCCGGGCCAGCTCGGGATAGGCGCGCTGGTCCAGGCCCATCGTCTTGAGCGGCGTGCCGTGGTGGGTCTGGAGGTAGCGCTGACCGGGACGCTTGGTGAAGCCGCCGGGAAAGCTGGAGTTGTTGACCAGGTACGTGGCGGTGGCCATGGCCCGCCAGTAGGGCCGCGAGCCCTCGATGACGTACGGCACGCCTGGAGGCATCCGGTCGCGGTGCCGGGACGAGACGACCCACACGCCCTTGATGTGCGGGGCGAGTTGGCGGGCCTTGGCGTGGATGGCGGCCGGGTTGCAGGCGACGCCACGGTTCCAGTAGGCGCCGTAGAGCGCGAGGTTCGGGTCGAGCGGACGGCGGAGGTCGGTGCGGTAGGCGGCCCGCATGGCCTGCCTGCGGACGAACCGCTTCACGGACGCGGCGGAGGCTCTGGGCGGCATGGCAGCCGAGCGTAATGGCGGAGGCGGGCGGCAGGCGCTCCGCGTTCACCCGTTCGGGTCAGCGCCGGTGACCCCGGCGGCCGCCTCGTGTTGACCAGAGCATGAAGCCACTCCTCAGCGTCGTCGTCCCGGTCCACAACGTCGAGGACTATCTGGAGGACTGCCTGCGCTCGGTGGCGGAACAGAGCCTCGGCGCGATCGAGGTGGTGATGGTCGACGACGGCTCGACGGACAACAGCGCGGCGATCGCCGAGGACGTCGCCGCCCGGGACAGCCGCTTCCGGCTGGTGCGGCAGCCGAACGCCGGCCTGAGCGCGGCCCGCAACACCGGCGTCCGGCACACCACGCCGTCCGTGCCGTACCTGGCGTTCGCGGACAGCGACGACTTCGTCGTCCACGACGCGTACGAGCGGATGGTGGCCTCGCTGGAGTCGACCGGCTCCGATCTGGTGGCCGGCAATGTGTGGCGGCTGACCGGTCAGGGACGGCAGCAGGCGTGGCAGTACCGCTGGCTGACCGCCACGCGCCCGCGCACGCACATCACCCGGGATCCGCGCCTGCTCGCCGACCGGGTGGCTTGGAACAAGGTGTTCCGGCGCTCCTTCTGGGACCGGCACGCCTTCGCCTTCCCGGAAGGGAAGCTGTACGAGGACACGCCGGTGATGATCCCGGCGCACTACCTCGCCGGGTCCGTCGACGTCCTGCACGAGCACGTCTACTACTGGCGGGTGCGGGAGGGTTCGATCACCCGGCGGCGTACGGATGTCACCGGCGTACGGGACCGGATCGACGCGTGCGAGCAGGTCAGCGCGTTCCTCGGCGAGCACGGAGGCGCGGAGCGGCGGCTGGCGTACGACGCGTCCTGCCTGCGCGACGACTTCGGGTACTTCCTGGACGGGCTGCCGATGGGCGGTGAGGCGTACCGGTCGGCGTTCCTGGAGGGTGCCGGGGCCTTCGTGGACCGGGCCGGGGACGGGGTGGTGGAGGGGCTGCCGGTGGAGTCGCGGATCAAGTGGCGGCTGGTGCGGGAGCGGCGGATGGACGAGCTGCTGGCCGTTCTCGCCTTCGAACGGGCCAACGGCGTCGGGACGTTCGCGGTGGAGGGGCCTCCGGGTCGGCGGCGGGCCGTCTACCCCGGCGTGCGCGGCGCGAGCGCCCGGCTCGCGCGCGCCGACGTACCGGCGGTCGCGCGGCTCGTGGAGGCGCGGTGGGGCGCGGACGGGAAGCTCCGGCTGCGCGGATACGCCTACCTGCGGAACCTGCCGGCTTCCTCGGCCCGGCAGCAGCTCACCGTAGGGATGATCCGGGCGGAGCGAGGGCGGCGGGTGCGGACGGTGCCGGTGCGGTCCGTGAGTGCGCCCGAGGCGACGGTGAACTCCGGTCAGGAGCTGCACGGTTACGACCATGCGGGCTTCGAGCTGGTCCTCGATCCGGACCGGCTGCCCGGCGGCGGCTGGCTGGTCGGACTGGTCGTCGCGGCGCGCGGAACCGTACGGCGGGTCGCGGTGCGCGCGGCGGACGCGGGCGCGGACCAGCCGCTGGTGCACGACCTGGGCGACGGCCGGCGGGCGGTGCTGGACCACCGGGGCGGACGGCTGCGGCTGACGGTGTCGCGGCTTCCGGCTCTCGTGGAGGCGCACGGTGGCGGTTGCGGTGGTGGTACGGAGACGGCGCGGCTGGAGTTGTCGGGACGGCTCTTCGGCGGGACCTCCCGGCCCACGGCGGTGCTGCTGACGCGCGAAGGGGCCGAGGAGCGCTCGTGTCCGGTGGAGTACGGGGACGACGGCAGGTTCGCGGTGTCGGTCCCGCTCGACGGCCTCGCCGCCGTCCCGCCGGTCCCGCACCGGGCGCCTCGCGAGGTCGAGGCTGCCGGCGCGCGCTGGCGGGCCCGCCTGCTGCTGGCCGACGGAACCCGCACACCGCTGCCCGCCGCCCCGGATCTGCCTGCGCCGGCGTGTGCGGACGCGGCGGGTGAGCTGGTGGTGGAGCTGGGCGGGCCGCCGGTGGCGGATGAGGTGGAGCGGCTGGAGGACGGGGCGCTGCGGGTCTCGGGGACGTACGCGCCGAAAGCCTTCACCGCCTTGTGGGCGCACACGCCGAAAGCCTCCACGGCCTCGGGGACGTACGGGCGAGCCTCCGGCACGCAGGCCTCCGCGGCCTCGGGCCCCGCGTCCGGCGCGAGCGCCCGGCTCGTCCTCCGTCACGAGACCCTGCACGAGGCCGTCCCGGTCACCGACATCACGGTGGACCGTGCGGCCGGCCGGTTCTCCGCGCGAATCGCCTCGCCGCTCCCAGAAGGCCGCTGGACCCTCCACCTGGACGGTCATCCCGTCCGCGTCCGCACCTCGCTCGCCGAGCACCTCCCTTGCGGCGACTCCGTCCTGGCCCTGGAGCGGCGCAACGGCGACCGGCTGACCGTGGTGGCCGGAGGAGCGCTCGCGGTCGCCGAGCGGAGCGCGTACAGCAGGCGGCTCCTGCGCGACGCGCACCACCTCGCGCGACGCACCACCGCGCACCTCCCGCTCCTGGACACCGTCCTCTACGCCGGCGGCGACTCACCGCGCGCCGTGCACGCCGAGCTCGTGCGCCGAGGCACGGAGGTCGAGCACCTGTGGATCACCGGCACCGCTCCGGGCCGCACGACCCACGTGCCACCCGGTGCACGCGCCGTTCCGGTGCACAGCGCCGCCTGGTACGAGGCGCTGGCCCGCTCCCGGCGGATCGTCACGGACGAGCAGCTGCCGACGTGGTTCGAGCGGCGGCCCGGACAGACCGTCGTCCAGACCTGGCACGGCACCCCGCTCGGCCGCTTCGGCGCCGGCCTGGCGGAGACCCTCTACGCCGACCACCAGCATCTCGCCACCTTGGCGCACCGGTCGGCCCAATGGTCGGTACTGGTGTCGCCGAGCCGCTTCGCCACGCCGTTGCTGCGCAGCTCACTGGCGTACGCGGGTGAGGTGCTGGAAGCCGGATCGCCGGCCAACGACCTGTTGTGCGCCCCCGACCGCGACAAGGCCGCCGAAGAGATCCGGCGCACGCTCGGCGTACCGCAGGACCACCGCATCGTCCTCTACGCGCCCACCTACCGCGACCACCTGGCCCACGCTCCGTCCGCGACCCGCGACGCGCCCGACCGCACGGCCCCCGGCCCGTACCGCTGGGATCCGGCGCTCGACCCGCACGCGCTGGCCCGCTCGCTGGGCCCCGGCCACACCGTGCTGGTGCGCCGGCACCCCAGGGTCACCGGCGGGTTCCAGGACGGGCCCGGCGTGCTCGACGTCTCGCGCCACCCGGGCGCGGCGGAACTGCTCCTGATCGCGGACGTCCTGGTCACGGACTACGCGGGGCTGGTGTTCGACTTCGCGCTGACGGGCCGCCCGATGCTCTTCCACACGTACGACCTGGAGCACTACCGCGACACCGTGCGCGGCTTCTGCCTGGACTTCGAGACCCGGGCGCCCGGTCCGCTGCTGGTGACGACGGAGGAGGTGGCGCAGGCGCTGCACGGCCTCGCGGCGGTGGCGGCGCGGCACGCCGACGCGTACGAGAGCTTCCGCCGCGACTACTGCGACCTGGACGACGGCGGCGCGGCGGGCCGGGTGGCGGACCGACTGCTGGCGGACGCTCTTTAAGGGCCTGCCGTAGAGCTTCCCGTACATCCCCCGGAAGAGTGGCGGGCGGGAGGGACGGTCCCGCGCACGGAACCCATGACCTGTGTCCCTCTCCTCTCCCACACCCGCCCCGTCCGACACTCCTACCCCTGCTCCTCCTCCCACGCCGACCGAGGACGTCGCACGCGTCGTAGCGCCTCGGTGGCTGCCTTCGCCGTACGTCCTGCTGGGCGGGCTGCTGTGGGCGGTGCTGTCGGCGGCGGCCTGGAACGTGCCTATGTGCTGCGAGGCCGGGCTCAACGCGGCCGTCGTCGAACGGCTGCGGACCAGCCTGCTGCACCCGGCGTTCCCGATGACGGACCTGCCCGCCGTGGCCAGCGCGCACTACTCGCCGTACGCCCTCCTCCAGGGCCTGACCGCCCGGGCCGGCGGGCTCTCCGGGCAGTCGGTGCTGGCGCTGTCGGCCGCCGTGAATCTGGCGCTGCTGCTGACCGGAATCGGCCGGCTGGCCCGGCTGCTGACGGCGAACCGCTGGGTACCGGTCCTCGCGCTGATCCCGCTGGCCCTGATCCACTGGGCGGATCCGGGTCGGTGGAGCGCGCCGAGCACGTTCGCCGTCGCGGTCACGCTGAACCTGTGGGCGTGGACCGGTCACGCGGTCACCAGGCTTCCGCGCGCGAGCTCCGGGCGGCCGCCAGTAAGGACGCCTCGATGGGCGGAGGCGGCCGGGATCGGGGTCCTGCTCGGGCTCGTCCTGCTGGTCCATCCGCCGACGGCGCTGGGTGCGGCGCTGGGCGTGGTGGCGCTGGTCGCGGTGAAGCAGCGGACCCGGATCCGGCCGACGCTGCGGCGGTGGACGCTGGCCGGGCTGTGCGCGGTGGCCGTGGCGGCGGTGTGGCCGTACTACAACGGGCTCACCGCCGCGCAGCCCCCGTTGTCCGCCGGGACCACGAGCAGCCCGGAGTCCGGCGGGAAGCCGACGACCGGCGAGCCCTACACCTGGGCCACCGCGCACGTGCCGCCCGGCGAGGTGGTGCTGACGGACAGCGTCCCGGCGATGTACGCGCTGGCCGGGCACGGGGCGTTCATCCTGGCGGACGCGGTTCCGGACGCGGGGCTTCCGGCGGCGGAGCGGCGCGCGCGGAGCCAGGCGGTCACCGCCTACCTGGACGCGGCGACCGCGCAGGAGGAACGGGACCGGATCAGCGCGCGGTACGGGGTGCGGTGGGTGCTGCTGACCCGGTTCCAGAAGCTGCCGGCGGACGCGTCGGTGCTGGCGTACAGCTCGCGTACGGGCGAGGTGCTGGCGCGCGTACCGGAGCGGTGATCCCTCGGGCCTCCTCAGGCGCCGTTGCGCAGGGGTGCGGTCCTCTCCGCTTCAGCCGTTGCGCAGCGGTGAGGCCGCTCCGGTTCAGCCGTTGCGCAGCGCCGCGACCGCCGAGGCGGCCAGGTCGTCGAGGTATCCGTCGGGCAGCGCGCCGCGGACCACGACGAGCCGCCAGTACAGCGGCCCCACGATCAGGTCGAGCGCCCGGTCCGGATCGCTCCCTTCCGGCAGCTCACCGCGCGCCACCGCCTCCCGCACCACCACGGCCGCCACACCCTGCTGCTGGTCGAGGAGCGCGCCCTTGATCGCCTCGGAGATCTCCGGATTGCGGGCCGACTCCACCAGCAGGTCCGGGATGACCTGCGAGGCAACCGGGTGGCGCAGAGCGTAGGCGGCGAGTTCGAGGACCGCGCGCACATCGCCGTACAGCGAGCCGGTGGCCGGTGCGGGCATGCCTTGCGCGGCGACGGCCGCGACCAGGTCGAGGACGAGGGCGAGCTTGGACTTCCAGCGGCGGTAGACGGCCGTCTTGCCGACCCCGGCGCGCCGCGCGATGCCTTCGATGGACATCCGGGCGAACCCGACCGCGGCCAGCTCCTCGAAGACGGCCGCGCGGATGGCGTCGGTGACGTCCTCGCGCAGGACGGCGGCGCCTGCGGGGGCGCGGCGGCGGGTTCCCCGTTCGGTGGTCATGGCCCGAATGATAGTCGGTGACGACGGAACGGTTGCGTTGCGACGTACAAGCGTCCTACTCTCGGCGTTACGACGGTACGGTCCCGTCCCAACGAGGGCGTCCCTACGGGTCCGTACCGTTCCCACGCCTCGCACCTCTTCCGTCTTCCGTCTTCCGTCGAAAGTGATCCTTCGTGGTGAGCCAGACAGCAGCCCCGCCACCTCCGGTGAGCTCCGCGGCCCCGGCCGTCCCCGCCTACGCGCCCGGTGAGCTGGCCGCCCTCGCCGCCCGGCACGGCCTGAAGGTCAGCGGCGCCCGGCCCTCGCTGCCCGCGTACGTCCGGCAGCTCTGGGGCCGGCGGCACTTCATCTCCGCGTTCGCGACGGCCAAGCTGACGGCCCAGTACAGCCAGGCGAAGCTCGGCCAGATCTGGCAGATCGCGACGCCGCTGCTGAACGCGGCGGTCTACTACTTCATCTTCGGCGTCCTGCTGGACACCAAGCGCGGTGTGGAGGACTTCGTTCCGTTCCTGGTGACCGGGGTCTTCATCTGGACGTTCACCAGCAACTCGATCACCGCGGGGACGCGGGCGATCAGCGGCAACATCGGACTGGTGCGGGCCCTGCACTTCCCGCGCGCCTCGCTGCCGGTGGCGCTGGCGCTCCAGCAGTTGCAGCAGCTGCTGTTCTCGCTCGGCGCGCTGACGCTGATCCTGCTGGTGTTCGGCCAGTTCCCGCGCCCGTCCTGGCTGCTGGCGATCCCGGCGCTCGCGCTCCAGGCGGTGTTCAACACCGGCGTGTCGATGGCCGTGGCCCGGCTGACGGCCAGGACCCCGGACATCGCGCAGCTGATGCCGTTCGTGCTGCGGACCTGGATGTACTCCTCCGGCGTGATGTGGAGCCTGGACCACCTGCTCCACGGCGAGCGGGTGCCGCACGCGGTGATGGTGGTACTGGAGTACAACCCGGCGGCGATCTACATCAACCTCATGCGGTACGCGCTCATCGACAGCTACAGCGCGGCGCAGCTGCCGCCGCACGTGTGGGCGGCCGCGGCCGGCTGGGCGCTGCTGTGCGGTGTGGCGGGATTCGTGTACTTCTGGAAGGCCGAGGAGACGTACGGACGTGGCTGATCTCAAAAGTTCCCTCGACCACCGGGTGCCGACCGACCACCGGGTGCCGACCGACGAGCGGGTGCCGACCGACGAGCGGGTGCCGACCGACGAGCGGGTGCCGACCGTCGTCGTGGACGACGTCCACATCACGTACACCGTCAACGGCGCTCGTACGGGCAAGGGCAGCGCGACCTCGGCGCTCAGCCGGATCACCTCGCGCCGCCGTACGCCCGGCGCACGCCAGGTGCACGCCGTGAAGGGCGTCAGCTTCGCCGCGTACAAGGGCGAGGCGATCGGCCTGATCGGCTCCAACGGCTCCGGCAAGTCGACACTGCTCAAGGCGATCGCCGGCCTGCTCCCGCCGTCCCACGGCAAGGTCCACACGCAGGGCCAGCCGTCGCTGCTCGGTGTGAACGCGGCCCTGATGGGCGACCTGACCGGCGAGCGGAACGTGGTGCTGGGCGGACTGGCGATGGGCATGACGCGCGAGCAGATCCGCGAACGCTACGACGACATCGTCGACTTCTCCGGCATCAACGAGAAGGGCGACTTCATCACGCTGCCGATGCGCACGTACTCCTCCGGCATGGGCGCCCGGCTCCGCTTCTCCATCGCGGCCGCCAGGAGCCACGACGTCCTCCTGATCGACGAGGCGCTCTCCACGGGCGACGCGAAGTTCCAGCGCCGCAGCAAGGACCGCATCCAGGAACTGCGCGCGGAGGCGGGCACGGTCTTCCTGGTCAGCCACAGCAACAAGTCCATCACCGAAACCTGCGACCGAGCCCTGTGGCTGGAGGCGGGCACGCTGAGGATGGACGGCCCGGCGGAGGAAGTAGTGGCGGAATACACAAAGTTCACGAAGCGCAAGTAGTTCCCTAGCCCGTCCGGCCACTTCCAGCCCGTCCGGCGTTTGAGGACGGAACCCCCACGCCGAGGGGGCCGGCGCCACCAACGGCACCGGCCCCCACAGACGTACCCCCTACGCGTGCGTACGCAACAACGTCCGCATCGTCCGCATGGCCACCGACAGATTCGCCAGATCAAACGCGTCCGACCCCTGGATCTCCTCCAGCGTCGCCCGCGACCGCGCCAGGATCGCCGCGTTCTTCTCCTCCCACGCCCGGAACCGCTCCTCCGGCGTGGACGTCCCGTTCCCGACGCTCAGCACGTCCGACGTGAGCGCCGCGTGCGCCGCGTACAGGTCCTCGCGGATCGAGGCGCGGGCCATGGACTGCCAGCGGTCGGCCCGCGGCAGCTCGATGATCCTGTCCATCAGCTGGGTGATCCGCAGCCGGTCCGCCAGGTCGTAGTAGACCTCGGCGACCTCCAGCGGGTCCTTGCCCGTCCGGTCCGCGATCGCGACGATGTCCAGCGCCGGGAAGGCGGAGGAGAACCCGGCGACCCGCACCGCCAGCTCGCTCGGCACACCGGCGGCGGTCAGCTCGTCCAGGATCGAGTGGTACCAGTCCAGGTCGGCACCGCGCACCAGCTTCGGCAGCTCGTTCCAGACCTGCTCGACGCCGTCCCGGAACATCGCGATGGTCTCCGCGATGGCGACGGGCTGCGGCCGGTTGCCCAGCAGCCAGCGCGAACCACGCTCGACCAGCCGCCGCGAGTGCAGCCGGATCCGGGTCTGGACATCGGCCGCGACCTGGTTGTCGAGCGCCTCGACCGCGTCCCACACCGAGGACAGCCCGAAGATCTCGCGGGCCGTGAACTGGGCTCGCACGATCTCCTCGATCGACGCCCCGGTCTCCTCCCGCAGCCGGTGCAGGAAGGTCGAACCGGCGGTGTTCACCGTGTCGTTGACCAGCACCGTCGTGATGATCTCGCGCCGCAGCGCATGCCCGTCGATCGCCTCCGGGAACCGCTCGCGCAGCTCGCTCGGGAAGTAGGCGTGGACCAGGCCCTGCAGGTGCGGGTCGTCCGGCAGGACGGTGGAGATCAGCTCGTCCGCCGTCGTGATCTTCGTGTAGGCGAGCAGCACGGCCAGCTCGGGCTGGCTGAGCCCCTTGTCGTTGCCGAGCAGTTCGCGGATCTGCCGGTCGGCGGGCAGGAACTCCAGCGCCCGGTCCAGCGCGCCGTCCCGCTCGAGGCGTCGCATGAAGCGCTGCTGGGCGTGGAGCAGGGAGGGCGCCTGGGCGGAGGCGTTGGAGAGGGCGACGTTCTGCGCGTAGTTGTTGCGCAGGACGAGCGCGCCGACCTCGTCGGTCATGTCGGCGAGCAGCTTGTTGCGCTGCTTGACGGTCATGTCGCCGTCCCGGACCAGCCCGTTGAGCAGGATCTTGATGTTCACCTCGTGGTCGGAGGTGTCCACACCGGCGCTGTTGTCGATCGCGTCGGTGTTGATCCGGCCGCCGTTGCGGGCGAACTCGATCCGGCCGAGCTGCGTGGCGCCGAGGTTGCCGCCTTCGCCGACGACCTTGGCCCGCAGGTCCTCGCCGTTGACGCGGATCGCGTCGTTGGCCTTGTCGCCGACGTCGGCGTTCGACTCGGAGACCGCCTTGATGTACGTGCCGATGCCGCCGTTCCACACCAGGTCGACCGGGGCCTTGAGGATGGTCTGCATCAGGTCGGCGGGCGTCATCTTGCTCACCGACGCGTCGATGCCGAGCGCCTCGCGGATGTGGTTGTTCAGCGGGATCGACTTGGCGCTGCGCGCGTGGATCCCGCCGCCCGCGGAGAGCAGCCCGGTGTCGTAGTCGGCCCAGGAGCTGCGCGGCAGGTCGAAGAGGCGGCGGCGCTCGGCGTACGAGGTGGCCGCGTCCGGGGTCGGGTCGATGAAGATGTGCCGGTGGTCGAAGGCGGCGACCAGGCGGATGTGCTCGGAGAGCAGCATGCCGTTGCCGAACACGTCACCGGACATGTCCCCGACGCCGACGACGGTGAAGTCCTCGGTCTGGGTGTCGTGGCCCAGCTCCCGGAAGTGCCGCTTGACGGACTCCCAGGCGCCGCGCGCGGTGATGCCCATGCCCTTGTGGTCGTAACCGGCCGAACCGCCGGAGGCGAACGCGTCGCCGAGCCAGAAGCCGTACGCGACGGCGACCTCGTTGGCGATGTCGGAGAAGCTCGCGGTGCCCTTGTCGGCGGCGACGACGAGGTAGGTGTCGTCCTCGTCGTGGCGGACGACGTCGGCGGGCGGCACGACCTCGCCGGCCACCATGTTGTCGGTGATGTCCAGGAGCGCCGAGATGAACGTGCGGTAGGCGGCGATGCCTTCGGCGAACCAGGCGTCCCGGTCCACGGACGGGTCCGGGAGCTGCTTGGCGACGAAGCCGCCCTTGGCGCCGACGGGCACGATGACGGTGTTCTTCACCATCTGCGCCTTGACCAGGCCGAGCACCTCCGTACGGAAGTCCTCGCGCCGGTCCGACCAGCGCAGACCGCCTCGGGCGACCTTGCCGAAGCGCAGGTGGACACCTTCCACACGCGGTGAGTGGACCCAGATCTCGAACGCCGGACGGGGCGCGGGCAGGTCCGGGATGGCCTGCGGGTCGAACTTCATCGAGATGTAACTGTGCGGCGTGCCGTCGTCCGCGTTCTGGAAGAAGTTGGTGCGCAGGGTCGCCTTGATGACGGTGAGGAAGGACCGCAGGATCCGGTCCTCGTCGAGTGAGGCGACCTGGTCGAGCGCTCCGTCCAGCTCCTCCAGGAGACCGTCGGTCAGCTCGGTGCCGGCGCTCTGGCGGCCGGGCGACATCCGAGCCTCGAAGAGCGAGACGAGCAGCCGGGTGGTGTGGACGTTGTTGCGGAGCGTGGACTCCATGTAGTCCTGGCTGAAGGTCGAACCGGCCTGCCGCAGGTACTTCGCGTAGGCGCGCAGCACCATGGCCTGACGCCAGTTCAGCCCGGCGCCCAGCACCAGCGCGTTGAAGCCGTCGTTCTCCGCCTCGCCCTTCCAGACGGCGGCGAACGCCTCCTGGAAGCGGGCGCGGGCATCGTCGGCGAGGTGGCCGGTGTGGCCGTTGGTCTGCGGCATCCGCAGCCCGAAGTCGTAGATCCAGGCGTGTGTGCGGTCGGCGCAGCGCAGCTCGTACGGACGCTCGTCGACGACCTCGACACCGAGCTGCTGGAGCGCCGGCAGGACGGCGGAGAGGGAGACCTGCTCGCCGGTCCGGTAGATCTTGAAGCGGCGCTCGCCGGGGCCAGCGCCGACCGGCTCGTACAGGCTGAGCGCGAAGTCCTTCTCGCCTTCCTTGAGGGTCTCCAGGTGGACCAGGTCGGCCACGGCGGCGCGCGGCGAGTGGTCGGCCTTGTAGCCCTCGGGGAAGGAGTGGCCGTACTGGCGCTGGAGTTCGGCGGCGCGCTCCTCGCCCAGCTCGGCGTTGAGCGCCTCTCCGAAGCCGTCGGCCCAGGAGCGGGCGGCCTCGACGAGGCGGGCCTCGACGCGGTCGGCGTCGGCGTCGGTGAGGTGCGGCAGCTCGGTGCCCGGCGGGACCCGGATGACGAAGTGCAGCCGGGAGAGGATCGACTCGGTGTTCCAGGCGGTGAAGTCGACGCTGGTGCCGCCGAGTTCCTCCTTCAGGATGTCGATCAGCCGCAGGCGTACGCCGGTGGTGTACCGGTCGCGCGGGAGGTAGACGATCGCGGAGTAGTAGCGCCCGTACTCGTCCTGGCGCAGGTAGAGCCGCAGCCGGCGGCGCTCCTGGAGGTAGAGGACGGAGGTGACGACGGCGCGGAGCTGGTCGACGGGGGTCTGGAACAGCTCGTCGCGCGGGTAGGTCTCCAGGATCTGGAGCAGGTCGCGGCCGTCATGGCTGTTGTACGAGAAGCCCGCGCCCTCCACCACTTCGGCGACCTTGCGGCGGATGACGGGCACCCGGCGCACGGACTCGGTGTAGGCGGCGGAGGAGAAGAGGCCGAGGAAGCGGCGCTCGCCGACGACGTTGCCCTTGGCGTCGAACTTCTTCACGCCGATGTAGTCGAGGTAGCTCGGACGGTGCACGGTGGCGCGGCTGTTGGCCTTGGTCAGGACGAGGAGCTTGTGCTCGCGGGCCTTGGCGCGGGCGTCGGCGGGCAGCCGGTCGAAGGACGGGCTGACCGGGTGGTCCTCGCTCTCGCTGTGGTGCGGGTCGGAGCGCAGGATGCCGAGGCCGGTGCCGGGTACGGCGGCGAGCGCGTCGCTGTCCTTGAGCTCGTACTCGCGGTAGCCGAGGAAGGTGAAGTGGTCGGCGGCCAGCCAGCGCAGCAGCTCGCGGGCCTCCTCGACCTCCTCGTCGGCGAGGTCGTCCAGCGGCTCGCCGGGCAGGTCGTCGGCGATCCGGAGGGCGGCGTCGCGCATCTTCCCCCAGTCCTCGACGGTCTCCCGTACGTCGGACAGGACGCGGCGCAGGTCGGCGGTGATCTGCTGGAGGTCGGCGCGGTCGGTCTCACGGTCGATCTCGACGTGGATCCAGGACTCGACCAGCGCGTCGTGCGGCAGCTCCGCCTTGGCGTTCCTGCCGCCCTTGACGGCCCTCGGGATGCCGGGGCCGCCGGCGAGGACCTCGATGAGCTTGCCGGTGACATCGCGGCGGACGGTGACCTGCGGGTGGATCACGACATGGATGCCGCGGCCCTGCCGGGACAGCTCGTTGGTGACGGAGTCCACCAGGAACGGCATGTCGTCGGTGACGACCTCGACGACGGAGTGGCTGCAGGTCCAGCCGTTCTCCTCGACGGTCGGCGTGTGCACCCGGACGTTGGCGGTGCCCTGAGGACGGTTCTCGGCCAGCCGGTAGTGCGAGGCGGCGGCGCCGAAGACATCGTCCGGGTCCCGGCCGCTGAGGTCCTCGGGAGCCGTATGCAGGTAGTAGCGCTGAAGGTAGGCGAGCGTGGCGTCCTGACCCGGACGGGCGTCCTCGTCGGCCCCGGCGGCGGCGACCCGCACCCCGGGGGTACCGCCCGGGCCACCGACACCACCGCCCGGGCTGTTGTCAGCTACCTGGGCGGCCCGTGCGAGCTGCTCGGCCTTGGCTTCGTCCAGCTTGGTCTGCATGTCCTCTGGCTCCTGTCGCGCGCCGTTGCGTGACGTAGGTGAGAAAAACGACGTACCGCCACGACACGGGGTTTCCGGTCTGGGTCGACGCTATGCCGCTTCGAGAGTTACCCGGGACCACATGGGCCGTTTTTGACGGCCGGTCCGGGGTCGGAAGATCGCGGATCGCCCGGGTGCGGTGGCACTCCGGGCGGCGGCCGGGGGCTTCGCTGCCCCCGAGGCGTATCGCGCTGATCACGGCACCAGGCTATCGCCCCGGTACCCCACCCCGTCATGAGCCGCATGTGTACAAAAGAAGACATCGAACTTTGACACTTCGGACAGTGCGGTGCATCACCTTGGCGAATGTACGTAACGGGGGCAACCTGAGTGGCTGCCGCACCACCGCGTACCCGCCCTGGAGCCAGGCATGCGGAGCGCGGGCGCAACGAGAGTTCCTGAGGGTGCTGTGCGGACCATCCAGCCCGGCCCGATCAAGCCCGTCCGGCCACATCCAGCCCGTCCGGCGTTTGAGGACGTCCTTCAGGCCGTCAGGCCGAGAACGTCTCCGCCAACGCCACCGCCTCCGCCAGGCTGTCCACCACCGGCACCCCCGCCGCCAGCAGACTGCTCCGGCTGTGCGACCCCCCGGTGTACAGCACCGCCCGCGCCCCCACATGCGCCGCCGCCACCGCGTCGTCCACCGCGTCCCCGATGACCACCGAGTTTTCCGGAGATATCCCGCCCGCGCGCGCCAGCGCCTCGAAGTGCCGCTCCATGTACAGCGCCTTGCTCCCGCCCGACGGCCCGGTCCGCCCGTCCACACGGACGAAGTGCGCCTCGATCCCGTACCCGCGCACCACCGGCACCAGGTGCTCGTGCCCGTACATGCTCAGCAGAGACTGACTGTGCCCGGCCAGCTTCCACCGCGCGAGCAGGTCCTCGGCCCCGGCGGTGAGCCCGCAGGCGACCCGGCGCTCCGCGTAGTACCGGTGGAAGATGTCGTCCATCCGCTCCCACTCGGCCTCGGTGGGCAGCCGGCCCAGGAGCCGCTCGTAGAAGTGGGGTATGGGCACGCAGTACATCTCCCGGTACTGCTCTAGCGTCAGCGGCGCCAGCTCCACCTCAGCGAACGCGGCGTTCGTCGCGTGGATGACGGCGTGGATGTCGTCGAGCAGCGTGCCGTTCCAGTCCCAGACCAGATGCGTGCGTGTCTTCCCGGGTGTCATACGGAAAACGTACCCGCAGGGTCTGACAACGCCGAGGCCTCGGCCTGAGAGCTTCAGCCGATGAGCTGCGGAATCTCCTGGACGCCGAACCAGAGCAGTTCGTGGTCCTCCGCACCGTCCACCGTGAACTGCGCGTCATCGTCCCCGAGGTCCGCCGCGCCCAGGGCCGCCGCGGCCGCGGCCACGTCCTTCTCGGCCTCGTCGGCATCCACGTGCACCGCGGCCGCCTTGGCCAGCGGCAGGGCGGCGGCGAGGCGCACTTCACCGAGCGAGGCGGCGCTCAGCCCGTGGTCCGGGTCGGCGGTGGCGGCCCTGTCCGGCACGTCGACGGCGACGACGATCCGGCGCCGGGCCTCGTCCGGGTCTCCGGCGATCAGGCGGAGCGAGGCGGCGGCGGCCCGGGTGAGCGCCGCGTACTCCAGCTCCTCGATGTCGTCGGAGACGTACCACTCACGCAGTCCGGGCGTGACCGCGTAGGCCGTCAGCGGCCCCGGGCCGACCTCACCGGACGCGTGTGCCGCTGCGAGACCGGAGAGGGTCAGGGGGACGTACACGCGCATGGCAGGCCGCTTTCGTAGTCGGAGACGCCTTCAGGATACGTGGGGACCGTCCCCTTTCGGGTTTCGGCAACCGGGGGCCCACGTCCACCCGCGACGCTCCGTCACCCCCGCGATCACCCTTGCGCCCCATGGCCCGCAACCCGGATAGGTGAATCGTCCCGAGCCCCTGACCGGACGCGGGAGCCCCTTGCGGTGTTGCCGACCGTCCCCGTAGAAGATCCCCAGCACAAGTTACCGCCCGGTATTTCCGGGCCCGGTTCACGGGGCGATGAGCATGAGCATGAACAGCACGAGGCCCGCCGGCCGCCGCGACCAGCGCCGGCCGCAGGCCGTACCTCCTCAGCGGTCCCGGCGCCTCCAGCCGCACCGCCCGCCGCGGCCCCACCAGTGGTTCGCCGAACGGCTGCTCGCGGTCCTCAGCGGCCAGCGCCCGGTGCACTGGATGCTCGGCCACACCATCGGCGACGCCTACGACCAGCTCGCCGAACTGGCCCCCACCACCCCGCTCGGGGCCATCCGGGGCCACCGACCGGTCCTGCGCCACTGCCACGGCGCCCAGCCCGCCACCGGCGTGGTCGAGGCGTTCGCCAGCATCGCGGCGGGCGACCGGGTCCAGGCCATGGCCTTCCGCCTGGAGCAGGGTCCCGACCAGCGCTGGCGCTGCGCGGCCGTGGAACTGGGCGGCGAACGCCTCGTCCCGGCCGGCCGGTGACGCTCACAACGCGGCCGGGGCCGGACACCCTGCGGTGTCCGGCCCCGGCCGGTGCGGCGCTGCTGGTGCTACTTCTTACGACGGCGACCGCCGCCGCCACCGCTCTTCTGCGCCTTGCGGCGCTCGGCACGCGTCATCCCGTCCGAGGAACCGGACGGCGCGCCCTCGGTGGCGAAGTCGCCCTCGACGACGCCGCCCTCGCCGTCCACCGTGGGGGCGGAGAAGTGCAGCCGGTCCGGACGCTGCGGGGCCTCCAGGCCCTTGGCGCGGATCTCCGGACGCGCGGCGGGAGCACCCTCCTTGGAGAGCGAGGTGCGCTCGGCCGCGTCCTGCACGGGAACCTCTTCGACCTGCTGCTCGACCTGGACCTCCAGGTTGAACAGGTAGCCGACGGACTCCTCCTTGATGCCCTCCATCATGGCGTTGAACATGTCGAAGCCCTCGCGCTGGTACTCGACCAGCGGGTCCTTCTGCGCCATGGCCCGCAGGCCGATGCCCTCCTGGAGATAGTCCATCTCGTAGAGGTGCTCACGCCACTTGCGGTCCAGCACGGAGAGGACCACGCGCCGCTCCAGCTCACGCATGATGTCGGAGCCGAGGGTCTTCTCGCGCTCCTCGTACTGCTCGTGGATGTCGTTCTTGACGGACTCGGCGATGAACTCGGCGGTGACGCCCGCCAGATCGCCGGCCGCCTCCTCCAGCTCCTCGACGGTGACCTTCACCGGGTAGAGCTGCTTGAAGGCGCCCCACAGCCGGTCCAGGTCCCACTCCTCGGCGAAGCCCTCGGAGGTCTCCTGCGCGATGTAGTCGTCGATCGTGTCGTCCATGAAGTGCCGGATCTGGTCCTGGAGGTCCTCGCCCTCCAGAACACGGCGGCGCTCTCCGTAGATGACCTCGCGCTGCCGGTTGAGCACCTCGTCGTACTTCAGGACGTTCTTACGCGTCTCGAAGTTCTGCTGCTCGACCTGCGACTGGGCGGAGGCGATGGCGCGGGTGACCATCTTGTTCTCGATCGGCACATCGTCCGGGACGTTCGCCATCGACATGACGCGCTCGACCATCTGCGCCTTGAACAGCCGCATCAGGTCGTCGCCCAGCGACAGGTAGAACCGGGACTCGCCCGGGTCGCCCTGACGGCCGGAACGACCGCGCAGCTGGTTGTCGATCCGGCGCGACTCGTGCCGCTCCGTGCCGAGCACGTACAGCCCGCCCAGGTCCTTGACCTCTTCGAACTCCGCCTTCACGGCCAGCTCGGCCGACTCCAGCGCGGCGGGCAGCGCGGCCGCCCACTCCTCGACGTTCTCCACCGGGTCGAGGCCGCGCTGGCGCAGCTCCGCCTCGGCGAGGTCGTCCGGGTTGCCGCCGAGCTTGATGTCGGTGCCTCGGCCGGCCATGTTCGTGGCGACCGTGACCGCGCCCTTGCGGCCGGCCTGGGCGACGATCGTCGCCTCCCGGTCGTGCTGCTTGGCGTTGAGGACCTCGTGCTGGACACCGCGCTTGGAGAGCTGCTGCGAGAGGTACTCGGATTTCTCGACCGAGGTGGTGCCGACCAGGATCGGCTGGCCCTTCTCGTGCTTCTCGGCGATGTCGTCGACGACGGCGGCGAACTTGGCGACCTCGGTGCGGTAGATCAGGTCCGACTGGTCGGCCCGGACCATCGGCCGGTTCGTCGGGATCGGCACCACGCCGAGCTTGTAGATCTGCTGGAACTCGGCGGCCTCGGTCATCGCCGTACCGGTCATGCCGGAGAGCTTGTCGTACAGGCGGAAGAAGTTCTGCAGGGTGATCGTGGCGAGGGTCTGGTTCTCGTCCTTGATGTCCACCCCTTCCTTCGCCTCGATCGCCTGGTGCATGCCCTCGTTGTAGCGGCGGCCGGCGAGGATACGGCCGGTGTGCTCGTCGACGATCATGACTTCGCCGTCGATGACGACGTAGTCCTTGTCCTTCTTGAACAGTTCCTTCGCCTTGATGGCGTTGTTCAGATAGCCGACGAGCGGGGTGTTGACCGACTCGTAGAGGTTGTCGATGCCGAGCCAGTCCTCGACCTTGGCGACACCGGTCTCGTGGATGGCCACGGTCCGCTTCTTCTCGTCGACCTCGTAGTCGCCGGTCTCCTCGATGCCCTTGAGCTGGTTGCCCGCCTCACCCTTGGTGAGGCGCGTGACCAGCTTGGCGAAGTCGCCGTACCACTTGGTGGCCTGGTCGGCCGGGCCGGAGATGATCAGCGGCGTACGGGCCTCGTCGACGAGGATCGAGTCGACCTCGTCGACCACGGCGAAGTTGTGGCCGCGCTGGACGAGCTCGTCCTTGGACCACGCCATGTTGTCGCGAAGGTAGTCGAAACCGAACTCGTTGTTCGTGCCGTACGTGATGTCGCAGGCGTACTGCTCGCGGCGCTGCGCCGGCGTCATGTTGGAGACGATGCAGCCGATGGTCAGGCCCAGGAACTGGTGGACCCGGCCCATCATCTCGGAGTCGCGCTGGGCGAGGTAGTCGTTGACCGTGATCAGGTGCACGCCCTTGTCGGAGAGCGCGTTGAGATACGAAGGCAGGGTGCCGACGAGGGTCTTGCCCTCACCGGTCTTCATCTCGGCCACATAGCCGAGGTGCAGGGCGGCTCCGCCCATGATCTGTACGTCGTAGTGGCGCTGCCCGAGGACGCGCTTCGCGGCCTCACGGACCGTGGCGAACGCTTCGGGAAGCAGGTCGTCCAGGCTCTCGCCGTCCGCGTACCGTTCCTTGTACTCGTCGGTGAGCGCCCGCAGCTCGGCGTCGGAGAGGTTGACGAAGTCCTCTTCGATGGAGCTGACCTGGTCCGCGATGCGGTGCAGTTTGCGCAGGATCTTGCCTTCGCCTGCACGCATGAGCTTGTTGAAGACGGACACTGAGGCTGGTCTCCTTGCCGGTCGGGCCTGGCACTGGGTCGTGTGATGGACTCTGGCGCGGGCACGGCAGGTGGGCCCCACCGCAACGGCCATCGTAAGCGAGGACACCACCGCGTCGGGAGGGCTGCCGTCGCGTGAACCTCGCCGCACCCTCTCCGGACAACGTGCCAGAGGCGCGGAAGGTGCCGGGAAGCCCCGAAAGTGCTCGCATCCCGGCTCTCCGCTCATGAGAATCACCGTATGGAGCCGATCACTCTCACCACGCGACGACTTCTTCTGCGCCCGTTCGGTCCGCGGGACACCTACAAGGTGCACGCGGCCTGTCAGGATCCGGACATCCAGCGCTGGACGGTGATCCCCTCGCCGTACCGGCTGACCGACGCGGAGCTGTTCACCGCGAAGCTCGCTCCGGCGGGCTGGCGGGACGACTCCGCGTACAGCTTCGCCCTGGAGCTGCCGGAGTCCGCGACGCTCGTCGGGGCGCTCTCCATCGACCGCCGCAGCCGACCGGGGACGTACGAGGTCGGCTACTGGTCCACCAAGGAGCACCGCGGTCGCGGATACGTCACCGAGGCGGTGCTCGGCTCCGCCCGCTGGGCCTTCACCGCGCTGCGGGCGGACCGGCTGGAGTGGCGGGCCGAGATCGGCAACCTGGCCTCGCGTGCCGTGGCGCTGCGGGCCGGGTTCCGGCTGGAGGGCGACCAGCGGTCCGGGCTGCTCAACAAGGGTGTGCGGCGCGACGCCTGGACGGCGGCACTGCTCCCGTCCGACCTGGGCCTGCCCGGCGCCCATCCGTACCTGCCCGGGCAGCACGCCGATCAGCCCGACGGCGCTCCGGACTCGGCACGTGAACGGTGAGCGGACCGGTGGGAGGCGTTGGCCGGATCCCCTCCCGTTGTCAGTGGTGCCGTCTAGGGTTCCACGTATGACGCCTGTGCCTCCTCCCGCAGTCGAACTCTCCGCCGACCAGGCCCGCCGCATCGCGCTGCGCGCCCAGGGCTTCCTGGGGGCTCCGGACCGCCGGGCGGGGGTTCCGGGGGTGCTGCGGCATCTCGGGGGCGTCCAGTTGGACACCATCTCGGTGCTGGCCCGCTCGCACGAGCTGATCCCGTACGCCCGGCTCGGCGCGGTCGGCCGGCGCACGGTGGAGGAGGCGTACTGGTCGGGCGGCCGCTCCTTCGAGTACTGGTCGCACGCCGCGTGCATCCTGCCCGTCGAGGAGTGGCCGCACTTCGCGTTCCGCCGCCGCGCCTACCGCGCCCGCCCGCAGTGGCACCACGACCTGCCCCACGGCGTGTACGACACGGTGATCAAGCAGCTGAGCGCCGAGGGCCCGTTGACGGCGACCGAGCTCGGCGGCGCGAAGAACGGCGGCGAGTGGTGGGACTGGTCGGCCTCCAAGGTCGCGGTCGAACGGGCCCTGATGTACGGCGAGGTGGTCTGCACCGAGCGGCGCGGCTGGAAGCGCGTCTACGACCTGGCCGAGCGCGCCATTCCGGACGCCGTGCTCCATGACGACCTGAACGACACCGAGTGCCGGCGGCGGCTGGTCGCGCTGGCGGGCAAGTCCCTGGGCGTCGGCACGCGGAGCGACATCGCGGACTACCACCGGCTGCGGGGCGAGGAGTTCGACGCGGTGGTGGCGGACTCGGGCCTGGTCCCGGTGGCGGTGGAGGGCTGGGTCAAGCCCGCCTGGGCAGACCCCGAGGCACTGGCCAAGGAGCCGCGCGGACGCCACCGTACGACGCTGCTGTCACCGTTCGACTCACTGGTGTGGGAGCGGGCGCGCACCGAGCGCATCTTCGGCTTCACGCACCGGCTGGAGGCGTACGTTCCCAAGCCGAAGCGGATCCACGGCTATTTCGCGATGCCGTTGCTGGCGGGCGGAAAGCTCCAGGGCCGCGTCGACCCGGCGCGCGACGGCACCACGCTGGTCGCCCGGCAGGCCACGCTGGCCGGTCCGAAGGCGGTGGTCCCGATGGCCGAGGCCCTGGTGGAGGCGGCGGCCTGGGTGGGCTGTACGGACATCCGGCTGGAGCGGATCGACGCGCCGGAGCTGCGCGACCCGCTCAGGGACGAGATCGGCCGGGCGCTGCAGCGCGCCTATCGCTGAGGGCCGCGGTGGCTACCTGATCTCCAGGATCTTCTCGCGCATGGCATAGACCACGGCTTCCATGCGGGAGTGCAGCTGCAGCTTCTCCAGAATGTTGCGGACGTGGTTCTTCACCGTGTTCTCGGAAATGAACAACTCCTTGGCGATATCCCGGTTGTTCATGCCGGTCGCCACGAGTTTGAGCACCTCCAGCTCCCGTTCGGTGAGCCGGGGCGCGGGGACGAGCCGGCGCTCGTCGGTGCGCTGGATCATCGATTTGAACTCGGTGAGCAGCTTGGAGGCCATCGACGGGCTGATCTGGGACTGGCCGTCCGCGACGGCGCGAATGGCCGTCGCCACCTCGTCGGTGGAGATCTCCTTGAGGAGGTATCCGGTGGCGCCCGCCTTGATCGCGTCGTAGAGGTCGGCTTCCTCGTCGCTGATCGTCAACATGATGATCTTCGCGCTGGGAGCCACCTCCTTGATGGCGGTGCAGGCCTCGATGCCACCGCGCTTGGGCATCCGCACATCCATCAGAATGATGTCGGGCAGCAGGTCCGCGGCCTTGTCGACCGCCTCGGAGCCGTCACCGGCCTCGCCGACGACCTGGATGTCCTCCTCCTGCGCGAGGACGATCTCCAGACCCCTGCGGAAGAGCGCGTGGTCGTCGACCACGAGGACCCGGATGGGCTCCTTGCGCGAGATGCCGTCCGGGGCGTCGCCGGTACGGTCACCGCCGTCGCCGGAACCGCTCGCGTCACGCACGGGCCCGAAGGTGTCCGCCATCGTTCCTCCCCCTGAAGGCCACGGCCTGATAGTCATCGGTCGTCCGCCAACGGCGTTTCACCGACCGCCGATTGGCTTGGGGCGCCATGATTCCATGCCGCGAGGCCGAAGCGGTGATCCCGCACCAGCGCGCAGGTGCCCCTGGTGGCGTGAAAACGCTCCAGGGGCACCGTGGTGGTGTGGTGTCAGCCGCCGAGCGCGCCGCCCGCGCCGCCTGCCTCATCAGCGGCGAGCGGGTCGGTCCTCAGGTGGATGACGCCGTAGTCGTAGGCGTGCCGCCGGTAGACGACACTGGGCTCCTTCGTCTCGGAGTCGATGAACAAGTAGAAGTCGTGCCCGACCAGTTCCATCTCGTAGAGCGCCTGGTCGAGCGCCATCGGTGCGGCGGTGTGGGTCTTCTCGCGCATCACGAGAGGCCCTTCGCCCTGCACCTCGATCGATCCGACCTTGGTGGTCGGTACGGGTTCCGACGACTGCTCGCCGACCAGCTCGCCGTCCTCGTCGAACGAGGCGACACCCGGCACCACGTCCCCGACCTCGGCGGCCGACAGACGGCCGTTGCCACGGCGGCTGTAGCGCTTGTCGTGCTGCTTGCGCAGCCGGGCCTCCAGCTTTCCGGTGGCCAGGTCGAGCGCCGCGTACGGGTCGCCCGCCGCCGCCTCCGCCCGGATGACCGGGCCGCGCGAGTGGAGCGTGATCTCCACCCGGTCGGAGCGGTCGGCCTGACGGGGATTCGGCTCCTTGGACACCTCGACGTCGACGCTGATCACCTTGCCGTCGAACTTCTGGATCTTGTCCAGCTTCAGCTTCTCGGCCACGTGCTTGCGGAACCGCTCGGGCACCTCGGTCTTGCGGCCCTTGACGACGATGTCCACGCAGAACTCCGTTCCCGGATCGCCCCGCTTCGGCGGCGGGGCATCTCCCTTTTGCACCAGCCCCCGGTGATCCCCAGGGGCCTCGGACTCGGTGACTTTCGCCTCCTCCTCCCCCGTCGGAGAGGTCACCACCCCACCGGCTCGAGCGCTTCCGGTCTTTCGGTGAGTTACCTGCCCGAAACCTCAAGGTGCATTCATCGAGGTTCGGCCTTCACCGTTCCTCACAACCGAACATAGCCTGCACACCGGGGTATCGGCACCCGCTACCGGCGCTTACCTCCGTTCAGGTGGTTTTGCCCTCGCATTACCTGCAACGACGCAAGTTCTCGGTCAGTTCCGGTTTATTTCGAAGGCGGACGGAGAAGCGGAGACGACCGCCGCCGCGCACACCGTCCGGCCGGAGGGTCTCCCGCCGCTCCCGAGCGCCTCGGCGACCGCCCGAGCCGCCTCGGCCAGCGTCGATCCCGTCGTCAACAGATCGTCCACCAGGACCACCCTTCCGTGGGCGAGCAGCCGCTCCGACCCCGCGGCCACTCCCAGCGCACCGGCGAGATTGGCCCGCCGCCGGTGCGCCCCGAGGCCCGACTGATCGGCGACCACGCGAAGCTGCCGCAGCACCGGGAGCACCCGGACCCGCCCGCCCGTGCTCCGCAGCTCGTCCGCCGCCGCCCGAGTGATCCGGAGCACCGGGTCATGGCCGCGCGCAGCGGTCGCGGAGCGCGCGGAGGGCACGGGCACCAGCAGCAGAGGTCCCACGGCTCCCGCCTGCCCCGTCCCGGCCCGCACGGCGGCCGCCAGGGCCCGTCCGAGCGGTCCGGCAAGCCCGAGTGCACCGCGCTCCTTGTGGGCCAGCAGCACCGCGCGTACGGCGTTCTCGTAGGGCGCCGCCGCATGCACCGCCGGAAGCCCCGCGGGCCGGGGCGAGGGGAGCACCCTGCGGGCCGGCGCTCCGTTCAGCGCGGCACCGCAGACCGGGCACAGCTCCGTACGTGGCCTGCCGCAGCCCGCGCAGGCCACCGGCAGGACCAGGCCGGAGAACTCCCGCCACCAATCCCGCATGGATCCACGGTGCCCGGCCCCCGCGGCACCGTCCACCCCTGTGGAAAACCGCGGTCACGAGCCGGTCCCACGACCGGCACCGGCGTCAGCCCGGGTAGACCAGCGAGGTGCCTTCGTCCAGAACCGTCTGCCAGTTGTCTCCCGGCGAGAGCTTCACTATGCCGTCGCCCTCGGTCTCCGCCATCAGCGGAAGCAGCTCGTCGTCCGCCGCGGCGACCGCCTGGACCTGGTTGACCCCGGGCAGCACCCCGGAGGCGCCGGAGGCCGGCGTGGAACCGTCCGCCTGCACGTACCGCACCTGCTGGACACCGCCCGCCTCCTTGCCGACCACCACGAGACGGCTGCGGCCCGACCAGGAGATCGCCGTCACGTCCGTGAGCTGCGGCGCGGCCTGGCGCAGGTCCTCGACCGAGATCTCGGGCGCCTCGTCGGTCCCGCGCCGTTCGACCCGGCCGATCTTCAGCGTCGTGCGTCCGTCCTCCGTCACCAGCAGAGCGATCCGCACGCCGTCCGCCGACAGCCGCAGCTCCTCGATCCGCCCGCCGTCCAGCCCCGGGACCCGCACCTCCTGCGGCTCGCCCTCACCCTCGGCCAGCCGCAGCAGCCTCGGGCGCGCCTTGTCGCGGTCGGCGACCCACAGGTCACCCCGTCCGTCCCAGCTCGGCGACGACAGCCGGTCGGCGGTCTTCTTGCCGGCGCTGGTCACCGCGGGAGCGGCCAGCTCACCTTCCGCGTCCAGGGACGCGACGTACAGGTTCTGCCCGGTGGCCGAGACCGCGGCGGCCCGCTGTTCGTCCCTGGCCACGCCGACGGCGCCCATCGCTACCGTGCCGGTGCCCAGAGGGCCGCGCACCGCCTCGGGCGTACCGATGCCCTCGATGGCGCTGGGGATCCGCTGGACCCTGCCCTTGGCGTCGATGAAGTACTGGCTGTCGGGCCCGTCGGAGCCGCTGTCGGAGGAGAACTTCGCTGCCTCGTCCGCGTCCAGCGCGCAGAGCCGGCCGCGTCCGCCCTCCAGCTCCACCTGCTCGACCCGCGCGGAGGTCAGGTCCCGCAGGGTGAAGAGCACCTGGGCGGCCATCATCCGGCAGGCCGCCCGGCCCGCCTTGTCGGCCTTGCCGTTGAGCGGCACCTTCAGCACGTTCTGATCGTCGGGGGCCAGCGCGACGACGTCCTTGCGCAGGGCGGTCCCGGTGGGGAACCGGGAGTCGACCACGGGCCGCAGCCAGTTCGTCGGCCCCTCCAGCAGCGTCCTGACCGTCTGCGTCGCCGTGCTCATCCGTGTGACCGGATCGGTGCCGGTGCGTACGTAGACGGGGTCGGCGACGAGCGTCGGCTGCCCGTTCGTCCGGCCGGTGGCAAAGTAGTACTTGTTCACGGAGCGGTAGAGCCGCTTGAAGTCGGACTGTCCGAGGACCAGGCCGTCCGGCACGATGTCGATGCGCCACTCGGTCTTGCCGTCCGCCAGCTTCTCCCGCACCAGGTGCAGCACCTGGGAGTAGTCGGTGGGGGCGATCGGCTGGTAGGAGCTCTGCGCGTCGACCGCCGCCACCTTCTCGCCGGTCAGCGTGTAGGAGGTCTCGGAGTCCCGGCGCTCCTCGTCGTGGAGCAGGGGACCGTTGCGGTTGGGTGCCTGGGAGAGCACCGTGGTGCCCTCGCCCGGCTGCCAGGTCTCGGCGGCGTCCTCGCTCAGATACATGCGCGTGGTCCGGAAACCGGGGTCGTCGCTGGTCATCGACTCCAGAAAGCCGTCGACGATCTCGCTGGGCCCCGCGCCCTCGCGGGGCTCCACCGCGTACACCTGCACCTGGGAGTCGCCCGGCTGCGAGGCGTCGACCGCCTTGACGTCACCGGTCACCGGCATCGACCCGCAGCCGACGAGCGCGAGGACGGAGCAGCCGAGCAGCGCGGTGATCCGCACGCCGCGTCCGGGGCCACCACGACGGCGGTCAGTACCCACGAGTGGTGTCCTCCTGGTCGGAATTCTGCGCGGCGGAACCGGCGCCGCCGGAACGCTCCGGTGCCGGGCGGGCCACGACCCGGGCTCCGCTGCCAGGCAGCGCCGCCGGGTGCGCCGAGGCGGGCGCCGGATGCGGCACCGTGGAGCCGCGGCCGGGCACGGGCAGCGGCGAGCGCTCCTTGGCACCGGACTGGTTCGGTACGGAGACCAGCCGGTTCTCGCCGGCCGGCGCGTCGTCACGCTCCCGGCTCTCCCGGTTGCGCCGGGAGTCCTCGGGCTCCAGCGGTATCGGCGAACCGCGCAGCGGCTCGTCCGCCGTACGTGGCAGGGTCAGCCGGAACTGGGACCCGCCGCCCGGCTCGCCCCACGCCTGGAGCCAGCCGCCGTGCAGCCGGGCGTCCTCGACGGCGATGGAGAGCCCGAGACCGGTCCCGCCGGTCGTCCGGGCCCGCGCCGGGTCGGCGCGCCAGAACCGGTTGAAGACACGGGTCGCCTCGCCGGGCTTGAGCCCGACCCCGTAGTCCCGTACGGCCACGGCGACCGCGCCCTGCGCCACACCCATCCGCACGACGACGTCCCGGCCCTCGCCGTGCTCGACGGCGTTGACCACGAGGTTGCGCAGCACCCGCTCGACGCGCCGGGCGTCGGCCTCGGCGATCACCGGCTGGTCGTCGCCGAGGACCAGGATCCGGCTGCCCTTGCGCTCGGCGAGCGGTTCGGCACCGCCGATCACCCGGTGCACCACGGTCCGCAGGTCTATCGGCTCGGCCTCCAGCGCCGCCGCGCCCGCGTCGAACCGGCTGATCTCCAGCAGGTCGGCCAGCAGCGACTCGAAGCGGTCGAGCTGGTCGCCGAGCAGCTCGGCGGAGCGCGCGGTGACGGGGTCGAAGTCGGCGCGCGCCTCATGGATGACGTCCGCCGCCATCCGTACGGTCGTCAGCGGAGTCCGCAGCTCGTGCGAGACGTCGGAGACGAAGCGCCGCTGCATCCGGGAGAGCTCCTCCAGCTGCTGGATCTTCAGCTGGAGGTTCTGCGCCATCTTGTTGAAGGCCTCGCCGAGCCGCGCGATGTCGTCCTCGCCGGTGACCTTCATCCGTTCCTGGAGCTTCCCGGCGGAGAGCCGCTCGGCGATGCCGGCCGCCATCCGCACCGGTGTGACGACCTGCCGCACCACGAACCACGCGATGGCGCCGAGCAGCACGACGACGAAGAGACCGGCGGTCGCCAGGGTCGTCTTGACCAGCGCCAGGGACTTCTCCTCCTGCGTGAGCGGGAAGAGGTAGTACAGCTCGTACGGCTGCTGGTCGATGTCGTAGAGCCGCTTGCCCACGACGAGGCCCGGCTGGGACTCGTTGCCGTTGGAATAGCGGATCAGGGAGTACGTCTGGAACGCGCCCTGCCCCTTGCCCACGTCCTGGCGCAGGCGCTCGGGCACGCTGGCGGCCTCGACGCTGCCCGAACCACGTGGCGCACGGCCCGCGCCCTCGCTCACCGAGTCCGCGCTGAGCGCGACCACGTTGAAGGCGTTCTTGCCGCCACTGGCGAGCTGGTCGACGAGCTCGGTGCGCCACGAGGTGTTGGCGGTCATGCCGTCGGGCCCCTCGGTGCCCGGTGCCAGGGAGGCGTTCGCCTTCTCCTGGGCCGCGGCGAAACCACCGGCGGCCTGGGTCTGGGCGGCCTTGCCCTTCGCGTCGAGCAGACCGTTGCGGACCTGCCCGATCACGACGAAGCCGAGCAGCAGCACCACGCCGATCGACATCAGCAGCGTGCCCGCGACGACGCGGAGCTGCAGATTGCGCCGCCACAACCGGACGGCGGGCAGCAGGGGACGGCGAACCCACCGCATCAGCAGACGCGGTACGGGCCCACCGGGCGACCGGTCCTCGAACAACCGGCCGCCCTGGAGGAAACGGCTCATACGAGAGGCCTTCCGTCCCGGACCGGCAGCCCGCTCCGCACGGACTCCCGGCTCCCCGGGGATCGGAGCAGCGCTGCCTTCGGCCATGTCAGCTCGGTCCGGCCTTGTAACCGACCCCTCGGACGGTCACGACGATCTCCGGCCGCTCCGGGTCCTTCTCGACCTTGGAGCGCAGCCGCTGGACGTGCACGTTCACCAGCCGGGTGTCGGCCGCGTGCCGGTAGCCCCAGACCTGCTCCAGCAGGACCTCACGGGTGAAGACCTGCCACGGCTTGCGGGCGAGGGCGACCAGCAGGTCGAACTCCAGCGGGGTGAGCGCGATGGACTGCCCCTCCCGCTTCACGGAGTGACCGGCCACGTCGATGACCAGGTCACCGATGGTCAACTGCTCCGGCGCGGGCTCTTCGGACCGCCGCAGGCGGGCCCTGATCCGGGCGACCAACTCCTTAGGTTTGAACGGCTTGACGATGTAGTCGTCGGCCCCTGATTCCAGGCCGACCACGACATCGACGGTGTCGCTCTTGGCAGTGAGCATGACGATCGGCACACCGGACTCGGCCCTGATCAGCCTGCACACCTCGATGCCGTCCCTTCCGGGCAGCATGAGGTCGAGCAGCACCAGGTCCGGCTTGGCCTCACGAAATGCGGCCAGTGCCTTGTCGCCGTCCGCTACGAACGACGGCTCGAAACCTTCTCCACGCAGCACAATCCCGAGCATCTCGGCCAGTGCGGTGTCGTCGTCGACGACAAGGACGCGTCCCTTCATAATCGACATCATCCCATTAGCTAATCGTTACCTGCGATGACCTGGCACACAGCTCCGCCAGTCCGACCCCCGTGACCGGGGAAACGACCCCCTCCTCGGTGACGATCGCCGTGATCAATTCTGGCGGCGTGATGTCGAAAGCCGGGTTGTACACCGGGGCCCCGAGGGGTGCGACGACCTTCCCACCTCCGGCACCCGCCGATACGACCTGCGGCCATGTGACCTCCGTCACTTCTTGTCCAGAACGCTGCTCGACGATGATCGATGTGCCTTCAGCCGTGTCCATGTCCACGGTCGTCGTCGGCGCCACCACGATGAACGGCACATGGTGGTACTTGGCGAGCACGGCCAGCGGATAGCTCCCCACCTTGTTGGCCACCGAGCCGTCCGCCGCGATGCGGTCCGCCCCGATGAGCACGGCATCCACCTCACCCGCCGCGAACAGCGAACCCGCCGCGCTGTCCGTGAGCAGGCTGTACGCCATCCCGTTGCGCGCCGCCTCGAACGCCGTCAGCCTCGTCCCCTGGAGCAGCGGCCGGGTCTCGTCCACCCACAGCCGGCGCAGCCGCCCCTGCCGGTGCACCCGCAGCGCCACCGCGAAGGCCGTCCCCTCGCCTCCGGAGACCAGTGCCCCGGTGTTGCAGTGGGTCAGCAACTGATAGCTCCGTCCCGGCAGCAGCTCCTCCAGCAGTGCCGTCCCGTAATCCGCCATCCGCACACTGGCCCGGGCGTCCTCCCGGTGCAGCGCCTGAGCCTCGGCCAGAGCCACGGCGGCAGCCCCCCCGGCTCCCGCCCCCTTCCCGGCAGCCGCCCAGTAGGCCGCGGCCACCCGCCGCACCCCATAACCGAGGTTCACCGCGGTGGGCCGCGCCCGCTCCAGCAGCCCGGCGGCCTCCGCCACGTCGTAGCCCCGTGCCGCCGCGAGCGCCACCCCGTAACCCCCGGCGATCCCGAGCAGCGGAGCCCCTCGCACCGCCAGCGTCCGGATCGCCCGCACCAGCGCGGGCACATCCGTACACACCAGCTCGACCTCCTCCGCGGGCAGCCGCGTCTGGTCGAGGAGCACCAGAACGGGACCTTCCGGAAGCTCGTCCCAACGGAGTACGGGAAGCGCGGGAGGCTCGCTGCCCACCGGCGTTTGCGCGTCCTGATCAGCCATCCGTCCAGTCTGCCCGGTAAGCCGCCCACAAATGAAGGCACGAAGGAGAGAAGGCTCCCGGTCCGCACCGCACCGGCCCGTGACACGATGGCTGCCAACCTGCCGCCCCGATGAGCGGACAGGACGGTGAAGGAGCGAGAATGAACGACTCTCCGGGCTGGGCGAAGCCCGGATCCGCCCCCTCGGACGGCCAGGAGGCGGCCATTCCCCGCCCCTCCGCTCCCCAGGACGCCGGCACGCCCACGGGACAGTGGTCCCCCGAGCAGCCGCCTCCCGGGCAGTGGTCCCCACCGAGCCACCCCGGCAGCGGCCCCGGCTCCCGTCCGCCCGCCTCCGGCTGGGGCGGCGGCCCGCAATCGAAGCCTCCGGCGGCGAAGCCCGGCGTCATCCCCCTGCGCCCCCTGGGTCTCGGTGAGATCCTCGACGGCTCCGTCTCGGCCCTGCGCGCTCACTGGCGTACCGCACTCGGCTTCAGCCTCGCGGTCTCCGTGGTCATCCAGGTCGCCTCCATCCTCATGCAGCGCTACCTCCTGCCCAAGCCGACCACCGTCGACCCGAACGCCACCGGCACCGAAGCCCTCCGCCAGGCCTCCGAATCCGCGCGGACGACGCTGCTCTCCCTCGCCCCGGTCTCGCTCCTCACGATGATCGCCACGCTCTTCACCGCGTCCGTCGTCACCGTGGTGATCAGCCGCTCGGTACTGGGCCGCTCCGTGACGCTCTCCGACGCCTGGGCCGAAGCCCGTCCCCGGATCCTCCCCCTGGCCGGACTGACCCTGCTGGTGCCCCTGATCACCGCCGCCGTCATGGCCGTCGGCATCGGTCCCGGGCTGCTGGTGGGCGAAGAGGCCGGCGTGGCACTGGCGCTCCTCGGCTTCATCGCCGCCTGCGTCGTGATCATCTGGCTTCAGGTCAGCTTCACCCTCGCCGCCCCCGCCCTGATGCTCGAACGGCAAGGCGTCATCGCCGCGCTGCGCAGGTCAGCGAAGCTGGTCCGCGGCGCCTGGTGGCGCACCTTCGGCATCCTCGCCCTGACCTACCTGCTGGTCTTCCTGCTGAGCTTCCTCGTCTCCATCCCCTTCGGCACCATCGGGGTCATCGCCGACGGAACCGACATCAGCGAGTTCTTCGAAAGCGGCGGCGCCTCCTTCGGCTGGCCCTTCCTGATCATCACGGGCATCGGCGAAGTGATCGTCTCCACGCTGCTCTACCCCTTCGTCGCCGGCGTGATGGCACTCCTCTACGTGGACCAGCGCATCCGCCGCGAGGCGCTCGACCTCGACCTCGCCCGGGCCGCTGGCCTCCCCGGCCACGACACCGACACCCCTCGGAGCTGATGCGGTGACGGGGGCGGGGGGCAGCAGAGCAGGACGGCAGGTCATCGGCGCGGGCGGCATACCCGTGGACACTCCGCGTGTTCCCGCCCGCGAGGCGGCCGAGAGCGAGCTGTCGAAACCGATGTACCACGAGAACGATCCGAACATCCTCCAGCGCGGCCTGAACCGCTTCTGGGACTGGGTCACCGGCGTTTTCGACGCCGCCGCGGGCGCCGTCCCCGGCCCGGCCGGGCTGGTCGTCCTGGTCCTCGTCGTCATCGGCCTCGCCGTCGCCCTCTGGTGGCGGCTCGGCACCCCGCAACGCTCCTCCCGCCCCGCGGACGCCCTTTTCGAGAGCGACGGCCCCCGTAGTGCCGCCCAGCACCGCGCCGCGGCCGACGCGCACGCCGCCGCTCTCCGCTGGACCGAAGCCGTCCAGGAACGCATGCGGGCCATCGTCCGGTCGCTGGAGGAACGCGCCCTGCTCGACCCCCGCCCCGGCCGCACGGCGGACGAAGCCGCGGCGGAGGCCGGCCGCGCTCTGCCGGACCACGCCACCCGGCTGCGCTCGGCCGCCCGCGACTTCGACGACGTCACATACGGCGGCCGCACCGGGGGCCAACACACGTATCTGGCCCTGCGCACCCTGGACACGGAACTCGACGAGGCGAAGCCCCTGCTGCCCGGAGCCTCCCGAGGAGCCACCGGATGACCACGGCCAACGTCTCCTCCCCCACCTCGACGACGCCCACCGCACATGAGGTCTGGAAGCGCTCGCGTGGGCTGCTGATCGCCCTGCTCGTCCTCGTGATCGCGGGCGTCACCTTCGCCGCCGTCCGCTCCGGCACCCACCACGGACACCTCGACCCCCGTTCCGCCGACCCGAAGGGCAGCCGCGCCGCAGCGGAGCTCCTCAAGGCCCGCGGGATATCCGTCACCGTCGCGACGACCCTCGACGAAGCCACCGCCGCGGCAGGACCCGACACCGCGCTCCTGGTCACCGCCCCCAACCTCCTCACCCCCTCGCAACAGCGCCGGCTCCACGAGACGACCGCCGCCTCCTCCGGCCGCACCCTCCTCATCGCCCCGGGCGCCGCAGCCGTATCCCGCCTGGCCCCCGGCGTACGCGCCGAGCCCCACCGCCCGGTGAGCGTGCTTCACCCGTCCTGCGCGTTCCCCGCCGCCCGCAGCGCCGGCCCGGCGGACATGGGCGGCGTCCGCTACACGGCACCGGACTCCACCACCACCGCCTGCTACCCCAGCGGCCGAGCCCCAGCCTGCTGATCCTCGAGAACCGTGAGGACGGCGACACCGTCCTGCTCGGCTCCTCCGACTTCCTCCACAACGAGCGTCTCGACCACCAGGGAAACGCCTCTCTCGCCCTGCAACTCCTCGGTTCGCGACCGCATCTCGTCTGGTACCTCCCCTCACTTGCCGATCCATCCGCCACCACCGATGACGGCACCTCAGGTGACAACAACCACGACAGCGACGACGGCAGCGGCGAAGGGGCCTCGGGCGACGAGAGCAGCTTCCTCGACCTGATCCCCTCCGGCTGGATCTGGGGAACGCTCCAACTCACCCTCGCCGCCTGCCTCGCCGCGATCTGGCGGGCCCGCCGACTCGGCCCCCTCGTCGTGGAACAGCTGCCGGTCTCCATCCGCGCATCGGAATCCGCAGAAGGCCGCGCCGGCCTCTACCGCAAGGCCAACGCCCGTGACCGGGCCGCCGCATCACTGCGAGCCGCCGCCCGAACCCGTATCGCCCGCCTCACCGGCGTAGCCGCCCGTGAGGCCCACACATCCGACGCCCTCCTCCCTGTCGTCTCCACCCGCACCACCACCACAGGCGACGACCTGAGCACCCTGCTCTTCGGCCCTGCCCCCGCCGACGACGCGGCACTGGTCCTGCTGGCCGAGCACCTCGACGCCCTCGAAAGAGAGGTACGCACTTCATGAGCGCCCCGACCCCCGAGCCGGCCGACCCCGCAGCGGTCCCCGCGACCCCTGCGACTCCGGAGCCCGCCGACGGCGCCCGCGCCTCCTTGGAAGCGCTCCGCACCGAGATCGCCAAGGCCGTGGTCGGCCAGGACCCGGCTGTCACCGGACTCGTCGTCGCGCTGCTCTGCCGCGGACACGTACTCCTCGAAGGCGTCCCAGGCGTAGCCAAGACCCTGCTCGTCCGAGCTCTCGCCGCCTCCCTCGAACTCGACACCAAGCGCGTCCAGTTCACCCCCGATCTCATGCCGAGCGACGTGACAGGCTCACTCGTCTACGACGCCCGCACCGCCGAGTTCTCCTTCCAGCCGGGCCCGGTCTTCACCAACCTGCTGCTCGCCGACGAGATCAACCGCACCCCTCCCAAGACACAGGCCTCCCTCCTGGAAGCGATGGAGGAACGTCAGGTCACCGTTGACGGCACCCCCCGCCCGCTCCCGGACCCCTTCCTCGTCGCCGCCACCCAGAACCCGCTCGAATACGAGGGCACCTACCCGCTCCCGGAAGCCCAGCTGGACCGCTTCCTGCTCAAGCTGACGGTGCCTCTCCCCTCCCGGCAGGACGAGATCAACGTCCTCACCCGTCACGCCGACGGCTTCAACCCCCGAGATCTCAAGGCAGCAGGCATACGGCCCGTCGCAGGCCCCGCCGACCTGGAGGCGGCCCGATCAGCCGTCGCCAAGACCGCCGTCTCCCCCGAAATCGCCGGCTATGTGGTGGATATCTGTCGTGCCACGCGCGAATCCCCCTCGCTCGCCCTCGGCGTCTCTCCCCGAGGCGCTACCGCACTGCTCTCGACCGCACGCGCCTGGGCCTGGCTCACCGGCCGGGACTACGTCACCCCGGACGACGTGAAGGCCTTGGCGCTCCCCACACTCCGTCATCGCATCCACCTGCGGCCCGAGGCGGAAATGGAGGGAGTCACCCCCGACTCCGTCATCACCTCGGTGCTCGCCCACGTCCCCGTACCCCGATGAGGCGGTGACCATGGCCCTCACCGGACGTACCGCGCTGCTGGCCGCGCTGGGATCACTCCCCGTAGGCATCCTTGCTCCGAGCTGGACCGGGATGCTCGCAGTCAACGCACCGCTCTCACTGGCGATTCTGTGCGACTACGCCCTGGCAGCGCCAGTGCGAACGCTCCGATTCACTCGATCCGGTGACACATCTGTTCGACTGGGTGACACGGCGACCGTGCAACTCACCGTGGCCAACAGCTCGCGACGGCGGCTCCGGGCCCAGCTCCGCGACGCCTGGCCGCCGAGCAGCTGGCCGACAGGCACCGGACAGGCCTCGTCCCGCCACACGTTGACGATTCCTCCCGGTGAACAGCGGCGCCTGGCCACCGTCCTCCGCCCGACCCGCCGCGGCGACCGCCAGGCCGAGCGCGTCACGGTCCGTTCGTACGGCCCGCTCGGCCTCACCGCACGCCAGGGCCACCACCGCGTCCCGTGGACCGTGCGGGTGCTGCCCCCGTTCACCAGCCGAAAGCACCTGCCTTCCCGGCTCGCCCGGCTCCGGGAACTCGACGGTCGCACCAGCGTTCTGACGCGGGGTGAGGGCACGGAGTTCGACAGCCTGCGCGCGTACGTACCGGGAGACGACACCCGGTCCATCGACTGGCGGGCGACAGCACGCCAGTCGGCCGTCGCGGTCCGGACCTGGCGCCCCGAGCGCGACCGGCACATCCTCATCGTCCTGGACACCGGACGCACCTCCGCAGGCCGCGTGGGCGACGTCCCGCGCCTCGACGCGGCCATGGACGCCACGCTCCTCCTCACCGCGCTCGCGATACGCGCCGGCGACCACGTGGACCTCCTCGTCTACGACCGCCGCGTACGAGCCCGGGTACAGCGCCGGACCACCGCCGGTGACGCCCTGGTAGCGGTCGTCGACACCCTCGCCTCACTGGAGCCCGAGCTCGTCGAGACGGACGCCAGAGGGCTCAGCACCGCAGCCCTCTCGGACGCTCCTCGCGGTTCGCTGATCGTTCTCCTGACATCTCTGGAGGCCGCTCCCATCGAGGAGGGCCTCCTCCCGCTGCTCCCTCAGCTCACCCAGCGCCATACGGTTCTGCTGGCAGCCGTCTCCGACCCACGGATCGAGGAGATGGCGAGGAGCCGGGGAACGGTGGAAGCGGTGTACGACGCCGCCGCCGGCACCCAGGCGGAGGCCGAACGACGCAGCACAGCGGAGAAACTCCAGCGCCACGGAGTCGTCGTCGTGGACGCCACCCCGGACAACCTGGCCCCCGCACTCGCCGACGCGTATGTGGCCCTCAAGGCAGCGGGTCGCCTCTGAGGAGCTGAGGAACCGGATCCTCTTGGTGAGCAGTGGGTTGGCGACCATGCATCACCCACCAGGAGGATCCGAAGGTTTTGGACACCTTCAGAACGCAGAAAAGCCCCGCACCATACGGTGCGGGGCTTTCCCGGAAAAATTGTTCGGCGGCGTCCTACTCTCCCACAGGGTCCCCCCTGCAG
>NZ_JBEXTJ010000018.1:0-153659 GCF_040614075.1 Streptomyces sp. NPDC006174 | reverse complement strand
TTTGTGTTATTCGTTTGTGTTTTTGAGTGTTTTGGTGTTGTTTTTTTTTAGGCGGGCGGGGACGTTATTCCGGGGCCCGCCCTCTGACCTGCCACTTCTCTCACCTCATGCCCCTGATTCCCGGTGCCGACCAGGGCGTGTGGGCCATACGCGGGCCAGGATCGGCCCTACTCCTCGGCGCGAAGCCCCAGCTCAACGAGCCGGTTGGCCGCCGCCGACCCACCCTTGAGGAGCTTGGCGTAGAACCGGTAGAGCACGGCGAGGCTGTGGCCGGCGCGGTAGGCGGCCTCTACCGGGTCCATGCCGGACTTGATCCACAGCGAAATGGCGGCGTGCCTCAGGGCGTACGGGACCTCCGCCAGCGCGGTTCGAAGCTCCTGCTTGCTGAGCACGACCTTCCGTGCCTCGCTCCAGACCTCGGAGTATTCGTTCGACGTCAGACGGCCGCCGCGTACCGCCCGAAACAGTCGGCCGTCCGGTGCGACACCGAAGCGTGCGATGTGGGCGCGGATCATGCGCACGTATACCGGCGGGACGGGAACGGCCCGTACAGCCTTCCGAGCTCGATGCTTCAGGCCGCGTTCGTCGTGGGACTTCCCGCTGTCGGTCCAGCCGCCCCCGACTTCCGGGTGGCTCTCCGACACGAGCACTTCGCCCCAGGCTTCCGGCTCGCTCTCGGGCGGCAGGATGAAGTCCGACTCCTTGAGCGCCGCAGCTTCGCCGGGGCGCGTTGCCACGTAGTAGACAGCGCCGTAGAACGCCTCCAGTTGCTCACCGCGTGTTCCCTGCGCGGCCACGGCGGCGAGCAGAGCACGAGCGAGTCGAGGGCCGGGCACCCACCTGAAATCGACCTCGTCCGGGGTCTGGGGAGCTGCCCAGTCCACTGCCAGGAACGGGTGGCGGGTGAGGAGGGCCCGTTCCTCAACCGCGTAGCGGAAGGCGTTGCTCAGCACCATGCGCTTCCGGTTGGCGGTGTTCTCCGCCGCAGGCTTGCCGTTCAGGAGCCGAGAAAGAGACGTGAGCGCCGCTCGCACGTGCTCCGGCTTAGCGGCTTCGTCCACCCGCATCGAATGCTGCCCAACCCATTCCAGTGCCTTCCGGACGTCGTCGGAAGGCTCTTGGGCGTCGGCGCGCGAGACGAGCTGATTCTTCGGCCCATCCACGGCTCGGAAGGCCCACTGGTACAGAGCGGCGCGGAGCACGCGGGCGTCGGGTCGGATGCCGCTGCCTGTCGTGAAGACGGGCGTTACGACCGCGAGGGATTCCGCGATGCTCGCTCGATGCTTCGCCGCCGCCCCGGGCCACTTCATCAGCGCGTACGCCTTGGCGTGCTCGAACCACGTCGGCATCGCGAGGGCGGCAAGCTCTTTCTCGGGGAGCCCGGTCTCCTCGTCGAACTGCTGCCCCGCTCGCAGAGCGGCCATGAGCTGTGAGCGTCGACCGTCAGCCTGCGGTTTGAGGGTGAAACTCTTCGAGTGCCCCTCGGCTCCGACGCGCCAGCGGAGCTCCCAGGGCTTCGGCCGGCCTTTGCGTTGCGGGATGGACCAGATGACGACGTCGAAGGTGAGCATGTCTCTCCATGAAGAGAGGGCCCGCCGGAGCGGGCCCTCTCAGATCTGGTCGGCGCGGACTCAGGCGGCTTCCTCGTACCTGGCGAGCCAGGCGTCAAGGTCGGCGCGGCGCACACGCACTTGGTGGTTGGGGAGCTTGATGAGCTTGGGCGCGAGGCCCCAGGCGCGCAGGCGGTAGAAGTCGGCTCGGCTCATGTTGAGTTCGATGAGGACTTCGGGGAGTTTCAGCATCTGAGGGCGGGCCACGGCGCGACTCCTTCGAAGGGCGGGAGAGGCTAACTGGGAGATGGCGCGGAGTGTTTGTCCGAGGTGCGGATTTCTGCGTCACAGCGTCACGTGCGTCATGCGGTGCTGTGACCTGCGGTTTTAGCTGACGCAGTGCCTGCCGTCTACGACACGCCTGTTGCAACAGATCAGGGGGCCGTTTCCTGGTGTGCGTGACGCTGTGACGCAGAGCTTCCCTACCTAGAAGGGAGGAGTGCCTGTAGTAGTGCGGTGCCCCTTCAGGCGTGAAGAAGGAGCCGCGTCGCGGCACGACCCCTTTAGGGCGGCGCCGCCGCCGAACAGCAAGAGGAGCACCCTGCGGAGCGTGCTCCTCTTGCTCGTCCGGGGTGACCGGGCAGCGCGGGTCAGAATGCTGTTGACTGCTCGGGCGGCGCTGGTGCGCCCTGGCGGGTCATTTCGAGGTAACGACCTTCCCGGGTACGGCCGCTGTCGATGAGCACGCCCCGAGCCGCGAGGGTGGGCTGGAGGCGCTTGAGACGGTCGGAGAGCACCTTGCCGGCCGTCGGCCACCCCTTTGGGCACGAGCCGTAGCTCGTCGCCGCTGGAGAGGCGGCTGAGACAGTGCAGCCACTCGGTCGATGTCATCCGCTGCTCTGTGCCGGGGTTCATGGTGTCGGCGTGCTGCAGGACGGTCTGCGCCAACAGGTCGCCTTCGATCACGTCGTCGTTCAGGTCGTCCGTCCCGCAGCCCTCGGGCTTCCGCCTCCATCCACGCGCAGGAGTGGTGAGCCACGGGGCGCACCACCCTCTCATTAGCGCGAGCGACATCCCGCGGACATCGTGCCCCGTCCAGCGGGTGAAAGCCGGTCTTGGCGAGGTTGGGCGCATAGCCGATGTCCTGCAGCACGGCCGCCGCTTCCGGCAGATCGGCGTCCGAACCGAGGATCGGGGCGAGCACACGGGCTCTCTCTGCTCCTCCCTGTGCGTGGACCCATCGACGGGGCAGTGGCTCGGAGAGCAGCGATTCGGCAAGAGAGTATGCTCAGTTGGTTACTGCCTTGGTGCTCGCGGGCCGGCACTCTCCGTCTTGTTTCGGCAGGGACAGCACGGTGCGGGGCTTGCCTTGCCTGCCTTTCGACAGGAGTCCAGCCGCCTCCAACTTGTCGAGCGCTTTGACCACGGTGCGCCGCGAGACACCGAACCGCGCACAGAGCTGGGTCGCGCTTGGGAAGAGTGCCCCCACGGGGAGCTCGTCATTCGTGATCACGTCGGCGAGCTGATCAGTCCAGCGGCCGGTGGTCGAAGGCTTCCCCCTGCCGCACTACTCGCAAGCGACCGACAGCAACGCGTTCTGCGACGCCCTGCTCCTGAAGGACGTCGAAGACCCGGAGGGCCACGCCCCGAGAAACGTTGAACTCGTCCATGAGGTCCACAGCTGTTGGTAGCTCGGTCATCTTCCGAGTTCGAGTTGGCATCGATCCGAACCTTGATGACTTCAGCGATCTTCAGGAAGGTGCCGCGAGGGCTGGCCTGCCGCGACACGCGTCTTCCCCCCTGCCTCGTCGGGCCCTCGAGGCTGCCACGTGCTCCGTCCGACGTGCTCCCGTGCCTGCCAGGAACCTAGCTCTGGGGGAGGGACAAGTAGTACAGGCGTGACTGCCCTTCCGGCCAAAGGTGGACTGCGCTGTGGGACCTTCCGGGCACGCCAGTACGGCGCATCGAAACTTCCTTCAAACGCATGCGAGGGGTCTTAGACTTGCGCTACTGTTCAAGTCGGCGTAATTCATGTGAGGCGTGGAGGTTGGTAATGTCTGAGACGGTTTCGAGCAATGATCTAATCCCGATTGAGAGCAAGACGAAGACCATTCAGACTTGCTTCCAGCAGTGCTTGTACGAGGTTCCTAATTTTCAGCGACCTTATAGTTGGTCGCGGGATCAGCTCGTTGATTTTTGGGACGATGTTATTCTGGCCAAAGGTGATTTCTTCTTCGGGTCCACGGTGACATGGGTTAGCAAGAAGAGAGACCTGTTCAGTGACACTTACTCAATTATCGACGGTCAGCAGAGGCTCACTACGAGTGCCATACTTCTGTCCGTCGTGCGCGACGCACTTATGGAAGTGGCTGAAAAGTACAAAGATGTCGATGGTTTTGATGCGAGTGTGGCTAGCAGTCAGGCGCTTAGCACCCAGAAGTATCTCATGGTAAAAGATGATGACGGCAAGAGCCACCCTGTCTTGCGCCGGCCCGAAGGTATGTTTTATGAAGTGATACAGAATCCAAATGCCATTCCATCCGGAGCGGAATGGAATAAGAGTGCTGAGCGCATCGGGGAAGCGCGATCCTTTTTTGAGGAGCAGATTACTGTTGCCATCAAGGGATTGTCGCCGAATGGGCAAGTTGAGAGCCTCAAGGCGATCCGGTCAAACGCCTTGAAGGCGCGCGTGATCCAGGTTGAGTTGGCGTCTGAAGAAGACGGGTTCCTAGTCTTCGAAACATTGAATACGCGTGGTTCAGATCTGCGACTTTCGGATCTCGTTAAGAACCTTCTAATTCGCGGCGGCTCTACAGAACCCGCAGATCGAGATGCCGTCGCAATTCGCTGGGAACGGGTGGTGGACCGTGTTCAGCTGGGCCGCGTGAGCGCGGACGTCGTCGACAGGTTTATTTGGCAGTCTTGGAACTCGCGACGTGAGGCGGTGAAGGAGCCCGAACTGTTCAAGGAGATCAGCCGCCTCGTGGGATCCAGTCCAGCCGCACACCTGGCTTATCTAGAGGAACTCGAACGCGATGCAGAAACCTATCAGTGGCTAGAAGCTGAAAATGTACAGGTACAGCCAAAATCTCGGGGTGAACGAAATGCGTTCGCGATCCCGGAATTTGTTGACAGTGTTCGCGCGCTCGCGCTCTTTAATGTGTCTGTAGCGAACTCGACGGCCCTAGCCGTAGCTCGCAAGTTCCAAGAAACGAAATTGATCAAGCATGCGCAGGTTGTCGAGGTTTTGAGGCTAGTTGAAGCTTTCCATTTTCAGTATACCGCGCTAACGAATAGTGGATCGACTGGCGGTACTCGAAGTCGGTATAATCGTTTTGCTGTTCGCCTGGAAGGTGCGAAGTCAACAGCCGACGTAGCGTTGGCGATTGAGGATCTGAAGGTAAAACTCCGCGCTAGTCTACCCGATCGCTCAAGATCTCTCCAAGCGTTCTGCTCCTTGTTTTATGCGCCGTCATTGCAGCTGAATCAGGCGCAGAAGCTCCGATCTCGTAAAATCTTCATCGCTTACGTGTTGATGTCGTTCGCGAAACTGGAGAAACTGTTGCCAGCGGGTCAGAACCTCATGACATGGTCAATTGAGCACATCAAGCCCCAATCCATGGCCTCAAAGAGCCATCTGGATCCGGTCTACTCTATTGGTAATCTGACCCTACTCACTACTCATCTAAATAGCGCCCTTGGGGACGCCCCATTTTCGTCCAAGGTTGGGGAACTGAAGAAAGGGAGGGCATTTTTTGATGCGGAGCTCGAAAAGTGGGAAAAGAGCTCTGAGGATTTTCCGGCGGACGCTCAGATCAAGGCGAGGTCAAACTTCCTAGCAGTCGACGCTTTGGATAGAGTTTGGAAACTATAAGGCCAGGGCCTGACCCCCCGTGGGGCATTGCTGGCATTGGACTCAGGATTTTGCTGATGATCAATCCAGTCTCGTAGCCGTCTATGACATAGTCCCATGCACCGCCTTACGGACTGCTGTGCCGGCGCTCGTAACCACTTGCGTCAGCCATGCGCGCAGTTGGCAGGCGCGCCGGCGACCTCAACAGGTCGGGATAGTCGGCCACAGTGGGCCATGCACGGGCTAGGCCACGGCTTGCGGGCGGTGCAGGGCCAGCGAGTGCAGGTCAGCCAGGCATTGGGGACGTTCCACGGGACGGTCTTGAACCGTCGTGGCAGCGATGTCACCGTGGGTTCAAATCCCACACCCACCGCAGCAGGCCGGCGTCTGTGCCGGCCACAAGAGGCGCTCCGATTTCGGAGCGCCTCTTTTTGTCGTCCGCTGCGTCAGCGGCGGCCGTCGTCTCCGTCGTCGCTCCCGCGCCCCAACGTCAGCCGTTCCGCCGACGCGATCGCCGCACGCGCCTCCTGTTCCGTGAGGCCCGTGCGGATCGCTGCGGCGGTGAGGGCGTCGGCCAAGGTGTCGCCGAAGCCGTGTTCGTAGGCGCGGCAGGCGGCCCAGAACAGGCGGGTGTTGCGCTGGCCTTCGTGGGCCGCCAGGACGAACTGGATCAGGCCCTCGCCTCGGCGGCCCGGGGTCGTTTCCTGGCCGGGATGGCCGGGATGGCCGGGAAGGGCGGGCTCGCGGCGTGGCGGGGTGAGGAGGCGGAGGAGTGCGCGGGGGCACGGGGCCGGGGTGAGGTGGGCGGTGCCGGGGGCCAGGCGGTAGTGGCCGTGGGTGGTGACCGAGCCGGGGCCGACCAGGTAGCCGCCGCTGCCGCGGACGTCGATGCCGGGGGCGAGGCGGCCGGCCGAGTTGGGGACCGTGGTGTCGGCGGGGCCGGTGAGCCAGAGGTGGCGGCCGCCGCTCGGGGTGAGCACGGTGACCGTCGGCGGGATGGTGAACAGGTGCTGGAGGGCCAGTTGCCGGAGTGCGCCGACCGAGTCGTTGCCGTGCGCGGTGTCGATGTCCAGGTCGACGCCGATGAGCCGGTGCGGGGCGCGGCCGCAGGCGATGCCGTAGCCGGTGGCCCGGGGCGCGGCGGCGAAGAGGGCCCGGACGGCCGCGGGGTCCGTCGTGGCGTCGTGCACCCCGTGGCCGGGCAGCCCGCACTCGCCCCGGCAGTGGACCGGCGGCCGCTCGCCGTGGTGCGGGGAGCGCAGCGCGGGGAGCTTGGTGGCGGACAGGGGGAAGACGGGGAGCCCGCGCCCGGCGGCGGCCAGGGCGTGGGCGAGGGCGAGGGCCAGGGTGGCGGTCTGCCGGTCGATGGTGGCCATGGCTCTAGTTTCGTACATGGGTTCGAATATGGGAAGTGGGGGTGGTCGACCGTGCTGTTCGGCGGGGTGCGAGCCAGGCGATGCCGTGGTGATCGGATCGTTGCCTCACCGCTTACAACCCTGTACAGCCTCCTCCGGTCCCACAGCCGGCCGCGAGGACGGACCTCCGACCGGTGCGCCTACGCGCTCGGTCCAGGCTGCAGGGGGAAGGACGGGCGCGAAGATGGGGAAGACGATGTGGAGAGCGGCGCTGGCCGGTGGAGGGGCGGCTCTGTTCACCGGGGTGGCGGCGGTGCCGACCGGCGCGGCGGAGGGTGGGGTCTCCTTCAGCCGGGTCACGGTGAACGGCGGTAAGCCGATCGTGATCGGGGTCAAGGGGCAGGTCGAGGTGCATGCGGCCTTTCGGATGACGACCGAACTCCGATACGACAACGGGCCGACGGTGTTCCCCTACCGGGGCAAGCTCAACAACACGGACACCATGCACACCGCCATCATCGGCAGCGACTGCAAGGTCGTGAACAGGGCGAAGGGCATCTGCGACTTCGAGGAATGGCTGTACATCGACCCGCGGCACCTCGACTTCGGGAACGAGGACGCCGGTACCTGGCGAACCGCCGCTCGCGTCTTTCTCGCCGGTGACGCCCACGACATCGACGACGCGAACCTCTCGTTGCAGGTCAGGCGGGCCACAACCGTCACGGTCAACGCCTCGCCGGAGCCGGTCACGAAGGGGAAGGCGATCACTGTGACCGGGCGGGTCACGCGGGCGAACTGGGACACCCACACGTACCAGGGATATGCGGGCCGCGCGGTGAGCCTGCAGTTCAAGGCGGCGGGCGCCTCGTCGTACACGACGGTCAAGAAGGTGAAATCGAGCGGTACGGGGGCGCTCAAGACCACGGTGAAGGCCGCCAGGACGGGGACGTGGCGGTGAACGTACTTCGGGACCGAGACCTCCGGGGCGAAGTCGTCGATCGGGGATCACGTCGTCGTGCGGTAGTCGGCGCGCCCGGACCATCTCCCCAACTGACGTGCGCGGCACGCCCCTCGTGCGCTGCGCCTACGTCCTCGGCGAGACTCTGGACGCCCGCGAAAGGCGCGCCTCGCGCCGCAGGCCGGACCCGGCGGCCCGCGCGAGGTTTAGCACCTCTTCTTCATGCTTGAGAGGGAATCAGGTGGTGCGGCGTGGTTCGACGGGGATGTGCTGGGCAGCTCTGGTCTCGCGACGTCGTGACCATCACCGGAGCGGTCGGCCAACTGCTCCGGCAAACAGCCGCACATGAAGCACATGAAGCCTACGAAGCCGCACTTCCGGCTCCTGGAGGAACTCACATGGCAAGTATCCGTACCGCTCGTGTTCTCGCCGCAGTCGCCGCGCTGCCCCTGACCGTCGCGCTCTGCGGCGGTGTGGCCCTGGCGGACAACGGCTCCTTCGCGAACGACGGATCGAACGCGGCCGTGGCGACGGTCGGCGGCAGTGGCGTCGGCGGCAACAACTCCGGTAACTCGTCCACCACGCAGCAGCAGGCCGTCGGTGCCGGCGCGTCGAACCAGAACACCTCGGCCCAGGTCAGCGGCTCGGACTTCACCGCCATCGACCAGTCGGACCACAGCGTCGCCGTGAACTTCACTCCGTTCTTCTGGTGAGGACCGGATGGTGGTGGAGCGGGATGGTGGTGGAGCGGGATGGTGATGGCTAGGAGATCGATTCCTCTTCGGTGAGCAGGCGTCCGGGACCTTCCGGGGGGTGGGTTCCGGTCGTCCGAACAGCAGCCCGTGCGGCGGCACTTCGGTGCCTCCACGCGGGCTGCCGCCGTTTCCCTTGACGCGACGAGCAGAACTGACGGATAGTCAGAAAGCGTTACGTCGACAGGATCCGTGCCCCCTGGAGGTCCCGCCGTGCACCTCGCCCCGACGGAGCGCCAGCAGCAGCTGCGTACCGAACTGCGCGCGTACTTCGCGGCCGTGCTGCCCGAAGGCGGAGGCCGGTGCGACGACCTGGATGAGCAGCGGCGGCTGCTGCGCAGGATCGGCGCCGACGGCATGCTCGGTCTCGGCTGGCCGGTCGCGTACGGCGGTCAAGGGCGCGGTCCCGACGAGCAGTTCGTCTTCTTCGAGGAGGCGTACCGGGCCGGCGCCCCCGTCTCCATGGTCACCCTCAACACCGTCGGCCCGACCTTGATGAAGTACGGCACCGAGGAGCAGAAGGCGTACTTCCTGCCCCGGATCCTCAGCGGCGACCTCGTCTTCGCGATCGGCTACAGCGAGCCCGAAGCCGGTACGGACCTGGCGGCCCTGCACACCCGCGCCGTACGCGACGGCGACGACTGGCGCATCGACGGCCAGAAGATCTTCACCAGCAACGCCCAGCAGGCCGACTGGATCTGGCTCGCCTGCCGTACGGACCCCGACGCGGCCAAGCACCGTGGCATCTCGATCATCCTCGTGCCGACCGACGACCCGGGCTTCTCCTGGACGCCGATCCAGACCGTGGGCGGGCTGACGACCACCGCCACCTACTACGACGGCGTACGCGTCCCCGCATCGAACCTCGTCGGCGCGGAGAACGACGGATGGGGCCTCATCACCAACCAGCTCAACCACGAACGCGTCGCCCTCGCCGCCATCGGCATGCAGGCCGAGGACTTCTACAAGGAGGCCCTCGCCCACGCCCGTACGCCTGACCCCGTCACCGGGCGCCGCCGGATCGACGAGCCGTGGGTGCGCGCCCGGCTCGCGGAGGCGTACGCCCGGCTCGCGGCGACCCGGCTGCTGAACTGGCGGCTCGTCGGCGCCGTGGGAGCGGGCGCGCTGGCGCCCGGAGAGGCGAGCGGCGTGAAGTTCGCGGGGACCGAGAGCGCCGTGGAGGTGTATCGGATGTGCCAGGAGGTGGTGGGAGATGCCGGGCTTCTGCGAGCCGGATCGGTCGGCTGCGTCGGCGCGGGCAGCGCTCGAGGAGAGCTGGAGCGGATGAACCGCGCCGCGCAGATCAACACCTTCGGCGGCGGTGTGAGCGAAGTGCAGCGCGAGATAGTCGCGACCATGCGGCTCGGGATGACCCGGAGCAAGCGGTGAAGCCGGGCGTCCGGGACGTGAAGCCCGATGCCGAGGATTCCCTGTACGACCGCCTCGCCGCCTACGCCGGCCGCCCCGCCGCCACCGCCTCCACCGGCAAGGACCCCGTCAACGCGCCGATGATCCGCCACTGGTGCGAGGCCCTAGGCGATACCTCGCCCGCCTACCGTGGCCCCGACGCCGTCGCCCCGCCCACCATGCTCCAGGCTTGGACGATGCGCGGGCTCACCGGAGAACCGGAGCCCCACGACGCCACCGACGCCCGCTCGACCGCGTACGACGAACTCCTCGGCCTCCTCGACGGCGCCGGCTACACCTCCGTCGTCGCCACCGACTGCGAGCAGGAGTACCTGCGGCCGCTCCGGCCCGGCGACCTCATCACCTTCGACGCCGTCATCGAGTCCGTCTCCCGCCGCAAGACCACCAGACTCGGCACCGGCTACTTCGTCACCACCCGCATGGACGTCCGCGCCAACGGCGAACCCGCCGGGACGCACCGCTTCCGCATCCTCAAGTACCGCCCGCCACACCGCACCAAGGACCTTCGCCCCCGCCCCGTCATCAACCGCGACAACGCCGGATTCTGGGCCGGGGTCGCCGAGCACCGCCTCCTCATCCAGCGCTGCACCAACTGCGCCACCCTCCGCTTCCCCTGGCTCCCCGGCTGCAACGCCTGCGCCGGCCAGGAGTGGGACACGGTGGAGGCGAGCGGCGAGGGCACGGTGTTCAGCCATGTCGTGATGTACCACCCGTCCTTCCCGGCCTTCGACCCGTCCGGCGGAGGGGGCCCGTACGCCGTCGCGCTGATCGAACTCTCCGAAGGCGTACGGATTGTCGGGAACGTGGTCGGTGTGCCGTACGACAAGGTCCGCGTCGGCCTGCCCGTACGGCTGGAGTTTCTGCGTACGGACCCCGAGCTGGAACTTCCGGTCTTCCGGGCGAGCGAAGGCGGTTGAGATGGACTTCACCCCGAGCGAGGAGCAGTCCGCGGCCCGCGATCTGGCCGCGCGGATCTTCGGCGACCTGTCCACGCACGAGCGGCTGGTGGCGGCCGGGACGGGTACGGACGCCGAGCTGTGGAAGGAGCTGTGCGCGGCGGGACTGCCGGGTGCGGTGGAGGACGTCGGGCTGCTCGGCCTCGTACTCCTCCTGGAGGAACAGGGCCGGACCACCGCCCAGGTTCCGCTGGCGGCGACCTGCGTGTACGGGCTCCTCGCGGTCGCCGGGCACGGTACGGCCGAACAGCGGGAGCGCCTGCTGCCGGCGCTGCGTGAGGGTACGGCGGTGGCGACGGGAGCGTTGCCGGTGCGCGGTGAAGTGACGGTGGTGGACGGGGCGTTGTACGGGGTCGTGGCCTGGGTGCCGTGGTTGCGCGACGCCACTCATGTGCTGGTCGCCGACGCGGAGCGGGAGCTGTGGGTCGTCGCGGCGCGGGCTCCGGGCGTGAGCGTGGTGCCGGTGGGGACGACCGCGCCCTGGTCGGCGGCGCGACTCGGCCTCGACGGCGTACGGGGAGAATCCCTCGGTACGGGCCCGGAGGCCCACGCATCGGTCCTCGCCGCGAGCCGGACCGCTTTCGCCGGGCTCCAGGCGGGCGTCTGCGCGGGCTCACTCGCGCGCGCCGTCCAGCACACCACCACCCGCGAGCAGTTCGGCCGCCCGCTCTCCACCAACCAGGCCGTCCTGCTCCGCGCCGCCGACGCCCATATGGACACCGAGGCCATCCGGGTCACGGCGTACGAGGCGGCCTGGCGGTATGACCGGCAAAGGGAGTACGCGGCACAGGCGTTGACCGCCGCCTGGTGGGGATCGGAGGCGGGACGGCGGGTCGTGCACGCGGGACAGCACCTGCACGGCGGCGCCGGGGCCGACCTCGACCACCCGGTCCACCGGCACTTCCTCTGGGGCCGCCAGCTCGACGCGTACCTCGGCTGCGGCGCCGAGATCCTGGAGGAGCTGGGCCTGTTGATAGCGGGTGGTAGGCGATGAAGGAGGCGTACCGCGTCGGCGCCGAACTGCCGGCCCTGGAGATCCCCGTCACCCGCACCCTGATCGTCGCCGGCGCCATCGCATCGCGCGACTACCAGGACGTGCACCACGACGCCGAACGGGCCCGGGAGAAGGGCTCACCGGACATCTTCATGAACATCCTCACCACCAATGGCCTCGTCGGCCGCTACATCACCGACCACTTCGGGCCGACCGCCGTCCTCCGGAAGGTCGCGATCCGCCTCGGCGCGCCCAACTATCCAGGCGACCTCCTCCGGTTGACCGGCCGCATCGTGGCCCTGGAAGCGGCCTTGGAAGCGGCTCCGGAAAACGTGGCCCTGGAACGCGAAAACCACACGCTTATAGAGGTCGCGGTAACCGGCGACAACCGTATGGGGCGACACGTCACCGGTAAGGTCACCGTCGCCCTGCCCCAGGAGGCGCGGTCCCTATGAGCATCCGCAGACCCGACTCCCTCGGCGGAAAGGCGGCCATCGTCGGCATCGGAGCCACCGAGTTCTCCAAGAACTCCGGCCGCAGCGAACTGAAGCTCGCCGTCGAAGCCGTCTCCGCCGCACTCGACGACGCGGGCCTCACCCCGGCCGACGTCGACGGCCTCGTCACCTTCACCATGGACACCAGCCCCGAGATCACCGTGGCCCAGGCGGCCGGGATCGGAGAGCTGTCGTTCTTCTCGCGCATCCATTACGGCGGCGGCGCGGCCTGCGCCACCGTCCAGCAGGCCGCACTCGCGGTGGCGAGCGGCGTGGCCGACGTCGTCGTCTGCTACCGGGCGTTCAACGAGCGCTCCGGCCGCCGCTTCGGCTCCGGCGTCCAGCGGCGCGAGCCCACCGCCGAGGGCGCGGCGCTGGGCTGGAACCTGCCGTCCGGGCTGCTCACGCCGGCCTCCTGGGTGGCGATGGCGGCCCAGCGCTACCTGTACGCGTACGGGCTCGGCCCCGAGGTCTTCGGTCATGTGGCGGTGGCCGACCGGAGGCACGCGGCCCGGAACCCGGCGGCGTACTTCTACGAGAAGCCGATCACGCTCGCCGACCACGCCGCCTCCCGCTGGATCGTGGAGCCGCTGCGGCTGCTCGACTGCTGCCAGGAGACCGACGGCGGCCAGGCGCTCGTCGTCACCGGTGTCGAGCGCGCCCGCGACCTGCGCCGGCCGCCCGCCGTCGTCGTCGCGGCGGCCCAGGGCGCGGGCCGGTCCCAGGAACAGATGACGAGCTTCTACCGGGACGGGCTGACCGGCCTGCCGGAGACGGGTGTGGTGGCCCGGCAGCTCTGGCGCGGCTCGGGACTGGGTCCGGCCGACATCGACGTGGCCATCCTCTACGACCACTTCACGCCGTTCGTCCTGATGCAGCTGGAGGAGTTCGGTTTCTGCGGCCTCGGTGAGGGCGGGGCGTTCGTCGCGGCGGACGCGCTGCCGCTGAACACCCATGGGGGTCAGCTGGGGGAGGCGTACCTCCACGGGATGAACGGCATCGCGGAGGCCGTACGGCAGATCCGCGGCACCTCGGTGAACCAGGTGGCGGGAGCGGCAAGGTCGCTGGTCACGGCCGGTACGGGAGTGCCGACGTCCGGGCTGATCCTCGGCGCGGACGGCTGAACGACCCTGGACGGACCCTGACGGCGGGGCGGCGGGACCCTTAAGGCCGGACGGCGGCCCGTCCACCTTCAGGAGGTGGAGGGTGAGCCGGCCCTACAACCTGAGGCGGACGGGCCTTCGGGACCTGGGGCCGATCCCCTCGGCGGGCCCCGCTCCTAGGTTGAGTACATGACCACGCCAGTCTGCACGGGCGCCTCCAGGGCGGCCTCCGCCACCGCCGCCGGCCACCACGCGCACACGCCGTACGCGTCGTTCTCCTCGTACGTCCGGGCCCGGGGCCCGGTCCTGCTGCGCACCGCGCGCTCGCTCACCGCGAACCCGTGCGACGCGGAGGACCTGCTGCAGACCGCGCTGGCCAAGACGTATGTCGCGTGGGAGCGGATCGAGGACCACCGGGCGCTCGACGGGTACGTCCGCCGGGCGTTGCTGAACACCCGGACCTCGCAGTGGCGCAAGCGCAAGGTCGACGAGTTCGCCTGCGAGGAGCTGCCCGAGCAGGGCGGCATCCCGGCGCCGGACCCGGCCGAGCAGCAGTCGCTGCACGACGCGATGTGGCGCGCGGTGCTCAAGCTCCCGGACCGCCAGCGCGCGATGGTCGTCCTGCGGTACTACGAGGACCTCAGCGAGGCCCAGACGGCCGAGGTGCTCGGCGTGTCGATCGGTACGGTGAAGAGTGCCGTCTCCCGTGCCCTCGGCAAGCTCCGCGAGGACCCGGAGCTGACGCCGGTGCGCTGAGTTCGTCCGTTGTCGGGACGGCCTCCCGACATGCCCTCCCACCCGCCCCGGTCAGGAATTTCCTCCCGCGAGTAGTGACATACCGCTTGGTATGTGCGCAGAATCAGCGCAACCTTACTGCCGCGTAGCGCCCACCGGGAGGACGCCGTGCTGAGCACCATGCAGGACGTACCGCTGACTGTCACCCGCATCCTGCACCACGGGATGACGATCCACGGGAAGTCGCAGGTCACGACCTGGACCGGCGAACCCGAGCCGCACCGACGCACCTTCGCCGAGATCGGCACCCGCGCGACCCAGCTGGCCAACGCGCTCCGCGACGAGCTGGGCGTGGACGGCGACCAGAGGGTCGCCACTCTCATGTGGAACAACGCCGTCCACGTGGAGGCCTACCTCGCGATTCCCTCCATGGGCGCCGTGCTCCACACCCTCAACCTCCGGCTGCCGCCGGAGCAGCTCGCGTGGATCGTCAACCACGCGGACGACAAGGTCGTCATCGCGGACGGCACGCTGCTGCCGCTCCTCGTACCGCTCCTGCCGCACCTGCCGAGCATCGAGCACGTGGTGGTCTCCGGGCCCGGCGACCGCTCGGCGCTGGCCGGCGTGGCGCCGCGTGTGCACGAGTACGAGGAGCTGATCGCGGGCCGACCGACCACGTACGACTGGCCGGAGCTGGACGAACGCCAGGCCGCCGCCATGTGTTACACCTCCGGCACCACCGGCGACCCGAAGGGCGTCGTCTACTCCCACCGCTCGATCTACCTGCACTCCATGCAGGTCAACATGTCGGAGTCGATGGGGCTGACGGACAAGGACACCACGCTCGTCGTGGTCCCGCAGTTCCACGTGAACGCGTGGGGCCTGCCGCACGCCACGTTCATGAGCGGCGTCAACATGCTCATGCCGGACCGCTTCCTCCAGCCGGCGCCGCTCGCCGAGATGATCGAGCGCGAGCGTCCCACGCACGCCGCCGCCGTCCCCACCATCTGGCAGGGACTCCTCGCCGAGGTCACGGCCAACCCGCGCGACCTCTCCTCCATGGCCAACGTGACCATCGGCGGCGCGGCCTGTCCGCCGTCGCTGATGGAGGCGTACGACAAGCTCGGCGTCCGGCTCTGCCACGCCTGGGGCATGACGGAGACCTCGCCGCTCGGCACGATGGCCCACCCGCCCGCCGGGCTCAGCGCCGAGGAGGAGTGGCCGTACCGCATCACCCAGGGCCGCTTCCCGGCCGGTGTGGAGGCGCGGCTGGTCGGTCCGGCGGGCGAGCACCTGCCGTGGGACGGCGAGTCGGCCGGTGAGCTGGAGGTACGCGGTGCCTGGATCGCCGCCGCGTACTACGGCGGGGCCGACGGTGAGCACCTGCGGCCCGAGGACAAGTTCAGCGAGGACGGCTGGCTGAAGACCGGCGACGTCGGCGTGATCAGCACCGACGGCTACCTCACCCTCACCGACCGGGCCAAGGACGTCATCAAGTCGGGCGGAGAATGGATCTCCAGCGTTGAGCTGGAAAATGCCTTGATGGCCCACCCGGACGTCGCGGAGGCGGCCGTCGTCGCCGTACCGGACGAAAGGTGGGGCGAGCGGCCGCTGGCGACGGTGGTCCTCAAGGAGGGCACCACCGGGACCGACTACGAGGCGCTGAAGGCGTTCCTCGCCGAGTCGGGCATCGCCAAGTGGCAGCTGCCGGAGCGGTGGTCGGTGATCGAGGCCGTGCCCAAGACGAGCGTCGGCAAGTTCGACAAGAAGGTGATCCGGAAGCAGTACGCGGCCGGAGAACTGGACGTCACGCAGCTCTGAGGCGTTGTCGGCGGCCGCTTGTTTCCCCGGTCGCTTGTTTCACGTGAAACAGGGCGGGCCGGTACGGGACATCCGTACCGGCCCCGCCCTGCGTGCGCGGTCAGTTGGTCCCTATCTTCGCCAGCAGGTCGACGATCCGGGACTGCACCTCGTCGCTGGTGGACCGCTCAGCCAGGAAGAGAACGGTTTCGCCGGAAGCCAGCCGCGGCAGCTCCGACGGGTCCATACCGGCCGACGTGTAGACGACCAGCGGAGTGCGGTTGAGCTGGCCGTTGGCGCGCAGCCAGTCGATGATCCCGGCGCGTCGGCGGCGTACCTGCATGAGGTCCATGACCACCAGGTTCGGCCGCATCCGGCCCGCCAGATCGACGGCCTCGCTGTCGGTCGCGGCCCGGGCGACCTGCATCGCGCGCCGCTCCAGGGTCTGCGCCAGCGCCGCCGCGATCTCCTCGTGCTCCTCGATCAGGAGGACGCGCGGCGGGTGCTGCTCGCTGTCGCGAGGCGCCAGCGCCTTGAGGAGGACGGCCGGGTCGGCCCCGTACGCGGCCTCCCGGGTCGCCTGGCCCAGACCGGCCGTGACCAGCACCGGAACCTCGGCGGCGACGGCGGCCTGGCGCAGCGACTGCAGCGCCGTACGCGTGATGGGCCCGGTCAGCGGGTCGACGAAGAGGGCGGCCGGGAACGCGGCGATCTGGGCGTCGACCTCCTCACGGGAGTTGACGATCACCGGACGGTAGCCGCGGTCGCTGAGCGCCTGCTGCGTCGGTACGTCGGGAGCGGGCCAGACGAGCAGCCGGCGCGGGTTGTCCAGCGGCTCGGGCGGCAGCTCGTCGTCGAGAGGCTGTGGCTGCGGCCGGTTGGCGACCTCGACGGCACCGCCGGGCCCGTCCAGCGGCTCCGGACCCTCGGCACCCTCGTCGGGCGCCCCTATGGCGTACGCGCGCCCTTCGGCCACCGGCGGCGCCAGCAGCTGACCGGAGCCGGGGTTGGTGGCGGAAGGCCCTTGAGCCTCCTGGGGCTGCTGAGCCGGAGCGGCGGCAGGGTCCGTGTCGGTGGCGGGCGGCGTCGGACGCTCGCCTTCCGGCGGAGCGGCGAGCTTGCGACGCCGGCCGGCACCGCCGAGGCTCTGGTGCTGGTTCGCCGGAGAGGCCTGGGCAGGCTGGCTGGGCTGGGCGGGCTGATTCTGCTGATGGGTGAGGTGCTGCGCGAACGGCACTCCTTGACCCAGCGTCCGCACGCTGAACGCCCGTCCCTGCGTGGAGTCCGGGTTGACGCCCGCCGTCGGCTCCTCGGCCGACAGCGGCTGGCGCCGCGCTTCCGGTGTGGGAAGGGGTGCGCCGGAGTCGGCCGGGTGCGCCGCCGGAACGGCCGCGGTGCCGGTGGCGTGGGCGGTCTGCCCGTTGCCGCCCCAGGACCGGTCGTCCGGTGCGGGCCGGGAGGCGTTCGGGGCTTGCGGTGCTGCGGCCGGGGTGGGGACGGGCGCGTCCTGGTCCGGCGCGCCGGACCAGTCGGCGGACGGCGCCACGGGGTGGGCCGGCGGAGGCGTGTGGCCGGCTTCGGGAGCGGTACGCCGGTGGTGGTCCTCGTCGCCGGGAGGGGGTACGGGGGTGGCGCCGGGGGCCTGTACGGGTGCGGGGGCCGGGGCGCGGTCGGCATCGGCGGGCGGCAGCGCGAAGGCGGTACGCGGGCCGGCGTCGGCGGCGGTGCGCTCCTGGGCGGCGGCCAGCGCGCGGCGGGCCCGTCGCCCGCCGGGCTGCTGCGCCGGGGCCTGGCTGAGCGCGAGGGCCTCCTCCTGAGGCTGCTGCCGGCCGTTCGGACCGGTCTGACCGTTCGGGACCTGGTCCGCGGGCGTACTGCCGCTGCCGGCCGCGAGGGCCGGGAGCGCGGGAAGGTGTTCGCCTTCGCGCCGCGCTCGCCGCCCGGCAGGCGGTACGGGCTGCTGCGGCGGGTCGGCCGGTACGCCCTGCGGCGGCACGGTCTGGCCGCGCTGGGGTCGGCCGGTGCCCTGGGCGCCTTCGGCCGCGGTGACGACGGATCCCTCGGAGGGAGCGGAGGACGCGGAGGAGGTCAGCGCGAGGGCCTGCCGCTGGGGCTGCTGAGGCTGGGACTGCTGCCGCACCTGCTGATCGGGCTGGTGGGCCTGGTGATCATGCGGCTGCGGCGGTTCGATCCGGTCCGGGCCGCTCTCCGCCGCATCGCTTCCGGCCGCCGCCGCGCTCTCCGCCGGGCTGGGCCGTCCGCGCCGGCGTCCCGATCCTTCGCCCTGCTGGGCCGGGATCAGTTCGGGAGCCGTCTCCTCGGCCGCCGCGGGCCCACGGCGCGCCCGGCGCCGCCCGGTCGGCTCGGCGACAGGACCGTCCGCCGGACCGGCCTCGGCCTCGGGCGCGCCGCCGGGACGGTCCAGGAACGCATCGGTCGATGACCGACGCGCCCGCCGACGCCCGCCACTGGTGACGCCCGGCGCTCCGAGACCCTCGGCAGGCGCGGCCGGGGAGGGCATGGGATCGAGTACGGGCTCCACCGGCGCGTCCGGCGGCACGATGGTGCCCGAGCCGGCGCCGATCGGGATGTCGAGAACGTACGCACTGCCGCTCATGCCCGGCATCTCGTGCGTCTGGAGCACCCCGCCGTGCGCCTGGACGATGCCGCGCACGATCGGCTCGTGCACCGGGTCGCCGCCGGAGAACGGTCCGCGCACCTCGATCCGTACGACGTCGCCGCGCTGGGCGGCGGCCACGACGACGGTCGAGTCGACGTATCCGCCACCGGGGACGGCCCGGGCCTTGCCGGTCGAGTCGACGCCGCAGACGTCCGCGACGAGGTGGGCGAGGGCGGTGGCGAGCCGGACCGCGTCGACCTCGGCTTCGATCGGCGGGGCGTGCACGGCGAACTGCGCACGCCCGGGCCCGATCAGCTCGACCGCTCCGTCGATCCCGCCCGTCACGATCCCGTCGATCATCGCGGGACCCTTGTGCAGCCCCTCCACGCCCGCGTCGAGGCGCTGGTAGCCCAGCACGTTGTCGACGAGCGTGGTCATCCGGGCGTACCCGGCGGCGAGGTGGTGCAGGATCTGGTTGGCCTCGGGCCACAGCTGTCCGGCCGGGTCGGCGGCGAGCATGGACAGCTCACCGCGCAGCTCCTCCAGCGGCCCGCGCAGCGAACCGCCGAGGACGGCCGTGAGCTGCGAGTGCTGAGCGCCGAGGGAGGCGAGCAGCTCGGCCTGCGCCTCGACCTCGGCGGCGTGCCGCTCGGCCCGGTCGGCCAGCTCGGCGGCGTGGGCCTCCTTGAGCGTTTCCAGCTCGGCCGCGTGCGCCTCCTTCAGCGCCGTGACCTCGTCGGAGTGGCTGGTGGTCAGCTCGGCGACGACGTTCGTGTGCTGCGCGGACAGCTCCTCGTACGGCCTGCGGTCGGTGAAGGTCATCACCGCGCCGACGAGCTGGTCGCCGTCGCGTACGGGCGCGGTCGTCAGGTCCACGGGCACCTGGGCGCCGCTCTTGGACCAGAGCACCTGGCCGCGCACGCGGTGCTTGCGCCCGGACTTGAGCGTGTCGGCGAGCGGAGACTCCTCGTACGGGAACGGCTCGCCCTCCGCACGTGAGTGCAGGATCAGCGGGTGCAGCTCCTGGCCGCCGAGGTCGCTGGCCCGGAAGCCGAGGATCTGGGCCGCGGCGGGGTTGACGAGGACGACGCGGCCGTCCGTATCGGTGCCGACGACGCCTTCGGAGGCGGCACGCAGGATCATCTCGGTCTGGCGCTGCGAACGGGCCAGCTCGGCCTCGGTGTCGACGGTGCCGGAGAGATCCCGTACGACCAGCATGAGCAGCTCGTCGCCGGTGTAGCTGGAGTGGATGTCGTTGTACGCGGCCTGGCCGCTGTCCAGGCTGGCGCTGGTGACCTCGACCGGGTACTCGTGCCGGTCGGTGCGGCGCGCGATCATGCGCGTCGGCTTGGTCCTGCCCTGCTCGTCCGCAGCCTCGGGCCGGCGCATCGATCCCGGGATCAGCGTGGAGTCGAACTCCGGCAGCAGATCCAGCAGTCCGCGACCGACGAGCGCGGTGCCCGGGGTCTCGAACATTTCGAGGGCGATGGCGTTGGCGTTGACGACCGTGCCGTTGCAATTGACGAGCAGAAGCCCGTCAGGAAGGGCATCGAGTATGGCTGCGAGGCGAGCAGTGCCTCGGGATGGCCTGCTGCTCACGACGACGCTTCCTCCCTGATTACCGCACCTTGCCGACAGCGGGCCCCATCTTGCCCCTCGGGCCGCAGACTGTCACTGGAGGAGTCTAAGGCCAGGGGAGGGCCCGGGGGCGGCGGATGAGGGGGAGCTCTCACCAAGGTTCTGTGCACGGCGTGTACGCCGGTGGCCTATGACGTGAGCGTCCGCGCACCCTGTGACGTGCGCGGACGCGAGGCGGAACGGGCTCTGCCGAGGCCTTACCGAAGATCGGGGAGCACCGGAACGAGGTTGTTCCAGCGCGCGATCTCGCAGCCGTCGCCCCGGGTCACGGTGGTGTCCACGGGTCGGCCCTCCCAGGTCCCGACGATGCGGGCGGAGGCGTCGCCGCCGTAGATCATGGTGCACATGGTGCCCTCGGGCGCCGCCCGGAACAGGTCCGGCCCCGTCCGCGTCGCCCCGACCTCCGAGAGCCGGTCGCAGGCGCCCTGCCGCTCCGGGTGGGTGCCGCCGGTGGGCCCGCAGGTCAGCTCGAACGTCCCGTCGGCGCCGGCGACCCCGGAGCGCTCCACGGTCACGGTGAGCCGGGTCCGCGCGGCGGGCTTCTCCTGGCCCACGCCGCTGCCGCCGTCCAGGAACGAGGGCAGCGGCGGAAGCGGCACGGGCAGCGGCCCGAGCGCGGGGAAGGCCGAGGAGAGGGGCCCGGCGGTGGGCACGGCGGAGGGCACCGGACCGGTGGCGGTCGCGGAAGCGGTCGCGGCGGGCGCGGTGGCGGACAGCGCGGCGAGCGTGACGACGGCGGTGAGAGCGAGACGGCGCAACATGCGGGCTCCTGTATCTCCGCACCACGGTCACGGACGACCGCGGTGCGACGGATGACGAGGCGGGCGGTGGGGTGGTCAGCGGCGGGCCGACCGCTCCCGGCCGCACCCGACCGACGGAGGCCGAAGCCTCCACGCCTCTCTAACGCCTCCGAGCCCCGGACGTTGCGCCACCACGCCGAAGTGCTTTGCCCTGGCCCCCGCATGGCTAGTAACCTGAGCGGCGATTGGTGACACGACGTTCGACTGTGTCATCATCTGCACGCACCACTCGCGTCCGCGCGAGGTGTGTGGAGGAGGCGTCGCCTAGTCCGGTCTATGGCGCCGCACTGCTAATGCGGTTTGGGTCTTAAAGCCCATCGAGGGTTCAAATCCCTCCGCCTCCGCTCCACCCGAAGCCCCGTGCCCCTGGCACGGGGCTTCGGCCGTTCCTGGCGCCGGAGCGGCCGCACGGCCTCGTCAAGGGGGTGGCCCGGATCTGCCCCAGGAGAGTGTTTCCGCAGGTCAGAGGTGGTGCGGGCAATGGATTTCGCGTCACGGCGCAGGTCATGTAATGTTGTTCCCGCAACGCCGACCAGGCAGAAAAGCCCGGAACGCCAAGCACTCGTAGCTTAACGGATAGAGCATCTGACTACGGATCAGAAGGTTGCAGGTTCGAATCCTGCCGAGTGCACAGCAGGCCAGAGGCCCCCAGGAGACATCCTGGGGGCCTCTCGCGTCATCCGGCGTTCGCGGTGGTCGGGTGCGGCGCGGGTGTCGGCTGCTGTACGACGGTGCGGCGACGGGTCGGCAGGCCGAGGGTCGGGTTGGTGACGACCCAGGTGGCGCCCTTGCAGACCAGTTCCTTATAGAGCGCGGCCAGGCGGCCGGTCAGGGCGGCGGGGCGGGCGCGGTCGTCGGCGGTGACGTACTGGATCAGGCCCTCCTTGCGGCCCAGCGAGATGCACTGGTTGAAGTAGCGGAGCGGGATGGTCGGGGACTTGGTGCCGGTCAGGCGGGCCGCGATGGAGTCGGCGGCCTGCCACGCGGTCGGGCCGCCCGTGGCACAGGCCATGCGCAGGGGCTTGTCGCCGGGGCCCATCACCAGGGCCGCGTCGCCTATGGCGTACACGTCCGGGTGGGAGAGCGAGCGCATGGTGTCGTCCACCTCGATCCGGCCCATGGCGTCGATCTTCAGCGTGGTCGCCTGCGCGATCGGGTGGACCGCGAAGCCTGCCGTCCACACGGTGACCACGGCCGGGATCGTGGTGGTCGAGGTGGTGACGTGTTCGGCGGTGACGGCGGTGACGGCCGTGTGTTCGTGCACGGTGATGCCGAGCTTGTCGCAGACCTTGCGCAGGTGGCGGCGGCCCTTCGGGGAGAGCCAGTCGCCCAGTGCGCCCCGCGCGGCGAGGGCCACGGCCAGGTCCGGGCGGGCCTCGGCGATCTCGGTTGCCGCCTCCAGGCCGGTGAGGCCGCCGCCGACGACGACCACGGGCTGTCCGGCGCCCAGGCCGGCCAGGCGTTCGCGCAGCCGGAGAGCGCCGGGGCGGCCGGCGATGTCGTGAGCGTGTTCGGCGGCGCCGGGGACGCCGTGGGTGTTCCAGGTGCTGCCGAGGGCGTACACGAGGGTGTCGTACGGGAGTTCCTCGGTGCCCTGCTCGTCCGTGACGGTGACCGTCCTGCCGTCCGCGTCCACGGCCGTCACCCTCGCGACCCTCAGCCGCACTCCCGTACCCGCGAACATCGCGCTGAACGGGCGGGGCCTCAGCTCCTGGCCGACCGCCAGCTGGTGCATCCTCACCCGCTCGACGAAGTCCGGCTCCGCGTTGACGAGGGTGATGGTGACGTCCTCGCTCCGCAGCCGTCTGGCGAGGCGGCCGGCGGCGATGGCTCCGGCGTACCCGGCTCCGATGACGAGGACGCGGTGCTGTCCGTGGGATCCGTGCTGTCCGTCCTGCATGACCTGTCTCCTGTCTCGCGCGGCTTCGCCCCTTGAACCGGGCAGCCCGTCGTTTCCTGACAGGTGTGTGATGTGACCTGCGTCACGGAGGAGTCAGAAGGCGTGGAGCAGGGGTTCGCCGTGGTCGGTGGCCGCCCACTGCCTCGTCGCGCGTTCGAGCTTGTCGGGGTTGGCCTGGTTGCGGAACGCGGCGATGCCCTCGGGCGTGACCTCCAGGCACATGATGCCGACCACCCGGTCGCCGACGACCACCACGAGGGCCGGGACGCCGTTGGCGGTCGTGGCGTGGATCTCGGCGGTGCCGCCCAGGAGAGCGCGCTTGGCCTTGCCGGGCTTGAACAGGCCCCGCATGAACTTGGCGACCGCGAGCGCGCCCTGGAACGGCGTGGTGCGCGCCGGAACCTTCCCGCCGCCGTCGCCGATCGCGATGGCGTCCGACGTGAGGAGCCGGACGAGCGGCTCGGTCTGCCCGCTGGTCGCGGCGGCCAGGAACTCCTCCACGATCCGCCGGGCGGCGGCCTCATCGATCTCCGTACGGGCCTTGCCCTGCGCGACGTGCTTCTTGGCGCGGTGGAAGATCTGCTGGCAGGCGGCCTCGTTGATGTCCAGGATCTCCGCGATCCTCCGGTGCGGGTAGTCGAACGCCTCCCGCAGCACGTACACCACCCGCTCGTTCGGCGAGAGGCGCTCCATGAGGGCGAGCACGGCGTACGAGACCGACTCGCGCTGCTCGGCGGTTTCGGCCGGGCCGAGCATCGGGTCTCCGGCGAGCAGCGGTTCGGGCAGCCACTGGCCGACGTACGACTCGCGGCGGGCGCGGGCCGAGGTGAGCTGGTTGAGGCAGAGGTTGGTGAGGACCTTGGTCAGCCAGGCCTCGGGGACCTCGATGCGGTCGATGTCGGCGGCCTGCCACCGCAGGAACGTGTCCTGCACGGCGTCCTCGGCATCGCTCGCCGAGCCGAGCAGCCGGTAGGCGATGGCCTCCAGACGGGGCATGGAGGCCTCGAACCGGTCCATGTGGGTCCGCGTCAGAGCCATGGTCCGGATCCTACGCTCGCGGCTGCGCGAAGCTCTCGGGGTGCCGCCCCTGTATGTCGGGGCGGCAGGCGCTGGCATCCTCGCCTCGTGCGGGGACAGCATGGCTCCATGTCGGCCGGGTGGCGACCGAAGTGACGAACTGCTGTGCTGGGACGTGGCGTTGGACGGCTCTGCTGTCTCCCTCCCTCGTTACGTTGTTGGGCGCGGGTGCCTGCAGCGGAGGCGGTGAGGCCGTGCGCGGTCACGGGCCCGCCGCATCAGGATCTTGAGCCGGGGTAACCGGACTCGCACGGGGCGTGATGGGCGCGCCCGGGCGCGGAGGTTGGCCATGGGGTCGCAACGGCACGGCCAGGTGCAGCGGTGGCAGGACCGGTGGTGGGCGATGGCGCTGCTGGTGCTGGCGGTGTGGGTCGGTATCCGGCTGGCCTTCGACGGGTGGTCCGGCTGGCCCGGGATTCTGGTCGGCGGGTTCGTCTACGCCGGGTTCATGACGTGGTACGTGATGCGGCGCCGGCGCCGTGACGCCCGGGCCGTCGGGACCGACGCGGCGCGGGTGCCGGAGCTGGAGCGGCGCATCGCGAGCAACGGTGAGCTGCCCGAGGACCCGGCCGAGCAGGCTGCCATGGTCCGGCTGATCCGGCGCCGGGAGGAGAAGCTGCGGCGCAACCGGTGGTGGGCCTTCCCGTTGCTCGGGCTGATCTTCCTCGGGATGCCGATGCTCTGGTTCGCCTCCGGGAACGTGGCGGCGGGCCTGTGGGGGCTCGCGTTCGGTGCCGCGTTCCTCGGGTGGATGGTCTGGTTCAACCGGCGCTTCGTCCGCCGGATGGCCCGGATGCGGCGGCGGATCGAGGGTGTGGGTGGAGGCGCGGCCGGTGGCCCGGTCGGTGGCCCGCCTGCCGGTCGTGCCGCCGGTGCGCCTGCTGGTCCTGCCGCCGGTCCGGCCGGTGGTCCGGGAGGGCTCGCTCCCGGAGCCCGTTAGCCTTCGCGTTCGGGGCGTGAGGCCCCGGCGGGACGGAGAGAGCGGAGTTCGGGTGGCCTTCGGGTGGCGGTGTACCGGGGTCGCGTGGCCGGGGGACGGGCCGCAGCTGGCGTGGAGCAGGGGCGCCGAGCGGTGGGTGAGCACGCTGGCGTACGGGGGTCGGCTCGGGTTTCGGGCGCTGGGCGAGCGGCACTGTGTGGGGGCCCGGGGGAATGTGTGCCCGCTGAAGGCCTTGGTGGCCGGGCGTTCCACCGGGGGCCGGTGCCCGGAGTGTGCGCGGCTGGACCGGGCCCACTCGGTGGCCGCCGACACGATGGTGGACGACCCGCGTACGTACCGTGTCTATCTCGCCTGGTTCGGGCCCGGTCTCGTCAAGGTCGGGATCACCCGGGAGGAGCGGGGCGGGGCGCGGCTGCGGGAGCAGGGGGCCGTGGCGTACACCTGGCTCGGGCGCGGGCCCCTGATGGCCGCCCGGCGGACCGAGGAGGTGCTGCGGGCGGCCCTCGGCGTGCCGGACCGGATCCCGTACGCACGGAAGCGGGCCGTGCGAGGTCAACTGCCGGGCGAGCGCCAGCGGTTCGATGAGGTGGTGGAGTCGTACGGGCGGGCCGTGGCGCTTCAAGGGCGCGGCTGGCCCGAGTCGTTGGAGCCCGTACCTCTTGAAGTCGTCGATCACACACAGATCTTCGGGCTGGACCGTTCGGCCGGTGCCACACGGTCGGTGAGTGAGCTGGTCGACGGTGGTGTGGTCGCCGGGCGGCTCGTGGCCGCGGCCGGGCCCGATCTGCACCTTGCGGTGGGCGGCGAAGGTGGTGTGGTCGTGCTCGATACGCGGTTGATCACCGGGTGGGAGCTGGAGGCCTTTCAGCCCGCCGGCGTGGCCGAAGGTGAAGTGCGTGTGCCCTTCATCGACATCGCGGGCGGTGGCGTGCAGGGTGGGTTGTTCTGACCTTGCCCGACGAGGCCCTGCAGGGAGCTGCTGGTGGAAGACGACAGCCATGACGTCGTGCGGTTCTGGGAGCGGCTCGGGCTGCCCGGGATCATCGACGTCCACACCCACTTCATGCCCGAGCAGGTCCTGCGCAAGGTCTGGGCCTACTTCGACTCCGCCGGGCCGCTCACCGGGCTGGAGTGGCCGATCACCTATCGGTACGAGGAAGAGCAACGGCTGTCCGTGCTGAGGTCGTTCGGCGTGCTTCGCTTCACCTCCATGCTCTATCCGCACAAGCCCGGCATGGCCCGCTGGCTCAACGGCTGGGCCGCCGGCTTCGCCGCTCGGACGCCCGACTGTCTGCACACCGCGACCCTCTTCCCGGAGGACGGCGTGGAGTTGTACGTGAAGGAGGCCGTCGAGAGCGGAGCGCGGGTCTTCAAGTCGCACCTCCAGGTCGGTGCGTACGACGCCAACAACCCGTTGCTGGACGGTGCTTGGGGACTTCTCGCCGAGGCCGGTGTGCCGGTCGTGATGCACTGCGGGTCCGGGCCGGCGCCGGGAAGGTTCACCGGGCCGGAGCCGATCGGGCGGCTCCTTGCGCGCCATCCTCGGCTGCGGCTGATCGTGGCGCACATGGGGATGCCGGAGTACGCGGAGTTCCTGGCGCTGGCGGAGACGTATCCGGAGGTGCGGCTCGACACGACGATGGCGTTCACCGACTTCAGCGAGCGGCTCTCGCCGTTTCCGGCCGGCCGGCGAGGACGGCTCGCCGATCTCGGGGACCGGATCCTGCTCGGGACGGACTTCCCGAACATTCCGTATCCGTACGTCCACCAGCTGGAGGCCCTGGAGCGGCTGGAGCTCGGGGAGGAGTGGCTGCGGGCCGTCTGCTTCCGGAACGCCGAGGCGCTGTTCGGGAGCCCCGCGTAAAAGCCGCCCGCTTTCTCAGGCAATTCACAGAAACGGGTCAGGCTTCTCTCACGGGCAGCTCACAGGCTGGTGCCCATGACGACGACGACCGCGCCCCAGAGGCGTACCGAACTGCTCAGGCCGGACCGTACGCCCGTGCGCGTCCTGGTCGTGGACGACGAGGCTCCGCTCGCCGAGCTGCTCTCGATGGCACTGCGCTACGAGGGATGGGAGGTGCGCAGCGCCGGTGACGGGGCCGGGGCCGTCCGCGCGGCCCGCGACTTCCGGCCGGACGCCGTGGTGCTCGACGTGATGCTCCCGGACATGGACGGGCTCTCCGTGCTGGGCCGGCTCCGGCGCGACCACTCCGACGTGCCGGTCCTCTTCCTCACGGCTCGGGACGCAGTGGAGGACCGGATCGCCGGGCTCACGGCCGGCGGCGACGACTACGTGACCAAGCCGTTCAGCCTGGAGGAGGTCGTGGCCCGGCTGCGCGGGCTCATCCGCCGCTCGGGCACGGCGCTCGCGGCCGGGCGGAGCCAGTCGACGCTCACCGTCGGCGACCTGGTGCTCGACGAGGACAGCCATGAGGTGAGCCGGGGCGGGGTCGGGATCCATCTGACGGCCACCGAGTTCGAACTGCTGCGGTTCCTGATGCGCAATCCGCGCCGCGTGCTCAGCAAGGCGCAGATCCTGGACCGGGTCTGGAACTACGACTTCGGCGGCCAGGCCAACGTGGTCGAGCTCTACATCTCCTACCTCCGCAAGAAGATCGACGCCGGTCGGACGCCGATGATCCACACCCGGCGTGGGGCGGGGTATCTGATCAAGCCCGGTGAATAGCCCGGTGAGTGGCAGCCTCGCGGTGAAGGCGCGGCGGCCGTGGACCCTGCGGACGCGGCTCGTCGTCTCCGCCGTGTCCCTGATCGCCGTCGTCGCGGCCGTCATCGGGTCCGTCACCGCCATCGCCTTCCACAGCTACCTGTACGGCAAGCTCGACGACCAGCTCCACTCCATCGCCGTACGCGCCGAGCGGCCGCCAGGACCCGTGCCGGAAGCTCTCCGGGACGCCGGTCCGCTCGGCTTCGTCGGCGGCGGCGGGCAGCCGCTCGGCACGTTCGGCGCGCTCGTGGACGACGGGGACGTCACCGCGTCGAAGGTCGTCGCGGACAGCGGGCTGCGCTCCCAGGAGAGCGCGGAGCCCCTGACGGAGGCGCAGCGGCAGGCGCTGGAGGCGGTGGCTCCGGCGGTCGGCGACGACGCCCGGAGCGTCGAGCTGCCCGGCATCGGCGGCTACCGCGTCGAGGCCGCCACCACCACCGATGGCCACACCGTCCTCGTCGGCATCCCGACCGCCGAGGTCAGCGGCGCGCTCACGACCCTGATCGTCGTGGAGGTCTGCGTCACCGCCGCCGGCCTCATCGCGGCATCGCTCGCCGGCACCGTCCTCGTCGGCGTCGCTCTGCGTCCGCTGCGCCGGGTCGCCGCCACCGCCACCCGGGTCGCCGAACTCCCGCTCCACAGCGGTGAGGTGGCGCTCCTCGAGCGCGTTCCGGACGCCGAGGCCGATTCTCGTACGGAGGTCGGACAGGTCGGCGCGGCGCTCAACCGGATGCTCGGGCACGTCGGTTCGGCGCTGGTGGTCCGTCAGGAGAGCGAGACGCGGGTACGGCAGTTCGTCGCCGACGCCAGCCATGAGCTGCGGACTCCGCTGGCCTCGATCCGCGGGTACGCCGAGCTGACCCGACGCGCGTCGGGAAGTGGTGTGCCGGAGTCCGACGCCGTCACCCGGCACGCGCTCGGGCGGATCGAGTCGGAGGCGGACCGGATGACCGGCCTGGTGGAGGATCTGCTGCTGCTCGCGCGGCTCGATGCCGGACGCCCGCTCTCGTACGAGAGCACTGATCTGCTGCCGTCGGTCGTGGACGCGGTGAGCGACGCCCGGGCCGCCGACGCCGCCGCCACCGGCGCCGACGCACTCCACCACTGGCGGCTGGAGCTGCCCGGCGAACCCGTGACCGTACGCGCCGATCCCGCCCGGCTCCAGCAGGTACTGGTCAACCTGCTGGCCAACGCCCGCACCCACACTCCGCCGGGCACCACGGTGACGGTTGCCGTACGTGTGGATGGGCCGGTCACGCTGGAGGTCCGGGACGACGGGCCCGGGATTCCGGCCGAGCTGCTGCCGCACGTCTTCGAGCGGTTCGCGCGCGGTGACGCCTCGCGCACCCGTGGCGCCGCCGGCGAGAAGACCGGCGGCTCCACCGGCCTCGGTCTCGCCATCGTGCAGGCCGTCGTCTCCGCGCACGGCGGCCGCGTACGAGTGGACTCGGCGCCCGGCCGCACGGTCTTCGCGGTCGAGCTGCCGGCCGAAACGTCCGCACACCAGGGTTCACAGGACAGGGACAGGCTCACCACACCGGTGTGACAGCGCGGTTGGCGAACGTCGGTGCCATGACCACCACCGACAGCCTCCGGAGCGGCCCCGGCACCGACGGCCGCCGCAGCGCGAACCGCGGAGACGGGCACCGCGGCCCTCTGCCGGTCAGGGAGCACCTCCCGGCCCGGCAGACGGCGTCTGCCGCCTCCCGCGTCCCCGTGCTCGACGTCGTCGTCCCCGTCCACAACGAGGAGAAGGACCTCCGGCCCTGCGTCCTGCGCCTGCACGACCACCTCTCGCGCACCTTCCCGTACGCCTTCCGCATCACCGTCGCCGACAACGCGTCCACCGACTCCACGCCGGCCGTGGCGGCCACGCTGGCGGCGGAGCTGGCCGAGGTGCGCAGCGTACGGCTGGAGGAAAAAGGTCGCGGGCGGGCGCTGCGTACGGTCTGGTCGGACTCCGACGCACCCGTCCTCGCCTACATGGACGTCGACCTCTCCACCGACCTCAACGCGCTCCTCCCGCTGGTCGCGCCGCTGATCTCCGGCCACTCCGACCTGGCCATCGGCTCGCGGCTCGCGCGGAGTGCGCGGGTGGTGCGCGGGTCGAAGCGGGAGTTCATCTCGCGCGCCTACAACCTCATCCTGCGCTCCTCGCTCGCCGCCGGTTTCAGCGACGCCCAGTGCGGGTTCAAGGCGATCCGGAGCGAGGTGGCCGAGCGGCTGCTGCCGATGGTGGAGGACAGCGGCTGGTTCTTCGACACCGAGCTGCTGGTCCTCGCGGAGCGGGCCGGGCTGCGTATCCACGAGGTGCCCGTCGACTGGATCGACGACCCCGACTCGACCGTCCACCTCGTGCGGACGGCGACCGAGGACCTCAAAGGCGTGTGGCGGGTGGGACGCGCGCTCGCCGTCGGCGCGCTACCGCTGGACCGGCTGGCCCGGCCCTTCGGCGACGACCCGCGCGACCGGGCGCTGACCGGCGTGGAGCGCGGACTGGCCAGGCAGCTCATCGGATTCTGTGCCGTGGGAGCCCTCTCCACGCTCTTCTACCTGGCGCTCTACTCGCTCCTCCGGCTCGGCGTCGGCCCGCAGCTCGCCAACGGCGGTGCGCTCCTCGTGTCCGCCGTCGCCAACACCGCCGCCAACCGCCGTCTCACCTTCGGCGTACGCGGCCGGAGCGGAGCCGTACGCCATCAGGCCCAGGGCCTCGTCGTGTTCGCGATCGGCCTCGCTCTCACCAGCGGTTCGCTCGCGGCGCTCGGCGCGGCCACCGGCTCGCCGTCGCACTCCACCGAGCTGGCCGTCCTGATCACCGCCAACCTCGCCGCCACCGTGCTGCGCTTCCTTCTCCTGCGCGCCTGGGTCTTCCCGGCCCGCGCCTGCTCCGAACCCGAGGACCTCCGATGACCACGACCGTCGCCCCTCCGATCCCGGCGCCCGCGCCGGCGGCGTCCGGCGGCCCTCGCTGGGCCCGGCCCGCGCTGTACGGGCTCCTCCTGGCCGTCGGGCTCGCCTACCTCTACAACCTCAGCGCCTCCGGTTACGCCAACTCCTTCTACTCCGCCGCCGTCCAGGCCGGCAGCCAGAGCTGGAAGGCGTTCTTCTTCGGCTCGCTGGACTCCGCCAACGCCATCACCGTCGACAAGCCGCCGGCCGCGCTCTGGCCGATGGCCCTCTCCGTACGGCTCTTCGGCCTCAACTCCTGGGCCATCCTGGCGCCGCAGGTGCTGATGGGCGTGGCCACGGCGGCCGTGCTCGACACCGCCGTACGCCGTCGCTTCGGTCCGGTCGCCGGGCTGATCGCGGTCGGCGTGTTCGCGCTGACGCCGGTCGCCGCGCTGATGTTCCGCTTCAACAACCCGGACGCGCTGCTCGCGCTGCTGATGACCGTCACCGTGTGGTGCGTGCTGCGGGCGCTGGAGCGGGGCCGGACCACGTGGCTGCTCTGGGCGGGCGCGGCGGTGGGGTTCGCGTTCCTGGCGAAGACCTTGCAGGCGTTCCTGATCCTGCCGCCGCTGGCCGTGCTGTACGCGGTGTGCGCGCCGGTTCCCGTACGGAAGCGGCTCGGCCAACTCGCGCTCTCCGCGCTGACGATGGTCCTCGCCGGTGGCTGGTGGGTGGCGATCGTGGAGCTGATGCCGGCGTCGTCGCGACCGTACGTCGGCGGCTCGCAGAACAACTCGTTCCTGGAGCTGACCTTCGGCTACAACGGGCTCGGCCGGCTCAACGGTGAGGAGACCGGGAGCGTCGGCGGAGGCGGTGGCCGTGGTGGCGGTGGCTGGGGTGAGACCGGGATCGGGCGGATGTTCAACTCCGAGGTGGGCGGCCAGATCGCGTGGCTGCTGCCCGCCGCGCTGATCCTGCTGCTGGCCGGTCTCTGGCTGACCCGGAAGGCCGGACGGACCGATTCCGCGCGGGCCGCGTTCCTGGCGTGGGGCGGTGCGCTGGTGATGACCGGTGCGGTGTTCAGCTTCATGGCCGGGATCTTCCACCAGTACTACACGGTGGCCCTCGCTCCGTACATCGCGGCGCTCGTCGCCATGGGTGTGACCGTGCTCTGGGAGGAGCGGGCGGCCTGGTGGCCGAGGGTGGTGCTGGGGGGCGCGGTGGTGACGACGGTGGTCTGGGCGTACGTGCTGCTGGGCCGGACTCCGGAGTACCTGCCGTGGCTGCGGTGGGCGGTGCTCGTGGGCGGGCTGGTGGGGGCTGTCGGGATGCTGGTGGTGGGGCGGTTCGGCGGGCGTGGGGCGGCGCTCGCGGTGGTGGGGCTGAGCTTTGTGGCGTCGCTGGCGGGGCCGGCCGCGTACACCGTCAGTACGTTGAACTCCGGGCACCAGGGGTCGATCGTGACCGCCGGGCCTTCGGGGGCCGGCTTCGGGATGGGCGGACCGGGCGGTGGCGGTGGCGGCCGAGGTGGTCCTGGTGGCTTTGGTGGCGGGGACGGCGGTCAGCGTGGCGGGATGCAGCAGCCGCCTGGACAGGGGCAGGTCCCGGGTCGAGGTCAAGGTCAAGCCCTGGGCCCATCTCAAGGAGGCCAGCCCGGCAACGCGCCCGGCGGGACGACCATCCCTGGAGGCTTCGGCGAAGGTATGAGGGACGGCAGCGGTATGGGCGGGCTGCTCAACGGCGCGTCCGTCTCCACCGAGGCGAAGGCGCTCCTGGAGAAGGACGCGGACGCCTACACCTGGACCGCCGCAGCCATCGGCGCGCAGAACGCGGCCAGCTACCAACTCGCCACCGGCGAACCGGTGATGGCCATCGGCGGCTTCAACGGCAGCGATCCGTCACCGACGCTCGCGCAGTTCAAGGAGTACCTGGAGGAGGGCCGGATCCACTACTTCGTCTCGGGCGGAGGCATGGGAGGCGGCGGAGGAGGCGGAGGCATGGGCGGGAGCGCCGGCACCTCGTCGCAGATCTCGTCCTGGGTGACGGAGAACTTCACCGAGGTCACCGTCGGCACCGCCACCTTCTACGACCTGACGCAACCGGCGAGTTGATGGCCTGACGCGTACGTGGCCGGGGCCGGGCTCAGAATCCGGCTCCGGCCGCGTACGTCCAGAAGTCCCGCATCAGCTGCGGCGCGACGGGTCCGGCCAGCTCCAGCTGCGTGAGCAGGACGGCGACCGTGCCGGTGGACGGGATGACGTGGGCCGTGGTGCCGGTGCCGCCGATCCAGCCGTAGCGGCCCGGCACGTTGTACGGGGCGGTGATCTCGACGTCCACCGAGCCGCCGAAGCCCCAGCCCTGGCCCTCCGTGAAGAGACCGCTCGCCGCGCGCTGGTCCGGAGTGAGCTGGTCGGTGATCATCTGGCGTACCGACTCGCCGGCCAGGACCCGCCGCCCGTCGTCCGCCAGGCCGTCGGCGAGCAGCATCCGGCCGAAGGCGTACCAGTCGTCGACGGTCGAGACCAGGCCGCCGGCGCCGGACGGGAAGGCGGGCGGGATGCTCCACTGCCCGTCCGGCGCGTCGACCAGCTCCGGTTCGCCGCCCTCTCCGGCCCGGTAGTAGCCGGTGAACCGGTCCAGCGCGGCGGGCGGGACGGCGAACCCGGTGTCCGTCATGCCGAGGGGCTCGAACAGCCGCTCCGCCAGGTACGCGTCCAGCGGGCGGTCGGCGACGCGGGCGATCAGGACGCCGAGGATGTCGGCGCACGTGTTGTACAGCCAGCCGTCGCCCGGCTGGTGGAGCAGCGGGATCCGGGAGAGCTCGGCCATCCAGGCGTCCGGCGCGGGCACGGCCTGCGGTTGCGGAGGGCCCTGTTTCAGCTCGGTGAGGAGCGGCGCGACGGCCGGGAGCGAGAAGTCGGACGGAAATCCGTATCCGGCCCGGAAGGTCAGCAGGTCCAGGAGCGTGATCGGCCGGACCGCCGACACCAGGTCTTCGACCGGGCTCTGCGGGGTCCGGACGACCAGCGGCGAGGCCAGTTCGGGCAGCCAGGCGGCGACCGGGTCGGCGGGCGCGATCAGGCCGTCCTCGACCAGCGTCATGGCCGCCGCCGCGACGACCGGCTTGGTGATCGAGGCGAGGCGGAAGACCGAGTTCCGCCGCATGGGCGAGGCGGACGCTCCAGTTCCGCCCTTGGTCCTGGACGCGGCCCCGGCCCCGGCGAGCGTGGCCGATCCGGCCACCGCCACCTCCACGCGATCACCCCGGCCACCCCGGTCACCTCGGGCCACCAACGCCACCGCTCCCGGCACCGATCCCCGGGCGATGTGGGTGTCCAGCAGGTCCTGCAGTCCGTACGGGGTGCTCATGGACGGGCCTTCCTCCGGTACCGCGTGTTCTGTCATGAGTCCACCCTCCTCGCTGCGTCCCCCCGTGGGCAGCGGTCCGCGAGCGGTGTCCAGGTCCGGACTCATCGGCCCATCGCGCCGCCCGAAGTCTCACCGCTTCCGCAGCACCAGGTCCAGGTCCGCCACGACCGCCCGGTGGTCCGAGGCGGCGGCGCCGCTCTCCGGCACCCACGCCCGCCGCACCCGCGCCGCGCCCTTCGACACCGCCACGTAATCGATCCGCTTGACCGGGTCCTTCGCCGGGAACGTCGGCGCTCCCGGGTCCGCGTCCGTCAGCTCCTCCCAGAGCGGGTCCAGTTCAGCGGCGCCGGGCTCCGCGTTGAAGTCGCCGAGCAGGATCTGCGGGCGGCCTCGGTCCTCGGCCATGATCCGCCGGGTGTCGGCGACCTGGGCGGTGCGTACGGCGGGGGCCGGGCGGTAGTCGAGGTGGGTCACGTACACGTGCACCGGCCGGCCCTTCACCCGTACGACGGCCTCGCCGAACCCGGGCGCCGGAGCAGGGACCGGGTTCGGGTCCTGGGTCGAGAGCCGGGTGATCTCGTGGTTCTCGGCGCTCACGATCCGGTACCGGGACAGCACCGCCACCCCGAACTCCGCCCGTGGCCCGCCCGCTTCGGCGGGGTCCAGGCTGTAGATCGGCGCGAAGAACACGTACATGCCGAGCCGCTCGGCCAGCTCACCGGCGAGATCGCGCCACTCGCTGCGCGGACCCCAGTGCCGGTCGGCCTCCTGGAGTCCGATGACATCCGCTCGCAGCGAGCGCAGTGCGGCCGTCTGCCGGTCGAGATCGAAGACGTTGTCCAGGCCCGCACCGGCGTGGACGTTGTACGTGGCGACCCGCAGCGGCACAGCACGTGAGGCGGCCTCGGCGGCGACCGGAGGCGATCCGAGTAACGCGCCCAGCAAGGCGGCGGAGAGGAGGAGGTGCGGGAGGCGGATGCGGCGACACGGTGACATGGCTCTCCAAGGGGCGACGGGACCGGCGCACCGGCCGTAATGGAGTTGTACGCCGTACAGGAATTGCCCTACGGTGTACAACGCTCGCTCCTGTACGCCGTAGAACACGGTCCTGCACACCGTAGAAGCCCGCACGTCCTCCGCACCGTAGAACCCACCGAACCGTCGAGGCACCAGCCGCGCCGGAGACCGAGAAGAGAGCCCGCATGACGGCGCCCGCCGCACCGCGACCCGATCTCGCCCCTCAAGGGCACCCGCAGCGCTGGCTGATCCTCGGCGTCATCTGCCTCGCCCAGCTCACCGTGCTGCTCGACAACACCGTCCTCAACGTCGCGATCCCGTCCCTCACCACGGAGCTGGACGCCTCCACCGCCGACGTGCAGTGGATGATCAACGCGTACTCGCTCGTCCAGTCCGGCCTGCTGCTCACCGCCGGCAGCTCCGCCGACCGGTACGGACGGAAGAAGATGCTGGTCGTGGGTCTCGCCTTGTTCGGCATCGGTTCGCTGGCGGCCGGGCTCGCGCAGTCCTCCGGTCAGCTCATCGCGGCCCGCGCCGGCATGGGAGTCGGAGGCGCGCTGCTGATCACCACCACGCTCGCCGTCGTCGTCCAGATCTTCGACGACTCCGAGCGGGTCAAGGCGATCGGCCTCTGGTCGACCGTCAACTCCCTCGGCTTCGCGGCCGGTCCACTCGTCGGCGGGGTCGTGCTGAACCACTTCTGGTGGGGCGCGATCTTCCTCATCAACATTCCGGTGGCGCTGATCGGCCTGGTCGCCGTCGTCCGGCTCGTACCGGAGTTCAAGAATCCGCGCGGTGAGCGGCCCGACCTGCTCGGCGCGCTGCTCTCCACGGTCGGCATGACGGCGGTCGTGTTCGCGATCATCTCCGGGCCCGAGCACGGCTGGACGTCGGGCCGGGTGGGGCTGACGGCGTTCACCGGGATCCTGGTCCTCGCCGGGTTCGTCGTGTGGGAGCTGCGCATTCCGCATCCGATGCTCGACATGCACTTCTTCCGGGACCAGAAGTTCATCGGCGCGGTGGCGGGCGCGATCCTGGTTGCCTTCGGAATGGGCGGTTCTCTCTTTCTGCTCACGCAGCACCTTCAGTTCGTGCTCGGGTACGGGCCGTTGGAGGCGGGACTGCGTACGGCGCCGATGGCGCTCACCGTGGTCGCTCTCAACCTGACCGGCCTCGGGGCGCGGCTCGTGCCGAGGATGGGCACGCCTGCCACGATCGCGGCGGGGATGAGCGCGCTGGCGGCCGGTCTCGCGGCGATCGCGGTGCTCGGCCGGGACGGGTACACCGGGATGCTGCTCGGCCTGGTCGTGATGGGCGCCGGGATCGCGCTGGCGATGCCCGCGATGGCCAACGCCATCATGAGCGCCATCCCGCCGGAGAAGGCCGGGGTCGGCGCGGGCGTCAACGGCACGCTCGCGGAGTTCGGCAACGGGCTCGGGGTGGCGGTGCTCGGCGCGGTCCTGAACATCCGGTTCGCCGCGCTCGTACCGGCGGCCGTCGGCGCCGCCTCACTGCCGGCCGCGCTCGCCGCCGCCGACGGCGCCGGTGAGCGCGCGACGATCAAGGACGCTTTCGCCACCGGCCTGGAGACCAGCCAGCTGGTCGGCGCGGTCGCGGTACTGGCGGGCGGTCTGCTGGCGGCGCTGCTCCTGCGCCGGGCCGAACGGACGGAGGCGGCCGAAGGACGGGCCGAGGCAGTGGGACCGGCCGCATAGCATCGGAGGAGGCAGGACGGGGGCAGTACAGGGCGGAGGCCGGGCGGGCCTCCGCGAGACGAGGAGAGTGCGCCATGGTGTCCGCGTCCGACCGCGCGACGAACTCCGGGAACGACTCCGGCAAGGGCTCCGCGACGAAACCCGTGAAGGACTCCGGGACGAACTCCGGAAACGGCTCCGGCAAGGACCCCGAGGCGGCCCCCGGTAAAGACTCTGAGCCGGCCCCTGCACGGACCAGCGTGTGGCTCGACGGACGGACCTCTTCGCGCAACCGCCGCACCGAGTCGCCGGCCGGCCTGGACCGGAACCGGATCACCGAGGCGTCGGTGCGGCTGCTGGACGCCGAGGGTCTCGCCAAGTTCTCCATGCGCCGGCTCGCCGCCGAACTGGACGTCACCGCGATGTCCCTCTACTGGTACGTCGACACCAAGGACGACCTCCTGGAGCTGGCGCTCGACTCGGTCTACGCGGAGGTCGCACCGCCGCGCGAGGACGCCGACTGGCGGGACCGGCTGCGCGAGCTGGCCCGCAGCTACCGCGAACTGCTCGTCCGCCACATCTGGATCTCGCCGCTCGCCGGTACCTTCCTCAACATCGGACCGAACTCGATGCTGTTCTCGTACGCCGTCCAGGACGTCATCCGGGCCACCGGCCTGCCCTTGGAGCGGCAGACGGGCGCGCTCTCGGCGGTCTCCCAGTTCGTGTACGGATTCGGCACCGTCGAGGGCCACTTCAAGGCGCGGTGCGAGGCGACCGGGCTGACGGAGGACGCGTACCACCGGCACGCGATGGGCACGATCCGGGCCCAGCCGCACCTGCGGGCGATCGTCGAGTCCTCCGACGACCTGATGGCGGCCCGGGGCGGCGACACGGTGGAGGAGATGCGCGAGCGGGACTTCGTCTTCGCGCTGGACCTGCTGATCGCGGGCATCGAGGCGAAATGCGACCGTACGGGCTCCGCGACGACCGCCGCTCAGTAACCGCGCCCCACGTCCACCGCCAGCTCCGGCCGTCGTCCCGCCGCCACCGCCTCCCAGCAGGCGGCGAAGTCCACGGCCACGTCCTCGTCGGCGGTGATCCCCGCGGAGTGCGAGGTGATCACCGTACGAGGCAGCCGCCAGACCGGGTCGTCGGGCGCGGCCGGCTCCTGCGCCAGCACGTCCAGCACCGCGCGCCGCACTCCACCGCCCCGCAGCGCGTCCTCCAGCGCCGCCAGATCCACCGTCGCACCCCGCCCCACGTTGACGAACGTGGCACCCCGCACCGCCGCGAACCGCCCCGCCCCGAAGAAACCCTCCGTGGCCCCGGTCAACGGCAGCGCACCAACCACCCACCGCGCGCCCGCCAGCTCCTCCGCCTCCGCCTCCGCGTCCTCCTCCGCGCCGATCACCCGATCGAAGCCCACCGGAGGCGGCCCGCTCCACGCCGTGCGGCCCACTCCCACCGTCCGCACACCACACCTCCGCAGCAACCCCGCCACGGCCCCGCCGATGCGCCCGGTCCCGTAGACGAGCGCGGTCTGTCCGGCGACCAGCTCCGCCGGGAGCCGGCGCCACTCGGCGCGGGCGTGCTGACCGACGTACTCCGGGACGGACTGGCACTCCGCGAGCACCCAGCCCACCACGTACTGCGCGATCCGCTCGCCCATCCGTCCCACGGTCCGGGTCAGCAGTGCTCCGGCCGGCCACGGCCCGGCGGCGAGCAGCGGATCCGTACCGGCGTTGACGCTGTGGAACCACACCAGCCGCTCCACCGCCCGCACCGAGCCCGGCAGCTCGGCCCCGACACAGAGCAGCGGACCACCGCCCGGCACCTCGTCCGCCAACGGCTCCGCGTCCCGCCCGGTGATCCGCTCCAGCTCCCGTACGAGAGAGGCACTCAGCTCGGGCGCGACGAGCAACCGCGCCCGTGCGAGAAGCTCCGGGCCGGGCACCACGCCGGTCACTCGCCCGGCGCCAGATGAGCCGGGAAGCCGCCGGTCGCGACAGGACCCCACCGCTCCGGCGTGACCCGGATGATCGACTTGCCCTGCTTCACCATGGCGGCCCGGTACTCGTCCCAGTCCGGATGCTCACCGGAGATGTTCCGGAAGTACTCCACGAGCGGCTCGACCGAATCCGGCGCGTCGAGCACCTCCGCCACACCGTCGACCTGCACCCACGGCCCGTCCCACTCGTCGGAGAGGACGATCACGCTGACCCGCTCGTCGCGCTTGGCGTTCCGGGTCTTCGCGCGCTCCGGGTACGTCGACATGACGATCCGGCCCGCGTCGTCGACCCCGCAGGTCAGCGGAGAGCCCTGAGGACGGCCGTCGGCCCGGGCGGTCAGCAGGATCGCCCGGTGCCGGGGCCGGACGAACGCCAGCAACTCGTCGAGGTCCACGGCGGTGTTGGTCGCGATGTCGGTAGCCATGGCGACCACCCTACGACCGGCCACGATTCCACCGCCGGCAGCGAACCACCGCGTCCCTCATCCGGTCATCCGGGCAGCGCGTCGCCCTGTACGGCCTGGATGTCCAGCTCCACCCGCAGGGTCGTCCCGATGGCGGAGATGCCTGCCTGGACGACCTGGTTGTAGTTCATGGCGAAGTCGTCGCGGCGCAGTTCGGTCGTCGCGTGGAAGGCCGCGCGCACCCCGCCCCACGGGTCGGGCCCGGTGCCGAGGTAGGTGAGGTCCAGGTCGACGGGCCGGTTGACGCCGTGCATGGTCAGCTCGCCGTGGACGGTCCAGCGGTCGGGTCCGGCCGGCGCGAGGCCGGTGGAGCGGTAGGTGATCTCCGGGTAGCGGTCCACGTCCAGGAAGTCGGGTGAGCGCAGGTGCTTGTCCCGCATGCCGTTGCCGGTGTCGATGCTGGCCGCGCCGATCACCGCGTCGACCCGGGAGCGGGCCACGTCGTCCCCGATCTCGATGCGGCCACCGAAGTCGGTGAACCGGCCGCGCACGCTGGAGATCCCGAGGTGCTGGGCGACCGCGCCGACCGAGGAGTGGACCGGGTCGAGCGACCAGGCGCCCGGCGGCGGCAGCTGCACCCCGCCCTGGCGGGCCAGCACGATCTGCCCGCCTTCGATCCGGCCGCTCGCCGTGACGAGCGCGGTGGAGGCGGCGGGCGCGTAGCCGACCGCCGTGACGATGACCGTGTACGCGCCGGCCGGCAGGGACCCGTCCGTGCGGACGGCCCCGTCCTCGTCGGCCGCGGCTCGCAGTACCTGGGTGCCGGTCATGTCGGTGACCGTCACGACGGCGTGCTGGACCGCCCAGCCGTCCCGCGTCCGTACGTGTGCGCGAAGTCCCATGCGTATCTCTCTCCTAGCTCCATGACCCGGGGGCCACATGAGTCGGGCCCCGGTGCGGGCACGGCAGGCCGTCCCCTGCCTGCCGTACCCACCTCCGGGGCCCATTTCCACCCGGCCGCGACAGCCTCTCCGCAAGAAGTGCTGTCCGACCAGGGGCCTTTGCGATCCCTTCACGTGTTGACGCGCATCCTTATAGGCACCCGCGTGCGCCTGAGGGAGGGATCAATCACTCACCGGAATGGGCGAGTTCGATGTCGTGTCCGTCAACTCCGGTACCGGTCACTGTCACGGCGCCGGCCACCGGCGGGTAGCCGGTCGCGATGACCGAGTACTCGCCCGCGTCCAGGTCGGTGAAGGCGTACGCGCCGTCCTCACCGGTCGTCGCGGTGGCGACCACGTTGCCGGCCGCGTCGATCAGCGTGACCCGGGCGTCGGCCAGCGGGCTCCGGCCGGACCCGGCCCGTACGACACCTCGGACCAGCGCACCGGCCCGCAGCGCGGCCTCGATACGGGTCACACCTTGGCCGCCGACCTCCACCGGCAGTGCCAGCGGGCGGAACCCGGCCGCGTTGACGGCCACGGTCACGGAGCCCGGGACCAGCTCGCCGAAGGCGAACTCGCCGGTCGGGCCGGACGTACCGGTGGCCAGGACATCGCCGCGTACGTCGGTCACGATGACCATCGCGCCGTCCACCGGCGTACCGGACTCGGCGGCCCGTACGGTTCCGGCCAGTCCGCTCGTACCGGAGAGCAGGATGTCGAAGGCCAGCGGCTCCTCGCCGACGACCACCGTGGACGCCTGCGGCTGGAAACCGTCGGCGGAGGCGATCAGGACGTAGCTGCCGGAGCCCGGCGCGTCCAGCGTGTAGCCGCCGTCGGCCCGGGCGACGGAACGTCCCAGCTGACGGCCGCCCAGCGAGATCAGGGTGAGCGCCGCACGAGCGACCGGAACCCCTTCGGCACCGCGCACCACACCGCGTACGGGCGTGCCTTGGACGTTCTCGTACGAGGTGTCCTGCACGGTTTCGTTCGCGTACGAGGTGGCGGTGTCGGCCGTGGAGGCCGTGTCGACCGAGGTGACCCCGGCCGCGCCTTCGGAGCCGAGCCCGGCGGCGCCGACGGCGGCGGGAACGGGAGCCTCCGCCTCAGCCTCGACCGAAGCCGGGGCGTCGTTGGCGGCGCTGGTCTTCAGCGCGACCTCCTTGATGAAGAGCGTCACGATGAAGGCGATCAGCGCGCACGGAGCGGCGTACAGGAAGACGTCACCGACGCCGTGCCCGTACGCGGCCTCCATGACCAGCCGGAACGGCTCGGGCAGCTTGTCCAGGTCGGGGATGCCTCCGCCGCCCGTTCCTCCGTGGCCGAGCCTGGCGCCCTCGGGGCCGAGGTCGGCGAGGCCCTCCTTGACGTACTGCGTGACGCGGTTGCCCAGGACGGCGCCGAGCGCCGAGACGCCGATCGCGCCGCCGAGGGACCGGAAGAAGGTGACGACGGAGCTCGCGGAACCGAGGTCCTCGGGAGCGACCTGGTTCTGCGTCGCGAGGACCAGGTTCTGCATCATCATGCCGATGCCGAGACCCATGACGAACATGTAGATCGCGACGTGCCAGTACTCGGTGTCGTACCGGATCGTGCCGAGCAGTCCGAGCCCGGCCGTGACCAGGAAGCCACCGCTGACCAGCCACGCCTTCCAGCGGCCCGTCTTGGTGATGACCTGGCCGGAGATGGTCGAGGAGAGGAAGAGGCCCGTGATCATCGGGATGGTCATGACGCCGGACATCGTCGGCGACTTGCCGCGCGCCAGCTGGAAGTACTGGCTGAAGAAGACCGTGCCGGCGAACATCGCGATACCGACGAAGAGCGAGGCGATGGACGCCAGCGTGATGGTGCGGTTGCGGAAGAGGCGCAGCGGAATGATCGGTTCCTTGGCCCGCGACTCGATGAGGACGAAGATCAGGCCGAGCAGGACCGATCCGCCGACCATCACGTACGTCTGCCAGGACATCCAGTCGTACTTGTCACCGGCGAAGGTGACCCAGACCAGCAGGAGCGAGACGGCGGCGCTGATGAAGAACGCGCCGGTCCAGTCGACCTTGACGCCTTCGCGCTTGACGACCGGGAGCTTCAGCGTCTTCTGGAGCACGACGAGCGCGATGATCGCGAACGGCACACCGACGTAGAAGCACCAGCGCCAGCCCATCCAGCTGGTGTCGGTGATGACACCGCCGAGCAGCGGACCGCCGACGGTGGCGACGGCGAAGACCGCGCCCAGGTAGCCGCTGTAGCGGCCGCGCTCGCGCGGAGCGATCATCGCGGCCATCACGATCTGCGCGAGGGCGGAGAGGCCGCCGACGCCGATGCCCTGCACGACACGGCAGGCGATGAGCATGCCGCTGCTGGTCGAGAGACCGGCGACGACCGATCCCAGGACGTAGATGATCAGCGCTATCTGGACCAGCAGCTTCTTGCTGAACAGGTCCGAGAGCTTGCCCCAGAGCGGGGTGGTGGCGGTCATGGCCAGCAGTGAGGCCGTGACGACCCAGGTGTAGGCGCTCTGGCCACCGCCGAGGTCGGAGATGATCTCGGGCAGGGCGTTGGAGACGACCGTCGACGACAGGATCGCGACGAACATGCCGAGCAGCAGCCCGGTCAGCGCCTCCATGATCTGGCGGTGCGTCATGGGTGTGCCGTCGGAGGCGCCGGAGCCGCTGTGGCCTCCGTGGCCTCCATGACCTCCGTGCTTGGCGTGGCCGCCCCGCACACCGGTCGGTGTGGTCGTAGCCATGGGGTTCCTTATCCGTGCGTATTTGCTTCTGTTACACAGGTGTACGGGTGTGCGCGTCGTCACCGAGCCCGTTCCGGCACTCGCCGGAGTGGCTTCCGGGAGCACAGCCACCGGGTCCGCGACAGGCGAAGCTGTCACGCAGCCGGGACAGCAGCGCGTTGAGCCGGCCGACGTCCTCGTCGGACCAGTCCTGGAGGTTGCGGGCGAACATCTCGGTGGTCCGCCGCGTCAGCTCGTCGAGCTGAGCGTGGCCGCCGGGGGTCAGCCGCAGGATGCGGGACCGCTTGTCCGCCGGGTCCGGTGACCGCTCGATCCAGCCGCGCTCGGCCACATGGGCCACGTGGCGACTGGTCACCGAGAGGTCCACGGCCATCAGCTCGGCGAGCCTGCTGATCCGCATCTCGCCGTGCCGGTCCAGGAGCGTCAGCACGGCGGCGGAGCCGCCGGGACACTCGGGAGGCAGTGCGCGAGCGAGTCCCCGCTTGACGGCGCCGACGGCGCTGAGCTGCCGGGCCAGTTCCTCGTACCGACTCCGTGCGGCCACCGGGACCCCCCAACGCACTGATGACTAAGTTGGCTATGTTGTTGCTTAGGGCAACCATAGAAGCCGTTGGTTGCTACAGGCAAACGAAAACGGCCTTGCAGAAGTAAAGGAACGCAAAAGGCTCCGTAGGTTCCCGGTCAAGCGCGGCCTCCTTGCGCTCCGACCCGTTTTCCGCGTACTCCACCGCTGGTCGGGCAGGGTGCCGGACGGCCCGGGGGTTGGGCGGAAGGCCCGAGTTCGCTAGGGTCCTGCCCCATGGCACACAACCCCCACGCCCCTCAGCCGGGCCCCGAGGGCACCTCTGATCCGGCGGGCAGCACGCAGATGTTCCGCGCCTTCGTCGACGAGGGCGAGCCGCAGCGCCGGGTGCAGCCGGCCGCGACCTCGTCCGGGCCGAGAGTCGGGGTGATCGCGGCGGTCGTCGCGGTCGTCGTCGTCCTCGGCGCGGTGGCGTGGCTCGCACTGGGCTGACGCACCGAACCACGACCGAGACGCCTGTGGGGCGGGCGGCGGCTCCGGCCGCTGCCCGCCCCACGGACGTTTCCGGCCTCAGTCCCACACGGCGGAGACGCCCTGGGTCTCGACGCGCATCCCGAGCGGAACGCGCCAGGACTCCACGCACACGGTGTACGTCTCCGAACGCCTGGCCCCGGCCGCGATGGGCGCGGGCAGCGACTGGCTGGACCGGATGGTGGCCCAGTCGACACCGAGGGCGCCGATGATGTGCGTGGCGAAGGTGATGGTTCCCGAACGGGCCGGGGCGCCGCCGGTGTTGCGGAACTCCACGGTCACCTTCTCGCACCACCGCTTGTCGGCCGGCGCGCGCTGCGGGGCGCTGAGGGTGAGCGCGGGCGGTGCGGGGGGCTTGCTGGGCTTGCCGGCGGGAGGAGGTGAGGGGGCGCCTGTGGATCCGCTGCCGGGCTTGGAGGGCTTGGGCGCCGGTTTCGGGTTCGGCTTCGAGGGCTCGGCGGCCCCGGTCCCGCCTGGTGTCTCCGTACGCGCTCCGCTCCCTGACCCAGAACCGGTGACCGGCACCGCCGGACCTCCCGTAGGCCCATCCGCAACGCCAGGACCACCGCCGGACGGTCTACCGGCGGACGGCCTACCGGCAGGCGACTCACCGGCAGGCGGCTCACCGGCAGGAGCCGAAGGGAGTACGGGACTCCGCGGCCCGGCTCCGTCCTCACCGCCACCCGTACGGTCGTCACCGTCCAACGGAACCAGCGTCACCTTGCCCGAGGGCCCCGACGGCCCGGAAGCCCCGGACCGCTCGGCCCCGCCGCCGGCCGCGCCCACCGCCGCGTAACCCTCTCCGTCTAATCCGCCTCCGCAACCGGTCAGAAGGCCACCGCTCAGACACAGTGAGGCCGCCGAGGCGACGATCAAGGTGCCTCGGCGGCCGTACGGACCGAAGGTGTGACGGGTCTGCCGTATCCGACGTCGCATCGCGCCAGTGTGTCTGACGCTCCGTCAAATCAGAACCCTCCTGCGCGGCTCAGTCGGAGATGAGCCCTTCCCTCAGCTGGGCGAGGGTGCGGGTGAGGAGGCGGGAGACGTGCATCTGGGAGATGCCGACCTCCTCGCCGATCTGCGACTGGGTCATGTTGGCGAAGAACCGGAGCATGATGATCTGGCGTTCGCGCGGGGCGAGCTTGGCCAGCAGGGGCTTCAGCGACTCGCGGTACTCGACGCCTTCCAGCGCCGCGTCCTCGTACCCGAGGCGGTCGGCGAGGGAGCCTTCGCCGCCGTCGTCCTCGGGCGAGGGGGAGTCGAGCGAGGAGGCGGTGTACGCGTTGCCGACGGCGAGACCGTCGACCACGTCCTCCTCGGAGACACCGAGCGCCTTGGCGAGCTCCGGGACGGTCGGCGAGCGGTCGAGCTTCTGGGCCAGCTCGTCGCTGGTCTTGGTCAGCGCGAGCCGCAGCTCCTGGAGGCGCCGGGGGACCCGGACGGACCAGGAGGTGTCGCGGAAGAACCGTTTGATCTCGCCGACGACGGTCGGCATCGCGAACGTCGGGAACTCGACGCCGCGTTCGCAGTCGAACCGGTCGATCGCCTTGATCAGGCCGATCGTGCCGACCTGGACGATGTCCTCCATCGGTTCGTTACGGCTCCGGAACCGCGCCGCGGCGTAACGCACCAGCGGGAGGTTGAGCTCGATGAGTGTGTCCCGCACATAGGTCCGCTCCGGACTGTCCGTTCCCTCGGGACCCGAGGCGGGGCCGAGCGCGGCGAGCCGCAGGAACAGGGAGCGGGACAGAGTGCGGGTGTCGATGGCTTCCGGCGAGCTGGTGAGCACGGCGGGTGCCGGCACGCTCTTCGTGAGCGTGAGCACCTTCGAGCTGCCCTGTTCTGCGGACATGCCACCCCCTTGAGGTCGCGGACGGTCGCGGTGGCCGCGACCATCGGAGGAACGCAGCCTCCACCTGAATACCGGAGGCGGGGCTGCGGCAAACGCGCTTCCAGCAGAATGTCACATGTCGGCAACACGCTGTAGTGACATGTCGACAAGTCAGCGGTGAATCCGCCCTGGAAACAGGGGGTGTAGGGCATTTATGCCGTCAGAACCGTTCCCTGGAGGGTCTACCCGTTCCGGTTACGCTTCGATCCTGTTTGCGGACCTCAGTCGGGCGAAACTTCTGGCCAAAAGCCTTGACACATGCATCTGGGAGACGCCTAGTTCGGCGCTGATCTGAGACTGGGTCAAGTTGCTGTAGTAGCGCAGGAGGAGGATGCGCTGCTCACGCTCGGGGAGCTGGACGAGGAGGTGGCGTACGAGGTCACGGTGCTCGACGCCGGCGAGCGCGGGGTCCTCGTAACCGAGCCGGTCGAGCAGCCCGGGCAGCCCGTCACCTTCCTGGGCGGCCTCCAGGGAGGTCGCGTGGTACGAGCGCCCGGCCTCGATGCAGGCGAGCACCTCGTCCTCGGAGATCTTCAGGCGCTCGGCGATCTCGGCGGTGGTGGGCGAGCGGCCGTGAGCGGTCGTCAGGTCCTCGGTGGCGCCGGTGACCTGGACCCAGAGCTCGTGCAGCCGGCGCGGGACGTGGACGGTGCGGACGTTGTCGCGGAAGTAGCGTTTGATCTCGCCGACGACGGTGGGCATCGCGAAGGTGGGGAACTGGACGCCGCGTTCCGGGTCGAAGCGGTCGATGGCGTTGATCAGGCCGATGGTGCCGACTTGAACGACGTCCTCCATCGGCTCGTTGCGGCTGCGGAAGCGCGCGGCGGCGTACCGGACGAGCGGGAGGTTCGCCTCGATGAGGGCGGCCCGGACGCGGCCGTGTTCCGGGGTGCCGGGCTCCAGGTTCTTGAGCTGCCCGAAGAGGACCTGCGTGAGGGCCCTGGTGTCCGCCCCGCGGGTTCTGGCGGGCGGGGTGGTGGGGTCGGGGGTTTCGGTCTGGATCTCGTCGGCGGAGGCGGCCTGGACGCCCTGGGAGGCAGTTTGAGGAGCGCCCTGGGGTGGCTGGACGGACTGGGGAGGCACTTGAGGCGCTGTACTGGCCGGCACGGTGACGCCACCCCTTCGCGGTCAACTACGGTCAACTCATCCGTCAAAAGCGGTCATAGCATCACAAGACATGTCCACTGTGTGCAAGCACCGCAAAGTGCCGTGTTGAGGTCATAAAGGTTTAAAAAGCACGAAGAAACCCCTCGCCTGAACGGCGAGGGGTCAGTCGGAACAGGTCCCGCATCTGCGCGCGGGAAGGATCAGAAGGGATAGTCCGCGATCACCCAAGTGGCGAATTCGCGCCACTGGCCGGCGGCGGCCTGGTGGGCCGGGTGCTCGATGTAGCGCTTGAGGGCGGCCTCGTCGGCGACGGCGGAGTTGATGGCGTAGTCGTACGCGATCGGCCGGTCGGTGATGTTCCAGGCGCACTCCCAGAACTCCAGCTCGGGAACCTGCCCCACCAGCTCCCGGAAGGCACGGTCCCCGGCGACGACCCGCGGATCGTCCCGCTCGACGCCGTCGTTCAGCTTGAACAGGACCAGGTGGCGGATCATTCGGTACCCCTACGGTTTCGCTACTTCACCAGTTCGGTCATGAAGTCGCCGACGCTCTGAGCAGCGCTGGAGACGCTTTCGAACGCTACCCCTACGAGCTCGGTGGACCGTGTCGGAGAGGTGATGATCGAGTACAGCACGAAGACCACCACTATGTAGAGCGCGATCTTCTTTGCCTGCGCCACTGCCCTTGCCTCCCCGTAGACCCGCCGGACCCGCGTGCGCCCTACCTAGGGCCGCCTGGGCCGGGCGTGTGATCGGCAGATTGTATCCGCACGTATGGCCGTATCCAGTAGCCGCTCTCGATCACTGATGCGTCTTTTAAGGCCCTAGGACCCGCCTATAGGGGCCTTTCGCCCACGGCCGAGCCGGTCAGCACCCCGGCAGGATGGACCTCGGCCCTCCGGCCCTGGCAGGACCCGGAGGACCCGGAACAGGCCCTCCCCGCGGGGCCACCGCCGCGCGACTTCCCCCTGACCGCGACGGCCGGCCTGGAGGCCCTGTTCTCCCCGGGGGAAGTGGCCTGTCCCCCCGACGCCGCTTCCCCCGATCTGGCCTTTCCCTACCTCTGCTCTTCTGACGCTGACGCCGACGTGGTCCGTCAGGCGAGGCCGCTGGTGTCGAGATCGAACGGCGACGGGATCCGCGCGACGGCACCCCTTGCACCAGACGGCTCGTGCGGCCGCAGGCGCAAGGGGTGCCCGGTACTCGACATACCTACGTCGCTTGACGCCCCCGATCCGCGTCCATGTTCGGCCAGGGACCACCTCGCATGCGCGGGGACACGGTCGGCCGATGTTCATGAGAGCGGGAGACACCTCGTGGAGCCTCCCGTCGGCCGGATGGAGGCAGGCGCAGTTGGTCCGCGCGCCGGTGTCAGCGTGCTCCATAGGGTGGTCGGATGTTCGATCGTTTGGAGATCAAGGTCTTGCCGCCGGGTCCCCGCTTCGCTGCTCAGTTGCGGTTCTGGGTCAACGGCGAGGACGTGGTCGAGGAAGCAGTCGGCGAAGGCGGCCGCGGGCCATACACGGCCGACGCGTTGCCATCCGACGGTCCCAGCCCTCTTCGGGCGACCGGCGAAGCACGGCGCCTGAAGCTGGGGGAACCGGACTGCACCGGTGGCTGCTGCGGATTTCTGACCGCGGTCGTCCAGCGCTTCGGGGAGATTGTGCGGTGGTCGGACTGGGAGGTTCCGTGGGCTGCCCACACCGCCATGCCCCACCCCCCGCCGGAGCTTCACTTCGACGCGCGCCAGTATGACGCCGAAGTGGCTCGTGCTGAGTCGGACCGCGGTTGGCAGGGGCGAACGTAGCCCAGCACGTCGCCGGCGAACCTGCGCGCTCACCGGCCCTCCGCGCCCTTGCGCCGGCGAGCTGGTGACCAACGCCGTTCGGTACGGGACCGAGCCGGGCGACTCGTTCAAGGTCTCCGTTGCCGCCGCGCCGGGGAGGTGCCGCGTGGAAGTGCATGACACCCGGCGGCGGACGCCCCGTCTTCGGCCGGTCTCCGATCAGCGTGTCCGTGGGCGACGGCTGCACCTCGTCGAGGCTCTGGCCTCGCGGTGGGGTGTGGCCGAGCGGCCCTTCGGCAAGATCGTGCGGGTCGTCGTCACGTGGTGAGCCGTCTCCGAGCGCCGTCGGCGACGTAACGCAGAACGCCCCCTTGATCGTGTTTCCACGATCAAGGGGGCGTCAGAAGCGGTAGCGGTGGGATTTGAACCCACGGTGACGGGTTACGCCACACTCGCTTTCGAGGCGAGCTCCTTCGGCCGCTCGGACACGCTACCGAGAGAGAGCTTAGACCATCCCGGGGCGTGCACAGAAATCGGTTCCCGGCGGCGGGGTCGTACGTCCTCAGAGCGTGCGGAAGAACGCCGTCAGCCGGCTCGCGCAGTCGGCCTCCAGTACGCCCGCGATGACCTCCGGGCGGTGGTTCAGGCGGCGGTCGCGGATCACGTCCCAGAGTGAGCCGGCCGCGCCCGCCTTCTCGTCTCGGGCGCCGTAGACGACCCGGGCCACCCGGGACTGGACCAAGGCGCCCGCGCACATCGTGCAGGGCTCCAGGGTGACCACCAGCGTGCAGTCGGTCAGGCGCCACTCGCCGACCGCCTCCGCCGCCCGGCGCAGGGCCAGGATCTCGGCGTGGGCCGTCGGGTCGCCGGTGGCCTCGCGCTCGTTGTGGGCGGCGGCCAGTTCGGTGCCGTCGGGGCCGAGCACGACGGCGCCGACCGGTACGTCACCGGCCGACGCCGCCCGCTCGGCCTCGGCCAAGGCGCGGCGCATCGGGGCCTGCCACGGATCGCGTACGGGGTCGGGGCCGGGCACAGGTACGCGTACGGGATCCGAGGCGGGCGTGGGGGACGGGTTCGGCGGGCTGGCGGTCACCCGCGGACCCTAACGGACGGGAAGCGGCGAGGCGGGAGAGCGTCCGGCGATCAGGGCCGCCGACACCCCCTACCGCACCGCCTCCAGGACCTCGGACGCTCCCAGCGCGTCGGCGATCTCCGTCAGCGCGTCCGTTCGCAGCGTCAGCAGGTCCTTCTCCGAGACCCCGAAGTCGGCGAGGATGCCCAGCTCGCCGATCGGGCCGGCCGGCACGGAGTCGGAGTCGGGGTTGGAGTCGGGATCGGAGTCCCCATCCGTGTCCCGGTCGGTGGTCGTTGCGGATGAGGACGCGGAGCCGGCCGGGTCGCCCGGTTCGCCGTCCTCCGTGCCGTCGAGGTCGACGAGCTCCTCGAGTGCGGCGATCTCGTCCTCGGCCCCTGGTTCGCGGCCGAGCAGTTCGTCGGTGAGCAGGATCTCCCCGTACGAGGAGCGGGCGGCGGCGGACGCGTCCGAGACGTAGATACGCGGGTCCTCCTCACCGTCCACCCGGAGGATGCCGAACCAGGCGTCCTCCTGCTCGATGTAGACCAGGACCGTGTCCTCGTCCACCGAGGCATCCTGGGCCAGATCCGTCAGGTCGGACAGGGTCTCCACATCGTCGAGCTCTGTATCGCTCGCTTCCCACCCGTCTTCGGTGCGCGCGAGCAGTGCGGCGAAGTACACCGTGACTCTCCCACTGGTCATAGGTGAATCGGTCCGACGGGAGGGCAGACGGGAAAGTCCGTCTGCTCTGAGCCCCGCCCAATCGGCATCGTGGCAGAAACAAGCGCCGAGCGAGACCTCTTCGACCGTTGCGTCGGCCATCAGTTCCAGGAGTGCCTGGTCGGGCGTCTGCCTGACGGGGCCGGTCGGTGACCCGATCGGCGGGGGAGTGCGCCGGTGGTACGGAACGGCTTCACCAACGGAACGTACGCATCCGCATCTGTTGCCGCATACGGGCCGCACGGGCCCGGCGCGGCTGGACCCGGTCGCGCAGCTGCTTCGCCTCGTGGAGCTCGCGGAGGAACTGGGCGCGTCGCCGGCGCCGGGCCGCGTCACTCTCCTGCGCGTCCGTGACGTCAGCCGTCGTGTCGCGTGTCGTGTCACCCGCAGCGTCGCGTGTCGGACCGCGTGTCGTGTCGCGCGGCTCGCGCGCGCCGCTCACTCCGCGTGAGACCGCGTTCCGCCGCTGTTCCCCGCTCGCCATCGACACACCACCCCAACCCTGGGTCCGTATGCCCCCACCTTCCCCCCGAACAGGTGGTTGATGCCAGCGCAGAGTGCCGGAGGGCGCGGTTACTGTTGACGCATGCGGATCCACGTCGTCGACCACCCGCTGGTGGCGCACAAACTGACCACGCTGCGCGACAAGCGCACCGACTCCCCGACCTTCCGGCGCCTCGCCGACGAGCTGGTCACCCTGCTCGCCTACGAGGCGACCCGGGATGTGCGGACCGAGCAGGTCGACATCGAGACCCCGGTGACGCCCACGACGGGCGTCAAGCTCTCGCACCCCCGGCCCCTCGTCGTACCGATCCTGCGCGCCGGACTCGGCATGCTGGACGGCATGGTGCGGCTGCTGCCCACCGCCGAAGTGGGCTTCCTCGGCATGATCCGCAACGAGGAGACGCTCCAGGCGGAGACGTACGCGACCCGGATGCCCGAGGACCTCTCCGGCCGCCAGGTCTACGTCCTCGACCCGATGCTGGCCACCGGCGGCACCCTCGTCGCGGCCATCCGCGAGCTGATCAAGCGCGGCGCCGACGACGTCACCGCCGTCGTCCTCCTCGCCGCGCCCGAAGGTGTCGAGGTCATGGAGCGCGAGCTGGCCGGCGCCCCGGTCACCGTCGTCACCGCCTCCGTGGACGAGCGGCTCAACGAGCACGGCTACATCGTGCCGGGTCTCGGCGACGCCGGTGACCGGATGTACGGGACGGCGGAGTAACCCACCCGGTACGAGAAGTGCAGGACGGTGCCCCTTCCGCGTAAGCGTCGTTACGTCGCGGGAGGGGCACCGTTGCGTCAGTCGCTCAGTCGCTCAGTCGCTCAGTCGCTCAGTCGCTCAGCCGCTCTTCGTCTTCGGAGTCGGCGCGCAGGAGGCCGACGGTGCCGGGGACGGCTTCGTCAGGGCCGTCATGGCGGCGGTCGCCTCCGCCGGCGTGCTGAACGCCTTGAACTTCGCGCCGAGGATCAGGTCGACCTCCGCCGTCTTACGCTGGTCGGTCTTCTGCACCGTGCCCGGCAGCTGCGTGCCCAGCACGGTGAAGCTGCCGCCGGCCGCCGCGGTCGGGGCGCCGAGCAGCACGCCGGCGCCGGGGACCTTCTTGTCGTACGCCTTCGGCGCGTTGCCCACCTCGCCGACGGCGAAGCCGCGCTTCTTCAGCTCGTCCGCCGCGGCCTTGGCGAGCCCGCTGGTGGTCGTCGCGTTGTAGACGTTGACCTTGATGGCGGCCGGCTTCGGGAGCGCCTTCGCCGGAGCCACGGGCTTCGGCGTGGGGCAGTCCCGCTGGTGGCCGGCGGCGCTGGCGCTCTGGTCGCCGCCCGCGAAGACGTCGATGAGCTGCAGTGTTCCCCAGCCGGCGAGGCCGAGGGCCACCACGGCCGAGATGCCCACGAGGACGATCCTGCGGCGGTTCCGGGGGCGGCGCATACGGGGGTAGGTGTCGCCCGTGATGCGGTACTTTCCGCCCATGCCGGGGGGAGTGAGCATGCTCATGGAGGCAGCGTAGTGCGACCCGGTGATGCTGCGTACTAAATGATCAACGTATGGCACCCGGATGAGCGTGAAAGCACCCGAAAGGCCCGAATTCGGGTGCGGCTGTCAGGTGGCTGTTATAAGGGTGATACGTACGGATGCGCGGCGTGCGTGATGCGTACGGATGCGCGGCGTGCGTGAGGGCTCGCGGCGGCGTCAGCCCAGGTCGAGGACGCGCGCGTGCAGCACCTGCCGCTGCTGGAGCGCGGCCCGGACCGCCCGGTGCAGCCCGTCCTCCAGGTAGAGGTCGCCCTGCCACTTGACGACGTGAGCGAACAGGTCGCCGTAGAACGTGGAGTCCTCGGCGAGGAGGGTCTCCAGGTCCAGCTGGCCCTTGGTGGTCACGAGCTGGTCCAGGCGAACCGGACGCGGCGCGACATCCGCCCACTGGCGGGTGCTTTCGCGGCCGTGGTCGGGGTATGGCTTCCCATTTCCGATGCGCTTGAAGATCACACGGAAAGCCTACCGGTCAAGGGCCGCCGGGCGCAGCCACGGAACCCCACAGCGGCGGCCGCCAAAGGGTGTGCGGTGCCGCATACCGCTGGATACCGGGACAGGCGTTTCGGCTCGTGCGACGCCCGTGCAACGCCCGTGCGATGTCCGTACGACGTTGTATACGAGTGGAGCGTCCCGGTGATGGATGCGGTACGTCGCGGGCGGAGGCGGGCGCTGAGGCCCGGCTCCGCCCGCGACGACGTGCGACGCGCGGCGTGCCGTGTGCGTAGGGGCCGTTACTCCGTGACCTCGTGACCGTGGCCGTCGTGCAGGCCGCCGCCGCTGCCCGGCGTACCGGTGCTCGGGACCGGCTTGACCGGACGGGTCAGCGAGCGCAGGTCGTGGGCGTACGTGCCGACCGCGTTGGCGATCACGTCGATGTTGACGTCGAAGTGGCGCAGGCTGATGTTGCTCAGGTCGTCGCAGGCCGCGTGGTAGCACGCGTCGTAGGCGACGCCCGCCTCTCCGCCGTAGACCTTGGCCTGGGCCTCCGTCTTGATGCCTTCGGCGCCCGTGAACGTACCGCCGGACGGGATGCCGACCTCGATGAACGGGCCGTAGTCCGAGCGGCCGGTGAAGTCCGTGCCCTCGTGCTTCTTGCGCTTGCTGTCGAGGAACTTGTTGATGTCGCGCTCGAGCTGGGCGGAGCCCTCCGGGCCGGGGCCCGCGCCGACGCCGTCGGAGTCGTCGCCGTCGTAGACGAACTGGACGCCGTTGGGCGAGGCGATCATGTCGAAGTTCAGGTAGAGCTTGATCTGCCGGCGCTGCTTCTCGGAGAGCCCGGCGACGTACGCCTCCGAGCCGAGCAGGCCGTTCTCCTCGGCCGACCACCAGGCGAACCGGACCTTGTTAGCGGGCTTGCTCTTCGACTTGGCGAGTTCCAGGGCGACTTCGAGCAGACCGGCGGAGCCGGAGCCGTTGTCGTTGATGCCGGGGCCGTCGGTGACGGAGTCGAGGTGGGCGCCGAGCACCACGGTGTTCGCCGCCTTGCCGCCGCGCGTCTCCGCGAGGACGTTGCGGGTGGTGCGCTCCTCCTGGAGCTGGCGGACCTCGAAGGCGACGGTGACCTCGCCGGCGGCCAGGTCGGCGGCGAGCTGCTCGCCGTCCTCCTGGCTGATGCCGCCAGTCGGGATCCGGCCCGCCGAGGCCTCGCCGAGCGTGCCGGAGAGGAGGCCCTCGGTGTTGTTGTAGATGACCGCTCCGGCCGCACCGGCCTCCGCTGCCACCGCCTGCTTGTCGGCGAAGGCGCAGCCGCCGCGCTTGATCAGCGCGATCTTGCCGGTGAAGTCGGCGGAGGCGTAGTCGGACGCCTCGCAGCCCGGGGTGGCGTCGACGGGCACGTTGACGAGTCCCGCCGTCAGACCGCCGACCGGCGACGACGGCGTGTACGTCATCGCCGTGATCGTCACATCGCGGGCCGTCGGCGACACCACGGCGAGCTTTTCGGCCAGCGTCTCCGTGTACGGGAAGCGGAAGGTCTGGTACGAGACCTGGTACCCGGCGCGCTGGAGCTGCCGGTGGACGTACGCCGCCGAGGCGTCGTGGCCGAGCGATCCGGCCGCGCGGTGACCGCCGGCCGAGTCGGCTATCGCCTGGAACTGCTGGAGGTGGCGGTAGGCGTCACGCGCGGACGCCTTCTTCACCAGCTCCCGGGACAGCTTGACCGCCTCCTTGGAGGGGCCCTTCCCATGACCTGCTCCGGGCTTCGAGTGGCCGTATCCGTGCGAGGGCCCGTGGTACGGGGCTGCGCCCAGGAGGAGCGGTGTGGCCAAAGCGGTGGCGGCCACAACTGCCATGGCTCTGCGACGTGTTGCGTGCACAAGAGTCCTTCCGGTCGAGACATGACGGAGGTGCGGACGGAGGTGCGGACGTACGTGCTGCGAAAGCTGTTGCGAAAGCTAGCGAGTGGGGTGGCTCCTGGGAACAGCAGTGGCCGGATTTGATCGTTTCCGCCGGGTGTTCTGTCCGGCTGCGTGGTGAGCTGTGCATTCCGGTCACCCCTTGGATGGGTATTTGGCCGCTTTCGCCGCTTTCGCCGCACCCTTGGCCGACTTGGCTGTCTTGGCCGTGCCCTTGGTCGCCTTCGCTGCCTTGGCCGCCGCTTTGGCCTCCTGCTTGTACGCGCGCACCTCCACCAGCGACTCCGGCCCGGTGATGTCGGCGACCGAGCGGCGCGAGCCGTCCTCCCCGTACGCTCCTGCCGCCGTGCGCCACCCCGGAGGACGTACGCCGAACTGCTTGCCGAGCAGCGCCAGGAAGATCTGGGCCTTCTGGGTGCCGAAACCCGGCAGCTCGTTCAGCCGGCGCAGCAGCTCCTCGCCGGTGTCCGCGTCCCGCCACACCGCGCTCGCGTCCCCTTCGTACTCCGCCAGCAGGTACTGACACAGCTGCTGGACCCGCTGGGCCATGGAACCCGGGTAGCGGTGGAGGGCCGGTTTGGTGGTGAAGAGGGCGGTGAAGGCCTCGGGGTCGTACGCGGCGATCTCCGCCGCGTCCAGGTCGTCCGAGCCCATTCGCTCCGCCAGCGTGTACGGGCCCGTGAACGCCCACTCCATCGGCACCTGTTGGTCCAGCAGCATGCCGACGAGTGCGGCGAGCGGGCTACGGGCGAGGAGCTCGTCGGCCTCCGGCTGCTGGGCGATCCGCAGGGTGATGTCCTTGCCGCTGTCACTCTTGGTCATACATTCGATGATCCCGAGGCCGGACGCCGACGGCGACTCCAGCGGAGCCGATGGGCCCGTCCGGCCGTATCCGGCGCGGCCCGGGTGGGTTCGGCCGGTGCTACGGCTTCCTGCGGAGGGGGTACGCGAGGGTGCTCGTGACGTCGCCGTACGTGTTCGGGCGCGGGCGCTACGGGACGAGCCGGTCCGCCCGCGCCCGTAGGTAACGAGCCTCAGGCTCACTCAGAGTGCCGTCGGCGGCCGCGCGATAGGCGACCAGTGCGGCATCCAACTCCCCGGCCCGCTCCAGGAGATGAGCGCGTACGGCGTCGAGACGATAGTGACCGCCCGACGCCTTTGCCACCGAGTCGACCGCCGCGAGGCCCGCCCGGGGCCCGTGCACCATGGCCACCGCGACGGCCCGGCCCAGCGCGGCGGCGGGGTCCGGGGTGCGGTGCACGAGGAGCTCGTACAGGGCGAGGATCTGCGGCCAGTCGGTGTCCTCGGCGCGCGCGGCCTCGTCGTGCAGTGCGGCGATGGCGGCCTGGAGCTGGTAGTCGCCCGCCGGGCCCTGCGCGAGCGCCTCCTCGGCCAGCGCGGTGCCTTCCGCGATGGCCGTACGGTCCCAGAGGGCCCGGTCCTGCTCGTCGAGCGGGACCAGCTCACCGTCGCGCCCGGTGCGCGCCGGAGTGCGCGCCTCGGTGAGGACCATCAGCGCCAGGAGCCCGGTCACGCGCCCTTCGCGCGGGAGGAGCCGGCGTACGGCACGGGTCAGCCGGATCGCCTCGCGCGCCAGGTCGGTGCGGTGGAGGTCGGGCCCGGCGGTGGCGGTGTAGCCCTCGTTGAAGATCAGGTAGAGGATCTGGAGGACGGCCGCGAGCCGCCTGTCCCGGTCCTCCGGCTCCGGCCGCCGGAACTCCGCACCCCGCACCGCCCGCTTCGCCCGGCTGATCCGCTGCGCCATCGTCGCCTCCTCCACGAGATGGGCGCGGGCGATCTCCGCCGTGGTGAGCCCGCCGACCGCGCGGAGGGTGAGCGCGATCTGGGCGGCGGGGGAGAGGGCGGGGTGGCAGCAGAGGAAGAGGAGGGTGAGGGTGTCGTCCTCGGAGGGCGCCCGGCCGCCCAGTCCGGCGGGGCCTTCTCCGGGCGGCGGCGCGACGAACGCGTCGGCCGGGGTCAGGGCGGCCACGGTCTCCTCGCGCCGCCGCCGGGCCTCGTCGCTGCGGAGCCGGTCGGTGAGGCGGCGCGAGGCGACCCGGATCAGCCAGCCACGCGGGTTCTCCGGAACCCCGTCCTTCGGCCACTGCCCGGCGGCCGCGATCAGGGCCTCCTGGAGGGCGTCCTCGGCCGGGTCGAAGTGCCCGTACCGGCGGACGAGCGCGCCGAGGACCTGCGGCGCGTGGCGGCGCAGCAGGTCCTCGGTGTCGTCGTCGCTCGTACGGTCCGCCCTCAGTGGTCGCTCCTGGCCGAATCAGTCGATGCCGCCGCCGATGGTCCGGATGAGCACCGGGTACTCGGGTGCCCCGGCCGGCTGCGGACAGCGTGCCACGCGGGCGGCGATCTCGGTCACCCGCTCCAGGCTCTCGCATTCGAGGATCCAGAACCCGGCGAGCAGCTCCTTGGTCTCGCTGTACGGCCCGTCCGAGACGACCGGCCGCCCTTCGGTGTCGAGGCTCACGGCCCGTCCCTGCGCAGGCTCCGTGAGCCCGTACGCGGTCACCAGCTCACCCGACTCGGCGAGGTCGTCGTTGATGCTGCCCATGTAGGCGAACATCTCCTGCATGGCCTTCTCGTCCCAGGCCGGACTGTCCGCCGATCCCGTGCCGGCCTGCGCGTCGTAGTCCGCCTGGCTGCCCTGGACCATCACCAGATACTTCATGACCGTCGCCTCCTGGAAGCTCGCTCTTCGTTCTCTTCTTCTCCGCTTACACAGGGGACGTCGGGGCCGGGGCGGGGTTCTCGACACGACGCGCGGATTTTTTTCGGGATTCACCCGCTGGAGGGTTCGGAACGGGACGTTCAGTAAAGTTCGCCAACGTTGCGCCCGCCTGCCCACCACCCCCTCGAACGAGGTTCTCCGACTGTGTCTGCCGCCGCTCCTCCGCACGCCGTCTCCGTCGTGGGCATCGGCGCGGACGGCTGGTCCGGACTGTCCGGCGGGGCGCGCGCGGCGCTGTGGGAGGCGGAGGTGGTGATCGGCGGAGCGCGCCAGCTGGAGCTGCTTCCGCCGGAGTGCGCGGGCGTACGGGTGGCGTGGCCGTCACCGCTGCGCCCCGCCGTGCCTCGGCTCCTGGCCGAGCACCGGGAGCGCCGGATCGCGGTGCTGGCGAGCGGGGACCCGATGTTCTACGGGATCGGGCGCGCGCTCGCGGAGGAGCTGGGCCCGGACGCGCTCCGGGTACTCCCGCACCCGTCCTCGGTCTCGTACGCCTGCGCTCGCCTCGGCTGGCCGCTGGAGGACACGGAGGTCGTGACGCTGGTGGGCCGTCCGGCGGCGCGCCTGGCCGCCTCGCTCCACGAGAGCCGGAGGCTGCTGGTCCTGAGCGCGGACGCGTCGACGCCCGCCACGGTGGCGGCCCTGCTCACGGCCCACGGCTTCGGCCCGAGCCGGCTGCGGGTCCTGGAACAGCTGGGCAGCGAGGCGGAGACGTACGCCGACGGCATCGCGGAGACATGGACGCACGCGCCCGGCGACCGCCTGAACGTCATCGCGATCGACTGCCGGGCCTCGGCGGACGCGCTGCGGCTCGGCACGGTCCCGGGCCTGCCGGACGAGGCGTACGAACACGACGGCCAGCTCACCAAGCGCCACATCCGGGCTGCCACGCTCGCGACCCTGGCACCCGCACCGGACGAGCTGCTGTGGGACGTGGGCGGCGGCTCGGGCTCGATCGCGATCGAGTGGATGCGCGCGCACGGTTCCTGCCGGGCGGTGAGCGTGGAGCGGGACCCGGCGAGAGCGGAACGGATCACGAGGAACGCGGAACGTCTGGGAGTCCCGGGCCTGAGGGTCGTCACGGGCCCGGCCCCTGCGTGTCTTTCGGAACTCGCCTCTCCGGACGCGGTGTTCATCGGCGGCGGCCTGACGGCACCGGGCCTGCTGGACGCGTGCTGGGAAGCGCTGCGGCCGGGTGGCCGGCTGGTGGCGAACACGGTGACGCTGGAGTCGGAGTCGCTGCTGGGTGAGTGGTACCGGTCGTACGGCGGCGAGTTGACCCGGCTCGCGGTGGCGCACGCGGTCCCGGTGGGCGGGTTCACGGGCTGGCGCCAGGCGATGCCGGTGACGCAGTGGTCCGTAAGCAAACCCTCGTTCGCAGCCTCAGTCCCAGTCCCAGGAGATCGAACATGACGGTGTACTTCATCGGCGCGGGCCCCGGCGCGGCCGACCTGATCACGGTGCGCGGCGCGCGACTGCTCGCCGCCAGCCCGGTCTGCCTGTACGCGGGCAGCCTGGTCCCGGTCGAGCTGCTGGCCGAGTGCCCGGAGGACGCCTGCCTGGTCGACACGGCGAACCTGGACATCGAGCAGATCACCGAGGAACTCGTACGGGCCCACGCCAAGGGCCACGACGTGGCGCGGCTGCACTCGGGCGACCCGTCGGTGTTCAGCGCGGTGAACGAGCAGATGAAGCGCCTGGACGAGGCGGACATCCCGTACGAGGTGGTCCCCGGCGTCCCGGCCTTCGCCGCGGCGGCCGCGTCCCTGAAGCGCGAGCTGACGGTCCCGACGGTCGGCCAGACGGTGATCCTGACCCGCATCGCGCAGCGCGCCACGGCGATGCCGGAGGGCGAGGACCTGGCCACCTTGGGCCGCAGCGGCGCCTTGATCGTGCTGCATCTGGCGGCGCGCTACGTGGACCGGGTCGTGGAGGAGCTGCTCCCGCACTACGGCGCGGACTGCCCGACGGCGGTGGTCGCGATGGCGTCGCGCCCGGACGAGATCATCCTGCGCGGGCCGTTGGACTCGATCGCGGAGCAGGTGAAGGCGGCGGGCGTGATCAGGACGGCGGTCATCATGGTGGGGCGGACGCTGGGAGCGGAGCAGTTCCGGGACAGCCATCTGTATGCGGTGGGGCGGGAGCGGGGCGGGTTCTGACACCCTGAAAGGGCTCCAGCTCACTCGGAAAGAGACACCGGCCCACGAGAACGCCTGCTCAGATCCCCTGCTCCTTCTCCTGCGGCCTCCTGCGGCGGAGCTTCGCGGACCACGCTGGTCATCGGGCCGAGGGTGCGCCACCCCAGGAACTCGTACAGCGCCCGGCCATCAACCGTCCCGGCCAGCACAGCGGACGAGGAGCCCGAGGCAACAGCGGCGTTCTCCAGCGTCCGCATGACGAGGCTGCCAAGCCCCCTGCGACGGTGAGCCGACGACGTCTCGATCTGGTCGAAGACAGCGGTGCGCCCAGGGCCGGGCAGAGCGATCTGACCACGGGCGGCGAACGCACCGTCCTCCGTCACCACGAGCACCCGCGTAACCCCGCCCCGCGCCCAAGTGCGCACCTGGTAGCCGTCGGGGGCCACTGCGGCGTTCGTGCGCAGCGGTGTCGACATCAGGAAACCATCGTCAGCGAGGCGCCAGCCGGGCGCTGCCCACGAGGCGACAGTCTGCGGCGGCAAGAAGATCTTGAGCCAGGTGCCGGGGACGGTGACCGTCTCCGTCAGTTTGCGGACCAGTGACTCGTCAGCATCCGTCACCACGTGCCGGGTGACGTGGCCGCTCAGCCCGACGTCGATGGTGAAGCCCCAGGACTCGGAGACCGGCGGCGCGGCTCCGCGTGAGACGACCCAGCCTTCGACCCATGAACGTACGACTTCGGCGTCCATGCGGATCCTTCCGTAATTCCGTAATAGGTACACAACGTGAGTGAACATTACGCGGGAAGTCTTACGATCATATGGCGATCTCCTCGCCCGGCTGTGCCCACTGGGAATCTCTGAACCCGTTCGCCGCCCGTGAGGCAGGTCTGGCCGCGTAGGGGGTGAATACGGCGAGACCTTCGTACCGATCACCATGAGCAGGCCAGGATGTCGACTGTGACCTCACCTTCCCGGGCTACCGGGCCTGATCACTGGCAGCACTACGAAGCTTCCTCGCGCGGACGTCGCTCCCTCAGCCGCCTCCACTGGGACTGGTACCAACGGATCGGACCTGGGGCCGAACTGCTGGGGGACCTCACCGGTCGTACGGTCGCGGAGCTGGGCGCCGGGGCAGGCCACCAGGCTGCATATGTAGCAGCTGAGTTGAAGGCGGCGCGCGTCATCGCGATCGACAGTTCCACTGCGCAGCACGGCCGTGGCCGTGACCTCTACGAAGATGTGCCCGGCCTGGACTTCATCCACGAGGACGCTGCCGCATACCTTCAGGACCACCCGTCCAGCCTCGACGTCGTCTACAGCATCTTCGGCGCACTCGACTTCAGCGACCCACAGACCTTGCTCCCGTCCGCCGCAGTGGCGCTCCGGCCTGGCGGCACTCTGGTGTTCTCGACTCTTGCCCACTACCGAACGGGCGCGCCATGTGAGACGGAGTGCCGGCCCGCCGACATCCCGACCCGTATACCTGACGGCAGTCCCAGCACGATGCAGCGGTGGGTCCTGGGAGCATCGGTCTGGACGGAGTTGTTGAGCGAGCACGGGTTCGACGTCATTGATTCCGACACCGTGCACGACCCGGGGCTAGACGGCGAGGCGCCGGTGGCCACGACCCTTTCCCGAGCGAGGACGAAGGGTGGGCCCGGGGCCCCTCACCTGCTCAGCTACCAAGTCCCTGCCTCAGGGGTCAGGTCCGCGGGAGGTCACGGGCTGGCTGCTGATGGAAAGCCGCACGAGCGTGCTCTTGGCGACCAATAGACCTTGAGCCCTTCGTTAGCCACCGGCGTGCTGTTGCAGGTTTCTCTCCTTCGCCAAGGCACCCGGCTGCGTTCCGCTCCGCCGGGTGCGCTTCCCGGCTCTGGCTGCGCCCGCGCTCCTGCCTTCGGCCCGCTCGGCGCTGCCGCCGCCGACGTTTGTTCTCCAATGTGCCGTTGAGCGATGCGGATGCTCTGGCCGTGTGGCGGGATGCTGGGGTGGGCGTCCAGCGGTCGGCCCACCGGCAGACACGCCACGCCGCAACCACTCAACAGCCAGCCCAACAAGCTTGCGAGCTTCAGGAACCCCGAGACGCAAGCTTCGGCGGGTGCTGAGCAGTGGGTTGCCGTCGGACGGGGTGCGGTCCGCTGTGGGGTTCCTGGGGCATCGGCTTGTGCAGAAGATGCCCGAGGCGCCGGAGGGGGAGAAGCCTCCTGCCGGTGTGGAGGTCGGGGCGGAGGAAGCACCGCCTTCCGTTCCTCCGTACGTTGCTCCTCTCGTCACCTGTGAGGGGCCCGGGAACGAGCATGTCTTCCGCGCCTACGACGGGCAGACCGTGTGTCCCGAGTGCCAGCAGGCCGCTGCCTGGGCGCGGTGGGCCGAGCGTCGGGCCGCCGACCTGGGGGTTGATCTCGCTGAAGATGCCGCGAAGGCCGTGGAGGCCGGGCGGGATCCGGACGGGTGGCGGTCACGGCTCGCCGCCGCCGCAGCAGCCGGGGGCTTCGCCGAGCAGTAGCTGCCGGGGGGCGGTCGGTCTCAGGCCGTGATGCCGGTTCTGTGCGGGTGCGCTGGATGAATTCCCGCCGGACAGCCAGGCCCCCGCGCGCGCAGATCATTACGCTGCACTGGTGCTGTCATACGAGGAGTTGACCCCGCCTGAGCGCGCGCTGTGGGACGCCTTTCCCGAAGGCCGTCGCGTTGATCTGCGGGCCGGTGTGCCGGAGGTGGACGATCCTGCCGCGGGTCACCGGTGGGGGCGCGGGCGTACCGTTCGGGCCGCTGTCGTGGCGACGCTGCTGCTCGGTGCGAACGACGGCGAGCGGTCCGGGACCGTGGCCGCTCTGCGGCTCGTGGGGGCCCGGATCACCGGGCGGCTCGACCTGTCCGGGGCGGAGATCTCCCACACGTTCTCCTTGGAGGGCTGCCGGCTGGACGAGCCGGTGCGGCTGTACGGCGCTACGACCCGGACGATCGCGATCACGGACAGCCGGCTTCCCGGGGTCGACGCCGAACTCGCCCGTATCGAAGGTGATCTGGATCTGCGGCGGTCGACCGTCGAAGGCGGCTCTCTCACACTCATCAACGCCCGGATGGCCGGAAATCTGCTGGTCTCGGACGCCGAGATCTCGGGCACGGACGAGTGGGCGGTACTTGCCGGCGGCCTGGTTCTGGAGGGCAGCGTCTTCGGGCAGCGGCTCGTCACACGAGGCGGGTTCCGGGTGCCCGGGGCACAGTTGCTCAGCGGCCTGTTTCTGCAAGGCGCGCGGCTGGGGAGCACCAGGGGCGTCGCGCTGGCCGCGGGGTCCGTGGCCGCTTCGTGCGTGGAGTGCTCGCAGGGGTTCACCGCAGAGGGGGAGATACGGCTGCGGAGCGCCCGGATAGAAGGGCTGCTGACCTTCGAGGACGCCTATTTGAACGGGCACGGCACCGCACTGGACGGCGTGTCGATGTCCGTGGGTGATCTCGACCACCGGCCCGCGGCGCCGCCCTCCGGACTGGTGGATCTCCGGTCCGCGCAGGCCACCTGGTTCCGGGACGGCGAGCGGAGCTGGCCCGAGAAGGTGCTCCTGGACGGGTTCACCTACGGGTCCATCCGGTCCGGCGGCTCCTCGGCCGCGGCAGGTGACGGCGGGACGCGACCCAGCCACGAGGTGGCCCGGCGGCTGGACTGGGTCCGGCGGAATCCCGGCTACGCGCCACAGCCGTACGAGCAACTCGCCGCCTGGTACCGCAAGGTCGGCCATGACGACGACGCCCGCCGCGTGCTGCTGGCCAAACAGCGGCACCGGCGACTCACTCTGTCTCTGCCGGCGCGGGTGTGGGGGCACCTGCTCGACGTGACCGTGGGCTACGGCTACCGGCCCTGGATGGCCGGTGTCTGGCTCCTCGCGCTGACCTTGCTGGGCACGCTGGCCTTCAGTACGCACACGCCCAGCCGGGTCAAGGAGGACGAAGGCAGTCCGTTCCAGCCTTTCATCTACACCCTCGACCTCCTGGTCCCCATCGGTGATCTGGGACAGCGCTCCGGGTGGTACTGGTCGGACAGCGGCGTCCAGTGGCTGGCCTACCTGCTGATCGCCTTCGGCTGGGTGCTGACCACCGCCATCGTCGCCGGTGTCACCCGCGCGCTGCAGAAGAGCTAGGCGGTACGAGCGGAGGACCGGCCCACCACCACTCCCGCCCGGTCGACGCAGATCACGTCCACCTCCACCGGTGCGCCCCGCAGCACCGACAGCGCCTCATCGCGCGCCCGCGAAGCCACCAGGTCGCCCAACCGCACGCCCGCCGCCTCGCTCAGCCGCAACGCCTCCAGGCCCGTGTTGGCCGTGGCGATCCGGGACGCCAGCTCCTCGGTCGCGCCGCCTTCGCGGGCCAGGTCCGCCAGGAAGGGCTTGTTCACCTGGGAGCGGGCCGAGTGGAGGTCCAGGTGGCCGGCCGCCAGTTTGGAGAGCTTGGCGAAGCCGCCGCAGATCGTGAGGCGGTCGACCGGGTGGCGGCGTACGTACTTGAGGACCGCGCCCGCGAAGTCGCCCATGTCCAGCAGCGCTATGTCCGGCAGGCCGTACTCCGCGACCACCGTCTTCTCCGACGTCGAACCCGTGCAGCCCGCCACGTGCGTCAAGCCTGCCGCTCTTGCCACGTCCACTCCCCGGCGGATCGAGTCGATCCAGGCCGAGCAGGAGTACGGGACCACGACGCCCGTCGTGCCGAGGATCGACAGGCCGCCCAGGATGCCGAGCCGGCCGTTCCACGTCGAGCGCGCGATCTCCTCGCCGTGGTCCACCGACACCGTCACCTCCACGTCTCCCGGCTCCCCGTACGCCGCCGCCACCCGCTCCACGTGCTCGCGCATCAGCCGGCGCGGCACCGGGTTCACCGCCGGCTCGCCGACCTCCAGCGGCAGGCCGGGCAGCGTGACCGTACCGACGCCGGAGCCCGCCCGGAACACCACCCCGGAGCCCGGCGGCAGCCTCCGTACCGTCGCCCGCACCAGCGCCCCGTGCGTCACATCCGGGTCGTCCCCGGCGTCCTTCACCACCCCGGCGCTCGCCTGCCCGGCCGTCAGCTCCTCCACCGCCAGCGCGAACGCCGGTGTCTGGCCCCTCGGCAGCGTGATGCTCACCGGGTCCGGGAAGTCGCCGGTCAGCAGGGCCGTGTACGCGGCCGTCGTCGCCGCCGTCGCACAGGCACCGGTCGTCCAGCCGGGGCGGAGACCCGTGTGCTTGAGTTGGGCACTGCGACCGCCCCGCGCCTCAGCGGTCATGGGAAGCGTTCATGAGAAGAGTCCGTTCGATGCATGTTCTTGTTCTGGGAGGGACGACCGAGGCGCGTCGGCTGGCCGAGAGTCTCGCCGCCGAGGCCCCGGAAGTCCGCGTCACCACCTCGCTCGCCGGTCGCGTCGCCGCTCCGCGTCTTCCGCCCGGTGAGGTGCGCGTCGGTGGGTTCGGCGGACCCGCCGGGCTCGCGGAGTGGGTACGTGAGCACCGCGTCGATCTCCTCGTCGATGCCACCCACCCCTTCGCCGCCACCATGAGCCGCAACGCGATCCTTGCCGCCGCCGAGGCCCATGTTCCTCTCCTCGCCCTCCGCCGGCCCGGCTGGGTCGCGCAGGACGGCGACCGCTGGCACTCCGTCGCCTCGCTCGCCGAGGCCGCCGAGGTGCTGCCGGCACTCGGTGAGCGGGTCTTCCTCACCACCGGGCGGATGGGGCTCGCCGCCTTCGCGGAAGCCGCACTCGATTCCTTGTGGTTCCTCGTACGGTCCGTGGATGCGCCGGAGCCGCCCTGCCCGCGCCAGATGCACGTGGTGCTCGATCGGGGGCCGTTCGACCTGGACGGTGAGCGCGAGATCCTTCGGCTCCACCGCATCGACGTGCTCGTCACCAAGGACAGCGGCGGCGACGCCACCGCTCCCAAGCTCACCGCCGCCCGCGAGGCCGGGATTCCCGTCGTCGTGGTGCGGCGGCCACCGGTTCCCGAAGGAGTGCCGGTGGCCGCCACCTCCGACGAGGCCGTGGAGTGGGTCGTACGGAAGCTCTACGCGGAGGGCTTCGACGGCGTGGACGGTTCCGGAGCCTCCGGGTAGCGGCGCGGCGTCCACACGATGGACCTGCCCGTCTCGCTCCGCCGCACCCAGCGCGTCTGCGACGAGCCCACGATCAGCAGCGTCCGCATGTCCACCTCCGCCGGGTCGACGTCCGCCAGCCGTACCGTACGGACGCTCTCCGTCGCGCCGCCCACATCCCGCGCCAGGACGACCGGCGTGTCCGGAGAGCGGTGCTCCAGGAGCAGGTCGCGGGCCTGGCCGACCTGCCATGTACGGGACTTGGAGCCCGGGTTGTAGAGAGCGAGGACCAGGTCAGCCGAGGCTGCCGCGTGCAGGCGTTCCGCGATGACCTCCCACGGTTTGAGGCGGTCCGAGAGGGAGATCGTGGCGTAGTCGTGGCCGAGCGGTGCGCCGGCGCGCGCCGCCGCCGCGTTGGCCGCGGTGACACCGGGCAGGACCCGTACGGAGATGTCCGCGTACTCCTCCTGCGCGGCCACCTCCAGCACCGCCGTCGCCATCGCGAAGACGCCGGGGTCGCCGCCCGAGACGACCGCGACGCGGTGGCCGCGCCGGGCCAGGTCCAGCGCGAACTCGGCGCGCTCCGACTCCACCTTGTTGTCCGAGCCGTGCCGTGCCTGGCCGGGACGGACCGGGACGCGGTCCAGGTAGGTGGTGTAGCCGACCAGCACGTCCGCCGCCGCCAGCGCGCCGCGCGTCTCCGGCGTCAGCCACAGCGGGCCCGCCGGGCCGGTGCCGACGACCACGACCTCGCCGTCCACCGGTCCCGAAGGCCTGACCGCGTCCACCCGGCTCGGCAGCACCGCCACCGAGAAGTACGGCACCGACGCCGGGTCGATGTCCGCGAGGTCGCCCGTACGCTCGCCGGCCATCGTCGCCCGCTCCACGTACCGCGCCTCCGCCAGCCGGCCCGACGCCTCGAACGCGCCGCGCACCGCCGGGAACGTACGGCCCAGCTTCATCACCACCGCCGTGTCCGTGGCGGTGAGACGGGCCGTCAGCTCCTCCTCCGGCAGCGTGCCGGGCAGGATCGTGAGGATCTCCTCGCCCTCGACCAGCGGCGTGCCGAGCCGGGCCGCCGCCGCGCTGACCGAGGTGACGCCCGGGATGACCTCGGTGGCGTACCGGTCGGCCAGGCGCTTGTGCATGTGCATGTACGAGCCGTAGAACATCGGGTCGCCCTCGGCGAGGACCGCCACCGTCCGGCCCGCGTCCAGGTGCGCCGCGAGCCGGGCCGCGGCCTTCTCGTAGAACTCCTCCAGCGCGCCCCGGTAGCCGCCCGGATGGTCCGTGGTCTCCGTCGTGACCGGGTAGACCAAAGGCTCCTCGATGTGGTCCGGCCGCAGGTGCGCGGCGGCGATGGACCGGGCGATCGAGCGGCCGTGGCGGGCGCTGTGGTACGCGATCACGTCGGCCTCGCCGATGGCCTGGACGGCCCGGAGCGTCATCAGGTCCGGATCGCCGGGGCCGAGCCCCACGCCGTACAGCCTGCCGCCGCTCCTGCTGATGTCCGTCACGGAGGTGCTTGGGGTGCTCACTACTCTTCCTCGCTGGCTATGGCGTTGATGGCGGCCGCCGCTATCGCGCTGCCGCCGCGCCTGCCGCGCACGATCAGGTGCTCCAGGCCCGACGCGTGCTCGGCCAGGGCCTCCTTGGACTCCATCGCGCCGACGAAGCCGACCGGGACGCCGATGACGGCGGCCGGGCGCGGTGCGCCTTCCTCGATCATCTCCAGCAGCCGGAACAGGGCCGTCGGCGCGTTGCCGACCGCGACCACCGCGCCTTCCATCCGGTCCCGCCACAGCTCCAGGGCCGCCGCGCTGCGGGTCGTGCCCATCTTCGCGGCCAGCTCGGGCACGGACGGGTCGGAGAGGGTGCACACCACGTCGTTGTTCGCGGGCAGCCGCTTGCGCGTGACTCCGCTGGCCACCATCGCCACATCGCAGAGGATCGGCGCTCCGGCGCGCAGAGCGGCGCGGGCGTCGGCCACGGCGTTCGGCGAGAAGGCGAGGTCCGTCACGAGGTCGACCATGCCGCACGCGTGGATCATCCGGACGGCGACCTGGCTGACGTCGGCGGGCAGCCCGGCCAGATCCGCCTCCGCGCGGATGGTGGCGAAGGACTGGCGGTAGATCGCCGGTCCGTCCTTCTCGTACTGGTGCACAGTGCTGTCGCTTTCTTCTGCCGTGAGCTGATCAAGGAAGGGTGTTACGTCAGAGGGCGCGGGCCTCGGCCACCGCCGCCGCCAGCCGCGCCGGGTCGTTCCGTACGGTCGTCCGGGCGTCCCGCCGCTCGCCCCGTACGTGCGAGATCCGGTGGCCGTCCGGTGTGGCGACGACGTCGATCCACTCGCCGTGCGGGTGGCCGCAGCGGCGTTCGCACCCGGACCAGTACACAGGTAGCCGGCCGGGCGCTCCGACAGCGGCCCCCGCTTCGGCCCGCACGTCGGAGAGCGACTTCGCGCAGCCGGGGCGGCCGATGCAGGCGCCTACGCCGGTCCACGGTGAGTCGGGTGCGGTGATCAGGCCGGCCTCGGAGAGCGTGCGGAGTGCGTCTGCCGCTTCGGCCCGGCCGCCGCCGAAAGGGATGACGACTCCGCGCCACGGCGTGAGCCGCAGTTCGCCGCCGTGGCGCCTGGCCGTGTCCGTGAGCAGCCGCCATTGAGCGGCGGTGAGGCGGCCCAGAGGTACGTCGACGCTCAGCGCGGCCGTGGAGCCGAACGGGCCGGCCGGGCCGGGCGCCTTCGCCGTACGTGGGCGGGTGCGGTGCTCGGACGGGCCGGCGACCGAGCCGATGGCTCTGACCAGCTCCGTCCGTACGTCGTCGGGCAGGTCCTTCACGCGCCAGGCCCCGGAGTCGGAGGCCGCGCGGAGGAACGCCTCGGCGGCCCGGAGCGCGGCGCGCGGGGCCTCGGCGGCCGGGATCCGGAACACCTCGTCCGCCGCGCCGATCCGCAGCAGAGCGTCCGAGCGGCCTTCGGCGATGACCGTCACGTCCGCTCCCAGCGCGTCCACATCGCCGTGGCCGCCGTCCAGCGCGAAGAGGAAGCGGCCGGAGAGCGCGGCGGTGGCGGGTGACGCGCAGACCAGGTGGTCCAGCTCGGTCAGCCAGGCCGCCAGCGACGGCGAACCGTCCAGGCCCGCCAGCGGCGAGGCCACGATGTTGCGGGCCCGCTCGTGCGCGGCGGACGGCAGGAGGCCGGCGTCCGTGAGCAGGTCCGCGAGCGCGCCGCCGCACTCCGTACCGAGGCCGCGCAGCTGTACGTTGCCGCGCGAGGTGAGATGCAGGTCACCGTCGCCGAACCGTTCGGCCGCCGCCAGGAGCGCGTCCGCCTGGTCCGCGCTGAGCACGCCGCCGGGCAGGCGTACGCGGGCCAGCGCGCCGTCGTCGGCCCGGTGCAGCCGCAGCGTTCCCGGGCAGGCGTCACCGCCGGCACGGGAGGAGGCGCCGCCCACGGAAAGGGGCGAGGGGGCGGAATCGGGCATGGCGGCGAGCATACCGACCGGGCCGCTCCCGGCGGCCGGGTCGCAGCTGTGACCTGCGGGACAGGGCCGATGCGGGCGGCGGGGCTTGTACCCTGCGCGACCTGCGGGACAGGGCCTGTCCCGTGGCCTGCGGCCGGCGATGCGGCCGGCAGGGGCTTGCACCTCGTGACCTGCGGGACGGACTCCACCACGTCCTGCCGGACAGCGCCCGCCGCGCACGCGGCCCACCCACCGAACAGTGATCACCACCGCACCCCTGCCCCCTGCCCCGCCTCCACCTCCGCCGCTTAGGATGCAGGCGGTGGTCCGTTCAGGCCGCCATCGCCAGACGGCGACAGGGGAGGAAGCCCGGTGAGATTCCGGCGCGGTCCCGCCACTGTGAGCCCGGCCGCCACCACCGGCCGGGCGAGTCAGGAACTCCCTTCTCCGAGTGCCCGGTCATCGCCGGGCCGACCGGGGAGACCCTCCGACACCGCCCGGGGCGTGGACACCCCGAGGAAGGCCTGACGCAGCATGATCCTGCTCCTGTCGACGTCCGACACCGACCTCCTGAGCGCCCGAGCCGCCGAGGGGCCGGTGAGTTACCGGTACGCCAACCCCTCCCGCGTCGACCTCGACGGCCTCCCGGAACTGCTGGAGGGCACCGACCTCGTCGTCGTACGCCTCCTCGGCGGCGTACGCGCGTGGCAGGAGGGGCTCGACGCGGTGCTGGCCACCGGGCGGCCGGTCGTCGTGCTGACCGGTGAGCAGGCTCCGGACGCGCAGCTGATGGCCGCCTCCACCGTGCCGATCGGGATAGCCGCCGAGGCGCACGCCTACCTCGCGCACGGCGGGCCCGCCAACCTGGAGCAGCTGGCCCGGTTCCTCTCCGACACCGTGCTGCTGACCGGCCACGGCTTCGAGCCGCCCGCTCCGGCCCCGGCGTGGGGCCCGCTGGAGCGGGAGGCCCGTGCGGTGGAAGCGGGTGCGCCGACGGTCGCCGTCCTCTACTACCGCGCCCACCACATGAGCGGGAACACGGCGTTCGTGGAGGCGCTGTGCACGGCGGTGGAGGACGCCGGCGCCCGGCCGCTTCCGCTGTACGTCGCGTCTCTCCGTACGCCGGAGAGCGAGCTGATCGACCAGCTCCGCGCCGCCGACGCCATCGTCACCACCGTCCTCGCGGCAGGCGGCACCAAGCCCGCCGAGGCCTCGGCCGGAGGCGACGACGAGTCGTGGGACGCGGGCGCGCTGACCCAGCTCGACGTGCCGATCCTCCAGGCGCTCTGCCTCACCAGCCCGCGCGCCGCGTGGGAGGAGAACGACGAGGGCGTCTCGCCGCTGGACGCCGCCACACAGATCGCGGTGCCGGAGTTCGACGGCCGCCTGATCACCGTGCCCTTCTCCTTCAAGGAGATCGACGAGGACGGGCTCCCGGCGTACGTCGCCGATGCCGAGCGCGCGGCCCGCGTCGCCGGGATCGCCGTACGGCACGCGAAGCTGCGGCACATCCCGAACGCGGAGAAGAGGATCGCGCTCGTGCTGTCCGCCTATCCGACCAAGCACTCGCGGATCGGCAACGCGGTCGGCCTGGACACGCCTGCCAGTGCCGTGGCGCTGCTGCGGCGGCTGCGCGCCGAGGGGTACGACTTCGGGCCCGAGGCGGACATACCGGGGCTGGTCTCCGGCGACGGTGACGAGTTGATCTACGCGCTGATCGAGGCCGGCGGCCATGACCAGGAGTGGCTGACCGAGGAGCAGCTGGCGAAGAACCCGGTCCGGATCCCGGCCGCCGACTACCGCCGCTGGTTCGCCACGCTCCCGGAGGAGCTGCGCCTGGCGGTGGAGCGGCACTGGGGCCCGGCGCCCGGCGAGATGTTCGTGGACCGGTCCGCCAACCCGGACGGCGACATCGTCCTCGCGGCTCTGCGGCGCGGCAACCTCCTCATCCTCATCCAGCCGCCGCGCGGCTTCGGCGAGAACCCGATCGCGATCTACCACGACCCCGATCTCCCGCCCTCCCACCACTACCTGGCCGCCTACCGCTGGATCGCCGCCTCCGCCGAGGACAACGGTTTCGGCGCGGACGCCATGATCCACCTCGGCAAGCACGGCAACCTGGAGTGGCTGCCGGGCAAGAACGCGGGTCTGTCGGCCGCGTGCGGTCCGGACGCGGCTCTCGGTGATCTGCCGCTGGTCTACCCGTTCCTCGTCAACGACCCGGGCGAAGGTACGCAGGCGAAGCGCCGCGTCCACGCCACGCTGATCGACCACCTGGTCCCGCCGATGGCCCGCGCCGACAGCTACGGCGACATCGCGCGCCTGGAGCAACTCCTGGACGAGCACGCGCAGATCGCCGCGATGGACCCGGCGAAGCTGCCTGCCATCCGCGCGCAGATCTGGACGCTCATCCAGGCCGCCAAGCTCGACCACGACCTCGGCCTGGAGGACCGGCCGGAGGACGAGGGCTTCGACGACTTCATCATGCATCTCGACGGCTGGCTCTGCGAGATCAAGGACGTCCAGATCCGCGACGGCCTGCATGTGCTCGGCAATCCGCCCGCCGGGAACGACCGGGTCAACCTGGTGCTCGCCGTGCTGCGCGCCCGGCAGATCTGGGGCGGTACGGCCTCGCTGCCGGGTCTCCGCGAGGCGCTCGGGCTCGACGAGTCGGCCGCGACCCGCACCGACGCGGACGCCGTCGAGGAGCAGGCGCGTGCGCTGGTCCAGGCGATGGACGACGCCGACTGGGACCCGGCGGCGGTGGCCGGTGTCGCGGAAGGCCTGCCGGAGGCGGTGGCCGACATCCTCACCTTCGCGGCGACCGAGGTGGTCCCGCGTATGGCGGCCACGACGGATGAACTCACGCACGCCGTCCACGCGTTGAACGGCGGCTTCGTGCCGGCCGGTCCGTCCGGTTCGCCACTGCGCGGCCTGGTCAACGTGCTGCCGACCGGCCGCAACTTCTACTCGGTCGACCCGAAGGCGGTCCCCTCCAAGCTGGCGTGGGAGACGGGCCAGGCCCTGGCGGACTCCTTGTTGACCCGCTACCGCACCGACAACGGCGACTGGCCCACCTCCGTCGGCCTCTCGCTCTGGGGCACCAGCGCGATGCGCACGGCGGGCGACGACATCGCGGAGGCGTTCGCGCTGCTCGGCATCCGGCCCGTCTGGGACGACGCCTCGCGCCGCGTGACGGGCCTGGAACCCATCGCGTACGCGGAGTTGGGCCGTCCGCGAATCGATGTGACGCTCCGCATCTCGGGCTTCTTCCGGGACGCCTTCCCGCACACGATCGGGCTGCTGGACGACGCCGTACGCCTGGCCGCCTCGCTCGACGAACCGGCCGAGCAGAACTACGTACGGGCCCACGCCCAGGCCGACTTGGCCGAGCACGGCGACGAACGCCGGGCCACCACAAGGATCTTCGGCTCGCGCCCCGGCACGTACGGCGCCGGCCTCCTCCAGCTCATCGACTCCCGCGACTGGCGCACCGACGCCGACCTCGCCGAGGTCTACACGGTCTGGGGCGGTTACGCCTACGGCCGCGAGCTCGACGGCCGTCCGGCCCGCGACGAGATGGAGACCGCGTACAAGCGCATCGAGGTCGCCGCCAAGAACACCGACACGCGCGAGCACGACATCGCGGACTCGGACGACTACTTCCAGTACCACGGCGGCATGGTCGCCACCGTGCGCGCGCTCAAGGGCAAGGCCCCGGAGGCGTACATCGGCGACTCCACGCGTCCCGAGACCGTCCGCACGCGCACGCTGGTCGAGGAGACCTCCCGCGTCTTCCGCGCCCGGGTCGTCAACCCGAAGTGGATCGAGGCGATGCGCCGCCACGGCTACAAGGGCGCGTTCGAGCTGGCGGCCACCGTCGACTACCTCTTCGGCTACGACGCCACGACCGGGGTCGTCGCCGACTGGATGTACGACAAGCTCACCGAGACGTACGTGCTCGACCCGGAGAACAAGCAGTTCCTCCAGGAGGCCAACCCCTGGGCTCTGCACGGCATCGCGGAGCGTCTGCTGGAGGCCGAGTCGCGCGGCATGTGGGCCAAGCCGGACCCGGCGGTGCTGGAGGCGCTGCGCCAGGTGTACCTGGAGACCGAGGGCAACCTGGAGGGCGAGGACTGAGGCCCGCTCCTCCCGTTCTTCTTCTCCCGTACCCTGCCCCGTTGTCCTTGCGACCGGCACAATCACGGTCATGGGGACGACGGGGCAGGGAACGGGTTCGGATGAGGTCAACAGGCTTTCCCGGGAGGCCCGTTCGGGAGTGAGGCGGCTCCTCGCCGGCCTCCGGCTCGCGGTCCTCTCCGGCGTGACGGGTGCGGCGGTCGCCGCTCTCGTGGTCGGCCTGATCCTCATGGACGTGCCGGTCATCGTCACCGGCGGCGGGCCCCTGGTCCTCCTCGTCGTTCTCGGTGCTCTCGGCGGGCGACGTCGCTCGGCGCGCGAGAAGCCGCCGGCCGGCCGGATCGCGCTGGCCCGGATCGAGGACCTGCGAGCGACGAGCGGCGAAATGGCCGACGTACCGGTCGAGTTCAGGCTCACCGTGGCACCGGAACCGGAGGACGACCGGCCGGCCTACCGCGTGAAGTTCACCCAGCACATCAACCTGGCCGACCTCCCCGCCTACCGGCCGCGCGGGATCGCGGTCGTGGAGTACCGCCCGGACGAGCCCTGGAACGTACACGTCATCACCCGGCCGACCCTGGAGTGGAGCCGCCGGGCCGAGGCGGCGGAGATCGACTCCGCGCCCGAGTCCACGCTGGTGAGCGATCCGGACGGAGGCGCCGGCGCGTGGTGCCTGGTGGCGCTGCTCGGGTTGCTGGCGGGTGCGGCGGTGGTGGTGCTGGTGTTCCGGAGTGACCTGTTCGCGTCGGAGGGTCCGGCGGAGCGCTCTTCCTCCTCTTCCTCCGCCTCCCGGACGTTCTCCACCTCCACCACCGTCTCCGGGCCGTCGTCCTCGCTGCTCACCTTCGGGCGGATGCGGGCGACCGCGATGGAGCTGGAGGCCCGCGTGGACACCCCATACGTCACCGCGCTCACCATCGAGGACCACCGCATGGCGGTCCGCGGCGACTCCACCAGCCCGCCCACCGAAACGGTCCACCTCCCGTCCCTCCCGTACGAACTCTTCCCCGGCCTGGTCCGTGAGGCCCGCACCACCCTCGGCGTACGCGAGGCCCAGAGCTGGCGCATCGACGTGACGCCGGGAGCGGGTGCGGGCGCCGGGCCCCGGGTCCGGGTCACGGTGAACGGCGCGGAGGGCACCGGCCACCTGGACGCGGACGCTACGGGGCGGGTTACGCACCGGCGGGCGGTGGGGGAGACCGGGTGATGCCGGCCCCGGGAGCGGAACCCGGGGCCGGCATCACGTGGAAGGTGCGGAAGGCGACAAACCGTGGATCAGTTGGCGTTCACCAGGTGGTGGGCCGGAACCTTCACCGTGCGGGCGCCCTTCTTCCCGCCGAGGACGACCTTCCGCAGGGCGCTGTTGTTCTTGTGGTTGGTCTCCTTCAGGCGGTTCTCCGGGTTGGCGAGGACCTGGATGTAATAGGTGCCGTTGGGCAGGTCGGTGATGTCGAAGGACTGGCCGGGCAGGTCCTGGGTGTAGGTGTCACCGGAGCCGATGTCGAGCACCTCGCGGACGGAGATGGAGTTCTCCTGGCCGCACGCGGTGGACAGATCGGTGTTCTCCGGGTGCCAGTTGGCGTTCTTGACCGTGTAGTCGACGGCGTCGGTGTTGGCGAGGCAGAAGGCCTCCTTGCCGCTGCGCACGGTCTCCTTCCGGTCGGCCTTCAGCAGCCGGTAGCTGGCGAAGTCCGTGAAGTGCCAGTGCTCGTGACCGGGGCGCGGGTCCCACTCCATGGTGCCGGTCGGCGTGTAGCCGACCTGCTTGCCCTTGGCGTCGTAGAAGTACTGGTAGGCGTCCATCAGCTCCTTGCCCGGCGAGCGGAACCCGTCGACGACGAGCTTGGCCGGCCCGGCGTTCCACACGTTGGCGCTGAAGGCGAGGTAGTCCTTGCCGGGCACGTCCTCGTAACCGTCGCTGACGGTGATGCCGTACGCGGGCAGCGAGCGCAGGTCGGGCTTGGGCACGTCGGGCACGGTCGCCTTGCCGGTGGGCCGCTTGGCATTGGGCTGCACGGCGGGAGCCCGCCGCGACCCGTCGGTCTGCCCGGCGCGGTCACCGACGCGGGTGGCGGAGAAGCCTTGACGCTCGGAGGCTTGCTTCTTGAGCGCCCAGGGGAGGGCGGGGGGCGCCGGCGGGTAGGGCCCGTGACCGACGTTGAACGTGGACCCGGCACCGGTCGTCGCGGCGGCGGGGGCGTCGGTACGGGCGGGGGCGCCGTGTCCGGCGTGGGCGGAGGGGGCGGGTGCGTGTCCGGCATGACCGGCGTGCGGGGAGCTGGAGGCGACCTTGGCGGCACCACCACCGGCACCACCTTCCTCCTCCTCCCAACTACGCTCCCGCACAGTGAGCTTGATGCTCTGCGGCTTGTCCGCGATCCCGAAGAGGTCGCGGTACTTCTTGGTCACGGAGACCTTGGCGGTGTACTTCCCGGCGGCCAGCTGGACCGGCGCGGAGTAGTACCCGGCATAGGTGTTGGCCGCCCATCCGTTCTCCACGCCCCAGACGGAGCCGAGGGTGAAGGGATTGACGGGACAGCTCTGCGGATACTTCGACTTGGCGGGAGCGTCGGGCCGCACCCGCCCGGAGGCGTTGTTGGGACAGAAGGGCTCGGTCTTCTTCAGCACCGACTTCCCGGCCGCGTCGACGACGCTGACCTGCAGAAAGCCGGGCAGCCCGGCGAAGTCCTTCACCAGCCCCGCGGGAAGCGCCTTCGTGGTGGTCTTCTTCCCGTTCCGGATGATCTGCGAGGCGACGACCGGATCCTTGTAGGACTTACGGGTCACCTTGAGCTCGAAGGCTCCGTTCTCGGAGGTGAGGTAGGTCCCGAGGTCGAGATAAACCCCGGGATCGTCCTTCCACGAGTCGAGCGTCACCGACTTGGAGGCGGCGATCAGGCTGAGCTTCGGCCCCGGCTGCGCGGTCTTCGCATCAGGCGCGGCGGCGACGACTCCCGCCGTCACGGCGACGGCCGCGGCGACGGCGATGGAGGGGCGGGTGAGGCGGTTGGTGCGGCCCTGCTGGGATCTGGTCATCATTCCTCGTACTTCCGGCTTTTCCGAGTGCGTGACGGACACGGACGAACAGCACGGCCCTCAACTACCCTGTGGCGACGCTGTGTCCGCCCTGTGAGAGGCGGGCTGAGGTGGATCGGGTTGCCTCGTGTCTCCCGAGTGGCCCAGGATTGTCCGAAAAGAGTTGTCCGCCGGGCGGCTGTGGTTCACGCCCGCTGCCTTGACGGCTACCCGTACAAGCCACGCACCGTGTAGAGGAGCGCCGCATCCAGGTCCGCCGTGGCGAGGCCGAGCGTGCGCCGGGTCTCGGCGGAGTCGAGGATGTGCGGGTGCTCGGCGGCGTACAGCATCTCGAGCAACTCGCTCAGCACCGGAGTGGTCACTGCCGAGTCGTCCTCACCTCGCGCGTACCGGGAGCGGGCCCGGCAGAGTGCCTGGGCCGGGTGGTGGGCGTATCGGAGAGAGGCGGTGGTCGGCGACGCCATGAACTGGACAGAGCCCACCACCTCCCATTCGCGCTTACCTCAGTGCTGCGAGGAATGTGAATATGGCCAGCGCCAACTGGGCAATTATGCAGTACCGGAATGTGCTGATTGCGGACCTCAAGTGGCGGTGGCGTTGTGCGTGCTGCAATATGTCCGTCCAGAGTTCCGATACTGCATGTCCGAGGATGGACTCCAGGCTGAGTTCCGTCACCTTCCGGGCGAAGTCGCTGTGTCCGTCGACGGACTTGAGAGTGTCGCCCCAGTTGAATAGGAATCTTGCGGGTATCTCCGACGGATGAAGAGCGCGAGTCGTCTTGCGTGCGGCGATCGCGTTGATGCACCCCCAGAGGCTTCGCATGGTTAATGAGAGCGCTAGGATTGCCAGGGCTGCGAATAGGGATTCGATCAAAATGCTTCGGCCCCGCGCGTTGGACTGCAAATGGTAGTTGATAAGAATCAGAGAGCCGGTGGTCAAAATGGCATTGGCGCTGAGTAAAATTGATGCCCGAAGTGACGTGGATGAACGAAGGCGATCGTATCTGTCGATGTGCCATTTTGTCATTTCCAGCATGTCGGACTTCGGTACCGGAGACCCTGAAGCCTGTTCGAGGGTAGGCGGTTTGGAGTTTTTCAATCCCTGCTTTGACCGGCGTCCTGTCGACGGGATTTCCGTCACTTTATTTTCCCTTCGCTGCCGTGGGGGCCGAGCGTCCAAAGGTTTAGGCTCCATCGGCGCCTCTGATGTCATCGATCATTTAGCCTAGGGGGCCGCGGCGGAGTAAATGCGAACGTCGTGAAACTTCGGGAGTCACATTGGTGGTCAAGGGGTGCTAAATGGATCAAATATTCATCAACTACCGTAGAGAGGGAGGCGCATATGCTGCGGCCCTCCTCGACGAGTTACTGTCGGCGCGATTCGGAGAAAATAAAGTATTTCGGGCATCGAGGTCGATATTGTTAGGTTCTGATTTTGCGCGCTCGATCCTGAATGCCGTAGAGGGCTGCAGTGTGATGCTCGTGATCGTGGATGCTGGGTGGTTGGATAAATTTGACGTTGCAGAAAGTGACTCCTTGCCTATTCGTGACTGGGTTCTCAGGGAAATTGAAGAAGCGTTCAAGCTTGATCGGACGGTTATTCCCGTGCTGTTGTCGGGGGTCGATCGTTTGCGCGCTCCGGACCTTCCGGAAACATTGAAAGGGCTAGCCGGTCTGCAATACCTCAGATTCGACTACCGCAATATTCGGCAGGACTCTGATTACATGATTGAGCAGTTGGTCCGAGTGTGTCCGGGTGTCGCGACGCTGCAAGATCCTGGCTGCCAGATATCCGTTCGGTTCCGCTGGTTCCGGTGTTTCTTGAGGTCCCTCAACCGGGTGCATTGCGATAAATGAAATGTCAGCGTTCGGTCAGCCGAAAGTTGCAGAAGATCTCCCCCGTGGATCTTTCATGCCTGTAGTTGGTGTGGTCGAATTTGAACCAAGCAAGTTGCTGCTGTTATTCGTCGGGACCCATTTCCCTCCAACTCGGCGGGCAGCGGCAAGAGCATCAGCGCCGCGGGCATCCAGGAAACCGGCCCTGTCATCGCCCGCTGTCTATTCGCATCCGGTTCACTTGCCACCGCCGGTCAATCGATGGAGAAACGCTTCGGGTGCGGCGCCCAGGTGGTGAAATACGCCCATGGCCGATACCGCGTCCCGCACCGGGGTGCCCGCCGCCCACGACACCGACCTGATCGTCATCGGCGGCGGCCCGGCCGGCTGCGCCGCCGCTCGCACAGCCGCGAGCGTGGGCCTGCGCTCGGTCCTGATCGAGCCGGACACTCTGTGCCGCAACCTCCACCGCATCCCGGCCCTGAACAACGTCCTCGGCGGCCACACCAGCGGTCCCGCGTTGGCCGACGCCATTACCGCGGAGCTGAAGAGCACTCAGCTGTGCCGCCTGGAACCAGGCCGCCGCGTCGTCCAACTCCATTCCGCCGACGACCAGGTCACCGTCACCCTGGACACCGGTACGCGCCTGACGGCCCCGTACGCGGTCGTCGCCACCGGCGTCGGCCCCCTCCAGCCCGGCGACGTCCCCTGGATTACCGCCCCCGGCGGCCTCACCCTGTCCCCGCTCTGGCAGGCCGGCCCGGCCGACGCCGAAGGCCGTACGCTCCTCGTCCTCGGCGGCGACCGCCCGATCGGCACCTTCCTCCGCGCCCACCCGGTCACCGGAACCCGCCTGCTCGTGGCGTACCCGGAGACGGACACGTACAAGACCGAGGAGATCCGTGACGATCCGCGCGTCACGCTCCTGCCCGTCGGGCATCTGACGCTGTACGCCTCCGAAGGAGGCACGGTGACCGCGGACGTACGGAACCGGAGCGGCGAACGGCACACGGTCACGGCAGACATGACCTACCTCAGCATCGGCAGCGCACCCGCCGCCCCGGCGGGCGACCTGGTCCGGGACGCCGACGGCTACTGTCCGCCGGACCGCCAGCACCCGCGCATCATCGTGGCCGGCGATCTCCGCTCCGCCCGCTACCAGCGCATCATGACGGCCATGGGCTCCGGCAGCGAGGCGGCGCTGCGCGCCTACTACGCGGCGCGGTCTGGGGCGTCTGGGCCGTCACCGCGGGCGTCGTCCAGCTCGTCATCGGCGCCGCCCGACGCCACCTCGGCGGCCAGTGGCCCATGATCGCGAGCGGAGCCATCTCCACGCTCGCCGGCGCCTCGTTCTTCGCCCAGGCGGGCGCGGACGACGCCTCGCTGACCAACCTGGCCGGCTACGCCTTCCTCGGCGGCGTCTTCTTCCTCGTCTCCGCGCTCCGCCTGGGGAGGGCCCGCGGGATGTGAGGCACCGCCACGGCCGAGTCCGCCGATGCCAAGGGAGGCCGGGGATCAGACATCGGCAGGGTCTGACGCCTCATTCCGGCCGCTCGGTTCCTCTGCGCCATGGTGCTGGGCGGGGATCTCCACGGGATGGGTGCAGCGCCATACGGCGTCCATGCCGGTCTCGGGGTGGACGGTCTCCTTGAGGCCCTGGTGGTCGCACTGGGTGCACGCGTCGATGACGTCGCGGTTGTACACCCAGCGGATCTCGGCGTGCAGCCGCCGGAAGCAGGTGAGCGCCAGCGGTGATGCGTGCCAACGCGGGGCTTCGTACTCGGGGATGGAATGGTGCAGCTCGATCGCCTTGTCGATCTTGCCGTTGAGGCTGGTCACCGAGGCGGACGCCGCCTCCGGTGGCCCCATCCGAGGATTGCGCTCCTTCCACGCCGCGGCGGAGTCGGCCGCTCGCCAGGCGAAGCAGATCATCTGACCGGAGGTGTATCCGTGAGCGAGGCCCTTGCGGATCACGTCGGCGAGTTCCTCGCGCCGCGCTTCGGGCACCGCGGGATAGCCGTACTTCTTGGTGAGCAGGTTGTCGAGGTAGCCGGAGATGTCGATCACCTCCAGCCGGTCCACCAGCGCGGTGAAGGCCTCACGCGCCTCAGCTGCCTGAGGACCGGGCTGAGTCCGGAGGTCATCCGCGATCTTCCTGACGCGCTCCTGTGCGGCGGTCAGGCCACCGACCACCCGCCACGCGACTTCGGTGGAGACGAAGGAGATGCCGTCGCCGTCCTGGGAGAGAGTGAACGCCTGCTGCGGACTCTCCGGCGCGAGGGCAAGCAGCTGCGCGTCGTAGAGGTCCGACAAGAGCTCTCTGTCCTGCTCGGCATCACCTGTCCAACCCAGGGGGCCGACACTTGTGAGGCTGGGAAGTGTCTTGCCGACATTACGTGTGGCGTAGCTGATCAACGCCACGTAGAGGGCAAGGGCCAGAGGGCTGTCCTTCGGGAGAGGGTCGGCCGGCTCGGCCTTTCTCTCTTCGTCCGCAAGGGCGTGAGCAATCAGACGCTGGAGCCTTTCCGCCTGCTGCCGCTCACGTTCCCGCTCGACGCGCTTCTGTTCGGCGGCGCGTTGTTGCCGCTCGGTCTCCTCCTGCTGCCGGATTTTCGTGCACTCTCCGCAGAAGTACGCGGGAGCCTCCACGTCGAGGTTCTTCCCGCCGACCTTGTTGGCCCAGGACCGGTTGGTGACGGCGATCGGTTCGGAGCAGTTCGCGCACGGGCAGTTGAGGAGCGTGGCGTACGAGTGCGCAGCGGCCACCGCGCCGATGTCGCCGGCCACGCCGATGCTGCCGACGGTCCGGGCCCAGGTTCCGTCGTCCTTGATTTCCCAGTAGAGGGCGCTGACTCTCCGGGCATCCTCCGGAGCATCGTGCTTGATCACGATGCGGAGACGTGGAGCGGCCAAGGGAAACTCGCGAACAATCGGCTGGGGAGTGGCCACTCGCCGTTGTTGTGACGGGTTCTTCCTGCCTTGTTCCCGCTTGCGGCGGCGTTCGCGCTTACCCATGCGTCTGTCCCTGGCTCATGTGTGGATGGTGATGCAACTCCGGATCGGGAGGGCGGTTTTCTGACAATTTCGACGACTTCGGGAGCGCGGAGGAACGTGCACTCGGCGGCGCTCTGTTGGCGCACCACGACAACCGAGTGCTTGTCGGAGTCGGGCGGGAAGTCGCCCTGGATGTTCATCCGCCGAGGGCGCTCAGGCGGCAAGGAGACGGTGATCCGCAGCGGATACCGGAACCTCGAGGTCTGGCGGTGCGTGCCGAGCAGCGAGCGCCACTGCCTCGTCAGCGAGGGGCCGGCCACTGTGGCGCGAACCACGCGGACTGTTCGTACCGGCGCTGTGCCTCCCGGAGAGAAAGCCGGTCCTCATCGAGGACCCGACGGATCACTCCGGTCGAACGAACGGTGGCCTCCGCGGCGCTGGGCTGTCCGCCCTGGGAACTCGGCCTGTGCGCCGCCCGCAGCCAGACGATGCGCCGGTACGGGCCGAACGCGGCCGTGTACGGCAGCGTCTGCCGGGCCACCCTCAACGGGCGGTAGGCGACGGCAACCGCCAACGTCGAAGGCCCCCGCAGCGAGCTGCGGGGGCCTTCGACGTATTGCCCGGTGAGAGCAATGGCGGAGGATACGAGATTCGAACTCGTGAGGGGTTGCCCCCAACACGCTTTCCAAGCGTGCGCCCTAGGCCACTAGGCGAATCCTCCGCCGCAAACAATACAAGACGTTGGAGGGTGCTCGCGAACACGTTCGCCGAAGATCGTCCGGAGAGGACCTGCGCGTCGTTCGACGGGGCGGGCGGGTGGACCGGAGGGGGTGGGGATCCGCTAAGGTGGGCGTCAGCCCCTCACGTGGCGCTATCTGACTGAACTCCCCCAGGGCCGGAAGGCAGCAAGGGTAGGTTGGCTCTGGCGGGTGCGTGGGGGGCCCTTTGCGTTGCGTGGGCCCGTGGATTTGCCGGGCTCCGGAGCCTGCGTGCGGGCCGTGTGGGATTGGTTGTCAGTGCGCCCCGATAACCTCGTAGATGTGTCGTCCCTTGCGCTGTACCGCCGCTACCGCCCCGAGTCGTTCGCCGAGGTCATCGGTCAGGAGCATGTCACTGACCCGCTCCAGCAGGCCCTGCGGAACAACCGGGTCAATCACGCGTACCTGTTCAGCGGGCCGCGTGGCTGTGGAAAGACGACCAGTGCGCGCATCCTCGCCCGCTGTCTGAACTGCGAGCAGGGGCCCACGCCGACCCCGTGCGGGGAGTGCCAGTCGTGCAAGGACCTCGCGCGCAACGGGCCGGGGTCCATCGATGTCATCGAGATCGACGCCGCCTCGCACGGTGGTGTGGACGATGCCCGTGATCTGCGCGAGAAGGCGTTCTTCGGGCCCGCCTCCAGTCGTTACAAGATCTACATCATCGACGAGGCCCACATGGTCACCCCGGCCGGGTTCAACGCCCTGCTGAAGGTGGTCGAGGAGCCGCCGGAGCACCTCAAGTTCATCTTCGCGACCACGGAGCCCGAGAAGGTCATCGGGACGATCCGGTCGCGTACGCACCACTATCCGTTCCGGCTCGTTCCGCCCGGGACCCTGCGCAGCTATCTCGCCGAGGTGTGCGGGCGGGAGAACAGCCCGGTCGAGGACGGCGTCCTGCCGCTCGTCGTGCGGGCCGGCGCCGGGTCCGTGCGTGACTCCATGTCCGTCATGGACCAGCTGCTGGCCGGTGCGGCCGACGACGGTGTGACGTATGCCATGGCCACCTCGCTCCTCGGCTACACGGACGGCTCGCTGCTCGACTCGATCATCGACGCCTTCGCCGCCGGTGACGGTGCCGCCGCCTTCGAGGTCGTGGACCGGGTCATCGAGGGCGGCAACGATCCCCGGCGGTTCGTGGCCGATCTGCTGGAACGGCTCCGCGATCTGGTGATCCTCGCGGCCGTGCCCGACGCCGGCGAGAAGGGGCTCATCGACGCTCCCGCCGACGTCGTCGAGCGTATGCAGGCCCAGGCCTCCGTCTTCGGTGCCGCCGAGCTCAGCCGCGCCGCCGACCTGGTCAACGACGGGCTCACCGAGATGCGCGGCGCCACCTCGCCGCGCCTCCAGGTGGAGCTGATCTGCGCCCGGGTCCTGCTCCCGGCCGCCTTCGACGACGAGCGGTCGATGCAGGCCCGGCTCGACCGGCTGGAGCGCGGTGCGTCCGCCGCCGCTGCCGCCTCGTTCGCGGCGCCGCCCGCCACCACGATGCCGATGGGGTACGTCCCCGGGCCCGACGCCCACGTTCCGCAGGCCGCACCCGTGGCCCCCGCCGGTCCGGACGCCGCCCGTGTCGACGTACGAGGCGAGGCACCGGCCCCCGCGCCCGCCGCCTACGCACCACCTGCCGCCCCTGAACCCGCCGCCCCGCAGCCCGCCGCCGAGGCCCCTGCCCAGCGGCCCGGGTCCTGGCCCACCGCCGCCGGTGGAGAGCAGGCCCGGCGCCCCGGCGGCTGGCCCACCGCGTCCGCCCCCGGCAGCGGCCCCGCCACCCCGCCCCCCGCCGCACCGGCCGCACCCGCCCCGGCGGCTCCCTCCGCCCCCGCCGCCCCGCAGCCGGGCGGCCAAGGCATGGCCCAGGGCGCCGGGCAGGTCCAGAGCATGTGGCCCGACATCCTGGAGGCGGTCAAGAACAAGCGCCGCTTCACCTGGATCCTGCTCAGCCAGAACGCCCAGGTGACCGGGTTCGACGGGACCACCCTCCGGATCGGCTTCATCAACGTTGGCGCCCGGGACAACTTCACCAGTAGCGGCAGTGAGGAAGTCCTCAAGCAGGCGCTCGCCGAGCGGTTCAACGCCCAGTGGCGGGTCGAAGCGGTCGTCGACGCCTCCGGCGGCGCGGCCCCTCCGCCCTCCGGCCGCCCGGCCCCGCAGTACACGCCCGCACCGGCGCCCCCGCCCTCCGCCCCGACCCCGACGGCGTACGAAGGCACCCCGGCACACGCCCCCCAGCAGCACCAGCCCCAGCAGCCCGCCGCCTCGTCCTCGCCGCAGCAACAGCAGCCGCCGCAGCAGCACCAGCAGACCTCCCACACCCGGGGCGCCGCCCCCTCCGCCCCCGAGCCCTCCCACGGCGGGTACGCCTCCGAGCCGCCGCGCTCCGTCGCACCCGAGGACGACACCGCGGAGGCCGACGATCCGGATCTCGTCGACTCCGCCCTCTCCGGCCACGAGCTGATCGTCCGCGAGCTGGGCGCGACCGTGGTGGAGGAGTTCACCAACGAGCAGTAGCCCCTGAGCGGGCGGGCCGGCCGTCCACGGGCCGACGGCCACCGGCGGCAAGGCCGCAACGAGCAGTGAGGCGGCGACCCGGCTTCTCCGTGCGGGCGAGGCCGTCCACGGACCGGCGGCCGTCCGGGCCCGTCGCCACCGGCGGCTAGGCTGCACCCCGTGAAGGTCCTCGTCATCGGCGGCGGCGCCCGCGAACACGCCCTGTGCCGCTCTCTGTCCCTCGACCCCGATGTCACCGCTCTGTACTGCGCCCCCGGCAACGCCGGCATCGCAGAGGTGGCCGAACTGCACCCGGTCGACGCGCTCGACGGTGACGCCGTCGCGCGCCTCGCGGCCGAACTGGGCGCCGAGCTGGTGGTCGTCGGCCCGGAGGCGCCGCTCGTCGCCGGGGTCGCCGACGCCGTGCGCGCGGCCGGCATCCCGTGCTTCGGCCCCTCCGGCGAAGCCGCGCAGCTGGAAGGCTCCAAGGCGTTCGCCAAGGACGTCATGGCCGGCGCCGGTGTCCCCACCGCCCGCAGCTACGTCTGCACCACGCCCGCGGAGATCGACGAGGCCCTCGACGCCTTCGGTGCTCCGTACGTCGTCAAGGACGACGGCCTCGCGGCCGGCAAGGGCGTCGTGGTCACCGACGACCTCGCCGCCGCCCGCGACCACGCCCTCTCCTGCGACCGCGTGGTCATCGAGGAGTTCCTCGACGGCCCCGAGGTCAGCCTCTTCGCCATCACCGACGGCACCACCGTGCTGCCGCTCCAGCCCGCCCAGGACTTCAAGCGCGCGCTCGACGGCGACGAGGGCCCGAACACCGGCGGCATGGGCGCCTACTCGCCGCTCCCGTGGGCCGACCCCAAGCTGGTCGACGAGGTTCTCGAAACCGTCCTCCAGCCGACCGTCGACGAGCTCCGCCGCCGGGGCACGCCCTTCTCCGGACTGCTCTACGCGGGCCTCGCGATCACCTCGCGCGGCGTGCGGGTCATCGAGTTCAACGCCCGCTTCGGCGACCCGGAGACCCAGGTCGTCCTGGCCCGCCTCCGTACGCCGCTCGCCGGTGTCCTGCTCGCCTCCGCCAACGGCACCCTGGACGTCCTCCCGCCGCTCACGTGGCGCGACGAGGCCGCCGTCACCGTCGTGATCGCCTCGCACAACTACCCGGACACCCCGCGCACCGGCGACCCGATCGACGGGCTCGCGGAGGTCGCGGCGCAGGATGCGCCGGATGCGTACGTCCTGCACGCCGGGACCCGCGCCGAAGGCGGCGCGGTCGTGAGCGCGGGCGGCCGGGTCCTCTCGGTGACCGCGACCGGCAAGGACCTCGCGGCGGCCCGTGAGCGCGCCTACACCGCGCTCGGCCGCATCCGCCTCGACGGCTCCCAGCACCGGACGGACATCGCTCTGAAGGCCGCCGGAGGCTGATCCGCCGGTCCTCACGCTCCACCCGGCCCCTCGCGCAGCCCTCGAACGCCACCGGCGTACGCGGGGCAGGCGCGGGGGGCCGTCCCGTGCGGGGGCACGGAGACGGAGCCCTGCCCTATGGACGAGGACACGTCAGCAGCTTTGCCCAAAGCCATTCCATCGGGTGACGACTGGGCCAGACGGATGACGCCCGCCGGGACCCCAACTAGGGTGCGGCGCAAGCGTTCCGGCACTTGGCCCACCGGCATTGCGATGTCAGTGACGGGTGCCACAGTGGGGGAGTGAGCAACCGTCGCGGGGCAGAGGGGGTGACATCCGGCCGTGTCCGGTATCGACGTGGGTGAGGAGCTGGGTGCACGGGCCGCACAGGCCCGAGCGCTCGCCCTGCTGCGGATCCGCAGCAGGGCACTGGCCGTGGTGATCACGCCCGCGGCCGTGGCCGTCGTGCTGTTCGCCGCAGGCGCTCAAGGGCACCTCGGCGGGTCCGTCTGGGACGGTGTGCGCTGGGCGGTGCTCGGTGTCGCCGTCGTGGTGCTGCTGGTGGCCGCCGCCGTCGCGGTCTCCGTCGCGCGGGCCCGGCCCGCCGTGAGCCCGACCGTCCCCGTGCCGGAGGAAGGGGCTCCGGACCTCTACCGGCTGGTCCGTGACCTGGCCGACCGGCTCGGCGTCCCCGCGCCCTCCGCCATAGCGCTGACGCCGGACTGCGACAGCTGGCTGGAGGACCGCACTCACCGCACCTACCGCACCAACCGAAGCAGCAGCATCGGCGGAGAAGCGACGACGGAGGCCAGGAACGCCGCTCCCGTCCTCGTGATCGGCTCACCCTTCCTGTGGTGGATGCGGGTCGCCGAGCTCCGTGCCATCCTCGCGCCGGTCGTGGCGGGCACCGACTCCTCCGCCCATCCCGACATAGCCGCCGCCCGCCGCTTCGTCCGCGGTCTGGACGCCGCCGTGGCCGACGGAGCCGCACCCGGCCAAGGAGCCTTTCGCGCCGTCCCGGCCGCCTTCACCGGCTGGGTCGCCCGGCTGCTGCTGCGCGCCTGCCGGGAGCATGCCGCCGAGATGGAGCGGTGCGTGGCGGCCACGGCCTCGATGCGCGCCCAAGGCGTCGACTACGCGCTCCGCATCGCCGCGCAGGAGCAGGTCGGCCTGGCCTATGCCGGCTGGGACCGGCTGCTGACCCGGGTCGCGCTGCCCGCCTGGCGGATGGGCCGCTGGCCCTCCCGGCTGGACGCCGGCGTGGTCTCCGCCCTCACCGAGCTGTCCCGCCGCGACCGGCTGGCCGACGGCTTCACCTCGCGCCTCGGCGAGCGGCCCGCCTGCGACCTGCTCGAGGAGCCCGGCGTCGCCGACGAGGCCACCTCCCTGCTCGCCGCCCGCCTCTTCCACGGCGGCCCGGCGGAGAGCGGCCCGGACTGGGCGCCGGTGGACTGGCAGCAGTATCCGGACGAGGTCGTCGACCGGAAGTGGCGTACGGAGGCGGCCCGGCTGCACCGGGTGCTCGACGCCATGGGCGTACCGCCGGCCTCCGCGGCCGATCCGGCGGTGCCGACGCTGGCCCGCGTCATGGAGCACCTGGCCGGACCCGGCGGACCCGGCGAGGAGCTCGCGGCCGGTATCGGTGCGGCGGTCGCCCGCGACGACGCCCAGGCCCCGGCGCCCGGCCCGGCCCAGCAGCCGGCCTCCGGCACCGGCGCGGACCCGCTCGACCTCTGGGGTCCCGACCCGCTGCCTCTCTTCCCGCTCCAGCCGCCGCGTACGGGCACCGAGCTGCTCGCCGACCACGTCGCCGCCATGGTCTGCTGCGCGGCCGTGGACACGGCGGGTGCGGCTCCCGGTCTCGACTGGCTGGACGGCCCCGCGCTGCTCGTCGACGGCGAGCGCCGGGCGGACCTCGCGGTGCCGGTCCTCAGCCTCGTCGAGGACGGCGACCCGGACCCGCTGCGCTCCTGGCTGGCCGAGGTGGGCGTCCGCTCCGACAAGCCCGTACGCCTGGTGTGACAGCGGGAAGCGGCCGGAAGGAAAGGCTCCGTTCACGTCAATTCGCGACAAAGGGTGACGGAGCGCGTGCGTTATGTGATGTGCTGGGAATCGGCGCTGACATCGTGCGCGCCGGAGTTGTCCGGGGGACCTGAGGGAGGGGCGCGGCATGGGGGCGGAGCAGATTCGCCGGTGGGAGTCGGGCGCCCTCGCGCACGCGGTGAGCGACCCCTTCGGACAGGGCCCGCTGCCCTGGCTGCGCGGCAGTGAGAACTACTTCGACGACACCGGCCAGGTCGTCCCGTGGTACGCGGACCTCGGCCGCCCCACCGGCGGCGGCACCCGCCCGGCCGACGACGTGCACCGCCAGATCAAGGGCTTCGTCTCGCCCGGAGCGGCGGCCCCCGGCGAGGCCGTCGACTTCCACATCACCGTGGACCCGCCGCAGCAGTTCTCCGTGGACGTCTACCGGATCGGTCATTACGGCGGCGACGGCGCGGCCAAGATCACCACCAGCCCGCGCCTCTCCGGCATCGTCCAGCCGCCGCCGCTCGCCGCCGACCGGACCGTCTCCTGCCACCACTGGTGGATGTCCTGGCGGCTCCAGATCCCGAGCTACTGGTCGGTCGGCGCGTATGTGGCCGTCCTGACGACCGCCGACGGATACCGCTCGCACATCCCGTTCACCGTCCGCCACGACCACGCGGCCGATCTGCTGCTCCTGCTCCCGGACATCACCTGGCAGGCGTACAACCTCTATCCGGAGGACGGCCGCACCGGCGCCAGCCTCTACCACGCGTGGGACGAGAAGGGACGGCTGCTCGGCGAGGAGGACGCCGCCGTCACGATCTCCTTCGACCGGCCGTACGCCGGAGCGGGCCTGCCGCTGCACGTGGGACACGCGTACGACTTCATCCGCTGGGCCGAGAGATACGGCTACGACCTCGCCTACGCCGACGCCCGCGACCTGCACGCCGGCCGCATCGACCCCAGCCGCTACCGGGGCCTGGTCTTCCCGGGCCACGACGAGTACTGGTCGCTGCCCATGCGCCGGGCCGCCGAGCGCGCCCGTGACGTGGGCACCTCGCTCGTCTTCCTCTCCGCCAACACCATGTACTGGCAGGTCGGCCTCGCGCCCTCCGCCTCCGGCATCCCCGACCGACTGCTCACCTGCCGCAAGCGGCGAGGTCCCGGCAAGTCCGCGCTCTGGCGCGAGGTGGACCGGCCCGAGCAGCAGCTGCTGGGCATCCAGTACGCGGGCCGCGTCCCGGAGGCCGGACCGCTGGTCGTGCGCAACGCCGAGCACTGGCTCTGGGACGCGACGGGCGCGGCCGACGGCGACGAGATCCCTGGCCTGGTCGCCGGTGAGGCCGACCGCTACTTCCCGCGGACGAGCCTGCCGGAGCACGACAACCGGATCCTGCTCGCCCACTCGCCGTACCAGGACTCCGAAGGCGCCACGCGCCACCAGGAGGCCTCGCTCTACCAGGCCCCTTCCGGCGCGCTGGTCTTCGCCTCCGGCACCTTCGCCTGGTCCCCGGCCCTGGACCGCCCCGGCCACACCGACGCCCGGATCCAGCAGGCGACGGCCAACCTCCTCGACCGGATCTGCAAGCGCGACTGACCGGGGCCCGTCCAGGGCACGAAACACCGGGCCGGGCCCCGCGCGCGCTCCGCGCTCTCCGTACGGGACAATCGGAACCTCTCCTGGATCAATCTACGCGGAGGCACCGTGTCCGGTTTTGTAGAAAAGCCCGAGCCCGTGCAGGTTCCGGGCCTCACCCACCTGCACACCGGCAAGGTGCGTGACCTGTACCGGAACGAGGCGGGCGACCTCGTCATGGTCGCCAGCGACCGTATCTCCGCGTACGACTGGGTCCTGCCGACCGAGATCCCGGACAAGGGCCGCGTCCTCACCAAGCTCTCGCTCTGGTGGTTCGACCAGCTCGCCGACCTGGTGCCCAACCACGTCCTCTCCACCGAGCTGCCGTCCGGCGCACCGGCGGAGTGGGAAGGCCGCACGCTCATCTGCACGTCGCTGCGCATGGTCCAGGTCGAGTGCGTGGCCCGCGGCTATCTCACCGGCTCCGGGCTCACCGAGTACAACGCCTCCCGTACGGTGTGCGGCATCGGCCTCCCCGAGGGCCTGGTCGACGGCTCCGAGCTGCCCGGCCCGCTCTTCACCCCGGCCACGAAAGCGGCCGTCGGCGACCACGACGAGAACGTCAGCTACGAGGAGGTCGCCCGCGAGGTCGGCGTGGAGACCGCCGCCGAGCTGCGGCAGACCACGCTCGACGTCTACCGGCGGGCCCGGGACATCGCGCACCAGCGCGGGATCATCCTGGCCGACACCAAGTTCGAGTTCGGCTTCGAGAAGACCGAGCACGGCGGCGAGCGGCTGATCATCGCCGACGAGGTGCTGACGCCCGACTCCTCGCGCTTCTGGCCCGCCGCCACCTGGAAGCCGGGCGGCGCGCAGCCGTCGTACGACAAGCAGTTCGTACGGGACTGGCTGACCTCGCCGGCCTCCGGCTGGGACCGCGTGAGCGAGCAGCCGCCGCCGGCGCTTCCGCAGGAGATCGTGGACGCGACCCGCGCCAAGTACATCGAGGCGTACGAGGTCCTGACCGGCTCCAACTGGCAGTAGGAGATACGCAGAAGGCCCCGGTCGATACCGACCGGGGCCTTCTGAACCAGCTGGAGCGGACGACCAGGTTCGAACTGGCGACCTCAACCTTGGCAAGGTTGCGCTCTACCAACTGAGCTACGTCCGCGCTGCGCCGAAGCGCGATGCTCACTATACCCAACCCCGCTCCCGCGCGAGACGCACCGCCGTGTGCCGGTTCTCCGCACCGATCTTGGAGGCGGCCGAGGAGAGGTAGTTGCGGACCGTCCCCTGCGAGAGCGAGGCCCGCTCCGCGATCTCGGCGACCGGCGCCCCGTCCGCCGCCAGTTCGAGCACCTCGGCCTCCCGCGCGGTCAGCGGCGAGTCGCCGGCGGAGATCGCGTCGGCCGCCAACTCCGGGTCGACATAGCGGTTTCCGGCGTGGACGGTACGGATGATCTCGGCGAGCCGGCGGGCGCTGACGGTCTTCGGCACGAACCCGCGTACGCCGGCGGCCAGCGCCCGCTTCAGATGTCCCGGGCGGCCGTGGCTGGTCACGATCATGGTGCGGCAGGCGGGCAGTTCGCTGCGGAGCGATGTGGCGACCTTCACACCGTCCGCGCCCGGCATCTGCAGATCGAGGACGGCGACATCGGGCCGGTGCGCGAGGGCCATCGCGAGCGCCTCGGGACCGCTCGCCGCCTCCGCGACCACCACGAGGTCGTCCTCCAGTGCGAGCAGCGCGGCCAGCGCGCCCCGGATCAGGTGCTCGTCGTCGGCGAGCAGCACCCGCAGCGGCCGCTCTTCGGAGCCTTCGGTGGTCATGTTCCCCTCGGTGGTCATCGTTCTTCCGGAGAAGCGGAGTCGGAGCGGTTACGGGGAGCCGTCAGCGGGACCGTCGCCGTGACCCGGAACAGGCCGTCATCGACCGCTCCGGCCTCCAGCGACCCGCCCAGCGCCGCCAGCCGCTCCCGCAGCCCGGCCAGACCCGAGCCGCCCTCGCTCGCGGCGGCCGTGCCCGCCCCGTCGTTCTCGACCTCCAGCACCACCGAACCCGCCACCGTCCGGAGCCGGATCACGCACACGCGCGGATCACCGTGGCGCAGCACGTTGGTCGCGGCCTCGCGCACCACCCAGCCGAGGGCCGCCTGCACCGCCGCAGGCGCTCCCGTACCGGCCGGGCCGTCCGCGCCCTCCACCGTGCAGGTGATCCCGGCGGCCTCCAACACGCCCTTGGCACCGAGCAGTTCGGTGGGCAGGTCGGCCTCGCGGTAGCCGCGGACGACATCGCGTACCTCCTGCTGCGAGGCGCGGGCGATCCGCTGGACCTCGACCATCTGGTCCACGGCCGCCGCGTTGCCGCGCTGGGCCAGCTCCACGGCCAGCTCGCTCTTCAGCGCGATCACCGCCAGGTTCCGGCCCAGCACGTCGTGCATGTCCCGGCCGAACCGCAGCCGCTCCTCCGCCACCGCGAGGCGCGCCTGCATGTCCCGCGCCTCCTCCGCCTGCCACATCACGGACAGGCTCCAGGCGCTCGGCCGCGTCGAGACGAGCACCAGCAGCGTGACGACGATCAGGGAGACGGCCGACCCGAACAGCAGGCGGCCGGGTACGCCGACGGCGGCCAGGAGCGCCACCACCGCCACCGCGTAGGCCGCGCAGCGGAGCAGGTACGTCCGGACCGGGACGAGGAGCACGTACGGCGTAGCGAACGCCAGCGGCAGGTCCAGCACCAGCAGGCTCAGCCCCGCGTCCCCGACGCCGCCGACCGCCGCGAGGGCCACCAGCAGACCGGTCAGCACCGCCAGCAGCACCGCCGGCAGCCGCAGCCGCCGCAGCGGGAAGAGCTCCACGCCGCGGTAGTGGGCGAAGGCGGTATCCACGTTCCGGTTGCTCAGCACGCACTGCACCGCGTTCACCGCGAGGAACGCCGCCGCCAGGGACACCGGCAGCGGGCCCTGGCCCAGGGCCTTGCCGAGCGGCAGCAGACCCCAGGTGACCAGGAAGACCCACGGCAGCGCGCAGAGCGTGAGGCGGGTGTAGAGGTCGATGCGCTGGAGCTTGGTCCGCTCCTGCCAGCCGCGCCGCCAGCCCCGTACTCGACCGATCACCTCGTTCAGCCCCTTCGTCCTGTCGCCGTGGCGAACCGCCGTGCTCAGCCGCGCGGATCCCAGCGGAACCACCGCTGCACAGCAAACACCGCGAACCCGGTCCAGGCCAGCGCCGCCACGGCCGCCGTGAGCAGGTCGCCGCCTTCGACACCGCCGAGCCAGCCGTGCCGGATGAGCGTCATCACGCCGGTCAGCGGCAGCAGTTCGAACGCCGAGGCCAGGCCGTCCGGGAAGACGTCCAGCGGGACGAAGATGCCGGAGGCGAAGAGCGAGACGAAGAACAGCGGCAAGGTGGTGAGCTGCGAGGTCTGGACCGTACGGGTCACCGCGGAGGTCGCGGCCGCCAGGCCGGACATCATCACCAGGCCCACCAGCAGACCCGCCAGGAACAGCTCGGGCCGCTTCGGCGCGCTCAGGTCGAAGGCGACCGCACCGGCCGCGACCAGCAGCACGACCTGGAGGAGAGCCAGCGCCATGGCGGGCAGCGCGTTGGCGGCCAGGATCTCGCGGTCGGTGATCTCGCCGGTGCGCAGCCGCTTGAGGACGAGCTCCTCGCGCCGGGTGACGTAACCGGTGACGAGGGTCATGTAGACGACCTGGACCAGCACGATGCCGATGCCGCCGGTGAGGGCCGCGCCCGCGATCGAGAGGCCGGTGCCGGCGAGGTCGATCTGCTGGAGCGAGGCCCGGATCGAGAAGATCATCACGATCGGCAGCACCAGGGCGATGAAGATCGCGGACCGGTTGCGGAGCAGCAGGATCAGCTCGGCGCGGGCGAGTGCGGTGAGCCGCCGCGCGGACGCGGAGGCCTTGGAGGGGGAGCGGCCGGGGGCCGTCGTGGCGGTGGGCGTGGTCATGCCGTCACCTTCTTCGTCGTCTCGTCCATGGACGCGGTCCCGGCCCGGCGCGGATCGTCGGCGCGGGAGCGGAGCTGCGTGTTCGCGATCTGGAGGAACGCCTCCTCCAGCGAGGCGGAGCGCGCGTCGAGCCCGAGCAGCTGGACGCCCGACTCCCGGGCCCAGCCGAGGAGTTCGTGCAGCGACTCCTGGAGCTCGGCGGTACGGATCTCCACCCGCTGCCCTTCCGCGCCCGCCCGCAGCGAGAGCGGAAGGTGCCCGGCCGGTACGCCGTCGGGCAGCGTGAACCGGATCCTGGCGGGCTGCGACGCGGTGACCTCGGCGGTCGTCCCGGCCGTCACGATCTGCCCCTGGTGCATGATCGCCAGCCGGTCCGCGAGCGCCTCGGCCTCCTCCAGGTAGTGCGTGGTCAGGAGCACGGTGGTGCCGCCGTCCCGGAGCGCCCGGATGAGGTCCCAGGTGTCCCGCCGCCCCTCCGCGTCCAGCCCCGTCGTCGGCTCGTCCAGGAAGAGCACCTCGGGCCGCGAGGTCAGGGCCAGCGCCAGGTCCAGGCGCCGCTTCTCGCCGCCGGACAGCTGCTTGACCCGCACTCCGGTGCGGCTCGTGAGGCCGACCATCTCCAGGGCCTCGGTGGCGGGCCGCGCGCCGGTGGTGCAGGCCGACCACATCCGCGCGGTCTCCAGGACGGTGAGGTCGGAAGGGAAGCCGCCTTCCTGGAGCATCACGCCGGTCCGGGGCCGGACGGCGGCGCGTTCGCGGTACGGGTCGTGGCCGAGGACCTTGATGGTCCCGGAGGTCGGGAGCGCCAGGCCTTCGAGGAGCTCCACGGTGGAGGTCTTGCCCGCGCCGTTCGTCCCGAGCAGGGCGAACAGCTCGCCGCGGGCCACGGAGAAGGAGACGCCGGACACGGCCTCGAAGCCGTCCTTGTAGCTGCGGCGGACCCCGTCCGCCGCGATCACCGTCTCCGCGTCTGCCGGGCCACCTGTCGTTCGGTCGCTGAGAAAGTCGTCGCTGGTCATGCTTCGAGTTTTCCGCCGGAGCGGGCCCGCGAGCAGTGCGCGCTGTCACCACTGCTCATGACAAACGTCATGAGGGCGGAGACGGACACGACAGAGGCCCTGACCGAAATCGGTCAGGGCCTCTGTCGCTGTGGAGCGGACGACCAGGTTCGAACTGGCGACCTCAACCTTGGCAAGGTTGCGCTCTACCAACTGAGCTACGTCCGCAGTGCAGCCACTCGGCTTTCACCGGTGGAGCGAGCACTACTCTACCTGATCCAACAGAGTGGTCCGAAGAGTCGTGCAGAGCGGGTGACAGGAATTGCACACTGCGCCTTCCCCCTGGAAGGGGGATGTTCTACTACTGAACTACACCCGCACGCGGCTCGGGATCCGGCCTTTCGGCCTCGCCCCTCGGCGTGCTCCAGACTCTAGCCGACCTGCGGGGGTGTCGCGCAAGTCGGCTCCCGGCGGGTCTCCCGGAGCGGGTCGCCGACCGGCTCTCCGGACCCCGGTCGCGGCCCTGCGCAGCCCGCCTGACGGAGCGTCCGCCGCTCGGAGGGCGGACGCTCACGCCCCGGCTCAGTCCGCCGCGTCGAACGCCTCGTACACCTTCTTCGGGATCCGGCCGCGGGCCGGCACCTCCATCCGGTGCGAGCGGGCCCAGGCGCGGACGGCCGCGGGGTCCGGGGCGAGAGAGGTGTGGTGGTACGACGCGGGGGTTCTGCCGTGCTTACCGGCATTTGTCTGCTTTCGGCCGGCCGCCATGTAAGGGGCCAGGGCCTTCCGCAGTTTCTTCGCGTTGGCGGGATTGAGGTCGATCTCGTACGTCCTCCCGTCCAGGGCGAAGGTGACCGTTTCCGCCGCTGTTCCCCCGTCGATGTCGTCGGAGAGCGTAACCACTACGCGCTGAGCCACGGATATCGGTCCTTTCCTACGGCGTCGGCGCGTCGTGCGTGCGCCGATGGGCCGGCCTTCCGGCTGTCAGGCGGATGCGGATACGGATCGACTGATGTCGACTGTTCCGGTGTGTTCCGGGTGGTTCCGGTCGTTCGGCGTTCCGGAGCAATGCTGCTTTCCCCGGTAATCATTTGTACAGCGGTCGGTACCGCATTGTGAAGCCCAGCCAATTACTTCCGCGTGTCCGCGTGCAATCCGGGCACGATTTTTTCCCAGGACTTTTCCCGCATGTTGTCGCGGTCGATATCGCGGCGTGATCTGCGCCGGGACGGCGGTGTCCGTGCCCGGCATCCGTTTCCACCCGATATCTACCCGCGTAGAATTTTCGGCCAGGTACGCTGAGTGGACCCGCGGGGGTCTGGGGAACCCCCCGGAGAGACAGCCGCACCACACCACCACACCGGGAGTGCCAGTGGCACGCGTCGTAGTCGACGTCATGCTCAAGCCGGAGATCCTCGACCCGCAGGGACAGGCGGTGCAGCGTGCGCTGCCCCGTCTCGGCTTTGAGGGAATCGCGGACGTTCGTCAGGGAAAGCGTTTCGAGCTGGAGGTCGCGGGGCCGGTGGACGACGCCGCCCTCGCCCGTATTCACGAGATGGCCGAGACCTTCCTCGCCAACACCGTCATCGAGGACTTCGTCGTGAAGGTGGAGGAGGAGAAGTGACCACCCGTATCGGCGTCGTCACTTTTCCCGGCACCCTCGACGATCAGGACGCTCTGCGGGCCGTCCGGATCGCGGGCGCGGAGCCCGTATCGCTCTGGCACCGCGACAAGGACCTGCACCAGGTCGACGCGGTCGTCCTGGCCGGCGGCTTCTCCTACGGGGACTACCTGCGGGCCGGCGCGATCTCGCGGTTCTCGCCGGTGATGGAGCCGCTCATCGAGCAGGCGAAGGCCGGTATGCCGGTCCTCGGCATCTGCAACGGCTTCCAGATCCTGACCGAGGCGCACCTGCTGCCCGGCGCGATGCTGCGCAACAACCACCTGCACTTCATCTGCCGCGACCAGAAGCTGCGGGTGGAGAACGCGGAGACCGCCTGGACCTCGGACTACAGCGCCGGCCAGGAGATCCAGGTCCCGCTCAAGAACATGGACGGCCGGTACACCGCCGACGAGCGCACGCTCGACGAGCTGGAGGCCGAGGGCCGCGTCGCCTTCCGCTACCTGGACGGCAACCCCAACGGCTCGCTCCGTGACATCGCGGGCATTACCAACGCGGCGGGCAACATCGTCGGCCTGATGCCGCACCCGGAGCACGCCGTGGAGCCGCTCGTCGGCACCGGCCGCACCGACGGCCTCGGTTTCTTCACCTCGATCATCAAGAAGCTGGTCAACGCATGAGCCTGGATACGGTCAAGCACGCGGCCGAGACCCCGGACGCCGAGCAGCCCTGGAAGGAGCTCGGCCTCAAGGAGGACGAGTACGCCCGGATCCGCGAGATCCTGGGCCGCCGTCCCACCGGCGCCGAGCTCGCCATGTACTCGGTGATGTGGTCGGAGCACTGTTCGTACAAGAGCAGCAAGGTCCACCTCAAGCAGTTCGGCGAGAAGGTCCCCGCCAACGACGCGATGCTCGTCGGCATCGGTGAGAACGCGGGCGTCGTGGACGTCGGCCAGGGTTACGCGGTCACCTTCAAGGTCGAGTCGCACAACCACCCGTCGTACATCGAGCCCTACCAGGGCGCGGCCACCGGCATCGGCGGCATCGTCCGCGACATCCTCGCCATGGGTGCCCGCCCGATCGCGGTCGTCGACCCGCTGCGCTTCGGCGCCGCCGACCACCCCGACACCAAGCGCGTCCTGCCGGGCGTCGTCGCGGGCATCGGCGGCTACGGCAACTGCCTGGGCCTGCCCAACATCGGCGGCGAGGTCGTCTTCGACGCCTGCTACCAGGGCAACCCGCTGGTCAACGCCGGCTGCATCGGCGTCATGAAGCACGAGGACATCCACCTCGCGCAGGCGTCAGGACCCGGCAACAAGATCATCCTGTACGGCGCCCGCACCGGCGGCGACGGCATCGGCGGCGTCTCCGTGCTGGCGAGCGAGACCTTCGAGTCCACCGGCCCGGCCAAGCGCCCGGCCGTCCAGGTCGGCGACCCGTTCCAGGAGAAGCTCCTCATCGAGTGCACCCTGGAGATCTTCAAGGAGAAGCTCGTCGCGGGCATCCAGGACCTCGGCGGCGCCGGGCTCTCCTGCGCCACCAGCGAGCTGGCCTCGGCCGGTTCCGGCGGGATGCGCGTCGAGCTGGACACCGTGCCGCTGCGCGACTCCTCGCTCTCGCCGGAGGAGATCCTCATGAGCGAGTCGCAGGAGCGCATGTGCGCGATCGTCGAGCCGCAGCACGTGGACCGCTTCCTGGAGATCTGCGAGAAGTGGGACGTCATCGCCACCGTCATCGGTGAGGTGACCGAGGGCTCGCAGCTGGAGATCTTCTGGCACGGCGAGCAGATCGTGGACGTCCCGCCGCGCTCGGTCGCGCACGACGGCCCGGTCTACCACCGTCCGTTCGCCCGCCCGTCCTGGCAGGACGCGCTCCAAGCGGACGACGCCGGAAAGCTGGCCCGTCCGGCGAACGCCGCCGAGCTGCGTGAGCAGGTCCTGAAGCTGGTCGCCTCGCCGAACCAGGCATCCAAGGCGTGGATCACCGACCAGTACGACCGCTTCGTGCAGGGCAACACCGTGCTGGCGATGCCCGAGGACGCGGGCATGGTCCGCATCGACGCCGAGTCGAACCTCGGTGTGGCGATGGCGACCGACGGCAACGGCCGGTACGCCAAGCTCGACCCGTACACCGGCGCGCAGCTCGCGCTGGCGGAGTCGTACCGCAACGTCGCCGCCTCCGGCGCCAAGCCGCTCGCCATCTCGGACTGCCTCAACTTCGGTTCGCCGGAGGACCCGGACGTCATGTGGCAGTTCGCCGAGGCCACGCGCGGTCTCGCGGACGGCTGCCTGGAGCTGGGCACTCCGGTCACCGGCGGCAACGTCTCGCTCTACAACCAGACCGGTGAGACGGCGATCCACCCGACGCCGGTCGTGGCCGTGCTCGGCGTGATCGACGACGTGAACCGGCGTACGCCGGTCGCGTTCGCGGAAGAGGGCCAGCTCCTCTACCTGCTCGGCGACACCCACGAGGAGTTCGGCGGCTCGGCCTGGTCCGAGGTCGTCCACCAGCACCTCGGCGGCCTGCCGCCCAGGGTGGACCTCGGCCGCGAGAAGCTGCTCGCCGAGATCCTCATCTCCGCCTCGCGCGACGGCATGATCGACGCCGCGCACGACCTGAGCGACGGCGGCCTGATCCAGGCGGTCACCGAGTCCTGCCTGCGCGGCGGCAAGGGTGCCCGGCTGGTCGTGCCGGACGGCCTGGACACGTTCACGTTCCTCTTCTCCGAGTCGGCGGGCCGCGCGGTCGTCTCGATTCCGCGCAGCGAGGAGCTCCGCTTCACCGACATGTGCGGCGCACGCGGTCTGCCCGTCGCCCGGATCGGTGTCGTGGACGGCGAAGAGATCGAGATCCAGGGCGAGTTCTCCCTTCCGCTGAGCGAGCTGCGTACGGCGCACGAGGCGACGATCCCGGCGCTGCTCGCCTGAGCCCGCCTGTCGTTCGAGCCCCCGTCCGGGTCATCCGGGCGGGGGCTTCGGCTTTCGCTCACATCCTGTTGTCAGATATTACGTAACTACGTAAGGTTGGTGTCATGGAGCTGGAGCAGCGGGTCGCCGAGCTGGAGAGGCGGCTCACCGCGCTGGAGCGGCAGGACCGTGAGTCGCCGCGCCTCGGCGACGGCGACTTCTGGGCGCTGGACGGGCTGAAACAGCAGCTCGCGGGCGTCGGAGAGGCCGGAGCCGACGGCGGCGTGCTCTTCACCGGAGCGGTCCGGCTGCCGACCGGCGAGAGGTACGAGTGGCAGTACGGAGCCCTCACCGGCGCCCTCCTCGAAGAGGAGGGCGAGGGCGGTGACGGCGCACCGGCCACGGCGGACTCACTCGCCGCGCTCGGCCACCCGGTACGGCTGCGCCTGCTCCGCGAGATCCTCGGCGGCCGCCGTACCGCCGCCGAACTGGCCGCGCTCGACGGCGTCGGCACCACCGGCCAGATCTACCACCACCTGCGCCAGCTGACCGGCACGGGCTGGCTGCACACGACCGGCCGCGGCCGGTACGAGGTGCCGGCCGTCCGTGTGGTGCCGCTGCTGGTGGTGCTGACGGCGGCGCGGCCCTGACCGGAGAGACCGACACGACGCCATGGGGGAGACATGTCCGTCCGCACTGTTGTGGAGAAGGCCCACCGGATCGCCTGGGTAATGCTGTTCGCGCTGGTAGTCGCCGAATTCTTCGTGGACCTGCCCGGCCCGGGCTGGGTGACCACGCTGCTGCCGGTGGCGCTCGCCTTCTTCCTCCTGATGGCGGTGATCGCGCTCCAGGCCGGGGCCGGAGCACCCAGGGGCGAGCCGCGTGATCCGGTCGAGGTCGCCCCGCCGGTGACCGGCCGCTGGACGGCCCTCAACAGCCCGGCCGACAAGGTCCCTAGCCATGGGGTACACGTCTACGGGCAGACGTACGCGATCGACATCGTGGCCGAGCCGGAGGTGGCGGAAGGCGAGCACCCCGCCCGGCCGCCGTTCCGCTGGGTGTGGCCGCTCTTCCGCCGCAACCGAGCCTTCCCGGCCTTCGGCGCCCCGCTGCTCGCGGTGGCCGACGCCACGGTGGTCGGGGCGAGCGAAGGCCAGCGCGACCACGTCAGCCGCACCTCGCTGCTCGCCCTCGCCTATCTGATGGTCATCGAGGGCAGCGTCCGCTCGGTCCTCGGCGTCCACCGCGTCCTCGGCAACCACGTGGTCCTGGACCTCGGCGACGGTACGTACGCCGTCTACGCCCACGTCCGGCGCGGCTCGCTGGAGGTGAAGGCCGGGGACACGGTCCGCACCGGGCAGCCGATCGCCCGCGTCGGCAACTCCGGCAACACCACCGAACCGCACCTCCACTTCCACCTGATGGACGGTCCCGACCCCGACGACGCCCGGGGTGTCCCGTTCACCTGGCGGGGCGTCGGAGTGCCCGCGAACGGGGAGACGTTCACCGTCGGCACCGATGTCGGTGCGGCCGGTTAGTCTCACCCCCATGCCTCCGGCCAAGAAGCGCCCGCGCGCCTACGACCACCTCAGGACCCGGACCGCGGTCCTCGCCCAGTTCGGCCATGTCCGCGACGCCGTCCGCCTGTTGACGCCCGAGCAGCTCGCCGGCCCGACCCGGCTCGGCGACTGGACGGTGCGGGAGCTCGCCGCGCATGTGGCGATGGTCCTCGGCAGCGTGAGCCGGTCCCTGGCCCTGCCGGAGCCGCCCGGACCCCAGCCCGGCCTCACGCTCCTCCAGTGGCCGCCCGCCACCGCCGCGTACGCCGCCCGGATCGCCGAGGACGTGGAGGAGCTGGCGGTCGACCGACCCGACCTCGCCACGCTGTACGAGGAGGTGGAGGCGGCCTTCCGCGCGGACGTCCCGGCCACCGGCACCGGAGAGCGGCTGCTGCCGACCCGGGTCGGCTCCATGCGGCTGGCCGACTTCCTGGTGACCAGGACCGTCGAGCTGACCGTCCACACGGACGACCTGAACGCGGCGCTCGGCCTGGAGATCCCGTACGACCGGCAGGCGCTGGCCGCCTGCACCCGGCTGCTGGCGGACGCGCTCGCCGACCGCGCGCCCGGCGGTTCGGTCGAGGTGCGCGTCCCGCCGTTCGCGGTGGTCCAGTGCATCGGCGGCCCCAAACACACCCGAGGCACGCCGCCCAACGTCGTGGAGACCGGCGCGCTGACCTGGATCCGGCTCGCCACCGGCCGTACGGAGTGGGCGCGGGCCCTGGCGGACGCCGAGGTCAGCGCGAGCGGCGAGCGCGCCGATCTGGCGGAGCTGCTGCCGCTGATGGGCTGAGAGAGAGCGGGCGACGGAACCGGATCGGGGGCCCGTTCCGTCCCATCGCCATGCACACACAACGTATGGCAGTCAGCATCAGCGTCCTGGCCCTCCTCACCCTCGCCGCCTGCGGTACGGAGCCGGGTTCCGGTTCCGGCGGCGGTGGCGGGGACGGCGGGGACACCGTGCAGAGCGATGTGCCGGTCACCGGGGTCGCGTGGAACGTGGAGTCCATGACCGTCGACGGGAAGAAGACCGGGGCCCCGGAGGGCTCCCGGCTGGAGATCGACGCGAAGGGCCGGGTCAAAGCCGACTTCGGCTGCAACCGCATCGGCGGCGAGGCCCGCGTGGAGGGCGACCGGATCACCGTGAGCCGGACCGTCTCCACGATGATGGCGTGCGGGAAGGGCGTCGACAGGTTCGAGAAGGCCGCCGTCGCCGCCCTCGACGGCGAGCTCACCGCGAAGCTCACCGGCGAGAAGCTGACCCTCACCACCGAGGGTGGCGACACGATCGCGCTCAGCGAGGAGAAGCCGGCCGACCTGGTCGGCACCCGCTGGGCGGTGAAGACGCTGCTCAGCGGCGAGACGGCGACGTCCGTGCCCGCCGATCTGCCGAAGGAGCGGGTGCCGTACCTGACCTTCGGCGAGGACGGCACCGTGCACGGCAACTCCGGCTGCAACTCCTTCCACGGCAGGGCCACGGTCAAGGGCTCCGCGATCACCTTCGGCCCGCCGGCCGGCACCCGGAAGATGTGTCCGGAGGCGGAGATGGCGACGGAGCGCGCGGTCCTCGCGGCGCTGGACGGCCCGGCGACGTACACGATCAAGGGCTCCACGCTCACGATCACGGCGGACGACGGCAAGGGCCTCGGCGCGACGGCCGCTCCGGCGAAGAGCGAGGGCGGCCAGGAGCAGCAGAGCGGAGACGGCCAGGAGCAGCACACCGAGGGCGCCGAGCAGCACGGCTGAATCCCGGCCGCCGGTGTGAGGCTCACCACGAAACGAGCGTTCGGCCAGCGGCCGTGGCGGGTTCGGGCCAGGTTCACCGAGCGCCACAACCGGCCGGCCGCCGCCGGGCCGTCCCGGCCGGTCCTTACCAGTCGGTAACCGGCCTCGCGGCCCGGCAGTGAGCCCTCGGACCTGCCATTCGGTCTCCGTCGGCCTCACCCGTACGTCACACAGCGTCACCGGCCGAAGTCCCGCGAATCGCCCGCCCGTCACGGTGGCCCGAGCCGCACCCCGTGCTCCGTACCGCCTCCGTCCACCGGTCCCCAATTCGGACCAGTGGTCGATCTCGCCTACACTCGGTGCCGTGCCCCGTGGTGATGGACGACTCAACCACGACCTGCTCCCCGGAGAGAAAGGCCCCCAGGACGCTTGTGGCGTCTTCGGTGTCTGGGCTCCGGGTGAAGAGGTCGCCAAGCTCACCTATTTCGGACTGTATGCCCTGCAGCACCGCGGACAGGAATCCGCGGGCATCGCAGTGAGCAACGGGTCCCAGATCCTCGTCTTCAAGGACATGGGACTGGTCTCGCAGGTCTTTGACGAAACGTCTCTGGGTTCCCTCCAGGGCCATATCGCGGTCGGTCATGCCCGTTACTCCACCACCGGTGCCTCGGTGTGGGAGAACGCGCAGCCGACGTTCCGTGCCACCGCGCACGGCTCGATCGCCCTCGGTCACAACGGGAACCTGGTCAACACGGCCCAGCTCGCGGAGATGGTCGCCGACCTCCCGCGCAAGGACGGCCGCGCCACCCAGGTCGCCGCGACCAACGACACCGACCTGGTGACCGCGCTGCTCGCCGGGCAGCGCGACGAGGACGACAAGCCGCTGACCATCGAGGAAGCCGCCGCCAAGGTGCTCCCCGACGTCAAGGGCGCGTTCTCGCTCGTCTTCATGGACGAACACACCCTCTACGCCGCCCGTGACCCACAGGGCATCCGCCCGCTGGTGCTCGGCCGGCTGGAGCGCGGCTGGGTGGTCGCCTCCGAGTCCGCCGCACTCGACATCTGCGGCGCCAGCTACGTACGCGAGATCGAGCCGGGTGAGCTCGTCGCCATCGACGAGAACGGCCTGCGCACCTCCCGCTTCGCAGAAGCGAAGCCCAAGGGCTGTGTCTTCGAGTACGTCTACCTGGCCCGTCCGGACACCGACATCGCCGGCCGGAACGTCTACCTCTCCCGGGTGGAGATGGGCCGCCGCCTGGCCGCCGAAGCCCCCGTCGAGGCGGATCTGGTCATAGCGACCCCGGAATCCGGCACGCCCGCCGCGATCGGGTACGCGGAGGCCAGCGGCATCCCGTTCGGCGCCGGACTGGTGAAGAACGCCTACGTCGGCCGGACCTTCATCCAGCCCTCGCAGACCATCCGCCAGCTCGGTATCCGGCTCAAGCTGAACCCGCTGAAGGAAGTCATCAAGGGCAAGCGCCTGGTGGTCGTCGACGACTCGATCGTCCGCGGCAACACCCAGCGCGCACTGGTCCGGATGCTCCGCGAGGCCGGGGCCGCCGAGATCCACATCCGGATCTCCTCGCCGCCGGTGAAGTGGCCCTGCTTCTTCGGCATCGACTTCGCCACCCGCGCGGAGCTGATCGCCAACGGCATGACCGTGGACGAGATCTGCACCTCGATGGGGGCCGACTCGCTGTCGTACATCTCGATCGACGCGATGATCGAGGCGACCACGATCGACAAGCCCAACCTGTGCCGCGCCTGCTTCGACGGTGAGTACCCCATGGATCTCCCGGACCCGGAGCTGCTCGGCAAGCAGCTGCTGGAGACCGAGCTGGCGGCAGGACCCGCGGCCACCGCCGCGGCCGACGCGCTGCGCCGTCCGTAACCCGGACGCGCCGCGGCCCCTCCCACCAGCCCCGTATCTCCACACGAAAGATCCCAGGCCATGTCTGAGACAACAGGTGCTTCCTACGCGGCCGCCGGCGTCGACATCGAAGCCGGTGACCGCGCCGTCGAGCTGATGAAGGAGTGGGTGAAGAAGACCCGGCGTCCCGAGGTCGCCGGCCTCGGCGGGCTCGGCGGCTTCGCCGGTCTCTTCGACGCCTCGGCGCTGAAGCGGTACGAGCGTCCGCTCCTCGCCTCCGCCACCGACGGTGTCGGGACCAAGGTGGACCTGGCGCGTCAGATGGGCGTGTACGACACCATCGGCCACGACCTCGTCGGCATGGTCGTGGACGACCTCGTCGTCTGCGGTGCCGAGCCGCTCTTCATGACCGACTACATCTGCGTCGGCAAGGTGCATCCCGAGCGTGTCGCGGCGATCGTCAAGGGCATCGCCGAGGGCTGCGTCCTCGCGGGCTGCGCGCTGGTCGGCGGCGAGACCGCCGAGCACCCGGGCCTCCTCGGCCCGGACGACTTCGACGTCGCCGGCGCCGGTACGGGCGTGGTCGAGGCCGACCGGCTGCTCGGCCCGGACCGGATCCGCGAAGGCGACGCCGTGATCGCGATGGCGTCCTCCGGTCTTCACTCGAACGGGTACTCGCTCGTCCGCCACGTGGTCTTCGACCGGGCCGGCTGGACGCTGGACCGCGAGGTCGAGGAGTTCGGCCGGACGCTCGGCGAGGAGCTCCTGGAGCCGACCCGGATCTACTCGCTGGACTGCCTGGCGCTCACCCGTACGACCGAGGTGCACGGCTTCAGCCACGTCACCGGCGGCGGCCTGGCGAACAACCTGGCCCGGGTCATCCCGGACGGGCTCCACGCCACGGTGGACCGCTCCACCTGGACGCCCGGCGCGGTCTTCGACCTGGTCGGCAAGGCCGGAAACGTCGAGCAGCTGGAGCTGGAGAAGACGCTGAACATGGGCGTCGGCATGATCGCGATCGTCCCGGCCGACTCGGTCGACGCCGCGCTGACGACCCTGGCCGACCGCGGGGTCGACTCCTGGGTCGCGGGTGAGATCACCGACCGCGGTGACCGCACCACGGGCGCCGAGTTGACCGGCAGCTACGCACGCTGAACCGTACGTACGGTGTGCGCCGGGCGGAGACGTCCGGCGCACTGTCCGTCAGGGCGGGACCGGATCGGGACACACAGAACCCGGCCCGGGGCAGGCCCGGACCGGGTTGATGTGTCAGCGCGAGGTCAAGCTCCGCGGCGCTGTGACGACGGACCGGACTGATCGTCCTGGTCCTCGTCATCGTCCTGGTTGTAGCGATCCGCGTACTGTGCGTACGGGTCATCTTCCTCGTCGTCGTCCTCGAACGGCTCGGCGTTCGGTGGCTGACTCGAAGGCGATGCGCCCAGCTCATTGGCCAGACGCGACAGGTCCGTCCCGCCGCTGCTGTACTTCAGCTGGCGGGCGACCTTGGTCTGCTTGGCCTTTGCCCGGCCGCGCCCCATGGCTCGACCCCCTCGGTGACGGGGCTCGACGGCCCCAGAGTCTTGACACGCGTTCATGTTTCAGGACGGACTCCCGACAGAGAGACCGCGCCCGTAGGGCTTTAACGGTACCTGCTTCCGTGGCCATACGGTACGCCGCCCGCGTCTTGCGCCCCGGTGCAGTACCAGTGAGGAGCCCCGTCCCCGCTGGTCAACTGCGATTTTAACCTCTTCTGCGCGCACGACCCGCCGACCGGCGTGAGTCTTGTCTCCCGCCGGCGCCTCGCAGCTCCTCCGCGGGTCTCCCGCCGGCCGCCGGGTCGTGCGCGGGCGCGTCAGCGGGTGCGCGCCTCGGCCATCCGCTGCTCGGCGATCCGGTCGGCTGCCGCGGCCGGCGGAATGCCATCCGCCTTCGCACGCGCGAATATTTCCAGCGTGGTGTCGAAGATCTTCGTGGCCTTCGCCTTGCACCGGTCGAAGTCGAACCCGTGCAGCTCGTCGGCGACCTGGATCACGCCACCGGCGTTGACCACGTAGTCCGGCGCGTAGAGAACCGACCGGTCGGCCAGGTCCTTCTCGACGCCCGGGTGGGCCAGCTGGTTGTTGGCCGCGCCGCAGACCACCTTCGCCGTGAGCACCGGCACGGTCTCGTCGTTCAGCGCGCCGCCGAGCGCGCAGGGCGCGTAGATGTCGAGGCCCTCGGTGCGGATCAGCGTCGCAGTGTCGGCGACCACGGTGACCTCGGGGTGCAGATCGGTGATGCGGCGCACCGACTCCTCGCGGACATCGGTGATCAGGACCTCGGCGCCGTCGGAGAGCAGGTGCTCGACCAGGTGGTGGCCCACCTTGCCGACGCCGGCGACACCGACCTTGCGGCCGCGCAGCGTCGGGTCGCCCCACAGGTGCTGGGCCGAGGCCCGCATGCCCTGGAAGACACCGAACGCGGTGAGGACGGAGGAGTCGCCGGCGCCGCCGTTCTCCGGGGAGCGGCCGGTGGTCCAGCGGCACTCCCGGGCCACGACGTCCATGTCCGCGACGTAGGTGCCGACATCGCAGGCCGTGACGTACCGGCCGCCGAGCGAGGCGACGAACCGGCCGTAGGCCAGCAGGAGTTCCTCGGTCTTGATCTTCTCCGGGTCGCCGATGATGACGGCCTTGCCGCCGCCGTGGTCGAGCCCGGCGAGGGCGTTCTTGTACGACATCCCGCGCGACAGGGCCAGCGCGTCGGCGACGGCCTCGGCCTCGTTCGCGTACGGATAGAAGCGGGTGCCGCCGAGGCCGGGGCCGAGGGCGGTGTTGTGGAGGGCGATGACGGCCTTGAGGCCGGTGGCACGGTCCTGGCAGATCACGACTTGTTCGTGGCCCCCCTGATCCGAGTGGAACAGGGTGTGCAGGACGCCGTTAGTCACATCGGTCACTGTGGTGACTCCCAAGTACGAAGCGGCGGGAGGCCCTCCTAGGGGTGGGGAGGGCCCCGGGACCTGTCGTCGGACAGGCCTCGGACCGGCCGGCACGGCCGGTCCGATGGGCAAGAGCGTAAGTCCTCCGGCGGCGCGGATCTGCCCCCGTGCCGAGGATCACCCCAAGGGGGTGTACGCGCGTGGCACGATGCGCTGCATGTCGGTGGTGTCTTCGGTGTTCGTCCCTTACACGTCCTACCTCCGGGTGTACGAGCCGCTCGCCGCCTTCGCGGAGCCCGAGCGCAGTCACTGGGCCCGTTACGCGGAGCGCCCGGTGCTCCCCACCGCCCAGGACGAACTCCGCCGCGCGCTGGCCGACTTGGTGCCGACGCCGCCGGTCGGCGTGCCGGTGCACGAGAGCGGTGACGCGTTCGTGGCGGAGGTGGACGGGGTGGTGTGCGTCTGCCCGTGGCGGACCCGGCTGCGCGGTTGGCTCGCGCTGGAGGAGCTGGAGGGGTCGGGCGCGCGGGAGGGAATGTTTCCGGCCAACGTGCTGGAGGCCCTGCTCCCCGAGGTGGTGCGGGGCCAGGCGCGGGCGGACCACGAGCGCTGGCTGCGCCGGAACCCGGACGCGCGGCCGTGGATCCGCACGACGGTGTGGCAGGTGCCGGTGCGGTGGTTCGTCCTCTTCCGGGACGAGGAGCGGGAGTACGTGGCGGCGGACGGCGAGGGCCGGGAGCCGGTGCTGCGGTACCGGACGCCGATGGTGGAGGCCCGGCGCCGGCTGGCCCGGGGGCTGCGGACGCTGCGGGAGAACGTCGCCGACGGGCCGCTCACCGAAGGGCTGGTGGAGGTGGGCCGCTGGCTGGAGGAGTTCCATCCGCGCTCGCTCGTGGAGCTGGACTACGGGGGCCTGGTGCACGCGCTGCCGGCCGGACAGCTCGCGGCGGACCGGTCGGCGGCGGATGTGGTGGAAGGGCTCGCCGCGCTCGGAAACGGTGACGCGGAGGGCGCCGGAGAGGCGTACGCGCGGCTCGCGGAGCGGTGGCGGGCGGTCAGGGACCGCCAGTTCACCAATTGACGTGAAAAGACCCACAGCGGCATCAACGGGACGGAACCGGGGCATCCTTCATCCAGGACGGACCGGACGACCGGACGGACCGAGCGGAGTGCGGGAAGGAGGAGAGAGTTGACAGGCCGTGAACCTGCGTCCCGTGGGACACGTGTGGTGGATGGGGCGGAAGAGTACGCCTCGCGACCCAGGACCTACGTCCCGAACCGGGCCTTTGCCTCAAGCGTGATGGATAGCACTAACGGGGCCCTTGCGCCCTTCCCTGCTCCTCATGCCAAAATAGGACAAGGAGTCCGGGGAGGGCTCCTTCCGTCCAAGTAAGGGCGGAATGCTCAACATTGCACTCTATGGGGGGTCTGACGACTCCTGATCGCTCTGTGACTGATCGTCACGGTGGTGTGACTGTCCGCTATGGCATGGTCCATCGGCTTCCGTCGCTGATGAACACCTGGGAGGGCAATTCCATCGGTTTGGCCGACGCGGCTGGACGGATGGTGTAGTTGTAGTGCCGAGGACAAGCCGTTCGTCCTATAACCGACTCGGCCCGCGTCCGCCATTTCGGGCAACGCGGGTCAAGGTGCAGAATTTAGAGGAAAGAACCGAGAAGGTTCGGTTCTCCCGAGGAGGCCGCTCATGACCGCTCGCACCCCTGATGCCGAGCCGCTGCTGACCCCGGCTGAGGTTGCCACGATGTTCCGCGTGGACCCGAAGACGGTCACCCGTTGGGCCAAGGCTGGCAAGCTCACGTCCATCCGCACGCTCGGTGGACACCGCCGGTACCGCGAGGCAGAGGTCCGCGCACTGCTTGCGGGTATCCCGCAGCAGCGCAGCGAGGCCTGACACACCCCTGCCCCGCAGCTCAACGCAGTAGCAGCACTGCATCACAACAGGGCAGCCGCCAGGTCCCCCAACCTCAGGCCGCCCCTATACAGCTCCACTCGACGGACGCCTGCCCCAACGGGCGTCATACCTGTGTACGGGATACGTGTACGGGTACGTCGTCTCGATCGCGCTGGACTCCGCCGGGTCCAGCGCGATCTTTTTATGTCCCGGAACCCCTGGGCCGGCACCGCGCCACCGAGGCCTCTAGTGCCCCCGTACGCCCCTTCCACACCCTCCGGACGGCCCTGGACCAGGTGAGCGATAACCGGGTGGTCGGTCGGCTTCCAGGACTTTCACGGCCCGCCCGGCGATCCGTCCCGCCGTCCGTCCCGGCGCCGTTCGTGGGTCTGTGAGTGGGTCTGTGCGGGAGTGTGGGTGAGCGTCCCGGACGCGGTGGGACAGCCCCGGACGGAACGGTCCGGCCGAAAGCCCGGGGCAGTGCAATTGCACATATTAAATTCGCCAGTTGTAGGGGAGGCGTAAACTACCCCGGTCGGAAAACTCCTTCGGTGACACCCGTCACACCGCCTGATGCTTGCCAACTCCGAGCGTGCCACTGTCCGGACGCGGAATCATCCGGCCGATGGTCATGCGGTGGAGGGCCTTTCGGCCCCATCGGCGTCCTCGGCCCGGGCCTCGTTCGCGTCCTCGCGCCCGTTCTCGTACCTCTCCGGCGGTACGGCGGCGCTCTCCGCGGTCGTCGGGCCGCCGGACCGGGTCCGGGGCTTCTGAGGCTCGTACGCGGGTTCCGGAGCCGCTCCGGACTTCCGGGTCTCCCGGTCGCTCTCGCCGCCCTCTCCGGGCTCCATGGCGAGGCGCAGCAGCCGGTGGCAGACCGGGCAGTGGCGGGTGAGGTGCCCGTAGCCGTAGGCGGCCGCCAGATGGGCCCGGAGCAGTGCGCGGGTCTCGTGTCGTGCCGTGGACGCGGACATGCGAGCCACCTCCCGGTGGACCCGGCCGCCCCTCGCCGAGGGAAACAGGGGCAGCCTCGTCTCTACGGGGTACCGGCGGCGGAAGGCGCCGTCAAGACGCGCGAAAGCCCGGATCGAAACGATCCGGGCTTTCATCACTGCGGTCCTGACGGGATTTGAACCCGCGGCCTCCACCTTGACAGGGTGGCGAGCACTCCAAACTGCTCCACAGGACCAGGTTTTCGCCGCTTGCCTTGCGACTTGCTGCGAAACCAGACTGTACAGGAGGTGGGAGGTCCAGGTCGACTTCACTCCTGGTGGTGACCTCGTCACCGCCTCACCACCCCCTGTTTCAGGGCGCCAGCGCGTCGATCGCCTTCACGATCCGCTTGTCCGAGACCGGGAACGCGGTGCCCAGCGCGTGCGCGAAGTAGCTCACCCGCAGCTCCTCGATCATCCAGCGGACGTCCAGCACCTCCTGGCCCACCGGCCGTCCCTGCGGGAGCTGTTCGAGCAGCCACGCGTACTCGTCCTGCATCTCGTGGACCTTCGCCATCCGCGTGGTGTCCCGCTGGACGGCCGTCGGCATCTGCTGGAGCCGCCGGTCGGCCGCCACCAGGTACCGCATCAGGTCCGGCAGCCGGCGCAGACCGGTGGCCGTAACGAAACCGGACGGTACGAGTCGGGCCAGTTGCTCCCGTACGTCGGTGACGTTGGCGACCAGCGTCAGGCTGTTCGTCGACTTCAGCCTCCGCTCGCAGGCCTGCCAGGCGGCCAGGATCTGCTGCACCTGGTCGATCGTGCGGACGGTCAGGTCCACCAGGTCCGCGCGCACCTTGTCGTACAGCGTCCGGAACGCCTTCTCGTCCCACGCCGGGCCGCCGTACGCGGCGATCAGCCGGTCGGCGGCGGCGGTGGCGCAGTCCTCGAAGAGGGCCTGGACCGAGCCGTGCGGATTACGGGAGAGGGCCAGCTTCTGCTGGTTGGTGAGCCGGTCGGAGGCGAACTTCGCGGGGTTGACCGGGATGTTCAGCATGATCAGCTTCCGCGTCCCGCGCCACATCGCCTGCTGCTGCTCGGCCTCGGTGTCGAAGAGGCGTACGGCGACGGTGTCGCCCTGGTCGACCAGAGCCGGATACGCCTTCACCGGTTGCCCGGCCCGACGCGTCTCGAAGACCTTGTTCAGCGTACCGATCGTCCAGTCCGTGAGGCCCGAGCGCTCGATGGACTCGCCGGAGGGCCCGGCGGTCGCCGCGGCGGCCTTGGAGAGCGCCTGCCGGGCCTTCGGGCGCAGCTGGAGCTTCAGCGCCTCCAGGTCCTTGTCCTCGGCGACCTTGCGGCGCCGCTCGTCGACGATCCGGAACGTGATCTTCAGGTGGTCCGGGACGCGGGAGAGGTCGAAGTCGTCCGCCGTGACCGGTACGCCGACCATGCGCTGGAGCTCGCGCGCCAGGGTCTGCGGCAGCGGCTCCTGGAGCGGAACGGCCCGGTCCAGGAACGTGTCCGCGTAGTTCGGCGCCGGGACGTAGTGCCGGCGGATCGGCTTCGGCAGCGAGCGGATCAGCTCGGTGACGACCTCCTCGCGCAGCCCGGGAATCTGCCAGTCGAAGCCCTCGGCGGTGACCTGGTTGAGCACCTGGAGCGGCACGTGGACGGTCACGCCGTCCGCGTCCGCGCCGGGCTCGAACTGGTACGTCACCTTGAACTTGAGCTTGCCCTGCCGCCAGGAGTCCGGATAGTCGTCCTTGGTGACGGCTCCGGCCTTCTCGTTGATCAGCATGGAGCGCTCGAAGTCGAGCGCGTCCGGCTCCTCGCGCTTCTTGTTCTTCCACCAGGAGTCGAAGTGCGCTCCGGAGACGATGTGCTCCGGAACGCGCTGGTCGTAGAAGTCGAAGAGCGTCTCGTCGTCCACCAGGATGTCGCGGCGCCGCGCGCGGTGCTCCAACTCCTCGACCTCACCGAGGAGTTTGCGGTTGTCATGGAAGAACTGGTGGTGCGTACGCCAGTCGCCCTCGACCAGCGCGTTGCGGATGAACAGGTCCCGCGAGGCCTCCTGGTCGATACGGCCGAAATTGATCTTGCGCTGAGCGATGATCGGCACGCCGTAGAGCGTGACCCGCTCGTACGCCATCACCGCGGCCTGGTCCTTCTCCCAGTGCGGCTCGCTGTAGGTGCGCTTCAGCAGGTGCTGCGCCAGCGGCTCGATCCACTCGGGCTCGACCTTCGCGTTGACCCGCGCCCACAGCCGTGAGGTCTCCACCAGCTCCGCCGACATCACGAACCGCGGCTGCTTCTTGAACAGCGCCGAGCCGGGGAAGATCGCGAACTTGGCGCTGCGCGCGCCGAGGTACTCGTTCTTCTCGGTGTCCTTCAGCCCGATGTGCGACAGCAGCCCGGCCAGCAGCGAGACGTGCACCGCCTGCTCGGGAATCGACGCGTCGTCCTTGGGCTCCTCGACGGCGATGCCCATCTGCTTGGCGACCGTACGCAGCTGCGCGTAGATGTCCTGCCATTCGCGGATGCGCAGGAAGTTCAGATACTCCTGCTTGCACATCCGGCGGAACGAGGACGAGCCACGCTCCTTCTGCTGCTCGCGGACGTAACGCCACAGGTTCAGGTACGCCAGGAAGTCGGAGGTCTCGTCCTTGAAGCGCGCGTGCTGCTGGTCGGCCTGCGTCTGCTTCTCCGAGGGCCGCTCGCGCGGGTCCTGGATGGAGAGCGCGGCGGCGATGACCATGACCTCGCGCGCGCAGCCGTTCCTGTCGGCCTCGATGACCATCCGGGCCAGCCGCGGGTCGACGGGCAGCTGCGAGAGCTTGCGGCCGAGCGGCGTGAGCCGCTTCTTCGGATCCTTCTCCGCCGGGTCCAGCGCTCCCAGCTCCTGGAGGAGCTGCACGCCGTCGCGGATGTTGCGGTGGTCCGGCGGGTCGATGAACGGGAACTTCTCGATGTCGCCGAGCCCGGCGGCGGTCATCTGGAGGATCACGGAGGCCAGGTTGGTCCGCAGGATCTCCGGATCGGTGAACTCCGGCCGGGTGACGAAGTCGTCCTCCGAGTACAGCCGGATGCAGATGCCGTCCGACGTACGGCCGCAACGGCCCTTGCGCTGGTTGGCGCTGGCCTGGGAGATCCGCTCGATCGGCAGCCGCTGGACCTTGGTGCGGTGGCTGTAGCGGGAGATGCGGGCGTTGCCGGGGTCGATCACGTACTTGATGCCGGGAACGGTCAGCGAGGTCTCGGCCACGTTGGTCGCGAGGACGATGCGGCGGCCCGTATGACGCTGGAAGACGCGGTGCTGCTCGGCGTGCGAGAGGCGCGCGTAGAGCGGGAGCACCTCGGTGTGTCTGAGGTTCCGCTTATTCAGCGCGTCCGCCGTGTCCCGGATCTCGCGCTCACCGGAGAGGAAGACCAGCACGTCACCGGGTGCCTCGTGGCTCAGCTCGTCGACGGCGTCGCAGATCGCGGTGATCTGGTCGCGGTCGGAGTCCTCGCTGTCCTCTTCCAGCAGGGGGCGGTACCGCACCTCCACCGGATACGTCCGTCCGCTGACCTCCACGATCGGCGCCTCACCGAAGTGGCGCGCGAACCGCTCCGGGTCGATCGTCGCCGAGGTGATGACGACCTTCAGGTCGGGACGCTTCGGCAGCAGCCGGGCCAGATAGCCGAGCAGGAAGTCGATGTTCAGCGACCGCTCATGGGCCTCGTCGATGATGATCGTGTCGTACGCCAGCAGCTCGCGGTCCGTCTGGATCTCGGCGAGCAGGATGCCGTCCGTCATCAGCTTCAGATACGTCGACTCCGGATTCACCTGGTCCGTGAAGCGGACCTTCCAGCCGACGGTCTCGCCGAGCGGCGTCTTCAGCTCGTCCGCGACGCGCTCCGCGACCGTGCGCGCGGCGATCCGGCGCGGCTGCGTGTGCCCGATCATGCCGCGGACGCCGCGTCCCAGCTCCATACAGATCTTGGGGATCTGCGTGGTCTTTCCGGATCCGGTCTCACCGGCGACGATCACGACCTGGTGGTCGCGTATCGCCTCCAGGATCTCGTCCTTCTTCTGGGAGACCGGCAGCTCTTCCGGGTACGACAGGGCCGGCAGCCGGGCCGCGCGGGTGGCGAGCCGTTCGGCCGCCTTTCCCGCCTCGGCCGCGATCTCGTCCAGCACGGACTGGCGGGCCTCGGGCTTGCGGATGCGGCGCGCTCCTTCGAGGCGCCGGCCCAGCCGGTTCGCGTCGCGGAGCGAGAGCTGTCCGAGCTGGGACTGGAGATCGGCGAAGGAAGTAGACATACGGATCCCAGGATCTCACCCGGGTGTGAGGAGTGGCGACCTCATTTCGGGCGGACTGCGTCACGTGCCACGTACCATTTCGGGCAGTCGAACGCTCAGCCTCCCCGCACGAAAGGTGCCGGTCCCGTGTCCCGTACGCAGTGGTGCTGCCTGACGGCGCTGCTCGCGATCGTGATGGAGTTGCTGTGCGGACCGCTGGTCGCGGCTCCTTCTTATGCTGACGCGTCATCCTCCGAGGGCGTCGCGGTCGCTGTGGAGGCAGCCGCTCCGGCTGCCGTCGCGGAGCCCTTCGACGCGAACACGCCGGCCACGGCCGTACGGGCCGCCGCCGCTCCGGACCCCGGCGTTCCCGGCTGCGGGAAGCCCGGTGACCACGACAGCGAGCCCGCCGTCCCGACCCGGGCCCGTGGAGCGTACGACCAGGCTCCTGGCCTCGCGCCGTGGGGCCTGCCGGCCGCGACGGGCGCGCTCCAGGCCGAGCCGCCGCCGGGGATACGGGTCCGGGCGCCGGTCCCCGCCACGCCGAGCCCCGTCGAGCTCTCCGTGCTGAGGGTGTAGGCCGGCCAACCGCCTGACCCGCACCTTCTCTCTCGCTCACCTTCAGCACGGAGTCCCGCATGCCCACGCCCAAGAAGTCCACCGCCGGATCGAAGAAGCCTCTCGTCTACGGCGCCGTGATCGTCACCGCCGCCGCTCTCCTCGGCTTCGCCTCCTACAAGGCCACCGCGCCCGCCAGTTCCTCGGGAGAGACCACCTCCGCCGCCGAGGTCTCCGCCGACCCGCGGGCCGGCGTCTACCCGGAGCTGGCGAAGCTGGCCCGCCGCGACGCCGGCGACAAACTGGCGGTCGGCCGCACGGACGCCCCGGTCGTGCTGATCGAGTACGCCGACTTCAAGTGCGGCTACTGCGGCAAGTTCGCGCGCGACACCGAGCCCGAGCTGATCAAGGAGTACGTGGAGGACGGCACGCTGCGCATCGAGTGGCGCAACTTCCCGATCTTCGGCGAGGAGTCGGAGAACGCGGCGCGCGGGTCCTGGGCGGCGGGTGAGCAGGGCCGCTTCTGGGAGTTCCACGCGGCCGCCTACGCCGAAGGCGCGAAGGAGAAGGGGTTCTCCAAGGACCGGGTCAAGGCGCTCGCGCGGGAGGCCGGGGTCAAGGACCTGGCCCGGTTCATGAAGGACCTGGACGGCGAGGCCGCACGTGCCGCCGTCGCGAAGGACCAGGAGCAGGCGTACGGGATCGGCGCCACGTCCACGCCGTCGTTCCTGATCAACGGCCGCCCGATCGCGGGAGCGCAGCCGAAGGAGACGTTCACGCGCGCGATCGAGGCGGCGGCGGAGCAGGCGAAGACCGCCGCGGGAGCGGAGGCCACCGAGGACTCCGCCAAGTGACGGCGGACATCGGCTACTTCGCGGCCTTCCTCGGCGGCCTGCTCGCTCTGGTCAGCCCGTGCAGCGCGCTGCTGCTGCCGGCCTTCTTCGCGTACTCCATCGACTCCACCTCGCGCCTGCTGGCCCGTACCGGCATCTTCTACGCCGGTCTCGCCACCACCCTCGTCCCGCTCGGCGCCGCCGGTTCGTACGCGGGCCGGTTCTTCTACGGCCACCGCGACGCCCTGGTCACCGGCGCGGGCTGGCTGATCATCGCGCTCGGCGTCGCGCAGATCGTCGGCCTGGGCTTCGCGTCGAAGCGGATCGCGGAGATCAGCGGCCGCATCCGCCCGACCACCGCCTTCTCCGTCTACGTGCTCGGCGCGGTCTACGGCCTGGCGGGCTTCTGCGCCGGCCCGATCCTCGGCAGCGTCCTCACCGTGGCGGCGGTGAGCGGCAGCCCGGTCTACGGCGGTCTGCTGCTGGCGGTCTACGCGCTCGGGATGGCCGTACCGCTGTTCGTCCTCGCTCTGCTCTGGGAACGGTTCGACCTCGGCCGCCGCACCTGGCTGCGCGGCAAGGCCGTCCGGCTCGGCCGGTTCGAGCTGCACACCACCTCGCTGCTCTCGGGCCTGTTCTTCATCGGCCTGGGCGCGCTGTTCCTCGTCTACGACGGGACGACCGCGGTGCCCGGCCTGCTCGGGGTCGACAGCTCGTTCGCGGTGGAGCAGTGGGCGCAGAGGCTCGGCGAGCGCGTATCGGACGCGGTGCTGCTGGGGTCCGTGGTGCTGGTGGTGCTGCTGGCTCTCGGCGTACGGGCCTGGCGGCGACGCGAGCCGGCGGCGGAGGAAGGGTAGGAACGGCGAAGGCCCCGTCCAGCGGACGGGGCCTTCGAGAGGTGGCTGGGGCCGGGATCGAACCGGCGACCTATCGCTTTTCAGGCGATCGCTCGTACCAACTGAGCTACCCAGCCACGCAGCCACAGAGACTGCAGCGGTCCTGACGGGATTTGAACCCGCGGCCTCCACCTTGACAGGGTGGCGAGCACTCCAAACTGCTCCACAGGACCAAGCAATGTGCGAAACAAGTCTCGCACACGGTAAAGCGTGCCCCCAACGGGATTCGAACCCGTGCTACCGCCTTGAAAGGGCGGCGTCCTGGGCCACTAGACGATGAGGGCTATTGGCCCGCCGGTTCGCTTTGCAGCGCGTCGGGGACGTGAGAAGCATATGGGATGGGTGGAGCTATCGCCAAAACGGTTTACGGCGAGGGCGTCGGCCGCCCGGGAGAGCCGGTCGGAGAGGGCGTGGGGGAGGGGTCGGCGGGGGTGTCCTTCTTCAGGTTCTCCTCCGGGAGATGGCGGCTGACCTCGGCCGTCGTCAGTCCGAGACCGCCGAGCGTGATCTCGTCCCAGGCCTGGAGACTGCGGGTCTCGCGGTCCAGGTAGAGCACCGAGGCACGTACCTTCTCGGGCTTGTCGTTCTGCACCGCGCGCAGCCCGCCGCCGCCCGTGGAGCCCTCGACCTTGAGCCGCGTGCCGCCCTTCAGCTGCTTGTTGATCCGGTTGTGGAGGTGGCCCGCGAGGACCAGCGGGACGGTGCCGTCGGTCTGGCGGGCGGTGGCCGGGTCGTGGGCGACGGCGATGTCGACCGGCGTGCCGGCCTGCTCCTGGTCGCGGAGCGAGGTCGCCAGGCGCGCGCCTTCCAGCTCGGCGGCGGCCTTGCCGCCGACCGGCTTGGTGCGGTCCGGCGTGAAGGAGGCGTCGCCGGTGCCGGCGATGCGGAGTCCGGCCACGTTCACGGCCCGGCCGTCGTCGAGGACGCGTACGTTCCGGAACTTCTCCAGGTACGCCTGCGTGACCTTGGAGTCGTGGTTGCCGCGCACCCAGACGTACGGCGCGCCGAGGTCGCGGATCGGGTCCAGGAAGCCGTTCTCGGCCGCCGAGCCGTGGTCCATGGTGCCGCCGGAGTCGATGATCACATCGATCTCGTACTGCTTCACGAGCGAGGCGATGATGTGCCAGGCCGCCGGGTTCAGGTGGATGTCGGAGACGTGCAGGGCGCGGATGGTGCCGGGGTCCGGCTGGTAGACGGGGAGCGTGGAGGTGGCGTCGTACAGCCGGGTGACGTTGGTGACCAGGCGGGCCAGCTCCTGCTGGTAGATGTCGAACTCGGTGACGATCGAGCGCGCGTCGCCGACGAGGGACGGGGCGCTGGAGAGCAGGCCGGAGAACTTGGGCTCCAGGACGGACTTCGGGTTCCAGGTGGCGTACGCGCTGACGCCCGACGCGGCCAGCAGCGTGAGCGCGAGCCCGCCGGCGGCCAGCGCGCGGCGCGGGCGGCGGTAGACGACCAGGCCGAGCGCGGTCGCGCCGGAGATCACGGCGACACAGGAACGTACGGCCAGCTCGCGGGTGCCGGCGGCGACATCGCGAGTGACCTCGTCCTGAAGGCCGGAGAACCGTTCCGGCTGGTCCACCAGGGCCTGCGAGCGCACCGGGTCGAGGCGGTCCACGTCCACGTCGAGGCGGAGCGGCGCGATGTGCGAGTCCAGCTCCAGCGCGCCGAGCGGCGACACGTTGATCTTGCTGCCGCCGGTGAGGGACGGCCGCAGGGTCATGTTGGTGTCCATGGGGCCGACCGGCATACGGATGGAGCCGACGGCGAGCAGCCCGAGCCACGCGCCGAGTACGACGACGGCGAGCAGGGAGAGGGCGCGTACGTACGGCTTGGAGTGGCCGGATTCCGTCAGGTCGCTGGTGGCGGGCTTGCGTGACGTGGGCTTCGGGCGGGTGGACGGGCTGAGGAGGTGCCGGACGCGGTCGACTGCGGCACGGAACGGGGCGCGGACCATTGGGCGCGTATGCCCCGGTCAGGGCCCGGCCATGCGGAGCGCCGGCTGCGGAGCGCCGCCACCTGCCCGCAGCGGGCCCCGGTACGTGACAATGGCGATGTGCTGGAGATGACGCGGGAGCAGTTCGAAGAGCTGGTGAGCCAGGCACTTGACCGGATTCCGCCGGAGCTGATGCGGCTGATGGACAACGTGGCGGTCTTCGTCGAGGACGAGCCGGAGCCCGGCGACCCGGACCTGCTCGGGCTCTACGAGGGCACACCGCTCACCGACCGCGGCGAGTGGTACGCCGGGGTGCTGCCGGACCGGATCACCATCTACCGCGGCCCGACCCTGCGCATGTGCGAGTCCCACGAGGACGTCGTGGCCGAGACCGAGATCACCGTGGTCCACGAGATCGCCCACCACTTCGGCATCGACGACGAGCGGCTGCACGCACTGGGTTACGGGTGAGCGAGCAGGCACCGGCTCTCCCGCCGCCCGGACCGCCGGCCGCTCCGCAGGCCCGGGTGCTCGGCGCGGTCGCGGCGGGCGGCGCGCTCGGCGCGCTCGCGCGGTACGGGGCGCTGGTGCTCCGGCCGGCCGCCGAGGGCCGCTTCCCGTGGACGGTGTTCGTCGTCAACGTGAGCGGCTGCGCTCTGATCGGCGTCCTGATGGTGCTGACCGTCGAGCGGGGCCGGGTGACGCATCCGCTGGTCCGGCCGTTCCTCGGGGTCGGCGTGCTCGGAGGGTTCACGACCTTCTCGACGTACGCGGCCGATGTCTCGGGCCTGCTGGTCCGTCAGGAGCTGGTGGCGGCGGTGGCGTACATGGCCGGGACGGTGGTGGCGGCGCTGGCGGCGGTGTGGGCCGGAGCGGTGGCGACGAGGCGGCTGCTGGACCGTGGCGTACGGGACGGAGGTCCGGTCGCGTGAACTGGCTGCTGGTGGTGGTCGGCGGCGCGGTCGGCGCGCCGCTGCGCTATCTGACGGACCGGGCGGTCCAGGCGCACCAGGGCCGCGGTGTCGCGTACGTCTTCCCGTGGGGCACGTTCACGGCCAACGCGGCGGGCAGCCTGCTGCTCGGGATCCTGACCGGCGCCGCGGTCTCCTCGCCGGTGCACGCGCTGCTGGCCACGGGGTTGTGCGGGGCGCTGACGACGTACTCGACGTTCTCGTACGAGACCTTGCGCCTGGCCGAGACGGGCCGGGGCCTTCTGGCCGCGGCGAATGTGGTGGCGTCGTTGTCGGTGGGGCTGGGAGCGGTGTTTCTGGGGGCTGAGCTGGTGGGGGGCCGGGCGGGGTAGTGGGCGCCGGGCCGTGAGGGCTGCGGGTCGGGCGCGCGGACTGGGGTCGGCTGGTGCTGCGGGCGTCGGGCTGGGTTCGGCCGGCGCTGCGGCCGGTTGCGCGGGCGCTTCGGGGCGGGCCGGTGCGTTCGGCCGTCGGGCTCCGGCCGGGTGGTCGGCGTTCGGGCGTGTCTCCGGCGGGGTCCGGGGAGTTGGGCACGGCAACCGCCACCGCGTACGGCGTTCATGAGCCGTACGACGTGCCGTACGGCTCACCCCGCTCAGCCTTCTTCTCCGTCCCCGCTCCCTCGCCCCGGAGGTGCCACCCGTGCGCAAGTTGTCCGTCCCTGCCCGTTGGGCAGCCGTCACCGCGCTGACGATCGCCGCGTCCACCGGCTGTATGAGCGTCGGCGACGACGGCGCCAAGCCGGGGCCCGCTGGCTCCACCGACTCGAAGGGCCGGGTCGTCGAGCCGGACGGCGGAGCGGTGTCCGGCACCGGCGGCGCCGGACACCGAGGCGGTGACGCCCACACCCACTCCGACTCCGACACCGCCGGGGCCGCCGACGCCGACCCGAAGAACCCGAAGGGCACGCCGAGCCCGAAGGCGTCCGGCGCTGTGCCGTCGGCCACACCGAAGAGCGGCGCCCCGCGCCCCGAGCCCGGCGTCCCGCAGCCCTCCCGCCCCGGCCGGCCGCCGGCCCCGACGCCTTCCGCGCCGGGTCCGGGAGAGCCGCCGCCGGTCGTCCCGGAGCCGCCCGCTCCGCCGCCCGCGCCCGACCCGGACCCGGCACCCGAACCGGAGCCCACCGAACCTGCCGAGCCGCCGCCTTCCGCGTCGCCCGCCGCGCAGCTGCGGACGCAGTCGATGGGCGGCGCGGAGGAGAGCCGGCCGCTGCGGACTCCGGAGGCATCACCGCAGGTGAGGCCGGTGTAGCGGAGGCGGCGGAGGGGCCGGGTTGCGCAAACTGGGTGAGAGTGCGTATGGTGGTAGATCGTTTGATCCCATTGCCCGGCGCCGACACAGAAGAGCGCCGTGTGGCGCGTACTCTCCCTTGCCGTGGCTGGACCGCATTGAGGCGGTCGAAATTGCGAATCACGGAGTTATGGGCGCGTGCCGAGACTCCGGAAGGTTTCGCATTTCGCATGTCAATTTCCAGTTCTGACCGCACCGTCATGCCCGAGAACATCGACAACGCCGAGCTCACCGAGCTCGTCGAATCCGCTGTGACCGAGGCCCCGGCGGGTGCGGCCGCCGCCGCAGCCGAGCAGGCTCCGGTGGCAGAGAAGGCGGCCGAGAAGTCCGTCGCCGACTTCATCACCGAGGACGAGCCGGCCACCGAGGCCCCTGAGGCCTCCGTCGAGACCGACGCGGCCGCCGAGGCTCCTGAGGCCTCCGTCGAGACCGACGAGGTCTCCGACTCCGCTCCGGCCGCCGACGCCGAGCCGACCATCACCTTCGGCGCCCTGGGCCTGCCGGACGGCATCGTCCGCAAGCTCGCGCAGAACGGCGTCACCACCCCGTTCCCGATCCAGGCCGCGACCATCCCGGACGCCCTGGCCGGCAAGGACATCCTCGGCCGTGGCCGTACGGGCTCCGGCAAGACGCTCTCCTTCGGCCTGCCGACCCTGGCCGCGCTGGCCGGCGGTCACACCGAGAAGAAGAAGCCGCGCGCGGTCATCCTGACCCCGACCCGTGAGCTCGCGATGCAGGTCGCGGACGCGCTGCAGCCGTACGGCGACGTGCTCGGCCTCAAGATGAAGGTCGTCTGCGGCGGTACGTCGATGGGCAACCAGATCTACGCGCTGGAGCGCGGCGTCGACGTCCTCGTCGCCACGCCGGGCCGTCTGCGCGACATCATCAACCGCGGCGCCTGCTCGCTGGAGAACGTCCAGGTGGCCGTCCTCGACGAGGCCGACCAGATGTCCGACCTGGGCTTCCTGCCCGAGGTCACCGAGCTGCTCGACCAGATCCCCGGTGGCGGTCAGCGGATGCTCTTCTCCGCCACCATGGAGAACGAGATCGGCACGCTGGTCAAGCGCTACCTCTCGAACCCGGTGACGCACGAGGTCGACAGCGCCCAGGGCAACGTCACGACCATGTCGCACCACGTCCTCGTCGTGAAGCCGAAGGACAAGGCGCCGGTCACGGCCGCCATCGCCGCCCGCAAGGGCCGCACGATCATCTTCGTCCGCACCCAGCTGGGCGCCGACCGCATCGCCGAGCAGCTCATCGAGTCCGGCGTGAAGGCCGACGCGCTGCACGGCGGCATGACCCAGGGCGCCCGTACGCGGGTCCTGGAGGACTTCAAGAAGGGTTACGTCAACGCGCTCGTCGCGACCGACGTGGCCGCGCGCGGTATCCACGTGGACGGCATCGACCTGGTCCTGAACGTGGACCCGGCCGGCGACCACAAGGACTACCTGCACCGCTCGGGCCGTACCGCCCGCGCCGGCAAGTCCGGTGTCGTCGTCTCGCTGGCGCTCCCGCACCAGCGCCGCCAGATCTTCCGGCTGATGGAGGACGCGGGCGTCGACGCCTCGCGCCACATCGTGCAGGGCGCGGGCGTCTTCGAGCCGGAGGTCGCCGAGATCACCGGCGCCCGTTCGCTCACCGAGGTCCAGGCCGACTCCGCGAACAACGCCGCCAAGCAGGCCGAGCGCGAGGCCGCCGACCTGACGAAGCAGCTGGAGCGCGTCCAGCGCCGCGCCGTCGAGCTCCGCGAGGAGGCCGACCGCCTGGTCGCCCGTGCCGCGCGCGAGCGGGGCGAGGACCCGGAGGCGGCGGTGGCCGAGGTCACCGCCGAGGCGGAGGCCGCTCTGGTGGCCGCCGTCTCGGTCCCGGAGCAGCCGGCCGCCCGTGACGAGCAGCGCCGCGACGAGCGGGGCAACTACGAGCGCCGCGACAACCGCGGTGGCGACCGTGGCGGCTACCGTGGCGGCAACGACCGCCGTGACGACCGCCCGTCGGGTGGTTTCCGCTCCGGTGGTGGCGACCGTCGGGACGACCGTGGTGGCCGTCCGTTCGAGCGTCGTGACAACGACCGTCCGTCGTTCAACCGCGACCGCCGTGACGAGCGCCCCTCCGGTGGCTTCCGCTCCGGTGGTGGCGACCGCCGCGATGATCGTGGTGGCCGTCCGTTCGAGCGTCGTGACAACGACCGTCCGTCGTTCAACCGCGACCGCCGTGACGAGCGCCCGTCCGGTGGCTTCCGCTCCGGCGGCAGTGACCGTCCGTCGGGTGGTTTCCGCTCCGGTGGTGGCGACCGTCGGGACGACCGTGGTGGCCGTCCGTTCGAGCGTCGTGACAACGACCGTCCGTCGTTCAACCGCGACCGTCGCGACGAGCGCCCCTCGGGTGGCTTCCGCTCCGGTGGCAGCGACCGCCCGTTCAACCGTGACCGCCGCGACGACCGCCCCGCGGGCGGCTTCCGCTCGGGCGGCAGCGACCGTCCGACCGGCCGTCGTGACGACCACCGCGGCGCCAACACCGGCACCAACACCGGCACCTTCGGCCGCCGCGACGACAAGCCGCGCTGGAAGCGCAACGGCTGACCCCGCACCGGCCGACTTCCGGCCGGGCAGGTCCGCCTGACAGACCGGCAGGGCCCGTACGCCACCGAACCGACTCGGTGACGTGCGGGCCCTGTTGCTGTTCCCGGGGGCGTGAACCGGTGCGAAACGGACAGGGCGGGGGCGCGACAGGGCCCAAGACCGATACCGGATCGGCTGCCGGGATCGGGCGGGCTATGCTCGGGGGTGATGTTGCAGGGGCCGTTAGCTCAATTGGTCAGAGCAGCGGACTTTTAATCCGTTGGTTGTGGGTTCGAGTCCCACACGGCCTACCCGACGTAAGACCAGCTGTACGCCTGTGACGCTACGAGCAAGCGCCCCCACCCGGTGCGGGTGGGGGCGCTTCCTCGTCAAGTCTCCCGGCGGTCCAACCTCATGAGGAGGATCCTCAGCGCTCCGTTGATGTCCTGCTCAGGGACATCGGGCTGGACTGCGGGATGGCCGATCAGTACGACCGCACTCGCACGGCGGGTCTCGATGCCCAGCTCCCGCTGGATCCTCTGGCGGTTATCGTCGAGGCCGACGAGACAGTTGATCGCCAGGCCGACGGCGTCGTGCACGTCCGCGGTGGGCACCCAGGCGCTGCGGTGCTGCTTCACGAGTGGTTTGCGCAGACTCATGGCCCGCTTCAGCTCCATGATGTGCAGGCTGCCGTCGCCGCGGATGAGAGGGATGTCGATCTCGTCGCCCGACATCGACTCGCTCCCGCCGGATCACTCTCCCGATCCACAGGGCTGTCTCGGCGTGCCCTCGGGGAATTGTGTAGCGTCCGGGGCGGTCCGCCGGTGCCTCCAGGAACAGGGCGTCCTGCCCCGGCGACAACATGTTGTCGAGCAGATCTCCAGCGCTGGAACCGGGGTGCCCTTCGAGAGGAACTCCTTGGCCTTCCCGGTCACGAACCGGCTTCCCGCCCACAAGATCATGGACATGTAGTCCCGAAGGATGTCGTTGCGCTGCTGTCCGTCCTGGAAGAGCCGGTACCTCTCTTCGGACTCCGGCCTGAGGATCCGGCCCTCCGCATGGTCGAGCGAGTCCTGAAGCAGCCGCACGACCTGCCAATCCCCAGCCTGCGCGGCAATTGATCAAGCCTGGGCGGGACTGTGACGCCTCATGAGGTCCACCTGTTTCCGGGCCGTACGGTCAGTGACGGCCGGGGGCGGGGGCGCGGTCCCAGGCCATGCCCTGATGGCTCGTATGGCTACCGTGCGTCCGGCCGGGGTGTCCGGCCCCCGGTCGTGAAAGTGTCCGAGACTGCGGAGATCCGGAGGGTTTCCAGCAGGGTGGCCTGTTCATCGGCGCGATGCAGGAGTCGTTCCAGCCGGAGCGGACCGAGACGCTGTTCCACTTCCGCGAGCGTACGCAGCGTTCGCCAGCAGCACGCCTTGCCTTCCACACCCAGCCGCATGGCCTCCAGTTCCAGGACGTCACTCAGTGGGGAGCGGGACAGAAGTCGGCCGTTGGTCTTCAGCCGGCCGGTCAGCTCGCCGATCCGGCCGAGCAGGACACGGCTCCGTCGTGGAGCGATGCCCAGCTCGCGCATGATCTGTAGCAGCTCGTCCCGGTCCTCGGTGACTTCGGCGACGAGTTCGCGGAGCTGCTGCGCGACCGCCCCTGGTGGATGTGCGCGCGCGGCTCTCCGCAGGAGTTCCAGCCCACCGGTCGATCCCGCCAGGTGGTCGTTGAGATAGATGGCCAGCAGATCAGTGGTGCGCTTCATGGAGTCCGCCTCCTGACATCGGGGCCGCTGGGGAGCCGTCCGCCGGTGCGAAACGATCGGGGGTGTGAGGTACGAGCCGCCGGAGTCGCACGCCTGCCGGGGCGCTGGGCGCTGCCGGACGTATCACGCGGCTGCGGCGCGTCCGGCCTGGGGAGGGGCGGCGGGCACCGGTCATGTGGCGCTCGCCTCCGTCCGGCGCAGCGGAGCGCCCGCCTCGTGGAGGCTGCGGAGTGCCTGCCGGTAGGAGGCGATCAGGCTCGTCTCCAGATAGGCCACATCCAGCTCTTCGCAGTAGCGCCGGACGACGAGCTGGGCCTTGCGCAGGTTGGGGCTGGGCATGCTCGGGAAGAGGTGGTGCTCGATCTGGTAGTTCAGCCCGCCCAGGACGATGTCGGTGAACCAGTTGCCGCGTACGTTGCGTGAGGTGAGGACCTGTCGGCGCAGGAAGTCCGGGCGGTCCTCGCCCGTCCGGATCGGCATGCCCTTGTGGTTGGGGGCGAACACGGAGCCGAGGTAGAGGCCGAAGAGGCCCTGGTGGACGGCGAGGAAGGCGATCGCCATGCCGGGCGGCAGAACCAGGAAGAGCGCGGTCAGGTAGACCGCGCAGTGCGCCACGAGCAGCGACCCCTCCAGCAGCCGGTGCTTGAGCGAACGGTCGGCCAGCGCCCGCAGGCCCGACACGTGCAGGTTGAAGGCTTCGAGGGTGAGGAGCGGGAAGAACAGGTACGCCTGCGAGCGGCCGATCAGCCGGGGCAGGCCCTTGGCCGATCGGGCCTGGTCCTGCGACCAGACCAGCAGATCGGGCTCGATGTCGGGGTCGAGCGTCTCGTGGTTGGGGTTGGCGTGGTGGCGGGTGTGCTTCTCCTGCCACCAGCCGTAACCCATGCCGATGCCGACGTTCGCGGCGATGCGCCCCGACCTCTCGCTGGCCTTGCGCAGCCGGAAGACCTGGCGGTGCGCGATGTCATGGGCCAGCAGAGCCACCTGGCCGAAGACCGCGGCCAGGAAGGCGGCGACGGCCAGGGTCCACCAGGAGGCGCCGACGAGAACGAACGCGGTCCAGCCGGCGACGTACAGCGCGCTCACGGCCACGATACGGATCGCGTAGTAGCGGGGTCGTCGGGCCATCAGACCGTGGTCGACGATTCTTTTGGACAGCCGGGCGAAATCGCTGCCGGTCGTCCGCTCGGGGCGGACGGAGACTTCTGCGGTCATGAGTACGAACCTCTCTGGCCGACACCGGGCAGCCGCTGGGCGGTCACCGCGATGTGGTGGGGACGGACAGTCGAGGACGTGACCGTGTCGCTGGACTGGTGGATCGAGGAGCGCGGCCTCGGCCGCACTCCTCCGGATCGGAGCTGACCCTCCGCGGAGCGGCGGGCCTGTCCTCAGCGCTTCTGCGGGTTCAGACCGTCGAGAGCGTTGCGCACGGCTCCGCGTACCTGCTGGGAGGGCCGCTGCTGCTCACCGTGCAGGGCGTTGAGCACGACCAGGCCGGCGGTGAGCGCGGGCACCACCCACTGCATCAGGGTGAGCTGCTTCTGGGCCTGCTCGACACTGCCGGGCACGTGGTCGGCCGCCTCCTGGTCCTCCTCCTTCAGCGAGGTGGCGAGATCGACCTTCTTGCCCAGGACCCGCGTGTACGCGGTCGCCGCGAGAGCCGCTCCGGTGAGAGCGGTCTTGGCGACGGTGGAGGCGGTGACGCCGTTCTGGCCGCGGACCCGGTCACGGTTCGCCACCAGTACGCCCGTACCGCCGATCAGGTGGGCACCGACGGCGACTGCGCCCAAGGGCGCCCACTTGGCCCAGCCGGACGAGGCGATGCGCGCCGTGCCGACCTCCGTGACGCCTTCCTCCTCGGCGGCGCCGTTGAGGCCGACCGCGCCCATCAGAGCACCGCCGAACCAGGCGGCCAGACCGAGGTCGTGTGCGCTGCGCAGGAATGTGTTGCGTTCAGTCATGACGATCCTTCGTGTGGTGGGGGCATGTCGCCCGCCGAGCAGCCGCACTGCGCTCGGCCTGGGCATCCGCGTTGATGTTGAGTACGAGCCGCCGGCCGGCTTTCCACGGCTTCGCTTCCGCGGGTCGCTCGTTCCGAAGCGGTGCCCCGTGGGGGGTCCCTGACGTCGGCAGCAAACCCTCTGCGAGTCCACGGCGAGCGGCTTTTCCGCTTCCCGTGATGGACCCCGGATTAAGGGTCTCGGCCAACGCGGCCTGGCATCTGCGAGGAGTGGAGTACCCCGAATTGTCTGCGGCAGTCATCGAGGTGGGGTCGGCAAAGTGCGGCGCCCGGGATTTCCGTACCCCGCTTGCACATCACGGACCGGGTGTCCGGCGCGGTGCGGGACTGATCACGGGAAAGAGGCGTAGAGGTTTTTCCGTGAGGCGGAAAGGCGGGTGTCCGCAACTCGATGTTCGTCCGCTGCGAAAATGCATGAGAATGATCAAGGATTAATCCTGTGATCACCTCTCGATGACCGTGGCCGTTTACACGATCCCGCTCAGTTCTGCGCGAGCATGCCGGTGCGGAGCCGGCCGAGGAGGTGGGCCAGGAGCCGGGATACGTGCATCTGGGAGATGCCGAGCTCCCGGCCGATCTCGGACTGGGTCATCTCCTGGCCGAAGCGCATGGCCACGATGTCCCGGTCGCGATCGGTGAGGTTCTCGAGGAGGGGCGCCAGCGCCTGGAGGTTCTCGATCTTCTCGAGAGCGGGATCGACACCGCCTTCGCTGTCGCCGTAGGTGACGGCCGACGCGCCGTTCCGTTCGCCTCCGACGGGAACGTCCAGCGATCCTGCTGTGTAGCCGTTCGAGGCGATGAGACCGTCGATGATCTTGTCCTCGCCGAGCCGCAGGTGGCGGGCGAGTTCCGGGACGGTGGGATCCCGGTCCAGCCGTCCGGCGAGTTCCTCCTTGGTCTTGGCGAGGGTGACGCGCAGCTCCTGCAGGCGGCGCGGTACGTGCACCGCCCAGGTGGAGTCGCGGAAGAACCGCTTGATCTCTCCGACGATGTAGGGGATCGCGAAGGAGGTGAATTCCACCTCCCGGCTGAGATCGAACCTGTCGATCGCCTTGATCAGACCGACCGTTCCGACCTGGACGATCTCCTCCATCTCGCCGCTGCCGCGATTGCGGAACCGTCGCGCGGCGAAATGGACCAGTGACAGGTTCGTCTCGATCAGGGTGTTCCGCGCGTACTGGTACTCGTGCGTGCCCTCTTCCAGCACCCTCAGTCGTTCGAAGAAGACGGTGCTGAGAGCGCGAGCATCCTTCGGCGCCACCTTGCGAGGGTCTCGGATCTGCGGGAGCGCCGTGAGGGGCGTGTCGGTGGCCGAGGCCGGAGCTGTCGTGAATATCGGCATTGCGATGATTCCCCTGCCCCAGAAGCTGCCGCGGAGACCCGGCGGCATACGGGTTCACCTACCCGTGTCCGGACGGGGTACGCAGATCTGGGCAACGGGCTTATTCGCGCGATTTACCGCTGGTCCTCGCGCCCCGGGTGCGCCCTGCCCGACCGGCCGTGTTCGGGTTCGGACCGGTGGGACCCCGTGGACCGGTCGCTCTGCTCGTACTGTGTCCGGTCCGCCTCCGCTCGCGCGGGCCCGGCGCCGTCGGCGTCCCTCGCCGGTACCGGCCGGCCGCGCGGCGACGATGCCTGTTCCCGGGACGGGCGAACGGCGCGCTGCGGTGCATCGTCCCGGACCGGTGCGCTCCGGCCGCGACCGGCACTCATGTCGGGTCGCGCCCCGGCCGCGCCGGGCCGGTCGGCCTCGCTGCCCGTTGCCGCGTCCCGCGCGGCCGTACCGTAGGAGTCCTCGACCCCGGTGCGGTGACGCTCTGCGTCCTCACGGTCCAGCGCGTCCTGTGCCCGCCCCTCCTGCTCACGTCGCGCAGTGCGCACCGCCCTGCGCTCGCGCCCGCTCATGACGGCCGCGCCGATCAGCATGAGGAGACCACCGAGCAGAGCCAGCCCCACACCGCTGCCGAGCCCGTCGCTGTCGCCGGTCACCGTCAGACTGCCTTGAGCCTGCGCCTGCCGGACCATCCAGAGAATGGCGAATCCGAGCGTGACGATCCCGGCGATCAGGACAAGGAGCCGTGACCGCAACGCGACGCCGAGAACGGTGAGAAGCGCTCCGACGAGGAGCGGGAGGAACATGGACGCGAAGAGGCCCGCGCCCGAGTCCGTCACTCCGGCCCCGGTGAAGAGTTCCCACACCCGGAAGTCATGTCCGAGCCGCCCGTCGTACCAGTTGCGGAAGGGCGCCCAGAGCGCCGCGGCCGCACCGAGTACGGCCAGAACCAGTCCCATGGTGTTGCGGATACCCCGTGCCATGCCGCGACCTCCCGGCAAGTCGGATCGGTGCACGCAAGAACCTCACATGCCGTATCCCGCCCTGGTTTTCACGGTACGCCCGGCGTGAACGCCCTGCCATGCGATCAACCGGTCCACCGAGATCTCCCGAGGCGCCACTCCGCGGAGGGGGGTCTCGTTTCCTGCCTGCTGTTCGGGGCCGACACCAGCCGCTCAAGGCCCCGTCGGTCCACCCTCAGTCGACGCCGAAGTGGCGGGACACCTCGTCGATGGTGAAGCGCGCGCGGAGCTTGCACGCGGAGTTCTGGTTGGCGAAGAAGCCGGCCCGCCACAGCGCCTTCGTCCGCGGCACCGCTGCTTCCCAGTCGACCGGTACGACCCACTCGCGGCGGTCCTCGCGGTCCTCGCCGTCCGCCGCCGTACCGGTGTGGGGCCGGTAGTTCCCCTCAAGAGGCAGGTCGGTCATCCGTCGGCTCTCGCCGTCGACGACGAGGTCGGCGTCCTCGAACGGCAGGGCCTCGCCGGAGACCGTGCCCACGCCGACGTAGCCCGTCCTGGGGATGTGGGTGAACACCCGCGCACCGACGGGGAGCGCGCGCAGCGTCCGGGAGAACCAGTCGCCTCCACCGGCTGACACGAAGCCGTAGCGGCGGGCGTCGTCCCAGCTCCGGCTGGACGGCTCGGCGCCGAAGGACACGTACCAGTCGGTGCCGTTCCACGGTTCCCGTTTCGCGCGTCCTTGCGTTCCTGCCGGCACCGCCGCTTCGACGTCGTCGATCAGCCAGGTGCGGGCGAGGTAGGAGCGCCCGTCCTCCTCGAAGTGGCGGAAGAAGAGCACGTTGAGAGGGACCTGGTAGCCCGAGGCGAGGTAGGTCACGATCCGCTCGGTCGCGGCGTCGATCTCGCTCGCCACGACCGTGAGCGTGTGCGCGTTGTTCAGGACGTCGGGCGGCCCGCCGCCGAACCGCAGCGCGAACGCCTCGTCCAGCTCCTCCGCGAGACCGCGCGCACGGGCGTACGCGGCGTACTTCTCCCGTACGTCCTCGTTGCCGAGGTCCTGGACCCAGGAGCCGTAGTCGAGCAGCTGGGCGACCACTTCACGCGGTGTGCGGTCCCGCTTCAGCTCCAGCACGTGCAGGCCGCCGTCGGCGTCGATGGCCAGCAGATCGACGAACTTGCCGTGGTCGGTGAGCACTTGCCGGCCGATCAGCAGCAGGCGTCTGCCCAGGATCTCCGGATCGGCCTCGATGAGGTCCTCCAGGCGTGACTCCAGCGCCATCGGCCGGGTCGCCACCCGCTTCGGCTTGCCGTCGTCCACCCGCCACAGCCCGAACTCCAACGGCATCGTGTGCCCCCTCTCGGTCCCGCGACGTCGAGCGGATGTTCCCAGGACCGTTGTCACGTCGGCATGCTCCTGCCGTAGCTTGCCAGTCCTCGCGAGCGGTGTGGTCGGGGCGGCCGCTCCGATGGCGTAGAGTTGTGTCTACCGACGCGGGGTGGAGCAGCTCGGTAGCTCGCTGGGCTCATAACCCAGAGGTCGCAGGTTCAAATCCTGTCCCCGCTACTGAAGATCCAGGCCCGGTACGCAGATCACTGATCGCGTACCGGGCCTGAGTCGTTTCCGGGGCCCGGTCCTTTCCGGAGCCCGACCCATTCCGGTTTGACCTTGACGCAACGTAAAGATCTAGCGTTCTCGGCATGGAGTGGTCCATCCAGGAAATCGCCAGAAAGGCCGGCACCACCAGCCGCACGCTCCGGCACTACGGGGACCTCGGTCTCCTGACGCCGAGCCGGCTCGGGAGCAACGGCTACCGCTACTACGACCAGGACGCCCTCGTCCGGCTGCAGCGCATCCTGCTGCTGCGGGAGCTCGGGCTGTCGTTGCCCGCGATCAAGGACGTGCTCGAAGGGCAGCGGGACACGGGTGTGGCGTTGCGGGCGCATCTGCGGCTGCTCGAACAGGAGCAGGCACGCATCGGGCGGCAGATCGCCTCGGTGCGGACCACTCTCCACAAGACGGAGGAGGGGACGGAACTCATGGCCGAGGAAGTGTTCGACGGGTTCGACCACACCGCTCATGAGCGGGAGGTGACCGAGCGCTGGGGCCGCGCGGCGTACGAGGAGGGCGACCGGTGGTGGCGTTCGCTCGGGGAGGAGGGGAGGAAGGCCTTCCTCGGCGAGCATGAAGCCATCGCGCGGGACTGGGGGCTCGCCCGGGAGGCCGGGGCCGATGCCGGTGGTGAGCAGGCTCAGGAGATCGCGCGGCGGCACTGCGCGTGGCTGTCGGCCTCCAAGGAGCCCAGCCGTTCGTACGTCATCGGGCTCGGCGAGATGTATGTCGCCGATCCGCGCTTCGGAAAGAACTACGATCGCTACGGGGACGGCACCGCCGCCTTCGTACGGGATGCACTGACGATCTACGCCGAACGCCGGCTCTCCGACTGAGCACGGAGGGCCTCCGCTCCAGGCCCGCTTCCCCCTATTCGGCCGATGACGGGTCGCCGCACGGCGCGGCTCCGGGAAGCCTGGACGGGGCGCGGTACCGTCCGCAGCCGTGGCCGGACCGGGCAGCAGGAGTGCACAGGTGGTGGGGATGGCGGAGAAGGGGCGCGGGCTCGTGAAGGCGAGCCTCGGGATCCCCGGGCGTGCCGCGCCCGGCTCCACGGGGCGCGGGAGGCCGGTGGTGGCGCGGAGCGTCGGGACCCGGCGGTTCGTGCGGCTGCTGCCGGTGCTGCTGATCGGCGGCGGGCTCCTCTTCGACACGCTCGCACCGGCCAATTTCACCGCCGTACCTCTGTTCGTGGCCGCGCCGCTGATCGCCGCACCGTTCTTCTCGCTCGCCAGCACGATCCGTACGGGAGTGGCTTCGGTCCTCTCCGTCATCGCGATGCGGATCTCCGACGGCACCTCCACCCAGGTCGTCCCGGTCATCGAGATGATCACGGTCCTCACCGCCGCGGCCCTGGCCCTCGTCATCAACGGGGTCGTGCGCCGCAGCAACGAGCAGCTGGCCTCGGCGCGGGTCATCGCGGAGACCGCCATGCGGGCCGTGCTGCCGACGCCGGCGGAGCGGATCGGCGGGCTCCAGGTGGCGGCGCGGTACGAGGCGGCGCAGGCGGACGAGTTCGTCGGCGGCGACCTGTTCGCGGTGGCGGACACTCCGTACGGCGTACGCCTGGTCGTCGGTGACGTGCGCGGCAAGGGGCTGGACGCCGTGGAGGCGGTGGCGGTGATCATCGGCGCGTTCCGGGAGGCCGCCGAGCAGGAGCGGTCGCTGGAGGGCGTGGCGCAGCGGCTGGAGCGGGCGCTGGCGCGGGAAGGGACGCGGCGGTACGGGCTGGACGCCATGGAGGGGTTCATCACCGCCGTACTGGCCGAGATCCCGCCCGGCTCCGCCTCGCTGCGCCTCGTCAACCGCGGCCATCCCGAGCCGATCCTGCTGCACGCGGACGGGGCGCTGGAGGTCCTCGCGCCGAGCGTGCCCGCCATGCCGCTCGGCATGGACCTCGGCGTGTGGCCCGACCGGTCCGACGAGTGGGAGCTGCCCGCCGGTTCGACGCTGCTCGCCTTCACGGACGGCCTCTCCGAGGCGCGCGACCCGAGCGGTGTCTTCTACGACCCGGCGGCCCGGCTGCGCGGCCGTATCTTTCCCGGCCCCGAGGAGCTGCTCTCGGCGCTCACCGACGACGTACGGCTGCACACCGGGGGGCAGTCGACGGACGACATGGCGCTGCTCGCGGTCAGCCGGCCGGCGGAGGGCCAGCCGCCGCGTCGGACGACGGTGAAGATCGTCGGCCGGGGCGATGACACGGTGCGTAATTGAAGAGCACCGCTCCGCATAACAGTTGACACACCATCAGAAAAAGAGGTGTGGACGAGGGGTCGTCAAGTCGTCCGATTCGGGACGCTTGTGGGTGGTAAGTCCCCGTCGAAGTCGTTAATGATCAACAGGAACAGCTTGGAATCGGGCCCGTCTGTCTATTAACGTTCGATAACGCAGCGCGGTCGTCCCAGCCGTCGTCAGAGACGGCGCCGTGCGCGAGCGCCGAATTCCGCAAGGGAACCGGGGAACCACCTACATGGGGTGAATCGGACGCCTGCGTCTCGTGAGAGGCGGAGGGGCCCGTAGGAGACCTTCCTGCTCCGAACCCGTCAGCTAACCCGGTAGGCGAGAAGGAAGGAAAGGAGTGCGCCCACGTGGCGTCCAACAACCCTGCCCCTGAGGCCCCGTCACCCTTCACCACCGACGGCCTCGGCGGCCCGGAGCGGACGTGGGAGGAGTGGAACCCCACCGCGGAGTCCATCCGTCCCGTGCGCGGCAAGCACCGCGTGGCGAAGCAGCGAGGTCTCGCCCGTAGCTCCACCGTCCTCGGGGTCGGCGTCATAGCGGCCGTCGGTGCGGGTGGCATGGCCACCGCCCAGAGCAAGCCGCCGGTCTCCATCTCTCTTCCCGATTCCATCGCGGACAACCTCCCCGACGCCAAGTCCCTTCCCGGCGTCGGGGCGTTCATGTCCGACGAGGCCGAGCCCGCCCCGGTCCTCGCGGCCGCTCCGCTCACCTCCGCGGGCATCACGACCGCCGAGGCCGAGCAGGGCACCACCGACGCCGGCGAGGCCCTGCGCGCCCGGATCCTCCAGCAGGCCGAGCAGCAGCAGGCCAACGCGGACGCCGAGGCCAAGGCCGCCGAGGAGAAGGCCGCGGCCGAGAAGGCCGCCGCCGAGGCGAAGAAGCAGCAGGACGAGGCCGAGGCGAAGGTCAAGGCCAAGGCCGCCGCCGAGAAGAAGGCGGCCGAGGAGGCCGCGGCGAAGAAGGCCGAGGAGGAGCGCCTCGCCAAGCTCCGCGCCAGCTACACGCTGCCGACCTCCTCGTACACGATCACCTCGACCTACGGTCAGTCAGGCGCCCTGTGGTCCTCGGGCCAGCACACCGGCCTGGACTTCGCCGGGTCGGCCGGTACGCCGATCAAGGCCGTGCACGGCGGCACGATCACGTCGGCGGGCTGGGCCCAGGCGTACGGCTACCGCACGGTGCTCCAGCTCGAGGACGGCACGGAGATCTGGTACGCCCACCAGTCGTCGATCGAGGTCTCGGTCGGCCAGAAGGTCACCACCGGCCAGACCATCGGCCGCATGGGCGACACCGGCAACGTGACCGGCGTCCACCTCCACCTGGAGGTCCGCACCGCCGGCGGCTCGGCGATGGACCCGGCGGCCTGGCTGAGCAGCAAGGGCCTCTCCGTCTGAGACCCCGGTACGTCGTTCGTCGTCGTCCCTCGCACACCCCGGCAGCCCTGACGCTCACCCCCCGACGTCAGGGCTGCCGGTCCGTCCGGCGGAGTGCAGGGGACGGAATGCGTGGCTCCGGCGCGGAATGGGCGGCTCCGTCATGGAATACGTGGCTCCGCCGCCGCCGTTGAACCCCTACATGACTTCTCTGCGCACTCTCGGCAGCTCCGACCTCCAGGTCTTCCCTCTCGCCCTCGGCGGCAACGTCTTCGGCTGGACGGCGGACGAGGACCGGTCCTTCGCCGTCCTGGACGCGTACGTGGCGGCCGGCGGCAACTTCGTCGACACCGCCGACGCCTACTCCGCCTGGGTCGAAGGCAACCGGGGCGGCGAGTCGGAGACCGTCATCGGCAAGTGGCTCGCCTCTCGCGCCAACCGCTCCGACATCGTCGTGGCCACCAAGGCCGGCGCCCACCCCGACTACCAGGGGCTCTCCGCCGCCACCATCAAGGGCGCGGCCGAGCAGTCGCTGCGCCGCCTCGGCACCGACCACATCGACCTCTACTACACGCACTTCGACGACGAGACCGTCCCGGTCGAGGAGATCATCACCGCACTCGACCAGCTGGTGAAGGACGGCAAGGTGCGCCACATCGCCGCCTCCAACATCAGCCCGGAGCGCCTCCAGGAGTCGCTGGACTTCTCCGAGCGCGAGGGCCTGGCCCGGTACGTCGCACTCCAGCCGCACTACAACCTGGTCTCCCGCGCCACCTACGAGGGCCCGCTCCAGGAGACCGCCGCCCGCGCCGGTCTCGCCGCCGTCCCGTACTACGCGCTGGCCTCGGGCTTCCTCACCGGCAAGTACCGCCCCGGCGCCACCGTGGAGAGCGCCCGCTCCGCGAAGGCGGGCGAGCACCTGGAGTCGGAGCGCGGCCGCAAGGTGCTCGCCGCTCTCGACCAGGTCGCCACGGAACGCGGCGCCGAGATCGCCACGGTGGCCCTCGCCTGGCTCGCCGCCCGTCCGACGGTCGTGGCTCCGATCGCCTCGGCCCGCACGGTCGAACAGCTCCCCGCGCTGCTGGCCGTCGCGGACCTGGAGCTGACGGAGGCGGAGCTGGCGGCCCTCACGGAGGCGTCGGCCTGAGCCGGCCCGCCTGAACCGCCTTACGGAGGAGGCGGGGTGGGGCCGTACGGGCTGTGCCGTCCGTACGGATACGGCTGCGGCGGCGGGCTGCCGTACGCGGTTCCGTAACCCTGCCTGTGTCCGTGAACCTGCCCGTATCCGTAGCCCTGCCCGTGCCCGTAAGCCTGCCCGTACCCGTACCCGTAACCCTGGCCCTGTCCGTACGGCATCGGCTGTCGGTACGGGTGCGGGCGCGGGCCGGTGCCGGTCATGTGGGCCGCGTGGGTGAGGGCCGGGGCCGCGATGGCGCGGCGCTGCCAGAGGTGGTGCAGCAGCTCCCGCTCCCGGACGGCGAAGTCCGGGCCCGCCGCGTCGTGGCGGGCCCGGCGGCGCAGGCCGGCCAGGGTCGTCGCGAACGACTCGTACTCGGCCACCGCGCGCGCCGCCGCCCGGCCCCGCGACCGGTCCTGCTTCCCGTGCCAGTGGCGGGCCAGATCGCGCGCCACGCCCCGGGTCCGCATCGAGGAGAGCGCCAGCGGCTCGGCCGGGGTCAGCCAGCCGGCCGTGGCGTACGCGGGCAGTTCGGCGGCGAGCGTCCGCAGCTCGCGCCGGCGCCACCAGATCGCCAGCCAGGTCACCAGCGCGAAGACCGGGACCATCACCATCCCGTACACCGCCCAGAAGCCGTACGGGCCGAAGGCCGCCGAGCCGTTCCACAAGGCGTGCAGGCCCATCGCGAACAGCAGGCCGAGCACCGGCAACGCGATCCGGCGGACCCGGTGGTGACGGGCGCTGATGGCCGCGAAGCCGAAGCCGAGGCCGGTGAGCACCGTGAACAGCGGATGCGCGAACGGCGACATCACGATCCGTACGAAGAACGTCCCGGCGGTCACCGAGGCGATCCCGGAGCTGCCGAGCTGCTGGTCCTCGTCGAACGCGTTGCCCAGGTAGAGGATGTTCTCGGTGAAGGCGAAGCCGGTCGCGGTGAAGCCCGCGACCACGATGCCTTCCACCACGCCCCGGAACTCCCGCCTCCGGAAGATGAAGATCAGCAGGACGGAGACGGCCTTGGCGCTCTCCTCCACGACCGGCGCGATCACCGTCGCGCCCAGCGTGTCGGCGCTCGCCGGGTCCGCCGTCGCGGTGGCTATCCACCGCATCGCGAACGAGTTGGCGATGATCGCGACGAGTGCGGCCGCGCACGCGCCCCAGGCGAAGCAGAAGATCAGGTTCCGCCAGGGGCCCGGCTCGACCCGGTCCAGCCAGCGGAAGGCGGCCATCAGGAGCGGCACCGGCAGCAGCGCCAGGCCGAGGCCGACGAGGAAGCCCTCCGTGCCCGTCTGTTCGCGGACGAGGGCGAGGATCACGAGCCCGCACAGCGCGAGTACCACGATCACGGTCCCGAGGCGGAACACCTTGCTGCGCCAGACCATGGAGACGCGGCGCGGCCGGTACTGCCACCGGCCGCGCTCCGGCACGGCGCCCAACACCTCCTCGAACCGCTGCTCGTGGAGGACCGGGACCGCCGGCTGCCGCTGCTGGTACTGCACGGAACCGTCGGACACCCCTTGACCCTAACGAGGAGCACTGACACCCGGCGACGGTGCATCCGGCCAGGAGGGTTCGCTGTTCGGCCAGGACGTGGCCGGACCGGGCGATGCGTCAGGCGGTGCGTCAGGTGTTTTTCGGATACGGGAGGCGTCGGCTCAGATCCGGGCGAACAGCAGGTCGTGCACGACGTGGCCCTTGTCCAGGCCCTGGCCCTCGAACCGGGTGAGCGGCCGGAACGCCGGACGCGGCGCGTATCCGCCGTCCGCCGCCGTGTTCTCGAAGCGGGGGTGCGCGGTCAGCACCTCCAGCATCTGCTCCGCGTACGGCTCCCAGTCGGTGGCGCAGTGCACGATCGCGCCGGGCTTGAGCACCGGGGCCACCAGGTCCAGGAACTCCGGCTGGATCAGGCGCCGCTTGTGGTGGCGGGCCTTGGGCCACGGGTCCGGGAAGTAGACCCGCAGGCCGTCCAGCGACTCGGGAGCCAGCATCTCGCGGAGCAGGATCACCGCGTCGCCGTTGGCCACCCGGACGTTGGTGGAGCCGGCTTTGTCCGCGAGGCCCAGCAGGTTGCCCTGGCCCGGGGTGTGGACGTCGACGGCGAGGATGCCGGTGCCCGGGTCCTCGGCGGCCATCTGCGCGGTGGCCTCGCCCATGCCGAAGCCGATCTCCAGGACGACGGGCAGCCCGTCGAACAGCTCGGCCAGATCCAGGACGCGTTTGCCGTCGATGTCCAGGCCCCACTTCGGCCACAGCCGCTCCAGGGCCTCCTGCTGGCCGGTGGTGACCCGGCTGCGGCGCGGCTGGAAGCTGCGGATCCGGCGCTCGTGGTGCGAGCCGGCCGGGTCGGCGGCGGGGCCGCCGGGGAAGCGCGGCTCCTGGCGCAGCCGGCGCGCCCGCTCGAAGGAGGCGGCCCGTAGCGCGGCGGCCTCGTCGGCTGACACGTCGGAGGCCGTCGACCCGGCGGAGGCCGTGGCGTCGGCGGCGGTGGACCCGGTCGCGGAACCGGTCACGGTGGTCGCCGCCTCCGGCTCGGGAGCCGCGGCGGGGGCATGGTTCAAAGGCTGCTCAGACACAATGACCCGATTCTACGGCGGGCGGCCTCCACCCCGTCTCCTGTGCTTGGCGCAGCGCCCGCCGCGCCACCTCGCGCCCGATCGGCAGGCACGCGGTCGCGGCGGGCGACGGTGCGTTCAGCACGTGCACGGTGTGCGGGGCCTCGCGGATCAGGAAGTCGTCGACCAGCGTGCCGTCCTTCAGCACCGCCTGGGCCCGGACCCCGGCGGGCGACGGGCGCAGGTCCTCCTCCCGCACCTCGGGCAGCAGCCGTTGGACGGCCTGCGTGAAGGCTGACTTCGAGAGCGAGCGGTGCACCTCGCCGGCGCCGTACCGCCAGTGCCGTCGGGCGATCCGCCAGGTGCCCGGCCAGCTCAGCGTGGACAGCAGTTCGGCAGGGCGCACCACCGGCCAGGCGTATCCCTCGCGGGCCAGCGCGGGGACCGCGTTCGGGCCGACGTGGACCGTGCCGTCGAAGCCCCGGGTCAGGTGGACGCCGAGGAACGGGAAGGCCGGGTCCGGCACCGGGTAGACCAGGCCGCGCACCAGCTCCGGGCGGGCCAGCTCGTAGTACTCGCCGCGGAACGGCACGATCCGCACCTCCGGGTCGTCGCCCGCCAGCCGCGCCACCCGGTCGCACTGCAGTCCCGCGCAGTTGACCAGGGTCCGGGCGCGGACCACCAGCCCGTCCGCCGTCCGCGCCGCCACGCCCCAGGCGCGCCGGTCTATCGCCACGACCTCCGCCCCGTACCGCACGATGCCGCCGGCGGCCGTGACCTCGGCCGCGAAGCCGGTGGCGACGGCGGTGAAGTCGCAGACGCCGGTCGTGCCGACCCGGATCGCCGCGAGGCCCTGGACCTCGGGCTCGTACTCCGCGATCTGCGCCGGGCCCAGCTCCCGCACCGGCAGTCCGTGTTCGCGGCCGCGCTGGACCAGGCCGTGCAGTCGGGGCAGCTCGGAGCGGTCGGTGGCGACGATCAGCTTGCCGGTGGTGGCGTGGGCGATCCCGTGCTCGGCGCAGAAGTCGGCCAGCTCGGCGGAGCCGCGCAGCGCGTACCGAGCCTTGAGCGAACCGGGTCGGTAGTAGATCCCGCTGTGGATCACTCCGCTGTTACGTCCGGTCTGGTGGCGGGCCGGGCCGTGCTCCTTCTCCAGGACCGTGACCCGGGTGCCCGGCGCGGACCGCTGGAGCGCGTACGCGGTCGACAGACCGACGATCCCGCCGCCGATCACCAGCACATCGCAGTCGTACGCCGCGTGCGTCATCATCACGCCACCTCCCACCCCGATAGTGCACTGACCCACTGACAACGGCCTCAAACCCGATCCGGGCAGGGCGTGGCGCACATCGGGCACGCCCCGGCTCCGGACGTCCGGCTCAGGCCTGGGTCACCAGCAGCGGGCGGGCCCGCTCCCGCAGCTCGGCGACGCGCGGCTCGTCCCCGTACGGTTCGAGCCGGTGCAGCAGGTCGCGTACGTACTCGGTGGTGCGTGCCGAGGAGATCCGGCCGGCCACCTCGACGGCCCGGGTGCCCGCCGCGCAGGCCGCGTCCAGGTTGCCCGACTCCAGCTCGGCGACGGCGGAGACGACGAGCCGCAGTCCGTGGCTGCGGACGAACTCGTCGGTCGGCCGGGAGAGCGCCTGCTCGGTGAAGCGCCGCACCTGGCGCGGGGCCTTCAGGTCGCGGTAGCACTCGGCGGCGTCCGCGGCGAACCGGTCGTAGCTGTAGAAACCGAGCCAGGGCGGGTCGGCGTCGCCCGACCGGGACCGCTCCAGCCAGCTCTCGGCGCCCTTGAGCGCGGCCCCCGCGGCCGGTGCGTCGCCGGCCTTCGCATGGGCGCGGGCCTCCACCAGCCGGAAGAAGCTCATGGTGCGGGCGGTCGCCAGGCCCCGGTTGCGCTCCACGGCGGCCTGCGCGAGGTCGACGCCTTCGTCGGCGAAGCCGCGGTAGGTCGCCTGGAGGGACATGGAGGCGAGGACATAGCCGCCGAGCGGGACGTCGGCGGCGGCGCGGGCCAGGCGCAGGGCCTGGATGTAGTAGCGCTGGGCGGCCTCCTGCTGGCCGGTGTCGAACGCCATCCAGCCCGCCAGCCGGGTCAGCTCGGCCGAGGCGCCGAACAGCGCGCGGCCCACCTCGTCGGTGTACGAGCCGAGGAGCAGAGGCGCCGCGTCGACGCGTAAGCACTCCGGGACCATGGAGGAACGCCAGTCGCCGCCACCGTACTTGGAGTCCCAGCGGCGGGCGTCCTGAGCCGCCTCGCGCAGCTTCATGACGTCGCTGTGGCCCACGCGCAGCGGCGAGGCGTCCGCGACGGACTCCGGACCGGGCTGCACGGGCACGGAACCGGAACCGGAGCCCGGGCCTGCGCCGAAGCCGCCCGGCGCGCCCGGGGATGTGTGCGGGTTGTGTGCGCCGCGGCCGTCCGCCGCGCTCTGCGGTCCGCGTGGACCGGGCGCGCCTGGAGAGTCCTGGCCGCCGCTCCGGGCGCCGAGGATCGCCGCCTGTGCCGCCGTCGGGTCGCGGGCGACCGACGGATCGGCGGGGGTTATCAGCCAGCGGGACGCGGGGGTCGCATAGGCGCTCACCGCGAACGAACCGGCCAGCGACTGCCAGATCCCGCCGCCGCCCCTGCGCCCGGCCAGATCCAGCCGGTACAGCTCGGTCGCCGACCTGACCGCCTCGCCCACGTCCCGTGGGAAGGCGAGGCCGACCTCCGGCGCGGGGTCCGCGTCGGCGAGACCGATCTCGTGCAGCGGGACCGGCCGGCCGAGCTTGGCCCCGATCGCCGCCGCGATCAGATGAGGCGCCGCACCCTGCGGCACCATCCCCTTGGCGACCCACCGGGCCACCGAGGTCTTGTCGTAGCGAAGTGTCAGACCGCGCTGTGCTCCGAGGTCGTTGACCCGCCGGGCGAGCCCGGCGTTACTGATTCCCGCGAGGGCGAGAACCGTGCCGAGCTTCTCGTTCGGCCCGCGTTGCTCCCTGGACATGCGCCACCCCTCGACACACAGACAGCCGCCGCGTCACCGAGGACGGCGCGCGGCATTCGTACCGATGCCTCCCCAGGTTCGAACCCTCGTACTCCGCCTGCACACGCATGTGGCCGAGCCCCGAGGAATATGCCTCCTGCTGAGAACACCAGTAAACACAGCGTAGTTCTCCCCATCCCTACCGTTAAGGGGCAGACGTCCGTATGGCGGGATTGTTGTCCGTGCGGGCGGCGGGGTCCGCGCTCCGGGCGTGCGCGTGCCGGAGCGGGGCGTGCCCCTGGCGTGTGGCCGTGCGCCCGGCCGTGCGCTCTGGTCCGGCCCGTACGGGAGCGGCTTGGCTGGGTACCGCGTGGGTCGGCTCACTGCACTGGACTCAGTGGGCTGGGGGATACCGCCGCTCCATTCCCCGCGAGCGGCGGACCGGTCCGGGAGGTGAGGCCCACCTCCCGGACTGTGCGTGGAAGGATCCGCAGCGGCGGCGCGGACGGGTGTGCGCGGGCGGCGGAGCCTGACGAGAATGGCTGAATTACGACTATCCGGTGACGGTCTGGCCAACGGTCCGACTATGGCCGGATTTCGACCGCTCTTCCCGTGCGGTGGCGCTGTCGGTGATGGTGGAGTCGGACGCGGTGCGGCGCGTGACAGCCGACCGCGCTTGCGGCGTTAACTCCCGGAATCCTTACTTCCGTTGTCGGGGATGTGGTGAAGGCGGCGGCGAGCCGGGCGCCCGGCCTTTGCCAGGGGCGCATGCTCATCCGGCGTGCGCTGCCCGTACCCCCTCTCCTGCCGCCCTGTCGTGGCAGCATGTCCCGCAGCGGCGGATGCGACCAGCACAGCGCGCCGCTTGTCCACAGCCTGTGGAGGCGGCGATGCGTTGGTTGGTGGGATGGAGCAGTATCGCCGCGAGCTTCGGCACCGTCGGAGCGGTCGGCAACGGCGGTGAGGGGCGCACGGTCCATCCGGTGGGCTCCCAACTCCTGTGGGGTGACCCGGATCCGCTCTGGGCGGTCGGCGACTGGCGGCCCGACGAGATCCGCGTCATCGGCGTCGCCACGCCCGAAGGCGCTCCCACCGCACGCCTCGCCGTCCTCGGCTGCTGCGGCGCCACCGACGAACAGCTGCGCGTCGGACTGCTCGCCGCGCGCGGCGGCGCGATGCGCCATCTCACCGCCTGGCCGGGCAGCTACACCGCCGTCGTCCAGATCGGCCGCCGCATCACCGTCGCCGGCGACCTCGCCGGAGCCCGGCCCGTCTTCCACACCCCGTGGGCCAACGGCACCGCGTACGCCACCGCCGCGCTGCCGCTCGCCGACCTCATCGAGGCCCAGCTCGACATCGGCCACCTCGCCGCGCTGCTCGCCTGCCCGGAGAGCCCGGAGGCGCTCGGCGACGGCACGCCGTACGCCGGGGTGAAGCGGGTCCCGCCGGGCCACGCGCTGATCCTGCGGGAGGGCTCGCGCGAGATCACCGGGTACGAGGCCGTCGCCTCGCTCGCCGTCGCCGCGCCGCAGGTCGACCCGGTGCACGCGGTGGAGGGCGTACGCGACGCGCTCGTCGAAGCCGTACGCGCCCGGCTCACCGCGCCCCGCCACGCCCCCGAGACCCTGCCGCAGGACCCCGGCCCCGTCCCCGGCATGGGTCCCGCCGACCGGCGCGCGGCCCGCGGCGCGCCGGTGGCCGGAATCGGTGCCGACCTCTCCGGAGGCAGCGCCTCCGCCACTCTCGCCCTGCTCGCCGCCGGACTGCCCGGACTGCCCGGCACTCTCCTCGGCCACGGCACCGGCGCCGGCGAACGCCTGCTGGCCGTCACCTTCAACGACCTCACCACCCGCGGCCACGAGGACGAGCTGGAGCGCGCCCGCGCCATCGCCGCCAACCCGCGCCTGCACCACGTGGTCGTCGCGGCGGGCGAAGAGGCCCTCCCGTACGCCTCGTTGTCCACCGGACCGCTCACCGATGAACCAGGACCCTCGCTCGTCGTCGCCGAACGCCACCGCCGCCGCCTCGCCGCGGGCAGCGCCGACCACCTGGTGGGCCACGGCGCCCGGCAGGTCCTGGACGCCCACCCGGCCCGCCTGGCCGACCTCCTGATGGACCGGCAGAGACGCCACCTCCTGCGCCCGGTCGCCGCACTCACCAAAGCCGAAGGCCCCTCGGCGCACTCGCTGTTCGTCCCGCTGACGCTCTACCGCGCCGCCCGAAGACTGGCCCGTACGTCGTACCGCACCGGCCTGGAGACCGCCGCCGGACTCCTCCCCGACGCCAACCGGTACGCCCCCGACCTCGCCACTCCCGCCGACGCCTCGCTCGCCGCCCTCGCCTGGTCGCGCCCGGGACCGGCGGCCCGCTGGCTGACCGGAGAGGCGCTCGCGGAAGTATCGGTTCGCCTCCAGGGAGCGGCGATCCGGCCCACCTCCGTCCAGCGCCCCGGCGAGGCCCGCGCCCGCGCCGCTCTCGCCCGCAGCGCCGCCGACCACCGCATCCTGGAACAGGCGGCCGAGATCCGCAGCCAGCGCCTCCACGCCCCGTTCCTCGACAACCAGGTCGTCCGCGCCGCCCGCGCGCTCCCCGAATCCCTCCGCGTCCAGCCCGGCGCCCGCGCCGCGATCCTGCGCCGGGTGCTCGGCGGAGCGGGCATCCACGACCTGCCGCCCGGCTGGGGCACGCCTTCGCAGGCCACCTCCACCGCCGTCACCCACACCGGCCTGCGCACCGCGCTGCCCGACCTGATGGGCCTCTTCGACGCACCGCTCCTCGCCGACGCGGGCCTGGTCGAGGCCCGCGTCGTCCGCAAGGCCCTGCGCGCCGCGTCCGAAGGCGAGCCGCTCCCGCTGGACGGCCTGGCGGAACTGGCCTCCACCGAGCTGTGGCTGCGCCGGCTGCTGGCCCGCCGGGGCACCTGCTGGACGGGCACGGCGGCGCCGCGCCAGCGCGCGGTGGCGGGCGGCGTGGTCCCGTCCCGGCGCACGCTCCAGCCGTGACGCCGACCGGTCTCCCGTAGCCGATCGCTCAGGCGCAGCTGATCCGGGATTCCGCCCAGTCGGCCAGCGCCACTCCGCCGAGCGGACCCTCGGGCTCCACCACGAGCCGGATCGACGACCGGCCGCTGATTCCGACGCTGACCGGCACGGCAGGCGCGCCGCCCGCCATCACCGGCGAGCGCCACAGCCGCGCGCCGTCGCTGTCGTACACGGAGAAGCGCACCGCGCCGAGCCCCATCGTCAGGTCGTCCACGCCGACCGTCGCCTCGTAGCGGGTGCACGGGCGGTTCAGCTGGATGGTGACGGAGGACCGGGCGTGCACGGTGATCCCGTGCGCGTACCGCTTCTCGGCGATCGACACGTTGGAACGCTGCCAGATCCAGCTGCTCCGTCCCGTCACGACCTCCGGCTCGGTGTGGTCGCCGAGCAGGGAGTACGAGAGCTCGCTGACCTGGTAGACGGTCGGTGCGGGCGGCGGCGGAGGTGGAGGCGGCGGCCCCGGACCGGGATCGGGCTCCGGGGGCGGCGGCGGGTTCGGCGCGGGCGGCTCGGGCTCGGGCGGTTTTGGGGAGGGCGTGGGCTCGGCGGCCGGCGGCGGGACCGGCTCGGGCTCCGGCGCGGGAGGTTCCGGCTCCGGTTCCGGTGCGGGGTCCGGCTCGGGAGCCGCAGGCGGTACGGGGTCGGGAGCGGGTACGACCGGAGGTTCGGGCTCGGGTGCGGGCGGCTCCGGAGCCGGAACCTCGGGTGCCACCGCCGGCGGTTTCGCGACCGGCTTGGGATCCGGCTTCGGCTGGTCGTCGCCGACGAGCGCCCACACCAGACCGGCGGCGGCCGCCACGGCGACGGCGGCCGCGATCCCGGCCTTGGCCGGCGCACCGAGCCCTTCCGACGCGGCACCTCCGGCGGCTCCGCCGGAGGATCCTCCTGCTGCACCCCCGGCAGCGGCACCGGTGGTGCCCGATCCGGTGGCCGCGGCGGCGGCTCCCGCTCCGGCGGCGCCGGCGGCACCGCCCACCACGACACCGGCGGCCTTGAGCGAGTACCCGGCGGCGAACCAGCCGATGACCGCGATGGGCAGCAGCGCCGGAATTCCGGCGTTCACATGCTCCAACTCGCCTGCCGCCAAACGGCACTTCGCGCACTCGTCCAGGTGCTTGCGCAGACCGCGCTCGGCCCGCATCCGCAGCCCGCCGCGGGCGTAGGCGCCGAGCCGGTCCGCGTACTGCGCACAGTCGCCGCCGGTGGTGAGCGTCTGGCTCACATGCGCCTGGAGATACGCCTGCTTGAGCCCTTCGCGGGCCCGACTGGCCAGTACGGCGGTGGCGTTGGCGGTCAGACCGAAGAGCGGGGCGATCTCGCTGGGCGACTCCTTCTCCACCGTGGTGTGCCAGAGCACCGCCTGCCAGCGCTCGGGCAGGCTCCGGAACGCCTCCATCGCCATCGACTGCTCGGCCTCGTGCATCGCCAGCACATCGGCGCCGAGGTCCAAGGTGTCGTCGCTGGACAGCTCCGACGTACGGGAGGCCTGCGCGGCGAACACCGCGAAGTCGTCGACCAGCTGCTCCCGCTTGGCGCTCTTCGTCCAGGCGGCGGCGACATGGCGGACGGCGGTCATCAGATAGGCCCGGACGGCCTCCTGCGGCCCCTTGCCGCCCCGTACGGCCTGGAGCGTGCGGGCGAACACCTCGGCGGTCAGGTCGTCGGCGGTGTGCCCGTCCCGGCAGCAGGTGCGGGCGTAACGCCGGACCGCGCCCGAGTGGCGCCGGAACAGCTCCTCGTAGGCGAGGTTGTCCCCTTCGCGCATGCCCTCGATCAACTGGGCGTCGGACAGCCCGGTGTCGGGTGACCCGACGCGCCCTTCACGCTGCGAGGGCACCGCGTACGCACCGGTCCCACCGGAGACCCCGTCCCCGGCACCGGCCTCGACGACCGCCGGCCACGGCCCGGGCAGAACGGTGCCGCCCTGCTCCTCACCGTCCGATCCGCCGAAGCCGACCGAATCATCCGAGCCGGCCGAACCGTCCGAGCCGACCGAACCACCACGGCCGCCCGAACTCTCCGACGGTCCACGTCCCGCCTGGACCGGGATCTGCCCGGAGGACATCCCGTCGGCCTTCGTGTCCCCGCCCGCCGCAGCGATCTCGTCGAGCGGCTCTTCCTGCTGCTCGTCACCGCTCATCGCGGAAGCCCCCGATACACCCTCGGACCCGAATACCGGCCAAGACTGCCACATGGCTCAATCGCGATGGACCCTCAGTCCTGGCAACCACTCATCCGGGGCGTTTTCTCGAATGCGAGTGCTAGAGCGCCCACTTCTGGGGAATGCATCCGGGTTGTTTCATGACCCGGTTACCACCCGACCGCCCGCAACGTGCACAGACGGTCGGGCGGCCGGGCCGATTGAGCTCGAACGCGCCCCGGACGGTGACGTCAGACCGAAGGCCGCGACCGCAGCCCCTCCAGCAGGATGTCCAGCAACCGGGCCGAGGCCGCCGCCTGCTGGGCGGCGTCCGGCAGGGACGGGGCGGCGGTGGCGATGACCAGCAGCACATCGGCCACCGTCACATCGCCGCGCAGCTCACCCGATTCCCGCGCCCGGTCCACCAGCCGGCCCACGACCTCCAGCAGCTCGCCCGCGCCCGAATCCTCACCGAGGCCGTCGAGCTCGTCCCCGCCACCGGCGCGTTGGCCGACGACGCGGAAGTCGGCCTGGGCCACGCCCTGCCGCTGCTGCGGAACACGGGTCTCGTCGCCCGCGTCCGCCGCCACCGGCACGCCCGCCTCCTCCGCGTCGACCCCGACCCGCAGCACCTGCGGCGGCAGCAGCCGGCCCGCGCCGGACGCCACCGAGGTCCGCAGGAAGCGGGAGAGCGCCGACCACGGCTCCTCCTCCTGGCCCAGAGCCGTACGCGCCTGCTCGGTCAGCCGGGAGGTCTCCTCCTCGGCTATCCGCCGCACCAGCACGTCCTTGCTCGGGAACCGCCGGTATACGGTGCCGACCCCGACCCGGGCGCGGCGTGCCACGTCCTCCATCGGAGCGCCGTACCCCAGCTCGCCGAACACCTCGCGCGCGGCCCGCAGCACATGCTCCAGATTGCGCTGCGCATCCACCCGCAGCGGCGCCGAACGCGCCGATCCGGCAGGTGGGTTGGGCGCCGGACCGCTCGCGGCGGGACCGGCCGGAGCCGCTCCTATCGTGGCCGCACCGATCGCCGCCGCGCTCATCGCCGCCGCGGAACGCACCGCGTCGGCCGAGCTCATGACACCGAGCGCGCCCACGGAGCCCAGACGCCCGTGGTCCTTGGCCGCGTGCGAGCGCGCGGACTGCCCATGCGAATCCTGAATCTGCATAACTTCCCCCGGTTTATGACGTCTCCCCCCGGAGACTTCCCCGCCCTGTAGGTCGGGGAGCGAGCACAACGAAATCCGCACCGACTCCCGACGGGTAACGAACATAGTTGAGCCTGCGTCAATTCAGAAGGGGGTAGTTCCGCATGGCGAGCCCCCCGATCGGAGCAGGAGCGCGCCGACCCCCGGACCACACCCGCCCGTTCACCCTCCGCACAGCGCCTGACCTGCACCGCTTCCTCATCGCCCGGCCGACCGGCCCGGACCGCCCCGCAGCACCCTCCGGTCACACAATGTGCCGGGCCTGTGGACAAACCACCGACTCCGTTGCGTCATGGGGTGGTGATGGCTCCAGATTCCCGGGGGACGACCCCCGGCACCCGGCCAGGTGTGCGCATTCTCGTCGTCGGCGGCGGCTACGTCGGGATGTACACGGCGCTGCGTCTCCAACGGAAGCTGAAGCAGAGACTCCGGAGCGGGGACGCCGAGATCGTGGTCGTCACGCCCGAGCCGTACATGACGTACCAGCCGTTCCTCCCCGAGGCGGCCGCCGGCTCGATCTCGCCGCGCCACGTCGTCGTACCGCTGCGCCGCGTGCTGAACCACTGCACCATCGTCATCGGCGAGGCCGAACGCGTCGACCACGCCAAACGCACCGCCACCGTCACCACGCTCGCCACCGCGGAGGACGGCACCGGCGCCCTGGAGATCCCGTACGACGAGATCGTCATCGCCCCGGGATCCGTCTCGCGCACCTTGCCGATCCCCGGCCTCGCCGACTTCGGCATCGGGTTCAAGACGGTCGAGGAGGCCATCGGGCTGCGCAACCACGTCATCGAACAGATGGACATCGCGTCCGCCACCCGCGATCCCGCCATCCGCGACGCCGCGCTCACCTTCGTCTTCGTCGGCGGCGGCTACGCGGGCGTGGAGGCGCTCGCCGAGCTGGAGGACATGGCCCGCTACACCGCGCGGTACTACCACAACATCAAGGCCGCGGACCTGAGATGGATCCTGGTCGAAGCCTCCGACCGCATCCTTCCCGAGGTCGGCGAGGCCATGGGCCGGTACGCGGTCGGCGAGCTGCGCGGCCGAGGCGTCGACGTACGGCTCGAAACCCGGCTCGAAGTCTGTGAGGACCGCGTAGCCGTCCTGAACGACGGTTCCCGCTTCCCGACCCGCACGCTCGTATGGACCGCAGGCGTCAAACCGGCCCCGCTCCTGGCCGCCACCGACCTCCCGCTCACCGAACGCGGCCGGCTCCGCTGCACCGCCACCCTCTCCGTCGACGGCATGCCGCACGCCTGGGCCGCGGGCGACGCCGCCGCCGTCCCGGACCTCACCGCCGCCGAACCCGGCAAGGAGACCGCGCCCAACGCCCAGCACGCCGTCCGCCAGGCCAAGGTCCTCGCCGACAACATCCTCGCCACGCTCGACGGCCGCCCGCCCACGGAGTACCGCCACACGTACGCGGGATCCGTCGCCTCCCTGGGCCTGCACAAAGGCGTCGCCCACGTCTACGGTCGCAAGCTCAAGGGCTACCCCGCCTGGCTGATGCACCGTACGTACCACCTCAGCCGGGTGCCGACGTTCAACCGGAAGGCGCGCGTCCTTGCCGAATGGACCCTGGCCGGACTCTTCAAGCGGGAGATCGTCTCCCTGGGCTCGCTCGAACACCCACGGGCCGAGTTCGAACTCGCGGCCGGCGGCGGCGCGGTGGCTCCCCACCGCCCCGGCACCCTGCCCCGACCCGACACCGAAGAGAGCCCGGAGGACCCGCCGGACGGTCTGCCGCCCGGCCCCTCTCGCTGAACAAGGCCGCTCCGCGACGTACGCCGTTCGGACGCCGTCAGGACAGCGTCCGGACGGCGACTGTCAGTACGGTCGGTCACACTGGACGTGTGACCATAGGTGGGCCCACACCTGCACAGAGTGACCCGGCCGGCAGTGACCGACAGTGACCAGCAGCGACGCACCGAACCGACACACGAGGCCAGAAATTCCGTGAACTTCACGCGTTGGAGCGCCCGCCTTCCCGGAACGCAGCGTCGAGCCGCCGCGCGGGAGGACCGCAGTCCCGTGCCCGCCGCCCGGGCCGAGTCCGTCCAGGCGCAGGCCGCGGCCACCCTCCCGGACGGCACCCTTCCGGTACCGCCCGACACCGCCGCCGCACCCGCCGTCCCCGGCCCCGCCCTGGACGACCTCCCGTCCCGCGAGATCCTCGGCCGCCTGCCCGCACCCGTCGCGCTGCTGCACGGCCCGGACCACCGCGTCGCGTACGTCAACGAGGCGTACGAGACCGCGTTCGGCCCGCGCACCTGCGGCGTCCCCGCCGCCGAGGCGCTGCCGGAGCTCGCCGAGCTGAGCGTGCTGCCGCTGCTCGACCAGGTCCTGCGCAGCGGCACCGCCCGTACGGTCAAGTCCCGCCGGACGGCCGAGGGCGGCTCGTACACGGTGACCTGCACGCCGGTCGCGGCCTGGACCGGCACGGAGATCGGCGAAGGCGACGAGAAGGAGACCAGGGCCGAGAGCGGCGTCCTCGTCTACGCCGCCGACGTCACCGACCACGCCGAGGCCGCCGAGCGCCTGCGCACCAGCGAGCGCCGCCACCGCGAGACGGCCGTCACCCTCCAGCGCTCCCTCCTCCCGCAGGAGCTGGAGCAGCCCGACGACCTCCGGATCGCCGCCACCTACCAGCCCGGCGGCACCGACGCGGCCGTCGGCGGCGACTGGTACGACGTGATCACCCTCGGCGCCGGCCGCACCGCCCTGGTGATCGGCGACGTCATGGGCCGCGGTGTCCGCGCCGCCGCCGTCATGGGCCAACTCCGCACCGCCGTCCGCGCCTACGCCCGGCTGGACCTCCCGCCGCACGAGGTGATCCAGCTGATGGACGGCCTCGCCTCGGAGATCGACGCGACCCAGATCGCCACCTGCGTCTACGCCGTCCACGACCCGAACGAGGGACAGCTGGTCTACGCCTCCGCCGGCCACCTTCCGATGCTCGTCCGCGACGAGGACGGCACGGTCAGCCGGGCCGCCGATCCGACGGGACCGCCGCTCGGCACCGGCGGCTGGATCCACACCTCGGGCACGATCGCGCTGCCGCCCGGCTCCACCGCGGTCCTCTACACCGACGGCCTGGTCGAGCGCCGCAGCGAGGACATCGACGAGGGCGTCGCCTCCCTCGCCCGCGCTCTCTCCGGCGCCAAGGGATCACCACAGGTGGTCTGCGACCGGCTGATCCGCTCGCTGGGAGTGACCGCCGAGCACGACGACGACGTGGCGGTCCTGGTCGTCCAGCACCCCGCCCGTACGGGAGCGAACGCGGAGCTCTTCCACAACGCCGCGCTCGACCTGCTCGGCGGCATCGAGGCCACGCCGCGCGCCCGCTCCTTCGCCACCGGCGTCCTGACCTCCTGGCGCTTCCCGGCCGAGCTCCGCGACCTCGGCGTGCTCGCCGCCAGTGAGCTGGTCGCCAACTCGCTCCAGCACGGCACGCCGCCGATGCGCCTCGGCCTGCGCCGCACGGACCGGCGGCTGATCATCGAGGTGACCGACGGCGACGACCACCTGCCGCGCCGCCGCCAGGCCGAACCGGCGGACGAGGCGGGACGCGGCATCGAGATCATCGCGTCGATCGCCACCTCCTGGGGCAGCCGCCGCACGCCGGACGGCGGCAAGGCGGTCTGGTGCGAGTTCGCCCTGCCCCGCTGAGGCCCGGCCGCCCGCCTCAGCGACCGGCCGTGACAGCCGCGGCCGCCGGCGCGGTGACCGACACGGCCCGCTCCGCCGACTCCGCGGAGCTCTCGCCACCCTCGGGCAGCGACACCGCCACGACCCGCGAAGGCGCGGGGGCCAGCGACGGCTGATCCTGTACGGCGGTGAGCCGGCGCCCGAGCCGCAGCGCGAGCACCGTGATACCCAGCGAGAACAGCACGAACGTCACGATGTACGGACCGTGCAGCGAGGCTCCCATCGGACCGCCGACAGCGGGACCGACCGCGAGCGCGAGCTGCTTGCACAGCGCGAACGCCGAGTTGTACTGCCCGACCATCGACTCCGGAGCCAGATCCGCGACCAGCGGCGCCACGGTCGGCGACAGCATCGCCTCACCCAGCCCGAACAGCGCGTACGTCGAGATGAACGCGGCCGTCGCCATGGTCTGGCTGCCGTGCCCGAGCCCCGCGTATCCCGCCACGATCCAGGCGAAGGCCCAGATGAGCCCGACGGCCGCGATGACCCGGCTGCGCCGCCGCCGCTCCACGAGCCGCAGGACGACGAACTGGGCGATGACGATGACCGCGGTGTTGGCGGCCAGCGCGAGGCCGAGCGTGGACGGCTGGATCCCGGCGGCCTCGGTGCCGTACGCGGCGAGACCGGACTCGAACTGCCCGTAACAGGCGAAGAAGAGCACGAACCCGAGCACGCACAGCTGGACCATGGCCCGGTGCGAGAGCAGCGCCCGCATTCCGCCCTTGGCCGAGCCGTCAATCGGCCGGGCTCCGCCGATGGAAGCCGTACGAGGCATCTTGACGGTCGCAGCGACCGCACCGAGGACCACGAACATCCCGGCCTCGATCAGGAACAGCATGGTGAAGCTCGCGGGCCGGCTCACGTCCACCAGCTGCCCGCCGACCAGCCCACCGAGCCCGAGGCCCAGGTTCTGCAGGAAGAACTGCGTGGCGAAGGCGCGCGTACGGGTGGCGGTGCTGGAGCACCATACGAGCATCGTGGCCAGGGCGGGCTGCATCACGGCGGTACCGGCACCGAGGACCGCGGCCGACAGCACGGCGGCCGGCACGCTGCTCGCGTACCCGAGAGCGGCGGCGCCGACGGAGGCGAGACCGGCGGCCACCACCAGCACGGGCAGCGGCCCGCGCCGGTCGATGGCCCGTCCGGTGAACGGCAGAACGGCCAGCGCCGCCATCGCGAAGACCGCCAGCACGACTCCCGCCGTACCGGCGCCCAGATCCCGCACCTGCGCCACGTAGACGTACAGATACGGAACGGTGAACCCGAGCCCGAACGCGCTCAGCGCGCTGCCCAGCTGAATCCGCCGCAGCGCTGCGCCCATCTCCCTGGTCACACTCACCTACCTCAAGGTCTAGAAGGACTCGAAGGTCCTGAACGAATCAGACTCGAAGACTTTAGCACTAAACTTAGAAGGTGAAAACTACAGCCTGAAGGACTTCAAGGGTGGTGAGGGCGTGCCATACTGCCCGCCATGTCTGAGAGCACCGAGGAGCCCGGCCCCAGCGAGCCGACCCTCGACGAGCAGATCGCCGCCTACCAGCGCGAGTTCCGCGACCTCGACCCCCAGGTCGAACAGGTCGTCTCCGCGCTGGGCCGCCTGAACCGCCGGATGAACGTCGCGTACGGGAGACAGGTCGCCGCCCTCAACATCAGCAACGCCGAGTGGGAGGTCCTCAAGACCCTCGTCCTGTCTGGCGCTCCGTACCGCCTGGGCCCCGGCGAACTGGCGAAGCGCCTGGGCCTCACCCCGGCCGCCATGACGCACCGCATCGACCGCATGGCCGGCGAGGGCCTGGTCACCCGCGACCGCGACGAGAACAACCGGGTCCGTGTCATCGTCGAGCTGACCGACGAAGGCCGTACGAAGTGGCTGGAGGCGATGCGCATGGCTTCCGACTTCGAGGAGGACCTGCTCCAGGACCTCTCCGGCGACGAACGCGGAGTCCTCGGCGAACTCCTGATCCGCCTCCTGCGCCGCGTGGAACACGCCCAGCCGGACGCCGGCGGCCGCCTCACGGACCTGGACTGAGGGGGTCCGGACCCGGCGCTGGGGCGGGGTTGACACGGCCCCGCCCGATCCGTAAGGTTCTTCGAGTTGTCACGGGGCCGGAACGGTTCTGCGACAACCGATCCCGCCGCACCGCGCGGCAACCAAACTTCAGCACGACCTCCCAGCCGGGATAATTTCGGCATGCCGGAATTCATTTCGCATGGCTCGATTATGAGCCGCCGGGAGAATCCGCTAGAGTTTGGGCGTCGGAACGGCCCAACGGCCGGGAAGACAAGCCCCGCTGACTGGGAGTCAGGCCCGAAAGGATCTGATAGAGTCGGACTCGCCGGAAAGGGAAAACGCGAAAGCGAAGAACCTGGAAAGCGAAACTGCACGACCCGCTTCGACCGGG